>WYBW01000121.1 GCA_011525685.1 Verrucomicrobiia bacterium
CGTTCAGCACCAGCAGCCAACGACCATCCGAGAGGTTCACCAGCGCCAGGCTGCTGCTCGGGTTGGGCAGATCGGTATCCCGCGCCACGGACCACGTTTCGCCGTCGTCCTTGGATTCGCTCACCATGACGCGCTTGGGTGCTTCGCCGCCGTCGCGCATAAAGGCGACAATCGTCCCGTCCTTCCGGCGGGCCAGCGTCGGTTGAATGTTGCCCAACCCGACCATCGGCTTGCTGGCGCGCCAGTTGTCCCCGTCATCATCCGAGATGGCCATGAGGGAAATATTGAAACCATCCGAGTAGAGCGGCAGCAACAGTCGCCCGGCGTGAGCGCCCTCGATGATGCGCAATGGCCTGGCCCGGGGCATCCAACCGATGTCGCGTTTCACCGGATCGCGGGCGGCTTCCACCAGCAACTCATCGTAGGGCCGGGCGTACTCACCCCACATGGCCTGTTCAAACCCCAGGTTCTTGAAACCCGCGCGCAACTGGTCCGAAAAGTCGTCGCCCGGCTGGATCAGAATCACGTCCTGCCAGTGCCAGCGCGGCGGGCCGTCGCCGGTGTAATCCGTGCTCACGCGGTATTTCAGGAGCGACTGCTCCCAACGATTCACCCGCACGACCGGCCACACCAGCCAGAGCCGCTGGCGACCATCGAGAAACACCACCGGGTTGCAATCGGGCAGGCCGGGCGTGTCGGCGGCGAGGAACACGTCGTCCCACTTCGCCGCGCCTTGCTTCAGTCTGGAGCCTTGGATCACCACGTCGTTGGCCGTGCGCTCGCCGGAGCCGTGAAACCAGACTGCCAGCAGATCGCCGTTCGGACACTCGACGATGGAACTGCTGTGAACGTGCTTGGCTTGCGGCGGAAAGATCAACCGGCTCTTGAAGCGCTCCGTGTCGCTCTGGGCCTGGGCGCAACCCGACAGGAACACCGAACCCAGGAGGGCAACAAAAGGGAGCAACGGCTTTGGCTTCATCGTCATTTGCGTTGTGAACTGCCGCTGATTCAATCGGTGCCGCGAGGCTTTGGCAACGCTTGATTCACTCACCCTTGATTCACTCAGGGTCAAACGGCGGCAACGGAACTCACGGTTTTCCAGCCTGAGCAGGCTCGGGTTGGTTTGAGGCGAATTTGTAGCGCAATCTGACTGCGGGTGGCCCCTCCTCGAAGCTCGTGATCTGCAAGACACCCAGCCCGCCTTGACGTGTTTCAAACGCGAACGTGAGTGGCAGGGCCGCGCTCTGGTCGAGGCGATATTGATCATAGCCGAACACGATGTCTTCCCGTCGGAGGGCATTTGTGCCGGTCGTCAGGGCTTCGCGCAAAGTCGTCGGCGTGGCGAGCGGCCACGAGGTTTCCTCCAGCGATGCCAGCTTCAGCGAGGTCGTGAGCGTCCAGCTTGTCCGATGGCCTTGGGCCATCAAGTCCACACCGTGTTCCGCGATCCAATGGAAGAATTGTTCTTCGGTCCCCTTCTCCCGTTCCGCGGGCAGTTCGATCTCCTCGCCACGGTCCAGGTCCAACAGGCGAATCGGCCGTTGCGCGGTTAGGGAGTGAAGCACGGCCTCGCGCAAGGAGCCAGAGACAGGACCGTCTTTTTCATCTGGTGACTTGCTGGTCAGGTCGGAAGTCCCTTTCGAGCCGGGCGGTTGGATCCCGATGAAGCTGGCGTACTCAAACCCGTGCTGCCGGGCCAGCGCAATGGCCCTCTGAAACCACTCGTTCTGTTGTGCCACGGTGATCTGGTCGGACGTGACGGCAACTTCCAGGACCGTGCTATTTCGGTCCGGCACTTTGGCCACCAACGCGCCGACGCCCTCCCAACTCGTCGGCTGACCCTCGAAGGTCATCGCTGTGGTACCCACCACGAGCCGCACGAACTTGCGCTGTGCGTTCTGGCCTGCTGAAGCCACGCCTCCTTCTCCGCCACCGCCGCCGGGCAGTTGCGCCAGCTTGTAGCGCAACTTCATGCCGCGCGGCTCGTTGGTGAACAGACCGGTGATTTGCAGCACGCCGTGGTCGCCGTTTGCGGTGCGGAAGGTAAAGGTCAGGGGCGGTTGGGCGTTGGTGGGCAGCAGGTATAACGTCCCTTCACGGGTTTCACGTGTTTCCAAGACTTCGGTGTCGGGCCATTGTCCGCCGAAACCGATTTGCGGCGCATCCCAGGCCGCGATGTGCAGGTCGCGAAATTGCAGTCCCCGGCTGACGAGCGCCCATTGACCGCGTGCATAATCCACCAGCAAATCAATGTGGTTCTTGTCCAACCACACCGCACGCGCCTCGGCGGATTGCTGTCCGAAGTCGGGAGCGAAGGAGAGCAGTTGCCCGCTCGCGAAACTCAACGCCTCGTTGCCACGCGATTCGTCCAGGTCGTTTAGGAGCACCTCCCGCACCGGGCTGAAACTGACGGACAGGGGGGGCGTGATCGGCACTTCAGAAATGACCTCGCCCTGAACGATCCGCGCCCGCTCACGAGCTTTCAGAAACGCGGGAAGGCCAATCGAAAGGAGAATCGCGCCGATCGGAATGGCCAGGAGCAACAGGATCGCGGCAACGATCACCGCGGCCACTTTCCACGCGCCGCCGCCGCGGGCGGGCGGCGGCGCTTCTGCCGACAACGGCGAATACCCCTTGTCAAACGCTTCGCGAACCTCGCGGCGACACAACACCACCAGCGACCAGATCCCCACCGGTAGGCCGATGAGGTTTCCGGGCGTGACGAGCATCGCGAGAATGCTGCCGATGAGGGCCAGCGGATAGGCTTCGAGCCGCTTCATCCTAAGCCCGGCAAGGATGATCACGCTGCTCAGGATCATGGCCAGCAACGTGGGCAAAGTGAAGACCACGACTCCCTTGCCAGACACAATGGCCGCCGTGACCAAGACAATCAGCGGAATGGCAATCCAGTTCAGAATCCCCGTGGCCACCAGCCAACTTGCCGGGCCTTTGACCTGCTGGCGGACGGCTGCGATCACCTGTGCAGACACAGGTGGGCTGAGCGGAGCATCCAGCGCCGACGCCGCGCGGAGATTACCATAGCCCGCGAAACCAAGTCCGATCATGGCGCCAACGCTGAGCATTGCGGCGGTTCCGTTCCCCGACCACGCGAACAACAGGCTGGCGACAAGGAAGCACGCCGACGCGACAAACAACACGATGGACTTCACTCTCAACCCATGCCTTCGCTGGAGTACCGCCGGACTGACGGTGGAGGATGGTGGCGCGGTGTGGGCAATCGTCTCCACATCCGTCTTCACCTGACTCGCCTGCTGATACCGGCGCTGCGGCTCCTTCTCCAACGCGTGCAGGACGACTTCGTCCAACCGCACGTCCACTTGAACCTTCTTCGACGGCGGCTGGAATTTGCCCAGCGGCAGCTCGCCCGTGAGCAGTTCGTAGAACACCACGCCCAGCGAATAAATGTCTGCCCGATGATCCACCGTGGCCGGCTTCTCCACCTGCTCCGGCGCCATGTAATGCGGCGTGCCCAGCACGTCCTTTGCACCGGTCAGCGAAACCTTTCCTGCCGGCACGCCCACAAGCTTGGCGATGCCGAAGTCGGTGATCTTCACGCGGCCTTTTTTGTCGAGCAGAATGTTCTCCGGCTTGATGTCGCGGTGGACGACGCCTTCGTTGTGGGCGAATTGGAGCGCCTCGCAGATTTGCGGCACGATCTCCAGCGCCTGCTCGGGCGTGAGCCGGCCGGCCTGCTCGACCTGCCGCAGATTCGGGCCGTCCACGAATTCCATGATCAAGTAATGCAGTCCGTCTGCCTGGCCGAATTCATAAACCGCCACGATGTTCGGGTGATTCAGCTTCGCCAGTGCGCGCGCTTCGCGATTGAACCGCTCGGCGAAGCCCGCGTCCGCCGCTGCATGCGCGGGCAAAACCTTCAAGGCCACAAAGCGGTCCAGCGCAGGTTGCCGCGCCTTATAGACTGCACCCATGCCGCCCTGGCCCAACAGCGTCAGGATTTCGAACTGAGGGAAGTGCTTCGCCATTTCCTCGGGAAGCGGGGCGGGCTGCCGTTCGACCGGAGCGGCACCCGGATTGCCAGTCTCGCTGCCCATGGCAACTTTCATCAGGCAGTTTGGGCAGAGGCCCTGGGGTGCGTCCGCAGCCATCTCCTGCCCGCACTGCGGACAGAGCCGCCGGGTGGCCGGCGCAGATGGAACTTGGGGAGTGGGAGCGACGGGCTTGCCTTGGCGACGGTTCAACCAAAGCGCGAGGACCACGACTCCTCCCACCACCGCCAGAAACACGGCGATGATCGCAAGGAGGATCAGAAGTTCAGAAATGCCTATCATGCCGAACATCGAGGTTGCCATCATTGTTCTCATTCCACCCGTTACAGAAGAAAAATCCGCCGAAGGTTACAGGAAATCGGGCCTCGCGTAACCCGCGAAACGAAAGGAGGTTCAGCGCCGTTTCGCCGCGCCCGCCTCGCGACGGTCTGTCGCCTGGGGCGGCGGTGCGGCGGGTGGAACTGGAACTTCAGACCCGGTCAATCGCTGTGGTGTCTGCACCACAGTGATGGCGGTGGCCGGAGGATCGAAGAAAGCGAACCTGGTCCGCCCGATCAGGATCTGGGCATTGTGACTTAGCCGCGCGCTGAACAGGCGTCGCCCGTCCACCCATGTGCCATTCTGCGACCCCAAGTCCTCGATGACGTAATGGTTGCCTTCGCGCAAGATCACGGCATGGCGACGCGACGCGGTTTCGTCCTCGACATGCAAATCCGCCGTCTCATCCCGCCCTACCACGAACGGTTGCGAGCCGAGTTCCCATCGCCCCGTCATCGAACCGTCCTCACCGATCTGACAAAGCGTCGCCATGGTTGCCTGTCCTTCGGACTACGCCCCGAACCTGCATCCGCCACGGAAAAGTCCATCTATCCAGACGGGTGACATCACCAACCGGTTACTTCGCGCACTCGCTCAAGCTCAACAACGGGCGGTTGAACGCTGGCGGCGTGCCTCCTTCAAGACTCGAGCGTTGCAGCCTCAATGGAAGGCCAACTGCATTGGCGTGGTGTGCGATTCCCCTCCCCCAGCGCCCGGTCTTCGCCTTGGGCTTCGACGCGATTGACTTGGTCGCGCCGCAGCGCAGCGAAGGTGGACGGAACAGGGCCGGGGTGAGAATTCCCCGAGCTAGAGCTCATGCACTGATCCCTTGAACCGCATGGGAAGGGCGTAACGCCGGTTTTCCAACCGGCATCCTTGCCCGGTGGAGCAAAGCCCGGGTTGAGCGCTGCGGACTCTCGGCGGAATACTCCACGGGGCGAGCCGACTGGAAAGTCGGCGTTACAGGGCGACGGTTCGTGAGGAGAGAGAACGGTTTGATCATCCTGCACGAATTCTTTATCTGAAGCCACCGAGGCATCAGCCCCTTTTCTGCCTTTTTCCTTTTCCTCTCTCTTCCCCTGCTCACTTTCCGACTTTCCCACCTGCCCACCTGCTTGTTCCGCCCCAACCATCACGCACCGTTCCAAATCCACGGCCACGTCCCGTCGTGCCAGCATTGTCTTCACATCGCGCATCACCGCCAGGCCGCCTTGGGCCAGCACGTCAATTTTCACCAGGCCGATCACCTCCACCGCGTCCATGTCATAGTGCGTCGTGGGATAGCCTTTGTTCGAAATGAACGTCGGCGTCAGTTCATGCATCGGCTGGCGCGAGAGGACCACGCCACAGGGATGCATCTTCGGATTGCGCGGGGCGCCGTCGAGGAACTCGGCCATGTCGAGCGCGGTCTTGAACGGTTCTTCATCCAGCGGCAGGTCGCGATTCTCCGGACTGGCGGCAAGCAGTTCGCGCAA
Organism: Verrucomicrobiia bacterium; assembly: GCA_011525685.1. Lineage (GTDB taxonomy): Bacteria > Verrucomicrobiota > Verrucomicrobiia > Limisphaerales > JADLHS01 > WYBW01. The sequence goes on from WYBW01000121.1 coordinate 5,822, forward strand.
CTTCGCCCCGCCGCTGGGGGTGGGTTCATCCGGCACCCAGCCGCCGCCGAAGCTCCACGGAAAATGTTCGGTGAATCGGCGCACTTCGCGCTCCGCCACGCCGAGGACTTTCGCCACGTCGGCAAACGCGCTGCGCGCCTGGAACGTCGAGAACCCGCCCACCACCGCGCAATGTTCGCGACCATACTTGGCGAAGATCAGGTCCACCACGTCGTCTTTGCGGTCGTGCGGGAAATCAATGTCAATGTCCGGCAGCTTGTTGAGCGCCATGCGTTCCTCGTTGAGGAACCGGCGGAAGTAGAGGCCGAAGCGGATGGGGCAGACATCGGAAATGCCGAGGCAATAGCACACGAGCGAATCCGCCGCGCTGCCGCGGGTGATCCACTCGATGCCATGCGCGCGGCAGTCTTGCAGGATGTTCCAGACGACCAGGAAGTATTCCTCGTAGCTGACGGCGGCGATGATGGTCAACTCCTGCTGAAGTTGAGGCGTGATGGTTGGAAGTTGCGCGGGACGATAGCGGCGCCGCGCACCATCGAGCACAAGCTTATGAAGAAACTCGCGCGCGGTCGAACCGTCCGGCGGCACGAACGCGGGAAACTGCGGTTTGCCGAAGGGCATTTCAAAATGGCAGCGCTCGGCGATCTCCAGCGAATGTGCGAGCCATTCAGGATGCTCGGGACAGGCGGCGGCCATTTCCGTCGGCGGGCGGAAATGCAGACGTCCGCCTTTGCGTTTCTCCGGATGTTCCTGGCGCAGCAGCGTGCGCGTGCGGATGGATTGGAGGATGTCGTATTTCAACCGGTCACCGGGCTGGGCGTAGTGGATCGGCGGGCAGGCGACCAGTCTGGGAGGTGACGGGTTGTTGAACCATTCTCCCTCACCCTTGATCCCTCTCCCGCTGGGAGAGGGAGACAGCAATGGTGTTTCCGTTCTTAACCGTGAGTCGTTGAAGTTTTCTCCGTCACACGACGTAACGGGTGTCGGCGAATGATTCTCCCTCTCCCTTGGGGAGAGGGCCGGGGTGAGGGGACTGGTTGCCAATTGATAAAAACGTTCGGGGAAAAGTTCCGCCAACCGCGGGTCTGAACTTACCGCCATCAAGCCCTCCAGCCATCCGGCATGTTGCCGCAGAAACGCGGGGGCAATCGGCGCCCGCTGCCGCGCGGCCACGGCGGTTTCTTCATGTTTCATTCCACCTTCGGCTTTTTTCGAGAGCAGCCGGTTCAGGTTATGATAACCACGCGCGGATTCGACGTAGAGCAGCAGTGGATGACCGCTCACGTTCAACTCGACGCCGAAGATGGGTTTGATGCCGGCTTTCTTTGCCGCTTCGGCAAACTCGACCGCACCGTGCAAATTGCCGAGGTCGGTCAGGGCAATCGCGGGCAGGCCGTGTTGCCTGGCGAGGTTGACAATGGCCGTGGGCGAAAGCGTCGAGTCCAGAAACGTGTAGTGACTGCGGACGCGGAGAGGAATGTAACATGTGATTTGAGGTTGTCGGCGATACTGCTGCGCTGAACGGTCGTGCGACTCTCCCCCACCCTTGATCCCTCTCCCGCTGGGAGAGGGAGACAGCGATGGTGATTCCATTCTTAACCGTGAGTCGTTGAGGTTCTCTCCGTCACGCGACGTAACGGGAGTCGGTGGCTGATTCTCCCTCTCCCCGGGGGAGAGGGTCGGGGTGAGGGGTAAGGGGTGCGAGGTTGATGAAAACGGGCATTGCAGCTCATTGCCAGATTCTCCCCCAACCTTTATCCCTCTCCCGCTGGGAGAGGGAGACAGCCAGCGTGCGTCCTTGTCCGCACTGCATTTTCCGGCCATCTCCGACTCATGACATTTACCAGCGACGGTGAACGATTCTCCCTCTCCCAGCGGGAGAGGGCCTTGTCCCTCGCCCGCGGGAGCGGGAGAGGGTGGCCGAAGGTCGGGTGAGGGTTCGTGGGAAAGGACAAACTGATGCGGGTGAGGGAGAACGGTGCGATCATCCTGCATACCCGACTCGCTGAACCGAGGCGCGTTCGCCAGACTCACCGGCTCATCGCGCAATCGAAAATCATGTCCGCGCAGCACGACCGACCAGCCTTTGGCGCGGCGCAACTCATCCAACACTGCGGCCAACCGCTCACGGGCGGCGTGATGGATTTGATGGGCTTCCAGTGGCAGTTCGCCGCGGAACACGCCGTCATACACGTTCGAGAGTTTCAGCGACACCATCCGCAAACTCACGCGCCGCTGCCACGCCTGGCGCAGCAAGCCGCGCAGGCGGCCATAGACGTCCGTCTCCAGATCGGTCGGTTCGCGCAGGCTTTCGGCGCGTTGATTTTCGTCGCGGTCGTTGTAACGCACCTTCACGGTCAACGTGCGCACGCTGCGGCCTTCCGCGCGCACGTCGGCAAAGAGTTTATCCGCCATGCGCCGCAGCACAGCTTCGACGTATTCCTCGTCGGTGACATCCTCGGCGAACGTCTCCTGCTGGCTGTAACTTTTTTGCGGGGCGCGCGCGGGGATCAACGGACGTTCGTCAATGCCGTTGGCGAACTGGCGCAGAGCGGGCGCCTGCTGACCGAGCAGCAAGGCAAGCAGGTCCACCGGCATGGCGGCAATCTGACCGATCTGGGCCAAGCCCGCCACGTTGAGGCGTCCGGCGGTCTTCGGGCCGATGCCCGGCAACCAGCGGTTCGGCAGCGGGTGGAGGAATTGTTTTTCCTGGCCGGCGGGCACAGTTTGAAAGGCGGCGGGTTTGTTCAGCTTGGAGGCAATCTGGCTGACGAGCTTGTTCGAGGCGAGCCCCTCGCTGACGGTGATCTTGAGCGATTGCCGGATGGCCTGGCTGATCGTGAGGGCAATTTCAACGGGCGGTTTGCTGCGGTTGGCCGTGATGTCGAAATAGCCCTCGTCAATCGAGGTTTGCTCCACGTCCGGCGTGAAGTCGTAGGCGTAGCCGAACATCCAGTTCGAGAACTGCTCGTAACGCTCGTAATCGCCGGGCAGCACGATGAGTTTCGGACACAGCTTGCGCGCCCGAGCGGTGGGCATCGGTGTGTAAACGCCAAACTTCCGTGCTTCATAAGACGCCGAGGCGATGATGCCCCGGCTCTCGCCGCCGACGGCGATGGGTTTGCCCCGCAACCGCGCATCGGCCGCCTGCTCCACGGAGGCGAAGAAGGCATCGGCGTCCAGATGAACGATGGTCCGCATGAACAACTCCTAACCGATGGCATGGGACAAACCCTGTCCGAGGCTGTTAATCCTTCGCTTTGCGGATGAGCGCCTTGAACACGCCCTGAATCATCAACTCCTGCGCCGGGATGAGATCGGGATACTTGGGATTCTCGGCGCGCAGATACGGTTTGCCGTTTTTCACGACGTAGGTTTTCAAGGTGCTCTCGCCGTCAATCAACGCGGCGACGATCTGGCCGTGGCGCGGTTCCGGGCCGTGTTCCAACACGACGAAATCACCATCGAGAATATGCCGGCCGATCATGGAATCGCCCGTCACCCGCAGGGCGAAGGCGTTGCGCGTGGGTTTGTAGCCGAGGCTCGCGACGTCCACGGAGATGCATCCCTCGGCATCCTGGTCGCGGGTTTGGGGCAACCCGGCCGGGATGGCGCCAAAGAGCGGGATGTCCACGATGCGGCTGCGGAGCCTGGTCAGCGGCGAGGTGACGCGCAGAGTCCGCGCCTTGCCGGGTTCCGAAGTGAGACAGCCCTTTTGCCGCAAGAGCTGGATGTGGCTGGTCACGGAATTGAGGCTGCGAAAGCCGAACTGGTCGGCGATGTCCTGATAGGTCGGCGTCGTGCCGTCGGTCCGCTGCGCCTTCAGGATGAAATCCAGAATCTGCTGCTGCTTGCGCGTCAAAGCCGTCATACTGTATATGCATACAGTATTCCAAGCGCGCTGGTTGTCAAGCAGTTTCCCGGTTTCCGCGCCACGCAATCCAGTTCCACCTTGATCGCGTTCCACAGGACGGATTGCACGGTGGTCCGCGCGGGCAGCACGGCCACGTCCTTGAAGAAGGCCCGGTAGGTGGCGTTGAAGCGGTCGAAGTCCTCGATGTCCGCCAGATGCACGGTGCATTTGACGACGTCGTCGAGCGTGCAGCCGGCGGCTTCAAGGACGCGTTGCATCTGGTTCAGGGTATGGAGGGTTTCCTCCTCGATGCTCCCGCGCACTGCCTGCCCGGTTTTCGGATCCACCGGGCCGACGCCGCTGACATAAACCCAGCCGTCCATTTCCACCGCGGCGGAATACGCGCCGGTGCTTTGCTCCTTGTCCGGGTGGCGAATTTCTCGTTTTGGCATGCCGCCGGGCTTATCGAACAAAGCAGCTCACAAGTAAAGTTTGAAGCGCGTGTGGAGCGACGCGCGACGCCAAATGACTGCGTCCCGGGACGAAATCGGGTGGCGGCAGACGGGCGAGAGAAGGATTCCGGGCTTGACGCCGTCGCTGGCCGGTTCAGTTTGGTGCAAATGAAACCGGGGCGATGCCAGGGGACGGCAAAGCTCCCGCCTACGGCACCCATGGAGTCACTATGAAGCAAGCAAACCAAACCTCGAAAGCAGTCAGTCGCAGAACGTTCCTGAAACAAGCGGGCCTCATGGCGGGCACGGCGATCGCCCTGCCGCAGTTCGTTCCCGCCCGGGCTTTGGGCCGCGATGGCGCGGTCGCTCCCAGCGAGCGCATCGTGCTGGGCGCCATCGGCATCGGCAACCGCGGCAATTATGTGCTGGATTGTTTCCTGCCGGAGCCGGGCGTGCAGTTTGTAGCGATTTGCGACGTGCGGGCTGAGCGGCGGCTCGCCGTGAAGAAGAAAGCCGATACGCGATATGGCAACCAGGACTGCGCGATGTACCGGGACATGCACGAACTGCTGGCGCGCCCGGACATTGACGCGGTGCTCATTGCCACGGGGCCGAACTGGCACGCAACCGCCTCGATGCTGGCCGCCGAGGCCGGCAAGGATGTGTATTGCGAGAAACCCTGCACCCGCAACATCGCGCAGAGCTTCGCGCTGGCGGAGACATTTCGGCGGACGGGGCGGGTGTTCCAGGCCGGCACGCAGCGACGCAGCCTGCCGAATTTCGCGCTGGCCTGCGAACTAGCCCAGCGCGGCAAGCTGGGAAGACTCCAGGCGTTGCACGCGCATCCCATGGGCCTCACCACCATTATGAGCGGCTGGCTGCCGGCCGAGCCGGAACCTCCCAAGGATCAGGTGGATTGGGATTTGTATCTCGGACCCGCCGCCTGGCGGCCCTACAACAAGAAGCTCTTGAACGCTTTCCACTTCGAGAAAGGCGGGGGCTTTGTGGGCGGTTTCGGGGGCGGCGGTTGTTTGGAATGGGGTTCGCATTGCGTGGACCTTTGCCAATGGGCCAACAACGCCGACAACACGGCGGCGGTCGAATACTGGCCCGAAGGGAAGGAACTGCACGCACGCTACGCGAACGGTGTGAAGCTGGTCATGCGCAACGACGGCTGGCTGCCGCTCGGGTCCTGTCCGGTGCGTTTCGAGGGCGACTCCGGCTGGGTGGAAACCGGCGACAACGGTGAGATGGTGGCCAACCCCACCACGCTGATTGCCGGACCGCGTCCCCGGATTGCCGGTTACCCGGCGAACTTCCACGTGCGCGATTTTCTCAACTGCGTGCGCACGCGGGGCAAGACCCGCGCCGATGCCGACGCGGCCTGCTGGTCGCACGTGACCTGTCACGCGGCGAACATCGCTTTGTTCCTGAACCGCAAGGTCAAGTATGACCCGGCGAAAAATGAGTTCGTCGGAGATGCGGAAGCCAACCGGTTGCGCTCCGAGGCACTGCGGGAACCCTGGAGGAGTTGAAATCACGCCACGAAATGCCGAAACAAGAAAAGGGACTTATGAAATTCAAGCTGCATTACTTCACCGGGTTTCTCGCGTTGTGCTTCATGGCGGGCGTTGCGATGGCCGCTGAGAACCAAACTTCCTCCGCTGAGAAAGCGCGCAAGGCAATCGGTGTCCTCCAGTCGGACGCGGCGCCCGGGGACAAGGCCATGGCCTGCAAGGAGCTGGCCATTTATGGCGGGCCGGAGGCGGTTCCTGTGTTGGCACCGTTGTTGGCGGACCAGGACCTGGCTTCCTGGTCCCGCATTGCTCTGGAAGTCATTCCAGGCCGGGCCGCCGACGAGGCCCTGCGCGATGCCGCACGAAAACTGCAAGGCCGTTTGCTCATCGGCGTGATCAATTCCATCGGGGTGCGCCGCGATACCCGCGCGGTAAACTTGCTGGAGACAAAGCTTAAGGACACGGATGCGGACGTGGCGGAAGCGGCGGCCATCGCCCTGGGCCGGATCGGTGGCGACAGCGCCGCGGGGGCCTTACAGAAGGCCCTCGGCAGAGCACCGGTCGGCGTCCGCTCCGCCGTGGCACAGGGTTGCATCCTTTGCGCCGAGCATTACGTGGCGGAAAGGAAGTTCGCCAAGGCGGTCAAGCTTTACGAAACCGTCCGCCAGGCCGAAGTGCCCCGGCAACGCGTGCTCGAGGCGACCCGGGGAGCAATCCTGGCGCGGCAATCCGACGGACTGCCGCTGCTGGTCGAGACGTTGCGTTCCACGGACAAGGCCCTGTTCACCATCGGGCTGCGCACCGCCCGCGAACTGCCCGGGCGCGCGGTCACCGAGGCGTTGCGGGCCGAGTTGGGCAAAGCCGCTCTGGAGCGCCGGGTGCCCTTGTTGCTGGCGTTGGCGGATCGTAACGACGACGCGGTGATGCCGGCAGTGATTGGCGTGGTTCGGACCGGCTCCAAGGAATTGAAGCTGGTGGCCATCGAGATCATGGTCCGTCTGGGCGATGCGTCGGCGTTGCCGCTGTTGCTGGATGCCTTGGCTGAGAGTGATGCCGATCTGGCGGGCGCAGCGAAGGCCGCACTGGCTGGCTGGTCCAGCACCGAGGCCGATGCGCAACTGGCCGCCCGCCTGCCGCGAACCACAGGCAGCACCCGGCTCGCGTTGATCGAGCTGGCCGGCCAGCGGCGCGTGGCGGCCGCCATCCCCGAAATGACCAAGGCGGCCAATGAAACGGATGCCAAGACCCGTGCTGCTGGCATCAAGGCGCTGGGCGAAACCGTCGGCCTCGAGAACTTGAACCTCCTGACCAGCGCATTGAACAAGGCCAAGTCTGACGACGAGGTCGCCGTCGTGCAGGCGGCGTTGGAATCGGCCTGCGCCCGGATTCCGGACAAGGCCGCGTGCGCCAACCAGTTGCTGCCGCACTTGATGACCACACCGATTTCGGCCAAGTGCGCCTTGTTGCGCGTCATGGGCGTGATCGGGACACCCAACGCCCTGGAGGCCGTCCAAACCGCTGTGGCCAGTTCACAGCCCGCGGTGAAGGACACGGCGATTCGGGTCTTGGCGGACTGGCCGGAGCCGCCGGCGTTGCCCGCTTTGCTGGAGGTTTTGCGCAATTCCGAGGATGAAACGCATCGCTTCCTTGCTCTGCGGGGTTGCCTGCGCCTGCTGGAAGAGGGCGATCAACCAGCTTCGCAAAAGTTGAACACCTTTACCGAGTTGCTCGCCCGCACGCAGCGCACCGACGACCGGAAGGCGATACTCTCCGGGGTGGCGAACGTGGCCGATCCTGCCGCGCTAAAGCTCGTCGAACCCTATCTCGCGGATGCCCAAGTCCAAGCCGAGGCAGAACTGGCGGCGCTCAAAATCGCCGGAGGCATTGCCAAGTCGGCTCCCGACCAGGCCCGGGCGGTGGCGTCCAAAATCCAGGCCGAGTCCAAGAATCAGGCCACGCGCGATCGCGCGGCCAAGCTGCTTGGACAACTCAAGTGAACGAGGCGGTCGGTGGCGTCGGGTGCGAGTGAGCCAGGCTGGGAGTTTGGGCCGTTGCAATCTGCATGGGGACTGTCGCGTCCCCAAGCGTCAACGCGAGGCGACTTCGCGAATCCAGTCGGCGATGAGTTTCATTGCCGCCGGGTTGAAGGTTTCCTCGATCTGGCCGTATTCGGCGATGGCACCCGTCTGGCAGGTTTGGAACAAGTGATTCAGACCCGGCAATTCGACGGTCTTCACCCTCTGGTTGCCGCCCGCGGTCAGAGCATCACGGATGGCAGTCAGGTTTTCCTTGGCGGCGACTTGCAAGTCTTTCCCGCCGTTGAGCGCGAGCACGGGACACTTGACTGCCCTGAGTGTTGGGCGCGGATCATAAGGAAGCAGATCACGAAACCACGGTGAGAGCACCATTTTGATCTGCGCTTCGATGCCGGCTTCCGACAAGCCCATGGCCTTGCGCTGTTCCTCGGAGAAGTCAGTCAGTTGGTCGCGAATCAACTTTCGCGCCGCGGCCTCGGCCGCGGAATTGTCCTGCTGCTCTTTGGCAATCTCGAATAGCTCCTTTTGGAGCGCTGCATTCCTGGCAATGACGTCTTCGCCCGCTCCCATGACCCGCGCGATGTCGCGGGCCTGCCTCAAGAGCAGTTCTTCCGTGGACACGCCCACACCGGCCAACAGCACGATGAAGGAAACGTCCTTTGACTTTGTCGCCACCAGGGGAGCAACGATCCCGCCCTCGCTGTGGCCAATCAGGCCGATGCGCCGCTGATCCACTTCTCGTCGGGTGCGGAGGTAGGCAATTTGCGCCAGCACATCCCCGGCAAAATCCCGGACGGTGGCCTTCGAGAAATCGCCCGTTGAACTGCCGACGCCCCGATCGTCACAACGCAACACGCCGATGCCCGCGCGAGTCAGGTGATCTGCCAGCACGAGAAAGGGCCGGTGGCCCATGATGGCTTCGTCCCGGTCCTGCGGGCCGGAACCGGTGATGAACACCACCACCGGATGAGGTCCCGCACTGAGGGGCAAGGTCAATGTGCCCGCAAGCCGGACGCCCGCCGACGGGTTTTCCACGACGACCTCCTCTTCGAGGTAAGGGTAGGGCTTCTTCGGGTCTTGCGGGCGTTCGAGACTTGCCGTCCTGGCCAGTCGTTTGAAGAACAGCGGGTTGGTTTGTCCGCCCTGCTTCCAGTCGCCGGCAATCTCCGACCCGTCCGCGCTCAACCTGCCGTCGAACACGCCGCCAACACTTTTTGCCTCCAAATGAACCACGCCGGCATTCTCCGTGAGCGTGGTGATTGGTATGCGCGCGTTGCCTTGGTCCAGACTCACAATCACCCCGCCAAGCGTTCCCGCAGCCGAGTTCGTGATCTCCAGTGCCAGTCGGAGTTCGATGAGTGGAGTCGGCTTGAGTGAAGCCTGCCAATGGCCGGCCAGACCTTTGCCGGGAATGCCCCGCGCCGGCGTCTCACCCGCGGCGGGCACGGGCTTCGGCTTGCGCTCCAGCTTGAAAGGAAACTTTCCCCCGCCTTGGGTAAAGTCGCCGCTGATGGTCTTGCCGTCGTCAGAAAGCCGCCCGGTAAATTGCGGGTCGCCCGGAATCCCCGGCATGACGAAGTGAACCTGCGAACCTTCCACCTTGACCGGTTCGAGTTTGAATCCGCGCATACCCTGGACTGGGATGTCAATGGTGCCCTGCCACGCTTGGCCGCCGGCCGATTCCAGGTCCACGCGCACATTCAGCGCGGTGGTGGGCAGATTGATCACACCTTCCCAGTGGCCGGCGGCACCCGGCTTCGCTGCTCCGGCCTTCACGCTGAAGGTTGTGCCCAAGTGAATGATGCCGCAGAGTAGAGAGAGGACTCGTGTGTTCATGAGTGGCATTGGATACCGTTCTGGCGGGAAAGTCACGCTTGGGAATCGCCCGATCTGCAACCAAGGGCGTAGCGCCGGTTTTCCAACTGGCATGCTTGCCCTGTGGGGTAAAACCCGCGCCTCGCGTTGTGGACTCTCGGCGAGATACTCCACAGGGCGCGCCGACTGGAAAGTCGGCGTTACCGACAAGCGGTTCATTCCCATCAGTCGTCGGCTTGTTCCCGGTGGCCAGCGTTGCCGGTGAAGCCGATGCCGGGAAAACTTTCGCGGCAGCCCCATCCGAGCAACCCGCCGGCTACCTCGCGAAAATCTGGCGGATGACGTCCTCGATTGGGACTTCCTCGATGTCAATGTCGCGCACGGGCAGTTCGTCGAGCAGGGCTTTGCACGCGGGGATGACGCGGTCGCGCTTGATCTTGAGCTTGATGCTGCCGGGCAGGGTTTCGACGACTTCGCCGTATTTGGACAGGCTGCGGTTGGAACGGTCTTCCGCGCCGTCGCAATGGATGGTGACGAGCTTGAAGTCGGCAAAGCGGTCCACCACCTCGCTCAACCGGCCGTCGAAGAAGATTTTGCCGTGGTCAATGATGATCACGCGCCGGCAGAGTTCCTGGATGTCCGCCATGTAATGGCTGGTGAGCAGGATGGTGGTCTGGTGTCGCTGATTGTAGGCCCGGAGGAATTCCCGGACGATTTTCTGTGAAACCACATCCAGACCGATGGTCGGCTCGTCCAGGAACAGAATTCGCGGCTGATGGAGCAGCGAGGCGATCAACTCCATTTTGGTGCGTTCCCCCAGGGAAAGTTCGCGCACGCTCACGTTCAATTTGTCCCGGACCTGGAGCAATTCACCCATCTCGGACACGATCTTCTCGAAGCGGGGAGCGGGGATGCCGTAGATTTTGGCGTTCAACTCCAGCGACTCACGCGCGGGCAAATCCCACCAGAGCTGGTTTTTCTGGCCCAGCAACAGGGCGAACTGACGGCGGTAGCCGTCTTGACGTTCCCACGGCACGAAGCCCAGCACCCGCGCCTGACCGCTGGTCGGATACAGCAACCCGGCCAGTATCTTGAGCGTGGTGGTCTTGCCCGCACCGTTGGGGCCGAGGAAGCCGACCAGCTCTCCAGGCTCAATCTGGAAGGTGATATTGTTGACCGCGAGGGTCTGCTCGTAGGTTCGGTGGAAAAGCCCTTTGAGTGCGCCCGAGAAACCGGGTCGCTTCTTGTACGTGCGGAAGGCCTTGGTCAGGCCGTTGACTTCAATTATCGGCATGGAAAGCGGTCGGGAAGCTGCGACTGGGAGCGTTGGCATCCGGCGTCCATGAGCAGAGTCCGGGTGCTGAGTTGAGTTTCGCGTCGCCTGCGTTGCCGCCGTTCAACGCATCAACTGCTTTTCCAGGTAATTGACGACCTGGCGGACGTTGGCGTCCACGTCCATGCGCCCCTTCACCAGGCGGCAGGCGTGCAACACGGTGCCATGATCGCGCCCGCCGAAAGCCTCGCCGATGGCGCTCAACGAACACTCCGTCATTTCCCGGGCGAGGTACATGGCCACCTGCCGCGGGAAGGCGATGTTCTCGGGCCGGCGCTTGCTGGTCATGTCCGCCAGCCGGATGTCGTAGTGCTCCGCCACTTTCTTCTGGATCAACTCGATGCTGACCGAGAACCGGCCTTCCTCGTGCAGAATCTCACGCAACAGTCCTTCCACGGTTTCGAGGCTCAACTTCCGGCCGGTCAATGAGGCGTAGGACGCGGTGCGGATCAGGGCCCCCTCCAGGCGGCGGATGTTCGTGCGAATGCGATGGGCCAGGAAGTTGATGATTTCCTCCGGCAACGTGACGCCCATCAATTGCGCCTTCTTCTTGAGGATGGCCAGCCGCATTTCCACATCCGGCGGTTGCAGGTCCGTGACCAGTCCCCACTCAAAGCGCGAAACCAGCCGTTGTTCCAGATTCTGGATTTCGCTGGCCGGCCGGTCGCAGGTCAGCACGATCTGCTTGTGAGCCTCGTGCAAGGCGTTGAAAGTGTGGAAGAATTCCTCCTGGATGCGTTCCTTGCCGGCCAGAAACTGGATGTCGTCAATCAGCAGGACATCCGTCTGGCGGTATTTCTTGCGGAACCGGCCAAGCTGATTGTTCTGGATGCCGTCAATGTATTCGTTCGTGAATTTCTCTGAGGAAACATAGCCGACGCGCGCACTCTTCCTGTGGCTGGCGACGTGCTGGCCAATCGCGTGCAGGAGGTGCGTCTTGCCCAAACCCACGCCGCCGTAGAGGAACAGCGGGTTGTAGGACTTGCCGGGCGCCTCGGCGACAGCTTTGGCGGCCGCGTAGGCGAAGTTGTTGTTGTTGCCGACCACGAAGGTGTCGAACGTGTTCTTCGGATTGAATCCCAGCTCTCCGCCGGTCGCGGACCGCTCATGCGCCACCACGTTCAATTTAGGTTTGGCGGTCGGCGTCTTCACTGCCGCGGCAGGGTTGGCTTGGGCGCCGGTGACTTTGAACTTCGGCTGCAGCGGTCGCCCACCAGCCACCGTGAGGGCGTCCTGCAACAGCCCGAGATAATTGTCCTTGAGCCAGACTTCCGAAAAATCATTGGCGACTTCCAGCACAACCTCGTTGCCGTCGAGCGAGGCCGCGCGCAACGGAGCAAACCAAAGATTGTAGATGTCGGTCGTGAGGATGGAGCGAAGTTGTTCCTGCGCGGAACACCAGATTTTCTCCGCCGAAGCTTGCATGATTTGTTCCCCAAAGGCCCGTTTTTCGGGCAAATTATTCACCTGACCTAAAAATCACTTTTTGCTGGGGGCTTTTTGTGCCGCTTCTGACACCGCCCAAACGCCGCGCCCGCAAAAACCGTTGACCCTGCTTTTCGCCCCGCCAATGCCACCCGCTGGGCAGTTGGCAAATCGTTCATTTACAACAATTTATGTATCCCGACAAAACAACCCGCTGAACACACTGGATTCTGCGGGCTAAACGACCGGACGGCGAACACTTTCCGGGTGCGTTTCTATGCAATCGTCCCGGTCGTTACGAGGACAACATATTAACTCTTGTTCACGAGTTATTAACAGGCCGTTTCGACCAATGAAATCAAGCCTTTGCTTTCCTTTTGGCGTGGCGTCGGCATCGGCGACCGGAGCTAGACCGCCTGCTCGCCGGTTTCTTCCGTCCGAATTCGGATCGCGTTTTCAATCGGGCTGACGAACACCTTGCCGTCGCCGATTTTCCCGGTCTTCGCCGCTTTGACAATCGCCTCCACGGCGGCGTTCGCTCCCGCATCCGGGAGCACAACTTCGATTTTGATTTTCGGCAGGAAGTCCACGGTGTACTCGCTGCCGCGATAAATTTCCGTATGGCCTTTCTGGCGGCCAAAGCCCTTCACCTCGGATACTGTCATGCCCTCCACGCCCAGACTCGACAACGCTTCTTTCACGTCTTCGAGTTTGAAGGGTTTTATGATGGCCTCGATCTTCTTCATGTGGTTGTCGTCTCGCGAGCGATACTATCAACGAGGCGAGGCCTGTAAACAGGAATGTTGCCGGCACGCGCAAAACCGAGGCGCGGTGGTGCCGCGTACGACCCGCAGGCGGCGATGCTATTCCCGGACTTCGGTGACGGCGCGGAGAATGTTGGTCTCGCGGCGTTGCAAGAGCCGGCCCAGCGGAGGCAGGGTGAACTTGTAAACCGCACCGAAGGCGAAGGCCAGCACTAGGCTGGCGCAAAAATTCACCGGCCCCGTCGGCCAACCGCTCAGACGCTCCAGCCCAAATCCCAGTGCGGGCGGAATGAACACCGGCGACACCAGCAGCGGAAACGAGAGATGAACCACCATCACGCCCAGCGAAGTTTGCCAGGATTGCTTGGTGGGCTTGAGCGAGCCGGCGGCGATGCGATAGGGCACAAGGATCGAGGCCAGATTCCCGATGGCGCAATAGAGCAGAAACGCCGCCGCAAACTGCAGCAGAGTCGCCAGCACCACCGGCAGGGAAAGTTTCGCCAGCACGCTTACAGCCACCAGAGGCAGGATCATGATTGCTCCCGCCAGCGGAATCAGGGCAAGGTTTTTTCCCAACAACAGCCGTTCGCGCGGTGTGGGCAACAGCACCAGGCCGCGAAAGCCGTCGCGATCGCAACCAAACTGATTGCACACCAGTTGCATCAGCGTGAACAACACCATCACCATCATCCCCGTGCCAACAAAGGGCCGCACGGCCTCGGGAAAACTCGGGTTGCTGCCGCCGCGCCAGAGGATGACGGCCGGCAGAAAGATTGCCACGAACAGTCCCATCGCCAGCATCATCCGCACTTCCGGCGCTCGCAGCATGGAGCGGAATTGTGTCCACGCCAGAGCCGCCGTGTCGTCCGGCAGACCAAGCAGGCTTCGCTCGATCCAATTGGCGGCCGGGCGGGCGGCGCGAGCTGAAACCGGTTTGACCGACACGGGTTTGGCGCGCTCTTCTCCCCGGTAGAACTTGAGTGTGGCGCGATACGCCCGGCTCAACCCCAACCAGCCAAGGGCGAACATGCCGGCGCCGCCCCAAAGTGCCGGCCACCAACTCCCCGCTGCCAGACCACGCATGCCATTGGGCAACCAGAGCAGGGGCAGCCATTGATTCACCCCGGTCGCCACGGCGAGCACCTGTGCGTTCTTTTTCTCCCTCGTGGAGGCGGTCACGGATTGCGCCTCTTGGGGAGACAACGCGCCCCCCGTGGCAGACGGCGTTTCCGCAGGTTGGGCGGCGGAGTTCGTGGCCGAAGCGGACTGGGCCGCACGGTCGCGAGCCGCCTTGCGTGGCACAACGAAATGAATCAGTTGAGGCGATTGCCCGATCAGGATCACCCCGAGCGTGATCCATACGATCATGGCGCGACGGCGACGCGGGTTCACCATGAGCGAAAGCAACCAGCCGCGCAGGCAATAAATCCAGGCGGTGAACATGAACACAAACGCCAGCACCAGCGGAATGGCCAGCAGAAAGTCCCCGCCGCGGCTGATGACCATTCCGACCACCAACCCCAGCATCACGGCCAACGCGAGGACCGTCCCGAGTGAAATCAGCGAGGCGAGGTAATTGAAAACGAAAACCTGATTCAAACCGATGGGCAGATGCAACAGTTTGGTGAGGTCCACGCTTTCGGATCGCTGCAGCTCCGTCAACACGGCGATCAACGAGAAAAACAAGACAAAGAAGACGACAGCGTCCCAAATGAACATCAGCTCTGTGGGCGAGGCTTTCTTCAGGGCGAACACGCCGAGCAGCGTCGCGCCCGCGCCCGCCCCGACCGCCAGCAACACCAGCAAGACCACCGCCAGAGCCGCGATGGCCGCGCCCACGCCGCTGCCGCGCAGCAGTTGGTTGCGACTGAGCCGCCAGCGCAGCCAGAGAATGGCGCGAAATTGTTCCCGGTTCATTTCAATCCGCAAGCCAGCTCAACTGCCCGGTTTCGGCCTGCTCGCCGCCCACCGCGGCGATAAAGCGTTCCTCCAGGGAACCGTTCAGCCGCACTTCGTCCATCGCCGCCTGATAGACCAGTCTGCCATTGGCGATGATGCCCACGTCCGAGCAGAGCTTCTCCACGATCTCGAGCACGTGCGACGTGAGAAACACCGTCGCGCCGCGTTTGACGCAACGCCGCAACACGTCGCGCAACACGCGGGACGACACCGCGTCCACTCCCTCGAACGGTTCATCCAGGAACAACAGGTCCGGTCCCGGCAACAGCGCCGCCGCCAGCGCCAGCTTTTTCTTCATGCCGTGCGAGTACTCAAGCGTGAGCTTCTTTTCCTCATTTTCCAACCCCATCATGGTCAGCAGCTCGTCGCAACGCTCCCGAACGGTCGCCACGGGCAACAGATACATCCGGCCGATGAACGTGAGATATTCACGTCCGGTGAGATTGTCGAACAACCCGAGCGCCTCCGGCACGACGCCCACGCGCCGCCGCACCTCGCGGGCGCGGTCTTCGTTGGCCAGGTCCTCGCCGAGGATGCGCATGGTGCCGCTGCTGGGGGCGAGCAGGCCGGTGAGCATCTTGATGGTGGTGGACTTGCCCGCGCCGTTCGGACCGAGGAAGCCGAAGAACTTCCCGGCCTCCACACGCAGGTTGAGGCCATCCACGGCCCGCACGTTGCCGAAGACCCTCGTCAACCCGGTTGTTTCGATCACCAGACTCATGGCGCTCCAGATACCAGACTGGGGCGAGATTAAGCGGGCAGTCGCGGCCAAGTCAGTTACAAAACAGTGACGGAATTCGCATCCCCGCCGCGCGGCCGCTTTGGTGTTTGGTTTTTGGGGTAGGGGTGGTTAACTTGGGGGCGTGGCTTTGGTTCGCATCCTGGTTGACGGCTACAGTCTCCTGCACAACTGGCCGGAGCTGGCGCCGGGCAAACCGCGCCATTCCGAGGCGGCGCGGGACGAGCTCGTTTCCATTTTGACGCGTTACCAGGACGCTGTCGGCACGCCGATCACCATCTTTTTCGACGGCGCCGGCTCCCGGCCGGGGACGCCGAAACACCACGACTCGAAGCACGTCGAAGTTCTGTTTTCCAAAGCCGGCCAGACGGCCGACCAGATGATCGAACGGGCCGCGCACCGCTTTCAACCTTACGGCGAAGTGCTGGCCGTGACGGATGACAACACGGAGCGGGATGTAGTCATCGGGCTGGGTGGGCAGGCCTCAAGTTGTTGGAATTTCATTCGTGACGTCGAGAGCGCGTTGGCGGAACTTGCCGATGACCTCAAACATCATAACCGCACCGAGCGAAATCGTTTTCGCCATGCCCGATCGGACTGATTCGCCATGAAACGAGTCATTCCTCAACCGGCACTCCGCGTTGTCCTGCGCGCCCTGGGCGGCGTGGTTCTCTGCGCGGCGTGGCTCGGCGCGAATGAGGGCCTGCGCGCCGCCACCAGCACCAACCGGCTGCCCGCGCAAGGCGCGGAAGACCGTTTCCTGCTGATCCTGGACACCTCCGCGGCCATGGAGCGCAACGCGGAGAACACCCAGAAGGCCGTCACGCAGTTGTTTTCCTCCGGCATGGTCGGGCAGGCGCGGCCCGGCGACACCATCGGCCTGTGGACCTTCAGCGACGAACTCAGGACGGGCGTGTTCCCGCTGCAACGCTGGACGCCCCAGAACCGGCCAAAGATCGTTTCCGCCGCGACCGATTTCATGGCCAAGGTGCGCTATGACAAAAAGTCCCGGTTCGAGAAGGTGGTCGAATCGCTGACCAGCGTGGTGCGGGACTCCGAGAGAATCACCGTGATCATCCTCACGGATGGAACGGGCAAGATCAGCGGCACGCCGTTCGACAAGGAGATCAACGAATCGTATCGGCTGAATTACCCCGGCCAGCGCAAACAACGCATGCCTTTCATCACGGTACTCCGCGCCAAGGGCGGGGAGTTCATTGATTGGCGGGTTAACACGCCGCCGTTCCGACCGGAGTTCCCACCTTATCCGGTGGAACCCCAGCCAGCCGAGCGGCCGATGGAATCAACCAAAGCGCAAGCCGAGCCGGCCCCGGAACCGAAACCCGAGATCAAACCAGAACCAAAGAGCGAGCCCCAAGCGCCTGCGGTTAATCCTTTGATCGTCGTCGGCGAGCCTGCTCCAAGCGCTCCGGCAACGCCAACCGACGCCTCCATCACCGAGCCAGTCGTGCCGCCTGTCACCCAGACACCACCCAAGCCCGAAACATCTCCAGTGAGCCCAGAAGCCTCGACGCCAGATCAGCCTTCTGCCATCGCTGTTACCCCAAGCGCGCCGAAGCCTGTTGCGACTGAGACGCAAGTCACGGCGATCACGACAGTCACACCATCTTCTCCGGTTACCCCCCAAAGCGCACCAGATTCGCCGCCCCCCACCCCGGACCTGCCGGCTGAATTGAAACCGGCTAAACAACCCGAGCCATTGACCGAGCCGCGGGGCGAAGTTCCGATGGGGCAAACCGCCGTGGCCACACCCGGCGAATCGTTGTTCAACCGCACCAACCTGTTGATCACGGGCGGTGTGCTGCTGGTGGGCGCGTTCATCGTCTTTTACCTGCTGATGCGCCGCACCGCACGGCCCGAGGAGAAGATCAGCTTGATCACCCGTTCGATGGACCGAGACCAGAATGAACCATGAAGACCATGAACCGCCGCGAGTTTCTGCACACCACTACCATTGCCGCCACCCTCGCGATGGCTTCTCCCATCGCCATCGCCGCGAACCAGGAGATGCCCACGGCCAGGCGGCTGCCGCGCTGGCGAGGGTTCAACTTGTTGGAAAAGTTCACTGCCCGGGGCGAGGGCAATCCACCTTTTCGCGAGAGCGACTTTGAACTGATGACGGAGTGGGGGTTCGACTTCGTGCGCCTGCCGATGTCGTATCTTTGCTGGTCCAGCCACGCGGAGCCGCTGAAACTGCGCGAAGCCGAATTGAAGCACGTGGACGAGGCGGTCGAATTTGGCCGCAAGCACGGCATCCATGTGAACCTCAACTTCCATCGCGCGCCGGGCTACTGCGTGAACCCGCCGAAGGAGCCGTTCGATTTGTGGAAGGATGAGCCAGCCCTTGAGGCGGCCGCGTTTCACTGGGGGCATTTTGCAAAACGTTACAAGGGCATTCCCAATGACCGGTTGAGCTTCGACCTGCTGAACGAACCGGCGAACGTCTCGGAGGAAACCTACGTGCGCGTCGTCAAACGCATGGTCCAAGCGATCCGCGCGGAGGACCCGGCCCGCCTCATCGTGGCGGATGGTTTGCAGTGGGGACGCGATCCGGTGCATGGGCTGGTGGACCTTGGCCTGGCGCAAAGCACGCGCGGTTACGACCCGATGCAGATCAGCCACTACCAGGCGAGTTGGGTTGGCGGCTCCGACCGCTGGCCCGAACCGACCTGGCCGCTCAAGGTGGGCGACCGCGTCACGGACAAGGCCACGCTGCGGCGGGAACGCATCGAGCCTTGGAAAAAACTGGAGGCAAAGGGCGTGGGCGTTCACGTCGGTGAATGGGGCGCGCACAACCGGACACCCCACAAGGTCGCGCTGGCCTGGATGCGGGACTGTCTCGACCTGTGGAAGGAGGCCGGCTGGGGCTGGGCGCTGTGGAATTTGCGCGGCTCGTTCGGGGTCGCGGACAGCCAGCGCAAGGATGTTCAATACGAGGACTTCCGCGGCGTCAAACTCGACCGCGAGATGCTCAAGGTGCTGCAAGCCGGGTGAAACGGTTTTTCCCGGCTGCCGGCTTCATCGCCGCTGATACGTCCCCAGCAGTTGTCCTTCGGCGAGAACGTGACCTTCCATCGCTTTGAGCAACTCTTGTTTCGTCGCGCCCGGCTTGAGGTCGGTGAGCCGGTCGAGGGCGTAGAGCTTGAAGTAGTAGCGATGCGGTTTGCCGGGCGGCGGACACGGCCCGCCGTAACCCAGCCGCTTGAAGTCATTGATCCCCTGCTTGGCACCGCCGGGCAGGTATTGCGAGCGCTCGACGTTCTCGGCGAGTTCGGTCGTGCCTGGCGGCAGGTCGTAGAGCACCCAATGAACCCACGTGCCCACCGGGGCGTCGGGGTCATCGGCAATCAGCGCCAGACTCTTCGCGTTTGCCGGAACGCCGCTCCATTTCAACGGCGGCGAAGTGTCCCTGCCCTGACAGGTATGCAACACGGGAATTGCCTGGCCTTCTGAAAACGCTGAACTGGTGAGTTGAAGTTTCATGATTTGTTTCTCCGGTTCGGGAGGGCGGTTGGTTTCGCGGGCCAGAATGGAACCGTCCTCCACCGCGAGCGCAAACAAGACAGATATGATGCCCGCGATGCGCCCCGAAGCCGGCCACGCTGATTTCGCCCTCAGCCTCATGTTCGCACGATAAGCTAACCGCTTGACAAGAACAACGCCTGATCGGGAAGCTCCAACGCGTCGTTATCGTCCCAATGAATGTCAAGCCAACCCTGCTGCTGGTTGGGGCGGGTGCCATGCTCGCCTCAGCCTCGCCCGCCTATGCGCAGTCAGCGCAGCCAACCACCAGTTCCGACGCGCCCCGGCAGTTCCGTGCCGGCGCGGCCACCAGCGTCATCACGCCGCGTTTGGGCATCTCGATTAACGGCCATTTCAACGACCGGCAGGCAAGGCACATTCACGACGAACTGCACGCGCGCTGCCTGGTGCTCGACGACGGCCAAACCCGGCTGGCCCTCGTGGTGTGCGACAGTTGCATGATCCCGCGCGAGGTGATGGACGCGGCCAAGGCCTTGATCCAACAGCGCACCGGCATTTCCAGTGAAAACGTCCTGATTTCGGCCACGCATACCCACAGCGCGCCGACCTGCGCCGCCGTGTTTCAAAGCGAACCGGACGCGGAGTATCAACGGTTTCTCGCGGAACGCATCGCCGACGGCGTGCAGCGCGCGGTGAACCAGGTCGCGCCGGCGAAGATTGGCTGGGGCGTGGGCCGGGAACCGAACCAGGTGTTCAACCGCCGCTGGCGCATGAAGCCGGGCACAATTCCACCCAATCCTTTGGGCGGCACGAACGATCTCGTGCGCATGAATCCGCCGGTCGAAAGCCCCGACTTGGTCGAGCCGGCCGGCCCGACGGACCCCGACGTGTCGGTGCTCGCGATGCAATCCCGTGAGGGTCGGCCCGTCGCGTTGCTGGCGGTGTATTCGCTGCATTACGTCGGCGCGCCGGGCTTCGACATTTCGGCCGATTACTTCGGGGCCTTTTGCGTTCGGGTCGGCCAACTGCTCGGAGCGGACCGGCAGGACCCGCCGTTCGTCGCGTTGCTGGCCAACGGCACGAGCGGCGACATCAACAACATCAACTTCCGGCAGAAGCGGCCGCCGCAGAAGCCTTACGAACAAATCAACCTCGTGGCGGACGCCGTGGCCCGGGAGGCCCAACGGGTGTATGAGGCAATGGACTTCCAGGATCGGGTGACTCTCCGTGTGGCGCAGAGGGAGATCACACTGGGCGTTCGCCGGCCAGACCCGGCGGAGTTGCAGCGTGCCGAGGCAATCCTGGCGGGCGCCGCAGGGCGCGAACTGCGCGGCGCGGAGGAAATCTACGCGCGGGAAACCATGTTGCTGAAGGATTACCCCGCCCAAGTGCCGGTGCTCATTCAAACGCTGCGCATCGGCGACCTCGGTCTGGCGGCGATTCCGTGCGAGGTGTTTGTCGAGATTGGGCTGGAGATCAAAGCGCGGAGTCCATTCAAACCAACCTTCACCGTCTCGCTTGCCAATGGTTACAACGGCTATCTGCCGACGCCGGAGCACCACAAGCTGGGCGGTTACGAAACGTGGCGGGCGCGTTCGAGTTATCTCGAAGTGGAGGCCGCGCCGAAGATTGTGGACACGATCCTGGAGTTGTTTGACCGGTGGCGGTGAGGGGTAATCAAAGTTTCCTCTTGCTGCTGTCGCTGAACTCACAAGAATCCCCGCCAGCAAGAGTATGTTTTCACACGTTGTTATTTTCTGGACCGATCCGGATCAACCGGATGCCGCCGATGAATTGATCGCCGGCGCGAACCAATATCTCAAGCCGATTCCGGGCGCGCTGCATTATCACATCGGCAAGATGGCCACCAGCCATCGGCCCGTTGTGGATCAAACGTATCAGGTCGCCTTGAACCTGAGCTTTCCGGACAAGAAAACTCAGGACGATTACCAGGTGCATCCGCTGCACGTGGAGTTCATCGAGAAAGTCTTCAAGCGCGTGTGCCGGAAGGTTGTGGTTTACGATTTTGAGTAGGACAGGCGTCGCGCCTGTTTCCAACTGGATTCTCCCGCTCAAGCGGAACAGGAAGTCAGCGACCGGCGCGACGCCGGTCCTACGCCCTTGGATGAAACTTCCGGTGGATGTCGCGCAGCCGGTTTCCCGTCACGTGCGTGTAAACTTCCGTGGTGCTGATGTTCGCGTGCCCCAGCAACTCCTGGATCACCCGCAAATCCGCACCATGCTCCAGCAAATGCGTGGCGAAACTGTGCCGCAGCATGTGGGGCGTCACGTTGCGGGACACGCCCGCGCGGCGCACGCGGCGCTTGATGCGCAGCCAGAGTGTCACTTGCGCGAAGGGCGTGCCGCGTTTGGTCAGAAACACGTTCGCCGGCGAACGCGGCGTAACGAGCTTGGGCCTCCCGGCTTCGATGAATCGGTTCAGCGCGCCGACGGCCTTGCTCCCCACCGGCACGACCCGCTCCTTGTTGCCCTTGCCAATCACGTTGATAAAACCCGCTTCGAGATGGAGTTGTTCGAGACGCAGGTTGCGAAGCTCGGAGAGCCGCAGGCCGGAAGCGTAAGCCAGCTCCAGCACCGCCTGATCGCACAGACTTTGCGGCGTCTCGGGGGTTTCCGGTGCCAGCAGTTTTTCCATCTCCGCATCCGTGAGCGCCTTGGGCAGCCGTTTCCAGCGTCGCGGCAGCGAGAGATGCTCCGCCACATTCGCGGGCAACAGCCTTTCATTCTCGGCAAAACGGTAAAACGCCCGGAGTGCCGCGATTTCGAGATAAACACTTTCGCTGCTGAGACGGCGCGTGGATTCCCTGGGTTCGGTTTCCAGCGGGCGCGCGCGCTCGTGTTGGAGGAAGGCCATCAGATGCTTCAACTCCACTTGTTTCCAGTCCGTGAGATTCTGTTTGCCCGCCCAGGTCACGAACTTGTTCAACAAGCCGGCGTAGGTCTTCTGGGTGTGTTCCGCCTGCCCGCGCTCGTGTCGCAGGTATTGCAGGAAATCTTCGACCAGGGTTTGCACGATCAGTCTGCCGCCGCCGAAAAGGTTCGCCGCCGTTCACGCAAGAGGCGC
This sequence comes from Verrucomicrobiia bacterium, assembly GCA_011525685.1. Classification (GTDB taxonomy): domain Bacteria; phylum Verrucomicrobiota; class Verrucomicrobiia; order Limisphaerales; family JADLHS01; genus WYBW01. The sequence continues at coordinate 28,304 of WYBW01000121.1, forward strand.
CGCGTTTCACGGCTGCCATGGAGCACGGCAAGAATACGAATTTCAGGTTGGTGGAACGTGTAGAAAAGCCCATACGGGAACCGCTCGAGGTGGACGCGACGAATGTCGGAAAAGCGCACGGCGTAAAGCAGCAGACCGCGTCGCAGCCGCCGATATGCACTCCGGAATGCGTCGCGAAATTCACCGCCCAAACCGGGAAGGGCGTCCTCGTACCAATCGAAGGCGTGTTGCAGGTCAGCCCTTACGAGCGGATGCCTTTTGAGCGCGGGCATGAGCGAATTCCTCGAACATCCGATCCAAGTCTTTCTCCTCGAACGGCTCGAGCATTTCGGGATGCTCCTCCACTTCCCTCAGGCGCAGTTCCAGTTCCGCGCGGACTTCGGGGGAAACCTCGTCCGCTTCCGCAACCAATTCGTGGCGATGGTCGTCCAGCCACCTCACCAGCCGCGCGCGCTCGGGAGCGGACAAAGCCCGGATGCTGGCTTCAATTTGTTCCACGCTCATGGCAGGACTTTACTTCGCCCGGCCGGGTTTGCGAATGAAAAGTTCCGCCGGGTTTCCGCATGCGTCAGGTCGTCCATCCGTCCAGCCCGCGTCTTCGGCGTTCCTCCAACAACGCTTCGAGTTCGGCCAGCGCCTCCCAGTCCTTGGGACGTCCCGCCGCGCGTTTGAGTTGAATCAGCCGCTCCAACGTGACGCAACGGAGCGTGATGCCGAAGGCCTCCAATTCCGAACTGTGCGGTAGAAGTTGTTCATAATTGCCGCCACCGGCCACTTCGCCCAGCAGGTCAACGTCGCCGAGCGTCGTTACCAGCGTGAAATTGAGTCCCATTCGCACGGTCTTTTCGTCCCAGGTGAACGGCAGCCCTGGCGGCGCACCGCGCAAGTAGGGCGAGTGCGGTCGCAGCGCCTCGACCAGCCGCCGAATGTTTTCCCGCTTCCGCGAATAAACCACGTCCACATCGAGGGTCACCCGCGCCGAGCCGCGCAGGTTGGCGGCCAACCCGCCAATGAGAATGAAATCCACGCGAGCCTCCGCAAGCGCCTGAAGGATCCTCCGGTATTCGGGTTTCATCCGGACCAGGTGCGCCAAGACTTTGTGGCTTCGCGAAGTTCCATCAGCATCTCCATGAAACTTTCCAGCTTTTCGGCCCGTTGTGCCGGCGTGAGCTTCAGATTCTCGATCAGGAGCGTCCGATCCACATCCTTCTTGTAGGCTGCAACCACCGGATCGAACACGTCCGGCGGTGGCAGCTCCTCCAAGCCACAACACGACACCTCCCGGAACTCTGATTCGTCAGCTTCCAGACGTTTCGGGCTGTCGTACAGTTCCATGACTTCCTGAATCTACCACTGGTGAGGAATCATCGCATCCCAACCGGCCTATAATTTCTGGCCGGTCAACCGCTCGTAGGCCTCCAGGTACTTCGCGGTCGTCCTGGCTACGACCTCGGGCGGGAGCACCGGTCCGGGGGGCGTCTTGTTCCAATCGAGCGTTTCGAGGTAATCGCGGACGAATTGCTTGTCGTAGCTCGGCTGGCTTTTGCCGGGCGCGTATTGGTCGGCGGGCCAGAAGCGCGAGGAATCCGGCGTGAGCACCTCGTCAATCAGGATGAGTTTGCCCTCGTACAGCCCGAACTCGAACTTCGTGTCCGCGATGATGATGCCGCGCTGCCGGGCGTAATCGCGGGCGAACTTGTAAATCTTCAGGCTCAGGTCGCGCGCCTGATGCGCGATGTCGTCGCCCAGGATTTTTTTTGCCTCGTCGAAAGAGATGTTTTCGTCGTGGCCGGTCTCGGCCTTGGTGGACGGCGTGAAGATGGGCTCGGGCAATTCGGAAGACTCCTGCAAGCCGGCAGGCAACGGGATGCCGCAGACGGTCTGGGACTTCATGTATTCCTTCCAGCCCGACCCGGCGAGATAGCCGCGCACGATGCACTCCACCGCGAGCGGCTTGGCTTTCTTCACGATCATGCTGCGGCGGGCGACCTTGTCGGCAAACGGCGCGAGCTTCGCGGGCAACGCATCGTTGGCCTTTGCCAGCCGATGATTCGGCACGAGGCTTTCGGTCTGGTCGAACCAAAAATGCGAAATCTGCGTGAGCACCTCGCCCTTGCGCGGGATGCCGTTGGGCATCACCACGTCGAAGGCCGAGATGCGGTCGCTGGCCACGAAGAGGAACGCGTGGCCGAGGTCGAAAATCTCGCGGACCTTGCCGCTCTTGAGTTTCTGGATGCCGGGCAGGTCCAGTTGCAAAATGGTGTCGTTGTTTTGAATTGCCATGCGCGAAGTATTGAGGCCAGCGGCCCGGCTTCAAAGCCGAAAGTGTCGGCCATCAACGCCCCGCGCCGACGGAAAAGCTCTTTTGCAGTTCGGAAACTTTGGCCGGCCGGACGGGCAAGCTCAATCGCAATGACGGGTCTTCGGTGGTCAGGGTCAGGAGTCCGTGGTTCAGCGCGACTTGCGCCAAAGGCGATGCCGGGCCCTCGCTTGAAAGCCGCACCAACAAACCCAAGGCCGCCTGCTCCACTTGGGCCAGGTTGATTTCCTTTTCGGCGCCGGAATACAGCACCACATCGAGCCACGCGAGGTGTTTGCGTTCATCCAGACCCGCTTCCCAACGGCCCTCCGCGCCGTCGAACCTGGCGAACGCGGCGCACAACGTCAGGTGGACCTTTCCAAATTGAAGCCGCGCAGCCTGCGACAAAGTTGTCGGAGAGGTTGGCGCGGCCTCCCCCGCCAGCCCGCCGAACTCGAAGCGCAGTCGCAGGTCCTTTGCGCGGATGGTCGCGTTCTTGATCCGGTCCAACGAGGGATGCGTGTCCCCGCCGTCGGTGGCGAAGTTCACCCCGGCCAGGATGTCACCACCGCGTTGCACGCTGAAGAATTGCGCCGCGGCAAAGTCGTAGCCGTCATGGAGAAACCGAAGATGGAGGTAGCCGGGCTTGTCCGCCGTTCCCCAGTAGGCCAGCAGAGCGCGACGCTGGTTCCAGAGGTCGCCGCGATTCACGCTCCCCAGCGCAAACTGCGGATGCAGCCAGGTCCTCCCGATGACCGGCGGGTCTGTGGACACAAAAGTCTTCACCAGTTCGCGCGGTTCATCCAGCCGGGTGAAAAACATTTCAAGCTCGCGCGGGCAGGGTGTCGGCAAGCGGTGTTCGTCCAAGGCCGGAGGCGGATCGTCGCTGGAGAACTGCACCCGTCCCTCTGTGGAGCGTTGAATCAGCGCCAGCGTCTCGGCCGGCAGGAGCGTGCGGTAAGCGCGGCTGTGCGGACCGGCCCATTGGCGCGTCGGCGCGTGGAAATGATGCGCAATCTCCTCCCAGGCGAGCCGGTAGATTTCCTCGACCAGCCGCCGCGCCTCCGCCTCCCGCGCGTGCTGGCGCAGGCGGGCCAGTTCCTTCAAAGCGACGATGGTGTAAGTGGGACTGTTGTATTCGGAGAACGCGCCGGCCTTCATCGTGAAGGCGTGGAAGGCCCGCAGCCGTTTCAAGGCGTATTCGCGAAGGTCATCGAGTTGATACAACTCCCCGGCCACCAGTGTCACGTAAGTGCCCATGATGGCAATGTTCGTGTAGCCCGGCCCGACGTTGCGCCGGCGGATGGAACGCGCGGCGTGTTGAATGGCAGTGTCCACCTGCGCCGCCAGTTCGGGTGACAGGCGATGACGATGGTCCAGCGCCACTTGAAGCAATTGAACGCCACAAAAGTCCGCCCAGTTCCAGTCCGGCGGCGACATCCGTTCGAGCGGTTCCTCCAGAAACCAAGACCAGATGCCGTAGGTCCTGCTTTCGGGATTCTGATCTTGCAAGGCAATCACTCGGCGCAGGATGGCCTCCGCGCGCGCCAGGAATTCCGGGTCGCCGGTGTCCAGCAAGGCCACGGCGTAGTTGAGCGAATCCCGCGTGGGATGCACATCGCCCCCGGTGAGCGCGGTGTGATAGCCGGGCGATGAAAAGGGGCGGCGGATCATCTGCTCCGCCGGGTCGTAGCGGGCGTGCCACTCCTTTAATGCCACGTTGAGCCGTGCCAACTGGACTTTGATCAAGCCCGGCGGCGGCTGCCGCGGTTCGGTTGCCTGGGCAACAACCGCGGCTGGCTGAAACAACCAACCCGCCAGCGCCAGGCTGGCCGCGCCAAGCACGACCCCGTGATGCAGCGGGCAAGCGATCATGCGGCCAAGGTGAATGAAACTTTCCAATTTCCAATCCCAAACCGTCGCTCTAGCCTGCCGCCATGAATTTTCTGGTCACGGGCGGGGCGGGGTTCATCGGGTCGCACGTGTGCGAACGATTGCTCCAAACCGGCCACGCGGTCTGGGCGTTCGACGACCTGAACGGTTTTTACGACCCGCAAATCAAGCGCCGCAACCTGCGGGAGATCCAGTCGCTTGCCAAGCCGTTCGAGTTTGTTCAGGGGGATGTGACCGACCGACCGGCCCTCGACGCTCTGTTTGGCCGCGTGAAGTTTGACCAAGTCATTCACCTCGCGGCGCGCGCCGGCGTGCGACCCAGCCTGCTTGAACCGGCCCTTTACCAACGCGTCAACGTGGAGGGCACGGTCAACCTGTTGGAGGCCGCGCGGCTCAAGGGCGTCAAGAAACTCATTCTCGCCTCATCCTCGTCGGTTTACGGCGTGAACTCCAAAGTTCCTTTCAGCGAGAGCGACCCAATCTTTTCCGCCATCTCCCCTTACGCCGCGAGCAAGCTGGCCTGCGAAGCGCTGGGGCACGTTTATCATCACGTCCATGGGCTGGACATCGTGATGCTGCGTTTCTTCACCGTCTATGGCCCGCGCCAGCGGCCGGACCTGGCCATTCACAAGTTCGCCAAACTGATTCAGGCCGGCCAACCCATCCCGGTCTTCGGTGATGGCACGACGGCGCGGGATTACACTTACATCACCGATACGGTGGACGGCATCATGGCCTGCACCCAGAAGGAATTTGGTTTCGAGATCTTCAACCTGGGCGAATCGCAGACCGTGACGCTCAACAGGCTGATCGAGTTGATTGAGTATTTCCTCGGCAAGAAAGCGGTCATTGACCGCCAACCGCTCCAGCCGGGTGACGTGCCCATCACCTTTGCCGACCTGGCCAAGTCTCGTGCCAAACTGGGCTATCATCCTTCGGTAAAAATTGAGAAGGGGATACGACTTTTTATTGACTGGTTCACGCGCAAACCGTCCTAATCTTCCCATGGCAACCATTCACTATCACCGGCCGGTCTTCGAGGACGCGCTTGCAGCGTGGAAGCAACTGCTCCAGTCGCGCGGCTTCCCCACCGAGCTCGTTTGGATTCTGGAAGAGAACCTGTGCTTTGAAAATGACCCCGCCGCCGCAGCCGGCGTGAAGCTCGGCTTCCAAACCCGGTTCACCCCTCATCCGGCGGATGACGCCAAGGTCAGTTATCATCACTTTGCGGAAAGCGATGCGCGGGTGGTGTTTTATCGCCTGGGCAACAGCCGCGGGCGCTCCGTCTGCATGTTGCTTTGCGATCCCTGGTTCGAGCCCAAGCAGGAGCAGGACGGTTACCTCCGGCGCGACGACTGGTTGATCTCCTTTTACCCGGGGCTCCCCGAGGAAATCGAGGAGATCACCGATGAGCAACGCTGGAAGGACCGCGTGGTGCGGGGACGCCCGTTGAGCGCCGTGGATTTTTGCATGACCTTCGCCGCGCTCCATGAACTCAAGGCCCACGGCCGGGTGCTCACGCCCGACGAACGCTTTGGTTTGAAAATCCTTCGTTCCCTCCATCCGAGATAAACTTTGGCACGGGCAAAGGCTCGGAAAGGCCCGGGGTGCGCTCCACATCTTTGGCGCGAGCGGCAGCGTTAAGCGCTGCGGCTTCGGGGTTGAGCCCGGACCTTGCACACTCGATGCGCGTGCTCTCATCAGCACCGGGCAGCAGCCCGCTGGGAGCGCGCGCGATGGATAGAGCCGTTTCAACGGCTTGTCGCGCGCAGTGTAAGCCGCTGCGGCTGCAGCGCAGCGTCACCCGGGCTCACCGGGCTGAAGCCCGGTGCCAATGAGAGGTCCATGTGCGCATCTCAGTTTATTGCAGCCTGGCATTCCTGGCGTAGCGCAGGTTTCCCAACCTGCGGTATCGCCGACTTCCAGTCGGCGGGCCAAGACACGGCGTGGCAGGCCAGGCGTTCGCGGCGTTTGCGGATTGGAAATCCGCGATCCGGCAGACTGGAAGTCCGCGCGACGACATCGCCCCGGCGACCTCCTAAAAGAAAATGAGATGCACCCGAGGTCCGTGGTATATCCAAGCCAGCCTCGACACTCCTCCGCGCCCTCACTAACTTTCGCTGTCCGCAACACCGCCCGACATGAGCACGACCTCCAAACTGCTGGCCGAGTTGATCGCGCTGCCCAGCGTGAATCCGGCGTTTCTGCCGGAGCGCCATCCCCACGCGGGCGAAGGGCGCGTGGCGGAATTTCTGGCCACAGTTGCGGCGAAGGCCGGTTTGGAGGTCGAGTTTCAGGAGGCGCTGCCGCACCGGCCCAATCTGCTCGTGCGGTTGTTGCCCAGGTCCAGGCCAGTTCAAAGAGTGTTGCTCGCGCCGCACTTGGACACGGTGAACGTCGCGGATGAAAGCCAGTTCACGCCGCGCCAGCGAGGCGCGCGGCTTTACGGTCGCGGCGCGTGCGACACGAAAGGTTCAGTGGCGGCGATGCTCGCCGCGTTGTGCGACCTGGCCCGGGCAAAGCAACGGCCTGAAAAGACGGAGATCGTCCTCGCCGGTTTGATTGACGAGGAAAACGCCCAGAGCGGCTCACGGGCGTTGGTGAAGGCGGGTTTCAAAGCCGACCTCGCCATCGTCGGTGAACCGACGCGCCTGCAAGCCGTCACCGCGCACAAGGGCAGCCTGTGGTTGCGGGTGGAAACGCGCGGCAGAGCGGCTCACGGCGCCACGCCGCACTTGGGCCGCAACGCTGTTCATACCATGGCGCGCGTCGTGGATTTTTTGGAGACGGATTACGCCGCGCAACTTCGCCGGCGCCGCCATCCTCTGCTCGGTCCGGCCACGGTGAGTGTCGGTTCGATTGCCGGCGGGTCGCAACCCAACATCGTCCCTGATCGCTGCGTCATCACGGTGGATCGGCGCACGCTGCCGGGCGAAACCGAAACCGGCGTTTGCCGGCAGATCACCGCCCTGTTGCGCGGGAGAAAGCTGTCGGCCAGTGTCACCGGCCAGAAGCTCGCGCCCTGCCTGCCCTTGGAGACCAACGTCAAGCTGCCGCTGGTCCGCCAGTTTCTCCGCAGCCTCGGCCAGGCGCGACCGGTCGGCGTCAACTTCTTCTGCGATGCCGCCGTGCTCGCCCAAGGTGACATTCCCAGCGTCGTCTTTGGCCCGGGTGACATCGCGCAGGCTCACACCGCGGACGAGTGGATTTCACTCGCCTCGCTGGAACGGGCCCGCGCCTGCCTCTGGAAATTCCTGAAATCACTTCCCTGAGCCGAAGCGACTTCGTATTGTCCCATGCCCATGCCCGCCGAGAAAGCTGACAGCCCGCCCCGGAACGACCCCGCGCAGAGTATTTCATTCTTCCGACAAAGCGGCTGGTTGATGATCGCGAACATCGCCGGCGGCGCGCTGATGTGGGCGGTGCATGTGCTGGCCCGGGGCATTCCGCCCGGCGAGTACGGTGTGTTTGGCGCTTACCTGTCCGTGGTGATGTGCATTCCCGCGTTGCCGCTGCAAATGGTGCTGACGCATCAAACGGCACAGGCCCTGGCTTTGAATCGCGGGCATGAACTGGCGGGAATGATCCGCTGGGTCTGGGGCGCAACCTTTGTCCTCTGGTTGATCGCCGCCATCCTCGTGTTCGTCTTTCAAGCCAGGATTCTCGAGCAATGGGAAATCACGAATCCGGCCGGCCTGTGGGTAACGGTGATGGCCGTGTTGTTCACGCTCTGGTTTCCCATGCTCTGCGGTGTGCTCCAGGGACAGCAAAACTTTCTCTGGCTCGGCTGGGCCATGCTCTCCAACGGCTTTGGCCGGCTGGGCGTCGCGGCCCTGGCGGTCCTGGTGCTGGGCGCCTATGCGGCGGGGATGATGACCGGTGTTTTGCTCGGCCTGATGGCCGGGTTTATCATCGCCGCCTGGCAGACCCGTGCGCTGTGGCTCACCTCGGCCGCCGATTTCGACCGGCGCAGCCTGCTCAAGCAGGCCATCCCCTCCATTCTGGGATTCGGCGCGTTCTTCTTCCTGCTGACAGCCGACACGATGTTTGTGAAAGCCTACTTCAGCGGGGATGAAACCGGTTTTTACGTCAGCGCCGGCACGTTGTCGCGGGCGCTGATGTGGCTGGTAGGTCCGCTGGCGGCGGTGATGTTTCCGCGCATCGTCCACAGCGCGGCAAAATCGGAGAAGTCAAACTTGATGGGCATGGTGCTGCTGGGCACGGGCGTGCTCGCGACGTGCGGGGCGCTGGGCCTTTGGGTGGTGGGACCATGGGTGGTGAAACTGGTGTGGGGAGCGAAATACGTGGAGGTCGCCAGTATCGTGCTGCCGTGGTATGCGGGCGCGATGGTGCCGCTCTCGCTGGCCAACGTGCTCTTGAGCAATCTGATCGCGCGTTCCGCGTTTCGCGTCGTGCCCGCAGCCGTGATCGTGGCCGTGGCGTATGGGTTTGCCCTGACGCGATTCCACCAAACCCAGGTGGCGGTGCTGCAAACTCTCGGCGTGTTCAGCCTTGTCTTCCTCGGCGTCTGCGCCTGGTACACCTGGCGTCACGCCAAAGCCTCGTCACAGCCTCCGTCGCCCGCCCTGTGACTTTTACCGAGGCGGATTCTGCCCCGGGGAATGGGGACCTGCCGGCGTCGAACCGCGAACCTTGGGCGGGCCGGGCCGGGGCAACGGCGCCCGCAACTTTCCATAAACCCACGCCTCGAGCGGCTCCAAGCCCAGCGCCCGGAGCAGCCGGTAAACCCGCGGCCAATAGACCAGCCGCACCCGCACCACGGACAAAAACATCGTGAGCGAGGCGCGAAACAACGAGGCCGAAACCTTCGAACCGATCTTGTCCGTCCACTCGGTGGGCACTTCCAGAATCGTAAACCCGGCCCGCTTGAGCGAGACCAGCAGATTCACGTCGAACGCCAGGTCCGCGATGCGCAGGGCGGGATGGATTTTCTCCACCGCCGGCCGGCGCAGCACTTTGCAGGGACATTGCGTGTCCTTGATGTGCATCCAGAACAGGCTTTCGACGATCAGATGAAAGCAGCGACTGGTGAATCGCCGCACCCAGGGCTGCGCCTGATGCAATACCGCGCCCGGCAGCCAGCGCGAACCGATGACACAATCCGCCGCGCCAATGCGCCTGACCAGCGCGTGCAACGCGTGCGGCGGCGACGCGCCATCCGCGTCCACGTAACCGATGACTTCCGCCTTCGACGCGAGCTTGAGGCCCTCGATCAAAGCGCCGCCTTTGCCGATGGGGTCGGGGAAATCCAGCAGACTGATGAAAGAAAAATCCTTCGCCACCCGTTCGACCACGCCGCGCGTGTTGTCGCGGCAACCGTTCAGCACCACCACCAGTTGGAAATCGCCGCGGTAATTGTCCTGGAAATAACGCCCGTATTCGCGCAGCACCGGTTCGATGCGCGCCTCTTCGTTGTAGGCGGGAATGAGCAGCAACAGGCTCGGCTCGGTCACGGCCCATGAATTATCAGCCACGCCGCCAAACTCCAAGCTCCAAGCGCCACCGAACGTCCCAGCCCACCGGCATCTGCCCCGGCAGGGCATTACACCCGCCGGTTTTTGCCCGGGACGGAGGAAGCCCAACCTGGCGATTCTCCAACGCGACTCTTGAAAACCAGGTTCGGCGACGCATACTCGCTTGCAATGGCAGCGGCGACTTACCAGGACATCAGCAATTCTTTGCAGCAACTTTACCGGGCCGACCCGCGCCTTGGCTGGTCGGCTTCAGTGGCGGGAAGGATAGCACGCTCGTCGCGGCCCTCGTGTTTGACGCGGTCATATCACTCCCGCCGGAGCAGCGCACCAAACCCATCACTGTCCTTTGCACCGATACGCGCGTGGAAATTCCGGCCATTACGGAAGGCGTCGAGAGCACCCTCGACCGGATGCGGCGCTGCTCGCAGCAACACAACCTCAACATCGAAGCCCATCTGCTCAAACCGCCGCCCGAGCAATCCTTCTGGGTCAACATCATCGGGCGCGGCCGGCGGAATTGCGAATGTCGAACGGTGAGTGGCGAATTTGAAGGCGACTGAATGAACGACCTGAAACAACGAACCAAGCAATTCGCGCCAGACGTGATCAGGCCGTGCGTCCAACTGCCGCAAACCCCGGAGTTCAAAATCCTCAAGGGGCAACTCTTCCGGGCCGGCACGTCTGTGGGGACGAACTACCGGGCTGCCTGCCGGGCGAAGTCGAAGGCCGATTTCATCTCCAAAGTCGGCACAGTTGAGGAGGAAAGCGACGAGTCCGGCTATTGGCTCGAATTGATCGAGGCCATGCCGGGCATTCTGAATTTGCCATTCGACATTCGAACCTCCCGTGAGCTTGCACGCCTCAAGCAGGAAGCCGGTGAACTCACGGCCATCATGGTGTCATCGAAGAAAGCAGCGCGAGGAAGCAATGATTGACCCATTCACCAGTCGCAATTCGGCATTCGCCATTCCCCACGGCGGCGACGAACGCATGGAAAAACTCATTGAATTCCGCGAAACCCTCCGCAGGGGAATTCCGACTGGCGAATCAAGAATTCCGAATCAATCCCCATTCGACAATCGGCCTTCTGCATTGGCCTGCCCCGCCAACGGCAAACGCGACCTCAAGAGCAAGAACGCTGTCCCTCGCTCGCGGGAGCGGGAGAGGGTGGTCGCAGACCGGGTGAGGGTTGTTGGGCGAAAACACACTTCCTCGGACGGCCCAGGCCAAATCAGCCACAAAAAGTCGCAGAGATCACAAAGAAGCACTGGGTGTTTCGTGCGTTCCTTCGCGGCAGGGCCATTCCGCATTCGAGATTCCGAACTCCGCAATTCCAAGGCCCGCCGCGAACTGCTCACCCAACTGCTCAAACTCCAGGAGGAAGTGGGCCACGGTGAAATTCCGCATGACGAATGTCGAACGACGCAGGCTCTCCCTCTCCGCCTCGACCGGGGAGAGGGTCGGGGTGAGGTGTCGAATCCAGCTTCACTCCGCATTCGACATTCCGCATTTCCTTTGTCCGCGCCGACACCTTGCGCCGGCCGCTGGCCAAGGTGGATGAACTGGGTCGCAGGTTCGATCGCAAAGGCAACTTGCAGGAGACTCCGGACGTGGTTAACAACTGAAGAAGCATGTCACTCGAAGCAGCGCTCATGGACATAACAAGCCGGCTACGGCAAGGGAAGTTTCCGAACGAACAAGCGGTCTCCCAAGGCATTGTGCTGCGGGTGTTTCAGGAACTTGGCTGGGACACCTGGGACACGAGTATCGTTTGGCCCGAATACCAAACCGGCGAAGGTCGCGCGGATTACGCGTTGTGCCATCCGCCGTCCAAGCCGGCGATTTTCACCGAAGTCAAGCAGCCCGGCAAAGCTGAGGACGCCGTTAGGCAAGCGCTGGAATACGCCTTTCACGCGGGCGTCCCGTTCGTCGCTTTGACCGATGGTCGGACGTGGAGCTTCTATTTGCCCGCAGAACAAGGTAGCTACGAAGACCGGCGGGTTTACAAGCTGGACCTTTACGAGCGTCCACCGGCCGAAGCCGCTGAAATCCTCCAGCGCTACTTGCAGCGATCTCGGGTCGAGTCGGGCGAGGCTCTGGAGTGCGCGCGAAAGGAATATCGCAGTCGCAACCGGCGGTCACAGGCAAAGGCTGCAATTCCGGATGCATGGCGCGAGTTGGTCGAGAAGGGCGACGAACTTTTGGTTGAGATGCTGATGGGCGCGGTTGAATCCAAAGCGGGTGTCCGCCCGGATGCCGACGATGTTGCTGAATTCCTCCTTGGATTGGGAAAGCCAGTGATCGTCGAACCGCAGCGTCCGACAGTAGGACGAGAAACCGCCGTTGCTCCCTCGCGTCCGACAGTGCCCCGCCAAGTCACCGAGACTTCGCGGAGCGGCAGGTTGGTGTTGAAGGGCAAGTCCTACCCATACCACAACGCCAAGGACGCAATGGTGATAGTGCTACGCGAACTGGCCCATTCTGATCCGGCGTTTCTGGAGCGATGCAGTCAGCATCCTGACGCCCAAGGGCGAAAGCGGCGCTACATCGCACGCACGACCCAAGAGCTTTATCCGGATCGGGAAGACCTCCGCGACATGCGTGAACAACTCCCGGACGGTTGGTTGGTCGCGACGAATCTCAACAATGTCTTGAAAAAGACCATCATTCGCCTCGCAGCCGAGGTCGCAGGACTGACCTTTGGTAAGGACGTGATCGTTGATTTTTAGCCTTGGACAGTTTTTGTCCGGCCGGGCGTGGTAAGTTTGGGCCAAAACACGAACCATGAGTGACAATTCAAAGATTGAGTGGACGGACGCGACGTGGAATCCCGTGCGCGGTTGCACGAAGATCAGCCCCGGCTGTGCTCATTGTTACGCGGAAACCTTTGCCGAACGGTTTCGCGGTGTGCCGGGCCACCCGTTTGAATTCGGATTCGACTTGCGGCTTGTGCCGGAAAAACTCGGCGACCCCATCCGCTGGTCTAAGCCCAAGAAGATTTTCGTCAACTCGATGAGCGACCTTTTCCATGAAGGTGTGCCGGACGATTACATTGAGAAGGTCTGCCGTGTGATGCTCGCCGCAAACTGGCACACCTATCAGATTCTCACCAAACGCGCCGACCGCATGGCAACGCTGTTGCGGGGCAAACTCCGAGAAGCGGCGAAAGCCGCCCACATCTGGTGGGGGGTGAGCGTCGAGAATCGCAAGCATGGCCTCCCGCGCATCGCAAAGCTCCGCAGCGCGAAGCCAACAATGGCGTTCCTCTCCATCGAACCGCTCTTGGAAGACCTATGCAAAGTGGATTTGCGGGGAATTCACTGGGTCATCGTCGGTGGGGAAAGCGGGCCGGGAGCGCGTCCGATGCTGCGGGAATGGGTGCGGAGCATCCGCGACCAGTGCCGGCGGGCGAACATCCCGTTCTTTTTCAAGCAATGGGGCGGGGTGCGAAAGAACGAGACGGGGCGCAGGCTGGACGGCAGGACTTACGATGAGTTTCCGGCAACGGCAGCCACTCCCGCCTCGGTCGCGACAACACAGCATCTGCTGCAAGACGTCTTGATACCGGCTTGAAGCGTATGGCTGCGGGCGACTTCCACCAGCGGAGCTTCGACGAAGGGACTCTTACCAAACTTCGGATATTCGAACTCTATGCCCGCGAGTGGCTGCCAGTGTTTCTTTCACGCGCAAAACCACCCCGGCGCGAAATCCACCTTTTTGATTTTTTCGCCGGACCTGGCATGGATTCGGCCGGCCATCTGGGCAGTCCGCTTCGTTTGCTGAAGCAGTTAAAGGAATGCCAGCATCTCGCCGGCTGGTCGCACGTTCATGTGAGCGCCCATTTCTTCGATGCCAGCGCCAGCAAAATCAAGCATCTCAAGGGGAATCTCCAGTCACCCGAGTATCACGTGCCCTCCGTGGCCCTTGATGTTCGCCCCATCGAGTTCCATGCCGCGCTGAAGGATTCCGCCCCCATCCTGGCCAACCGGCACGCTGCAAAGCTGGTGTTCATTGATCAATGCGGCGTGGATCAGGTCACACCCGATGTGTTCCGACAACTGGTTGGCTCACCCACTTGCGATTTCCTCTTTTTCATTTCGTCATCCACTTTGCACCGCTTTCGCGATCATCCGGCCATCAAGCAAAAGATCTCCCGTCCTGAAGACCACTACCATGTTCATCGTGCCGTTCTGGCCTTCTACCGTGCGCTCTTGCCAGAGCGGTCAGAATACTACCTTGCGCCGTTCTCCATCCGCAAAGGTGCGAACGTCTATGGGCTGATTTTTGGCTCGGCTCACCCGCTGGGCATGGACAAGTTCCTGCAGGTTGCGTGGAAAGCGGACGAGATTAACGGCGAGGCGGATTTCGACATCAATCGCGAAAACATCCGACCGGGTGAAATGTTGCTGGCACTGGACGAGTTTCGCCCGAGCAAGGTCACGGCCTTCGAAAGGGAACTGGAGCAACTTCTGCGAAGCGGTTCTCTGAAAACAGAGTTGGATGTCGTGCGCGTATGCTTTGATTACGGCGTTACTCGTCAGCACGCAAAGCCAGTGTTGGCTAAACTGAAGAGTGAAAATGTAATCGCCGCCGATTTTCACGTTCCGCAGATTGACAAGCTGGAAGCGCCGCGCCGCATCCGCTTCAAGCAGTGAAGCCGGCGTAAGATCCGAATGCGGCAGCGGCAAAAGCCAGCTCGCGCTCGATTTGCTCGCGCAACTCACCGGCCACGGCGTCCGGTTCGTGTTCTTCGACATGAATGGCGAGTTGGAGGACGATCCCAACGACCCGCAGCAACGCCAAACCCTTTCCCGGTTTCTCGAGCAGACCGGCACGCGCTATGTGCGGTTGATTCAGGAAGATTTGCCCATCAATCCACTCATCCGCCACCCGAACCCGACCGAGAACGCCCAGATCGCCTACGAAATCGCCAACCTGATCCGTTGCTTCGCACCGCAACTCGGTGCAAACTAGGAGCGCAACATCAGCGATTGCTATCAGCGCCTCAGCGACCCGGATTTCCCGTCGCTGGCCACGGAACTGGAGAACAGCGGCGCGACGGGCGTTGATCTGGCGATCATCCAGAAGATCGAGCGGTTCAATCTCTTCGCCAGCGCCCAGACCGCCATTCCGCCGGAGCGCTGGCTTGAAACCTCGCTGGTGATTGATTTCAAGGGCTTCCACACCGACAGCGAAACGAAGTCTCTGGCGGCCGCGCCAGCTCCGTAGGAGCGACATCTTTGTAGATCGGAGTTCTCGTAACAAACCAAGCCCCGTAGGGGCGGCATCTTCCAGCCGATGTCGCTCCTGACGGAGCTTGGAGGATGATTGTGCC
Source organism: Verrucomicrobiia bacterium (assembly GCA_011525685.1). Lineage (GTDB taxonomy): Bacteria > Verrucomicrobiota > Verrucomicrobiia > Limisphaerales > JADLHS01 > WYBW01. Next base: position 43,326 of record WYBW01000121.1, read on the forward strand.
GGGATTCTACAAAGATGTCGCGCCTCCGGCGCTGCTGCCGAGGGGACACAAGGCCGGCCTACTCAGTCAGCTTGCGCGGCAGGGCCTGTCATGGGGCTTCCCCGTCTGGCTCGCGTCGCAGGACGCCGACAAGTTCCTCACGCAAGGCACAAGGGAATTGCGAGTGACGAGTGACGAGTGTCGAATCGAGCGGAAGTATTCGTCATTCGGAATTCGCCAGTCGTCATTTCGCGGGTCGCCCTCTGTCAGCGCGGCAAGCTGCAAACCACCGGCATGGCCAGGCAGTTTTGGAAGGATGGAGGGAGGTAGAAGTCCGAAGTCCGAAGTCCGAGTTCTGAGGTCTGTCTGCGGCTGGCTTGCCCTCGTCCTATGCCCGGAGTAGGGTAAACCGCATGTTGGATTGGACACAATGTTCAGCCGTTGAGCGCGTGCCCGGCAAGGTGAGCGGGGCGTGGGTGTTCAAGGGAACGCGCGTGCCGGTGGCTGCCCTCTTCGAGAACCTGGAGGGCGGCGCGACGGTGGGCCAATTCCTCGAGTGGTTTCCCGGTGTCTCCCGCGAGCAGGTCCAGACCGTTTTGAAATTCGCCGAGTCCACCCTCGCTGTGGCGGCGGCCTGAGCCTGGCGCCACATGCGCGTTCTCCTTGATCAAGGCACGCCCGTCCCGTTGCGCCGCGCGCTTGCACTACACGAAGTCTCCACCGCGTTTGAACTGGGCTGGTCGGATCTCGAAAACGGCGATTTGTTGCGCGCGGCCGAAGGACGATTCGAGGTCTTTGTCACCACGGACCAGAATCTCCGTTACCAGCAAAACCTCAGCGGACGGCAACTGGCCATCCTCGTATTGCCCACCACGAACTGGTTTGAGATTCAGCGGCCTCAGGACGAGGTGACTGCCGCTGTGAATTCGATGCGGCCCGGCGAATACCGCGAACTCCACTGGTAAGTCTGAGATCAACCGCACAGGGTTTTGAGCGCTGACCGTAGCCGCCGATGCAAGTCGGCTCTGACTCTACGGCGTTTCAGATGGAGCGGACTCACGTCCGCTGCTACAACGTCAAGCCACCGTTGCCATCTGTCGCACGGTCAGCAGTTCGTTCGCGGTGAGCGGTTCGATTTGCGATTCCCGCACGGTTACCACGTCCACCGACTCGCCGACCGCATTGAACACCTCGAGCGTGTAGCCAGGCTCCTGCCCCGGGCGGCCAGGGTGCTGTTCGACAATGGTGGCCACGTCACCGCGCCGCAACCCCCGGGCGGGCAGGTCATCGGTCAGGGCCACGCGAATGAACAGATCGTACTTCATGTTTTGTCCGGTCGTAAGGTAACAAACTTCGTTTGACCTGTCGCGTCATCTTTCATCCAGATGCTCAAGACGCGCAAGGCCCGCCCATTCGGTCCGGTCAGTGTGCCGCGAATCCGGTATTTCGGGCCGTATTCCGAGTCCTCAAACCATTCGGCATCCAGTGGCAGAAGCTGGGTGCGAATATCATCCAACAGGCGGTCCGCATGTTCCTGGGTGTAACCCGCAAGCGCAAGGAATTCCGATTTGTCGTCTTCACGGCGGAGGCGCAGAAGGTATTCCGTCACTTTCCTCCGGGCAATGATCGTGTCGGCGGGCAGCTTCATGGGCCTTCAACTGCGCAGCATTTTGACCGCGCGTGCGATGGCGGACAAGGCTGCTTTGACGTCGTCGGTTGTGTTCGCCAAGTCGAGCGAGAAGCGAATCATCTGCCGCGAGGCGGTGGATTCGGGCTTCATCGCTCTGACCACATGCGACGGTTCATC
>WYBW01000122.1 GCA_011525685.1 Verrucomicrobiia bacterium
GCAAAGTGACCGACCGTGAGCGAACGAGTTACGACTTGTTCAATGTCCATGCGTTCACCGAAACATGGATCAAACAAAACCTGTTTTTCTCCAGCGGGTTCTCCTTCTCGGACCTGGACAACAGCTTCTCCGGCAGCCGCACTTACGGGGACGATTTCGACGTGGGTTATACGCCCAACGCGCTGAACGGACTCGGCTATCAGAATCTGAGCGGCGATTCGCGCAAGCAGGAGTATGTGTTGAACCTGAACCTGTTCACCGTGCCTTTCAAACAATTCACGCTCGTGCCTTCGGTGCGCGTGATGCGCGAGGACTGGAAGGCTGATTCAATGGCGGTCCAGACCTCCGGCGCCAACCCGGCGTCCGGCTTCCTCAACAGCAACACGGACGGCGATTTGCTTGATGTGCGCGAGCGGTTGGAACTGCGTTACTCCGGGATTACCAACTGGGTGCTGTTCGCCCGGGGCGAATGGACGCAAGGACAGGGCAACTTGGACGAGACCGGCGGTCTGGGCCTGACGCCGCCCATCCAGCGGGAAACCGAAGACAACCGGTTCTTCCAGAAATACAGCCTGGGCGCCCGCTGGTACGCGCATCGGCGCGTGACGGTGGACGTGGGCGGGTATTACAAGAATAATCAGTACGACTACGATCACGACCTGGACAGTACGGCCAATAACGCTGGCAACCGGTATCCGGCCTACCTGGCGATGCAGAACTTCGAGACGCTTGACGGCAACGTGCGGCTCACGCTCCGGCCGGTCCAGAAGGTCAGCCTGATGAGCCGGTACGAGTTTCAGACCTCCAACATTGACACAAAACCCGCGAGCGCCTCGGGCTTGGGCGAGGTCGAGTCGTCCGAAATGCTCACGCACATCTTCGCGCAAAACGTCACCTGGACGCCATGGGCGCGACTTTACTTGCAGGCGGGCTTCAACTTCGTGGTCAGCGAAACGAAAACCCCGGCCTCCGACGTCACCCAGGCCATCCTTGATGCGCAGAACAATTACTGGACGTTGAATTTCTCCACCGGCGTGGTGCTCGACGATAAAACCGACCTGAACCTGAGTTACTTCTACTACACTTCGGACAATTACGACGACAATTCCGCGTTCGGCCTGCCTTACGGCGCCGAGGCTCAGGAACATGGCATCACGGCCACCTTGGTGCGGCGCATCACCGCGAACCTGCGTCTCACCCTGCGCTACGGTTTCTTCCACTACGACGACACCACGTCCGGCAACAACAACGACTACCAGGCGCACGTGATTTCCAGCGCCCTGCAATATCGGTTTTGAGCCGGAACGATGTGGTTGCATCCGGGGAGCACGCGCCTCCGGCGTGGGCTTTGCGGCGTCACGCCGCAATGCTCCTTCCACATTCTCGATGCACCAACTGGTTTGCCCAGAATGGTGTGACGAGGCCGTCAGCGCGACGCTGACGGCAGCACGCCAGACGCGTGTGCCCCCCATTTCGAATGCATGAGTCCAGGAATCACCGGCAGTCGGGTGGTGGTTTCCGTGCCAAGAACCGTAAGATATATGACAACCCCAGTGTAGCCGGCGCGGCCGTTTGCTTGGACGCTGGAAGGCATGATTTTGGTGACGTGTGTCCCGAACCGCTCATGATGAACCGGATCAAACCAGGCATTTTCAGAGAATTCAAACGCAGCACCGTCCGGCAGACACTCAAGCGGTGTGCGCTCTTTGCCGACACCTGTGCCGCCGACCTGGCCGCCATCGTGGAGTTGTGCGAGTTGAAGCAGCTCGCTGCCGGCGAGTATTTGTTTCGCGAGGGCGGGGTGGTTCGCGGTTTCTATGTGGTGCGGCGGGGCGCCATCAAGGTTCATCGCGTCAATTGGCTGGGCCGGGAGCAACTCCTGCATCTTTACCGTCCTTTCGAGTCTCTCGCGGAGGAAAGTCTCGTTTCCGAACTGGGCCATCATGCCGACGCGGCGGCCATCGGACGCACGGAGGTCGTCATGGTGCATCGCGCGGGTTTTGTGGAACTGTTGCACAAGCGGCCGGAACTGGCGCTGTGTCTCCTGCGCGCCACGCATCGTCATGTCTGCCGGCTGGTCGAGTTGCTCGATGCGCTCACGCTCAAGGACGTGCAGACGCGGATTGCCGAATGGTTGGTGGAACATTGTCCCGATCCGCAAAGCTCCCGGCCCTGCCGCATCGAGCTGGACACCACCAAACGCGTGCTCGCCGCGGAGCTGGGCACGGCCAGCGAGACGTTTTCGCGGGCGCTGGCAAAATTCCGCCGCCAAAGGCTGATTTCCACCGAGGGCAACCACGTTACCCTGCATTGCCCCACCCGCCTGGCGCGTTTCATCTCGCCCCAACGCCGAAACGACCTGTGTTAGCAGATCGGCTGCGGGTCGCGTTGACGGCTTGTGATCGCGATCCTGGCAATGCCTTGCTCAAGGGCGGTGCTACCTTTCGCAGCGCAGACATCCAGTCTGCCGGATCGCGGACATCCAATCCGCAGGCCACGCATCCTTGGCTGAAGCGGGCGTCGCGCGGCTGCCGGGTGGAATTCGGCGATACAACGGAGTGGAAATCCGCGCTCCACCCAAGCAACACTGAGGTGTTGCCACCGTGGCGGTTTGCCGGGATTTCCGTGAACCTTCCCGCTTAACAACCTGACACAGTAACAACCGCCCGCCTTGGGGAAGCTGCTTGTTCAGCCCGGACTGGATGTGGTATCAACAGTCCGAGCACAACGGTCGCCGCTTCAGCCGCGAGCGCCGTTGTGAATAATGAGCACCACTGCACCAACTCCAAGTCGTGAGAATGAGCGCCACCCGGACGCTGCCCACCCGGCGCCGCTCCGGTGGACCCGTCGCCAACGTTTTCTGGATGCGTGCCATTGTCGGGCGGTGGATCGTCCGCCGGTTTGGTTGATGCGGCAGGCGGGGCGCGCCCTGCCGGAATATCGCAAGCTCAAGGAGAAATACACCTTCCTGGAACTGGTCCAGAATCCTGAACTCGCCAGCGAGGTCACGTTGCAGCCGGTGCGACGGTTCGGCTTCGATGCCGCCATCCTGTTCAGCGACATCCTGGTCATCCCAGAGGCGATGGGACAATCCTATCGCTTTCGCGAAACCGGCGGTGTGGTCCTGGATTTTGCGGTGCGATCGCGTGACGACGTCGAGAGACTGTCGGTGGAACGTGTCGTTGAGCGACTGGGTTACGTGGATCGGGCGTTGCGCTCGCTGCGCCGCGAGTTGAGTGAGGAGACGGCGCTTATTGGCTTCTCCGGCTCACCGTGGACTCTGGCCACCTTCATGATGGAGGGCGGCAGCGCGGAACGATACACGAAGGCGCTGGCCCTATTCCGCGAGGATCGCGAAACCTATTGCCTCTTGGCAGAGAAACTCACTGCCGCCATCACGGCTTATCTCCAGATGCAGATCGCCGCCGGTGTGGACGCACTCCAGATTTTCGACAGTCACGGCGGACAATTGCCGGCGGGTGAATTCAAGGAGGCCAGCGCACGGTGGATGCGCGACATCGTCTCCGCGCTGCGCACTCCGACTTCCGCGGTGCCGATCATCGTTTTTTCCCTCGGCACCCACGGGAACTGGGACGACCTGCTGGCCACTGGGGCCAATGTGCTGGGCGTTGACTGGCATTTTTCTCTGGCGGATGCCCGGCGCCTGCTTCCCGCCAACATCGCCTTGCAAGGCAACCTTGCCCCCTCGCTCTTGAGCGACGGCACTCCCGGATTGGTGGCGCAAGAAACCCGCGCGGTGTTGGAGGCCATGCGCGGCAGGGCCGGGCACATCTTCAATTTGGGCCACGGGTTGACGCCCGGGGCGAAGCTGGAGAACATTTCCGCGCTGGTCGAGACGGTGAAGAGTTTCCGATGAGAACGCTGCCGGTAAATCTGGATCTGGTGAACAAATACAACGTGGCCGGGCCGCGTTACACCAGCTATCCACCCGCGACGAAGTTCACTGATGCCATTTCCTGGGAGGACCTTTCCACAAAGATCGAAGCCAACAACCGCACCGCGCGCGACCTTTCGATCTACTTTCACATCCCGTTCTGCGAAACGCTTTGCTGGTTCTGCGGTTGCACCACGGTGATCACCCTCAACCATGACAAGGGGTGTGCCTATGTGGATTACCTGGGGCGGGAAGTGGCAAAGATGGCCACCCAACTCAATCCGGAGCGCAAAGTCGTCCAGCTTCACTTCGGCGGGGGCTCCCCCACCTTCTTGCGGCCCGACGAAATCCGCCGACTCGGCGAGATCATCCACCGGCATTTCACCTTTGCGCCCGACCTCGAAGCGAGCGTGGAGGTGGACCCGCGCCGGCTGACTCGCGAACACATGGTCGCCCTGCGCGAGATCGGTTTCAATCGCGCCTCCATGGGGGTGCAGGACTTCAATCCCAAGGTGCAGGAGGCGGTTCACCGCATCCAACCGCGCGACATGACGCAGCAGGCGATTGATTGGATGCGCGAACTCGGCTACGGCTCGATAAACTTGGACCTCATTTACGGCCTGCCGCATCAGACAGTCGAGTCGTTCAATGAAACGCTCGACATCGTGCTGGAGATGAAGCCGGACCGGTTGGCGGTGTTCAGCTACGCCCACGTGCCCTGGATCAAGCCGTCGCAGAAAATTCTGGAGCAACGGATTCTGCCCACGCCGGAAACCAAGTTGCAGGTGCTCAAGCTCGTCATCGAGAAACTCACTGCCAACGATCAGTACGTTTACATCGGGATGGATCATTTCGCGAAGCCGAACGACGAGTTGGCTGTGGCCCAGCGCAACAAGCAGCTTCAGCGCAACTTCCAGGGTTACAGCACGCGCGCCGGGTCGGACATTTACGCGTTCGGCATGTCGAGCATCTCGCAGATCCCCGAGGCGTACTGGCAGAATGAGAAGGAACTGCCGAAATATCAGGAAGCCGTGGACGCGGGCCGGGTGCCGTTGCACCGGGCCTGCTTCGTCACGGAGGAGGACAAAGTCCGCCGCGAAACCATCATGCGCGTGATGTGCGATCTTTCGCTCGATTTCGCGGCCATGTCGCGCAAGCTGGGAGTCAACTTCGAGCGACACTTTGCCGGCGAACTGGCGTCGCTCGCTCCCTTTGAGGCGGATGGTCTCGTGAGGCGAATTCCCGGCGGTCTTGAAGTCACCGATGCCGGCCGGCTCTTTATCCGCAACATTGCGATGTGCTTTGACAATACGCTTGCGCCGGCGGGCGAGCGGCGGCACTCGAAGACGATTTAGTGGCCGGCCATGCGATTCCACCTTGGCGGGATTCCAGCACCTCGGGACTTTGTTCCCGACGATTCCTGGAAACAGTTGCGCGAACCCGGGCCGTGGCTCATGCAGTTGCTGGCCCTGCCCATTGGAATCGGTTTGGCGCTGCTGGTGGGAGCACTCTGGATTTGGGCGACCCCGCTGCCGGTCGAATTCTTCAAATCACGAGCCTTTCCTTCGCTGGGGTTGGTTAGTCTGGCTGCGCTGGTCGTGGCGCATGAGTTGATACACGCGATGGTTCACCCGCAGGGCGGAAAGTCGGATCGCACTGTCCTGGGCTTCTGGCCTTCACGCCTGTTGTTTTACGCCCACTCTGACGGCGAACTGACGCGCAATCGTTTTTTGGCGATCTTGGCCATGCCGACGCTGGTCATCAGCCTGCTGCCGCTGGCCGTTGCTCTGGTGACTCGCCAATCGCATGGTCTGGTTGCCTGGCTCTCATCCATGAACATCCTATTCGCCTGCGGTGACCTTTTTGGCGTGCTGCTCTTGGTTTTTCAGGTCCCGCCACACGCGGTCTGCCACAACGGCGGGTGGCGGACGTTCTGGCGTTCGCCGGTTTCGGCTGGTGACACTGGCCCGCAAGATTTGACCCGTTGATTCCTTCCACTAACATGGCGCAGGCATGAACCAAACCGACCCGCAAACCCGCGAGGCGTTCCGGGAACAATGCCGGCGGCAGATGGATCGTCCGCTGGCGCTTCGGATCAAGTATGGCTTCAATCGGGTTAACAAACCGGTTCTCGACGATGCCTCTTGGCGGTCGTTTAACTCGATGGCCGAGTACCGCGAATGGTGTGAAAAGAATCTGCCGAAGTATCTTGGATTTCGACGGTCAGGATGAACGAGCGACCTGAGTTGCGGCCCATTCAGGCCGAGGAGATCGCCCGGGCGTTTGGCAGGGAGGGCGTCAATTGCCTTTTTATCGGCAAGAGCGGCGCCATACTTCTTGGTTATCCAGGTACGACGCAAGACGTGGTCATTTTTCCGGAGTGTTCGCCCGAGAATGGGCGGCGGATTGTGGCGGCGCTCCGGAGTATTGGCTTCGAAATCGCAGCCGAATTGGAACGCGAAATTGTGCGGGGCAAGGATTTTGTCCAGATCAAGAGCGGTCCGTTCGATGTGGATCTGGTTTATGCGCCCGACGGGATTGTGAGTTTTGAAGAAGCGAGCGCCCGAGGGCTGACTGAGGGCATCTTCCGGGTGGCGAACCTTCGTGACATCATCGCGAGCAAAAGAGCGAGCGGCCGAGACAAAGACAAGGTCGAGCTGGAGATGCTGGAGGATTTTCGTTACGAATACGAGAAACGTCACGCACTGCCGCTACGCACGGCAAGCGAACTGGCAAAGGACAAACCCTCAAGGTCAGAATGAACTCCGTGGCAATCATCGGCGCCGGCATCACCGGGTTGACCGCCGCTTTTTACCTGAAGCGCCAGGGCATTCCTGTCACGGTTTACGAGGCCAGCGCGCGTGTGGGCGGCGTGATTCAATCACTGCGCCAGGACGGTTTTCTGGCCGAGTTTGGGCCCAACACGCTGCTCGAAACCTCGCCGAAGATCGGCCAGCTCGTTCGCGATGCGGGGCTGCAATCGCGCCGGCTCGATCCCGATCCCAGGGCCTCGGCGCGGTACGTGGTGCGTTACCGGCGACCCGTTGCCATGCCCGGCTCTCCGCTGGGATTTTTCACCACGGACTTGTTTTCGCTCAAAGCCAAGCTGGCCGTCTTGCGCGAGCCATTCGTTCCGCGACGGCGCGACGGCGTCGAGGAAAGCATCGCGCAGTTTGTGGTGCGACGGTTCAATCAGGAATTCCTGGACCACGCGATTGACGCCTTGGTGGCGGGCATTTACGCGGGCGATCCTTACCGCCTCTCCGTCACCCACGCCTTTCCGAAGCTCAAGGCGCTGGAGGACAATTACGGTTCAATGATCAAAGGGCAGATTTTCGGCGCCCGGGAGCGCAAGCGGCGCGGCGAAATCGCCAAGGACCGCGCCCCGAAGTTCTCCTTCGACGAAGGCTTGCAGGTGTTGACGGATGCGCTGGCGCAGCATCTCAGGGGCGACCTGCGCTGTGTCTGCAAGGTGCTCGCCATCGAGAAGAAGGCGCGCGCCTGGGTCGTCACCGGGCGCGCCAAGGGGACAAACCTCGAGACCGAACACGGCGCGGTGGTGTTCACCAGCACCAGTTACGCCGCGCCGGAAATCCGGCTCGCTTGCAATGGCCGCGTGCTGGATTGGTCGGCGCTCGGGGAGATCAAGTATCCGCCCGTGGCCAGCGTGGTGCTGGGATTCAAGCGCGAGGACGTCGCGCATCCCTGCGAGGGCTTCGGCATGTTGATCCCCAAAATCGAGGGTTTCAAAATCCTCGGCACGATCTTCTCGTCGTCGCTGTTCCCCAACCGCGCGCCGGCGGGGCATCTCACGTTGACCAGCTACGTGGGAGGCGAGCGTTATCCGGAACTGGCGTCGCTGCCGCAGGACAGGCTGGTGGAACTGGTTTGCGAGGATCTTCGGGTGCTATTGGGGGTGCGGGGAAGGCCGGTCTTTGCCCACAGCGTGTTTTATCCGCGCGCCATCCCGCAGTATAACGTGGGCTACGGCCGATACAAGGACTTGATGACTCACATCGAAACCGAGGCGGCGGGATTCTTTTTTGCCGGCCATTACCGCGACGGCGTTTCGTTGAGCGACTCGATTGTCTCGGGTTGCAAGGTGACGGAGCGCGTCGCTGCCGCGTTGAAACCTTCGTGACTCCCGCGGGGTCTTGCTCTTAATCTTTCTCTAGCTCTTATTCCCGCGAGGCTTTTCCCATGATTAAGATCAAGATGACGATTATGACTGAGAGAGAAAGAGGCTGGCGAATGAGCAAGGGTATTCTCTTGGTCAATCTCGGTTCGCCCGACTCGCCGTCCGTGCCGGACGTGCGGCGTTACCTGAACGAATTCCTGATGGACGAGCGGGTCATTGACACGCCTTGGCTGTTGCGCCGCTTCGTGGTGGGCATGATTCTGATTAAACGCCCGGCGGAGTCCGGCCACGCCTACGAGAAAATCTGGACCAAGGACGGCTCGCCGCTGGTGGTCACCAGCAAACATGTCCAGGCGGCGCTCCGGCAACGCCTGAGCGTGCCGGTGGAGTTGGCGATGCGTTATCAGAATCCCTCCATAGAGTTTGCGGTGAAGCAACTCGTGAGCAAGGGGGTGGATGATGTGCTCTTGATTCCACTGTTTCCGCATTACGCGATGTCGAGCTACGAAACGGCCGTAGTCCGTGTGCGGGAGGTCGCGGCCCGGTTTGCGCCACGGATGAAGCTCACCGTCCAGCCGCCGTATTACGATCACCCGGATTTCATCGCGGCCTTGGTGGCCAGTACGGAAAGCTTTCTGAAGCGGGACTATGATCATTTGTTGTTCAGTTATCACGGCATTCCCGAGCGGCATTTGCGCAAGTCAGACACGACGGGCTGTCATTGCCTGAAGGTGGAGAATTGCTGCGAAGTCCCCAGCCCGGCGCACGCGACCTGTTATCGTGCCCAGTGTTTCGCCACCACGGCGGCGTTCGTGAAGCTCGCCGGCATTCCGAAGGAGAAGTACTCGGTCTCGTTCCAGTCACGGCTCGGCAAGGACCCCTGGCTCAAGCCCTACACGGATTACGAGCTGGTGCGGCTGGCCCAGGAGGGCAGGAAGAAGATGATGGTGATTTGCCCGGCGTTCGTTTCGGATTGCCTGGAAACCATCGAGGAAATCGGCATGCGCGGCTGCGAGGATTTCCTGAAGGCGAGCGGCAAGGAATTCACGCGCATTCCCTGCCTGAACGAACATCCGCGCTGGATTGCGACGCTGGAAAAAATGGCTCGAGACTTTCTTGAAGCCCGAAGTTGAAGTATTTTTCGCGCCATGAGCCACGATCCTCTGCAGACCGGCCAGGCCCGCTACGCGTGGCGGGAGATTGACCGGCGGGAACCGCCCAAGCGGAAGGCCGAGGAGCGCATCACGGACTTCCATGAGATCTATTCGCTCTTTGATGAGGCCATGATCCGGGAACAGGCCAGCCGCTGCGTGCAATGCGTTTCGCCGGCCTGCGTCACGGGTTGTCCGTTGGGCAACCGCATCCCGGAGTGGATCGCGCTGGCGGCGGAGGGCCGTTTCCTGGAAGCCGCGGAGATATCCCGCCGCACCAGCAGCATGCCGGAGATCTGCCCGCGCGTCTGTCCGCAGGAACGGCTGTGCGAGGACGCGTGCGTAATCCACAGCCCGGAAGAGCCGGTCTGCATCGGGGCAATCGAGAAGTTCATCAACGAGTATGCGTTGGCCAGCGGCAACGGTCATATCGCTACGGCACCGCGGAACGGATTGCGGGTGGCCGTGGTGGGTTCCGGCCCGGGCGGATTGGCGTGCGCGGACGAGCTGTCGCGGATGGGTTACACGGTCACGGTGTATGAATCACAACTGTTGCCTGGCGGCCTGCTGTTGTTCGGCATTCCGGCGTTCAAACTGGACAAAGCGGTCGTCGAGCGGCGCATCAACATCTTGAAGCAACAGGGCGTGGAGTTCAAAGTCGGTGTCACACTCGGGAAAGACGTCAGCCTGAGCGGCCTGCTTGAGAATCATCAGGCGGTGTTTCTTGGCATCGGCGCGCTGAAACCCAAGGCGCTGGACGTGCCGGGCGCGGACTTGCAGGGCGTGATTCAGGGTCTGCCGTTTCTGGCGCAGAAGAACGCCCCCATTGCTCTCGACCTGCCGCCGGTGGATGTGAACGGCAGGCGCGTGGTGGTGTTGGGCGGTGGGGACTCGGCGATGGATTGTTTGCGCACGGCGATTCGTTGCGGGGCGGCGGAGGTTGTGTGCGCCTATCGCCGCGACCTGGCCAACATGCCCGGCAGTCGCAAGGAATACGCCAACGCGCTTGAGGAAGGCGCGCGCTTTTTGTTTCTGACCAATCCCCTGGCCATCGAAGGCAACGGCGATGGGAACGTCACCGGTGTACGTTGCGTGCGGATGGAGTTGGGCGAGCCGGACGCTTCGGGCCGCCGAAAGCCGCGCCCGGTGGCCGGTTCAGAGTTTCAGATTCCGGCGGACCTCGTGTTGGTTGCCTACGGTTTTGATCCCGTGCCCTTCCCGCCGGGCAGTGACTTGGCGCGCATCGCCGTCAACGATTGGGGGGCCACGAAAGTGGACCAGAATCAAATGACGAGTGTGCCGGGTGTCTTCGCCGGGGGTGACGTGGTGCGCGGTCCGAGCCTGGTGGTTCACGCGGTGCGCGACGGCCGCCGTGCCGCCGCCGGCATCCACCGTTACCTCACCGAATTGAAACCGTCGCCGGCACCGGCTCAACCATGATCAACCGCGCGAGCTGCTCGCTGATGGCAAGGCGCGCATTGCAAACCTGACAGATGAAGTTCGTCTGGCTGGTGACGAGCCGGATGATCTGATCCTCGCAAAAGCCGAGGTCGCGCAGTCGTTCCTGCACTTCCGGCGCGGCGCAAAGTTGCTTGATGCGCACGGCCACTCCCGTCTTCACACAACTCAAGGGGCAAGCCTCGCAACGCGTCTCACGCTCCTGCGCTGGATCGAATTTCATTTCTGCGCCCATCATTCTGGTGATCAGTCTCGGGTCTGGCAGGTCATCCTGCTCCACCGGATTTGCCTTTCCGCCGACATTTATTGCACAGCTACCGCGATGTCGCTTTGACACCAGTCAAGCTTCGCCGGTCAGGCCGACCGTAGGACAGGCGTCGCGCCTGTCTCTGACTTCCCTTCCCCGCACTGAGGCACGCCTGCGAGTCCCAAGCTGTGCAACGACACTGCTCGAACCACACCGTGAGATATTTGAAACCGGCGCGATGCCTGTCCTACGTTGCCGGGAAGGCCATTTGCTCCACGTAAGTTTGCTGGAATTCGGGATCTTCGTGCAGCGAGACGTGACGGGTTTTCCTCCTCAACTCCCGATACTGAGCGTCGTCCGCCTGTGAATTGAACAGTGCGAGTTTCGCGCCCAACAACGCTGTGTTGCCGGCGGGCTGGACCTTCTCCGGCGAAAAATCGAGCAAGCCGATGCGCCGGGCGCTGGTGTGATTGATGTAATTGCCAAACGCACCGGCCAGATAGACGCGCGACAAGTCCGCCTTCGTCGCGCCCCACTGCTTGAGCAACACTTCAAGCCCGGCGGCAATCGCACCCTTAGCCAGTTGCAGTTCACGGATGTCCGTTTGCGAGAGCTTGACCGGGCCGGCAAGGTTGAAGTCGCTGCCGTTGGCCAGCCGGCCGTTGGGCTTCACCCAGCCCAGTTCCAGCGCGGCCGCCACGGCGTCCACCAACCCGCTGCCGCAGATGCCCCGTGCCGGACCGTTGCCGAGCACGTGACATCGCACGCCGCCGTTTTCCATACGAACTTCGGAAATCGCCCCGGTGGCGGCGCGCATGCCCATCCAGATGCGTGCGCCCTCAAACGCCGGTCCGGCCGCGGTCGAGGCGCACAGCAGCCGTTCACGGTTGCCGACGACGATTTCGCCGTTCGTGCCCAAGTCCACCAGTGCCGCCAGTTCCTCGCTCTGGTCCAGGTTCGTGGCGAGTATTCCGGCGAGAATGTCGCTACCGACAAAGCCGCCGAGACACGGAAGAAAGCGTACGGACGCCGCAGGGGCCAGACTCCAGCCCAGTTGGTCGGCGGTGAATGCGCACAGCCCGTCGTGCTCCGGCTCGAATGGGTAGTGGGACAACGGCTCGACACTGAGGCCGCAAAACAGGTGATGCATCACCGTGTTGCCGACGAGGACGACGTGTTTCAATTCTTGCGCGGCGCTGACGTCGAGCAGTTCCTGGACAAGTTCGCCAATCTGCGCCCGGATCAGTCTTTCCAGTTGGGCCTGGCCGTGGCTGGCGACGGCATATTCCACGCGGCTCATGATGTCCGCGCCATGCTGTGCCTGGCGGTTGAGGGCCGTGCGGACCGCGAGCACACGGCCCGTTCGCAGATCCAGGAGTTGTGCTACAATCGTGGTCGTGCCGAGATCAATCGCGATGCCCAGGCCGTCCTGCGGCGTGAACGCGAATACCGTGTCGTCGGTCAGGATCGTCGCTTCCCATTGGGCGAGGTCAATCCGCAGGTCGGTTTCGGCACTTCCACGGCAGGCCAGCCGCCAACCCTCCGCGAGTTCGGCGGCGGAGAGTCTCACTTTCTCCTCGTCCGAAATCGGCAGCGAACCGGACAGGACCTTGATCTTGCAACCTTTGCAACGTCCGCGTCCGCCGCAGGGGAACTCCACCCCATGCGCAAACAGCAAGTCCTGCAAGGGCGCGCCGCGTCCGACCTCCAGCGCCTTGCCCAGTGGCAGCAATTCGATTCTGACAGTTTCTCTCATTCGCTTTGCTGCGCGGACTATAGCCGGTCGTACGGCGCAAGGCGATTGCGGCGGCGCGCCAGTTCGCTGGCGTAGCGGATTCCCAGCGTGGCGGAATTCTCCCGCGCCCAGTCGGTGAGCCGGGTGGCGCCGACGGGCGGTGACGGTGTGCAAAGCAGCCCCTGCGTCAGACCGGCGATCTCTTCGCGGGTGATGACGACATCTCCGGTGAACCGCCCCAGCAGCCAGCCGGCGGCAAGCCCCAGCGCGGGCGGTACGGAGATGATGAAGCGCCGTTTGCCGATGAGCGCACCCAACTGGTGCACGAGTTCGCGATAGGTGAACGTCTCCGGCCCGATCGCATCAACCAAATGATTCCCATTCGCGCGACCTTGTGCGACTGCCAGTTCGGCGAGGTCGTCCACGTAGATTGGCTGGAGCCGATACTGGCCGTCGCCGAACACCGCGAAGCACGGAAAGCGGCGCAAACACCAGGCGATGTTGTTGATCAGGATGTCCTCCTTCCCAAACAAAACGGCCGGACGGAGGATAGAGTGAGGGATGCCTGATTCCCTCAAGGCGCGTTCCAGTCGCGCCTTGCCCGCGAAATAGGGCAGCGGAGAGTCCTCGGACGGATTTGTGATGCTCACATGAACGATGCGGCCAACGCCCGCGGCCTTGGCGACGGCGAAAAGCGTCAATGTATTTTCCACCGCTCCGGCGTGCGAGAAATTCCCGTGCGTGAAACGCACCCAATAGGTGTTGTAGAGCACCGCCGCGCCTTTCAATGAATTGGCAAGCTCATCCGGTTGATCGAACGCAAGAGGCCGCGCCTCAACGGCGTCGCCGAATGGGTTGGTCCTATGCGGCGAATTGGTCAGAGTCCGCACGCGATGGCCGGCGGCCAGCAGTCGCGCGGTGATATATCGCCCCGAGTAACCGAACGCGCCGGTGACCACATGCAGTTCCGAAGCAGACATCCGCGAATTCATGTCAGGTTCGTGAGCCACCGTCAATGGGACGGCGCGGCCTCGGTGCTGGCCGCGACCATGTGGGCTTTCGCGGCCACCGCGTCCGTGCGCCAGTGTCGCAGCGTGGCGAATTCGTTTGACCGCTGGCAAACGCATGGGCAATGAAAGGGCGAATCGCCACGACGGCCATGCCGGCCCCTAGTGTTGGGCCGGCTCGATGGTGGCTTGTCTGCGGTCACGTCAGGTTCTTATTGCGCTCCGATGTCACGCTGTTTTCAAGTCAATGCCCGGGACAACGTCGCCACGATGCTGGACGAGGGCCAAGGCGAGGTTGACGTGCTTGGGGCGATGCCGCAGCGGCTCGAGCTGCGGGAGCGGGTGGCGCTCGGGCATAAAGTGGCTTTGAAGGAGATCCGAACTGGGGAGGCCGTGGTGAAGTTTGGCCTGCCGATCGGACGAGCCACAACCGAAATCCGCCCGGGCCAGTGGGTGCATCTGCACAACTGCGCCAGCAATTTCGACGCGCGCAGCCAGACGCTCGACGTCCATAGTGGCGCAACGACTGATACTCCTTATGAGTGACCCCGGTCAGACTACGTGGAACGGCTATTTGCGGACCGACGGCCGCAAAGGCGTGCGCAATCTGGTCCTGGTGATCTACACGGTGGAATGTGCGCAGCACGTGGCCCACGCCATCGCCGCCGGCGAGGAGTACGTCCACGTGCTCGGTTTTCCAGGATGCTATGACAACGCTTATGCGATCCGGTTGATGCTGGCGCTGGCGCGGCATCCGAACATCGGGGCGGTGCTGGCGGTGGGTTTGGGCTGTGAATACACGCAGCCGGGAAAGCTTGCCGAAGTCGTGCGAGGCTCGGATCGTCCGGCCGAGTCGTTCTACATTCAGGAGAAGGGCGGGACGCGCAGTTCGGTGGCGGCCGGCAAGGAGATCGTTCACCGGATGCGCGAGCAGATCCGCGCGGAAACCCCGCGAGTGCCGATGACGTTGGCGGACCTGACGGTGGGCTGTGAATGCGGCGGTTCGGACGGGACTTCGGGGTTGGCGGGCAATCCCACCGTGGGAGCGTTCTTTGATCGGCTGGTGGACGCCGGCGGGCGCGCGGTGTTTGAAGAAACCGTGGAAATGATCGGGTTGCGCGAGCACCTGGTGCAACGAGCGGCCTCGACCGGCGCGGCGGAGCAACTGGCGGCCGCTTATGACAAGGCGGAGCGTTATTGTCGGGCGGTGCGGCAATACTCGGTGGCGCCGGGCAATTTCGCGGGCGGGTTGACGACGATTGAGGAAAAGAGCCTCGGGGCCTTCGCCAAGAGCGGGTCGCGCCCCATCGAGGGAGTGATCCGGGTGGCCGAACAACCGCGCGGGCCAGGTTTGTGGATGCTTGACACCGTGCCGGACGAGCATTTCATGCAGTTCGGCTACACGAATCCCAACGACACCGAGGGCATCATGGACCTCATCAGTGCCGGCTCGCAACTCGTGTTGTTCGTGACCGGCCGCGGGAGTGTCATCGGCAGTCCCATCGCGCCCCTGATCAAGATCACGGGCAACCGCGCCACGTTCAGCCGCATGAAGGAGGACATGGACTTCGACGCGGGGCGGGTGTTGACGGGGGAACTGAACTTGGAACAGGCGGGCCGGGAACTCGCGGAACTGGTTGTCCGCGTGGCGTCAGGTGAAAAGAGCAAACCCGAGGAACTTGGCCATCGGGAGTACTTCATCATGTACAAGCATCAGGACACGCCCTCACTGACGGCGGGTTGCCGGGCGTGAACTGATGGAGCGAGAAGGTACTTTCAACTTAACACCGCAAGTGCGCGGTGAATCCACCTCCCTGAAGCCCGACGTTGCTGAAGGTCACTCCGGCCAGACGCCGTCCACGATCGGGCGGCCAGCGAGTTTCTTGGGGTCGAGAACCACGTGTTTGATACGAAGTCGTTTCCAGGTGTAAGTGATGTGAACCTGACCGTCGCTGGTCTGAATTACAGCGGGGTACGAGAAACCGCTTGGGGCGTCCGGATCGTTTTCCAGGACCGCGGCCGCGAGCCATTGGCGACCGTCCGGTGACACTGCCACGTTAAGCGGGCTGCGGCCTTTGGCGGAATGGTTATAGACCAGGAGGTGTCGCCCGTCTTGAAGCGTCACCGCATCAGTCCCGGAACTGGGGTTGGGCAACGCCATCAAGGTCATCTTGCCCCAGGTCTGACCTTGGTCCTCGGACCAGATTTCAAAGGTTTTTCCCTGACGCGTGCGGCCCAGCGCCTGGAGCTTTCCGCCGGGATGGATAAGGATGCTCGGCTGGATTGCACCCAGTTCCCGGCCATCGTTGAGCGGCGGCGTGGCCGTCCAGGTCTGGCCAAGATCGCGGCTGCGCTCGAAATGCACTCGCCAGCCGTCATGTTCGGTGCTGGTTGGACTCAGCAAGTCGCCGTTGGGCAACTGAACGGGTTTGTTCTTGATGGGGCCAAGAATGCCGTCCGGGAGCCGGCGCGGCGCGGACCAGGTTTTGCCCGCGTCATCGGAGGTCATCACCATGCCCCACCAGGTGCTGGGACTCGGGCCGACCTTGTAGAAGAGCAGGAGCGGGCCGGTCTTGGGTTGGAACAAGACCGGATTCCAGGTGGGATGGCGCTTGGTGGACGACTCGACACCATTGGCAACCTCGACCGGAGGAGTCCAACCGCCCTCGTGCCACCGCGAAACCCAGATGCCCACGTCGGGATGGCGTTCGTGGGTGCCGCCGAACCAGGCCGCAACAAGGCCGGCTTTGGTTTCAACAATGGTCGAGGCATGGCATTGCGGGAAAGGGGCCGTTTCGTAAATAAACTCGGATTTGACCAGAGCCGGAGACGTTTGGGCGGTTGTGGACATTGTTAGCGACAACAACATGATGAATCCGAGGGTGGAGGTAATTGGTTTCATGAGCTTGTGGTTTGAGTGCAGTTCAACGGGCTACCGACGGTGGGGTCAGCCATTCCAGTGAATCGAGAATTGCGCGCACGCGTTGGCGCTCCGGTGGGAGGAAACGGGCCAAAGGTTCAGCCACGAAATCATCGCAAATGCCCATCAACGCCAGGGAACACTTGATGCCTTTGATCACGGCCGAAGCGTGGCGGCCGACCTTGTAAATCTGACCCAACTGGACGACGCGCTGCTGCAATTCGCTGACGCGGGCGGCGTCGCCGCGCACCGCCGCCTCGTAAAGCTGGACGAACAGGCTGGGGCAGAGATGCGCCCCGCCGTTCACTCCGCCATGTCCTCCACAGCGGATCGCATCGGCCAGCAGATGCTCGGGGCCGACCAGCACCGACCAATCCGTCCGGGCGCGCGACAACTTCACAAGTTTCTGGAAGTAGTCGAAGTCCCCGCCGCTATCCTTGACGCCGATGATCTTTTCCTCGTCCCGCAGCCGGGCGATGGTGTCGAGTTCGAACGGCGTCTTGGTCATCATTGGCATGTTGTAGAGGAACAACGGCAAGGGCAGTTCGCGGACGAGGTGCTGGGTGTATTCCAGCAGTTCCGGCTGGCCGGCGGGAAAATAGTAGGGCGCGGAAGTCACGCAAGCCTGCACTCCGGCATCGGCGGCGTGGCGGGCGATCTCGATGGACTCGACGAACGACGTATCCGTGATGCCGACAAGGACGGGGATGCGCTGGCGCACCTGCCGGCAGGCGCGGGTGATCAATTCGCGGCGCAGGCGGTGGCTCAGACTGGGCGCTTCGCCGGTCGTGCCGAGCACAAACAGGCCGTGGACGCCGCCGGCCAGGAGATGTTCGATGAGACGCTCCAGACCGGCGAGGTCCAGCGTGTCGCGGTCAAGGAGCGGCGTGACCATCGGCGGTACGATGCCGCGCAACGGACGCGGCAGTCTTGAAGAGTTGGTTACCCGTTCATTCTGCGGGACTTGGTCCAATGTGGTCATGGCTGATGCGGTCAGAGTTTGTTGGCTGACGTCGCGATAGTGGACTTAACCAGCGCTTGGATGCAAGCGCCGGTCAATTGCGCGCATCTCACTTTCTCGCGAACAGGTCTGCCTGTCTGTGGGCAAGTGGTGGGCTTGAAAGCTGGACAGGCGGCTCACCAGCCGCCCAGCCCCCTCAGCGGCTCGCAAGCCGCCGCTCCGGCAGGTCAGTGGACTTGCAAAAATCGAGGGGCGCCTCGGTCAATCATGCTCCCAGTCAATTGAAGTGCTGGAAGATGCTGCAGGTGCATTTCTCGCGGATGGCGTTGAGCGAGTAGTGACCCCCGCCCGGGCAATTCGGCTTGTGTTCAAGGTAGCCTTGCTCGCCGAACAGGTCCGCTTCCGTCGGCACCACCTCGGGTGGCTGGCGATGATCCAGCGCCCAAGCCAGTTTGGCCCCGTCAATGTTCTTGCGGTTGACGGCGCAGGCTTGCTGCTGCGACCGGGTGAGGGCGTGTTTGAGGCTCGGGATGGCAATGGTCGCCAGCAGGCCGATGATGGCCACGACGATCATGATTTCGATCAGCGTGAAGGCGGAGCGTTTTGTCTTCATGGTTGTTGCGCAGTGTGGATAATGGATGACTTTGGAAGCCGGGATCTCGTCTGCACGATCACCCGTTTCCCCACCCGGAGTAAAACCACGCCGCGCCGGGAAAGTTGCGCCCGGTGCCGCCGCGGTCAGAAATCCAGCGAGCGCCGGAATTGCTTCTTCTCGCTCTGGCGGGACTTGTCGGCCAGGATGCGCTCCTTGGCGCGGCGGGAGCGTTTGCGTTTCTGCCGGCGGATTTTCTCGATGCGCGCGCGTTCGGCTTCCACGTAACCCCGCTTTTGTTCCTCGATCTTGTCGAGGAGCAGTCGCCGGGCGAGGAAGCGGTTCATCGCCTGATAGCGGGTCGTCTGGCACTTTACCCGCAGGCCGGTGGGACGATGCAGCAGCATGACGCAGGAGGAACTCTTGTTCACTTTCTGCCCGCCCGCGCCGCCGGAACGCACGAAGCTCTCTTCGATGTCCGCTTCGCTGACGCCCAGCGCGGCCATGCGTTGCTCAAGCTGGGTCAGCTTGTCGGGAGTTGGCAAAAACGAACTCACCGGCACAGGATGGGCATTTTTGGATGGAAAAGCAAACCGCTCCTCACGGTCGCGAGACGAAAGGATTGCCCTTGAGATAAAAGCGCAAATGTCGCTTCGCCCAATGGCCGGCGTAATCCACACCGACGCGCGGGCGTTTGACGATCACCATCTCTTCACCATGGTCCGGCGCGGCGATGTAAAAATCGTCGCTGAGGAGGTCGTGATGGTTGAGTCGTCGGTCTATGCGCATGGCGCGGCAGAGCAGGCCCGGTCCTTGCGTGCGGCCCTCCAGGTTCTTCAGCGGTTGCAGGGCGCGCAACAAGACCGCGGAGGCGTGGCCTGCGCGCTCGGTGACCACGTTCATGCAGTAATACATGCCGTAAATGAAATAGACGTATGCATGGCCGGGCGGCCCGAACATGGCCTGGTTGCGCGGAGTCATTCCCCGGGCCGAATGGGCGGCGCGGTCGTGCGGGCCCAGGTAGGCTTCCGTCTCCACGATTCTGCCAATGCGCTCAATCCCGTCGCAATGGTGGACCAGCCACTTGCCCAGCAACTCGCGGGCGACCACGATTGTGTCCCGGTCGTAAAAGGAGCGCGGCAACTTTTGCATGGGTGCAGGATACCGAAAAGGTGCCGGCGATAACACCAGGCTTGTCAACCGCAGCCGCTTGCAAGTGCAGCGTCGGATTTGCAGCAATCCGGATGAGGCCTGGACCTGATCCCAGCGCGCAATTGATCGAAGTTGCACGCATCTCGCCCGCATTCCACGGTTGGAGAAAGCGCATCTCACTTTCTTGCATCCAGGCCTGCCGGCAAGCGGACGCGTGGACGGTGTGGGCGCTGGAGAGGCGGCTTACCAGCCGCCTGGCCGGTGGGGCGGTTGGTAAGCCGACCCATCGGCAGACGGGCGGACTTGCAATAAACCTGGATGCGTGTTGGAGAAGGGCGCATCTCACTTTCTTTTAGGAGGTCGCCGGGGCGATGTCGTAGCGCAGACTTCCAGTCTGCCGGATCGCGGATTTCCAATCCGCAAACGCCGCGAACCCCTGGCCTGCCACGCCGTGCCTGGGCCCGCCGACTGGAAGTCGGCGATACCGCAGGTTGGGAAACCTGCGCTACGCCAGGAATGCCAGGCCGCAATCAACTGAGATGCGCGCGTTGGAGAAAAAAGTTTAGAATTGGGATTGCATTTCTGGCCCGAGCCGTCATGCTCCACCGGTCTGTTCGATAGCTTGTCACTTTCAGGACATGGTGAATCCTCAGATGAACGCTGTTCAGTGATGATTTTAGACCCGACGGTCGGGAACAGTCTGAAGAAGCAGAAATCGGGACAGCAGCACATCACATGAGTAATAAACTGTTTGTTGGGAATCTTTCCTTCAACACCACGGAAAACGACCTGCACGACGCGTTTGCGGCGCACGGCACGGTGGTCGAGGCAAACCTGATGATGGACCGGGCTACGGGGCGTCCGCGGGGCTTTGCGTTCGTGACCATGAGCACGCCGGAAGAAGCGCAGAAGGCCATCGAGGCGATGAACGGCAAGAGCATTGATGGGCGCGCGCTCACCGTGAACATTGCCCGGCCGCGCGAAGAGCGATCGGGAGGTGGAGGAGGCGGGGGGCGTCGCGAATATCGGGGGGGTGGCGGCGGCGGTGGCGGCGGCGGGCGCAACCGTTACTAGCAATTGTTTTTAGCGTGACGAGGTCCGGGTCACCCGGGCCTCGGCTTTTTTTCTGGGCAGGCTTGCTGCCTGCAGGTGGGGACAATTTCAACCTGGTCGCATGGGATGGGTGTCTTTGGTGATCGAGCTTATGAAGGAAGAACATATTGAAGTGGAAGGGTGCGTGCAAACGGTGCTGCCAGGGACCATGTTCCGGGTGGAATTGGACAACAAACACTTGGTGCTGGCCACGATTTGTGGCAAGATGCGCAAACGGTGGGTGCGACTCACCGTCGGCGACCGGGTTAAGATGGAAATGTCCCCCTACGACTTGAGCAAGGGGCGGATCACGTGGCGGCTGCGCTGAAACCTGGTATGGATTCGGCTTTGATGTTGGCAGCCAAGTGCCAGATCGGTTCTGGCTTTGGTAGTTATCCGTCACGGTGAATTTATTTTGGCGCTCCGAGTTTCGACGACTAACTTGCGGGAACGCATGAGGACGCCGTCCGTAGTTTGTAATGAATGAATTGAATTCCATGACAGGCCCAGACCAGCCAGCCAAAACTGGCTGGAAGGAGATCGTAGCCCGTTATCAGCAACCTTCCCTCGGGCGGGCCGTCTGGCAGTTGGTAAACACCTTGGTGCCGTATGTGGTTTTGTGGTGTCTGATCTACTGGAGCCTGCGGGTTTCCTATTGGCTGGTGGTTCCCTTGGTGTTGCTGGCGGGTGGATTTCTGGTTCGTTTGTTCATCATCTTCCATGACTGCGGGCACGGGTCCTTTTTCAAGTCCTCCCGGGCCAATCATTTCTGGGGAGTCCTCACGGGCGTGCTCACGTTCACGCCGTACTATCATTGGCGCTGGGAACATGCCATTCACCATTCGAGTTCCGGGGACTTGGACCGACGCGGCACGGGTGATGTTTGGACGTTGACGGTGCAGGAATACCTTGAGGCCTCGCGGTGGAAACGGTTCGCCTATCGCCTGGCGCGCAACCCGATCGTGTTGTTCATCCTGGCTCCGCTGTTTCTCTTCCTGGTCTGGCAGCGAATTCCCAACCCGAAGGCCGGCAGCCGCGAACGCCGCTCGATCTACTGGACAAATCTGGGGTTGCTGGGCATGGCCGCCGGGATGAGTTGGCTGTTCGGCTGGAAAGCGTATTTGATCATTCAACTTTCCGTGATGGCGGTGGCGGGTTCGGCGGGAATCTGGCTGTTCTACGTTCAGCATCAGTTCGACGGAGTCTATTGGGAACGGGGCGCGGATTGGGATTACACCACCGCGGCGCTCAAAGGCAGCTCGTTCTACAAGCTGCCCAGGATTCTGCAATGGTTCTCTGGCAACATTGGCTTTCACCATATTCACCACCTCAGCCCGCGCATTCCCAATTACAACCTGGAGCGATGCCACAAGTCCGAGCCGCTCTTTCAAACCGTCAAACCAGTCACGCTCTTCGCCAGCTTCAAATCCTTCACGTTCCGGCTCTGGGATGAGCAGCGCCGAAAGCTCGTCGGCTACGGCCACCTCCGGGCCATCCGACGCCAGCAGCGCGAAGCGGTGCGGCAATAGCCCCTGCCCGGTCGCGCTCCGGCGCGCTGTGTTTCCTGAAGCGGCGGCAAGTTGAGGGTTGATTAACCGGTGTCGAACATTCAGTTTCTGAGGATGCTGCCCACGCGCCAGGGTTCGTTTCGCCTGTTCCGCTTTGCCGGGATTGATGTTTTCCTGCATTGGTCGTGGTTCATCATCGCCGTACTGGGCATCAATTACCGCGGACGGGCCTATTCCTCCCTGGTTTGGAACGTTCTCGAGTATCTCGCGTTGTTCGGCATCGTGTTGCTGCACGAATTCGGCCACTCCCTCGCCTGCCGGCAGGTGGGCGGCAAGGCGGATCAAATCATTCTCTGGCCTCTCGGGGGTGTGGCATACGTAGCGCCGCCGCCGCGGCCCGGGGCCACACTCTGGAGCATTGCCGCCGGACCGCTGGTCAATGTGGTGTTGTTTCCAGTGTTGAGCCTGTTGGTGCTGCTCAGCCAGACCCTGGGCTGGGCTTCCGCGTTGCCCGACGCCTACAAGCTGGTGCAGTCCATTTGGTTCATCAACACCGTCCTGCTCGTGTTCAATTTGCTGCCGATCTACCCGCTGGACGGAGGACAGATTCTCCGGTCGCTGCTTTGGTTCGTGGTGGGGCCGGCCCGCAGCCTGATGGCCACGGCGGGAATCGGCTTCGTTGGAGTGGCGGGGTTGCTGGCCCTTGCCTTGTGGGCCGGCGATGTCTGGCTGGTGGTCCTGGCTGTGTTCATCCTCCTGCATTGCTGGGGAGGCTTGATGCAGGCCCGGGCCATGTCGCGCGCCACCAACGCCCCTCGCCGTGCCGGGTTCGCTTGTCCCGCTTGTCGCGCCGCGCCGCCCGCGGGCGACTTGTGGGCATGTGGCAAGTGCCGCCGGCGGTTCGACCCCTTTGCCACCCAGGCCGTTTGCCCGCACTGTGGCGAACAGTACGGCACCACCCGATGCCCGGAATGTGGTGCGTTGCGCCCCCTTGTGGAATGGATCGCTCCTCCCCCGCTGCGGGGCAATTGGTAGCGCAGCGGTTTTTCGTGGATGCGACTTTTGGTTGCCGGCCGGCCTTCACTCGAGGCAGAGTGGTTGGGTTCAAGTGGTCTTTGGCCCGATTGGCATCCGACAGGATCATGAAAACTCACCATGTTGAAACCGGCGCTCGTATCGCCCGGAGGAAGTTCTTACGTCGCGCTACGAAGCTGCTGGCCGCGGCGTATGCAGCACCCATGATACTGCCTTCCCGAGTGCTGGGCGCGGGCGGCGTTTCGCCCGGCAATCGCATCACGATCGGTATGATCGGCACCGGCCGGCAGGCCACTTACGCCAACCTCCCCGGTTTGCTGCGCGAACCTGACGCCCGGATTGTCGCCGTGTGCGACGTGGATTCGTGGCGCATGGAAAACGCGCGGCAGTGGGTGGAGGCCCAATATGCAAAACAGCAAACCTCCGGCGCTTACAAAGGCTGCGCCACGTTTCGGGATTTTCGTGAGTTGCTCGCGCGGACGGACATTGACGCCGTGATGATCTCCACCCCGGACCACTGGCACGTGCCGATGGCCATCGCCGCCGTGAAGGCCGGCAAAGACGTTTGTTGTGAAAAACCCCTGACCCGCAGCATCGCTGAAGGCCGCAAACTCGCCGACCTCGTTGCCCGTGAGAAAAGGGTTTTCCGCACCGACAGCGAATTCCGATCGCTGCGGGCGTTTCATCGCGCGGTTGAAATCGTGCGCAACGGCAAAATTGGCAAACTGCAGCGAATCCTCACATCCACACCCAAGGATCCGACTCTGCCCGCCCAACCCGGGATGCCCGTGCCGCCGGAACTGGATTACGACCTGTGGCTCGGCCCGGCACCGCTGGCGCCTTACACCGAGAAACGAGTGCATCCCCGCCACGACGCCAAGGGGCGACCGGGCTGGATTTGCGTGCGCGATTACGCCGACGGCATGATGGCCAACTGGGGCGCGCACCTGAATGACATCGCGATGTGGGCCAATGACACCGAACGCACCGGTCCGGTCGAGATCGAAGGCGTGGGAAATTTTCCGCCCGGAGACAACCTTTGGAACATCGTCCAGGAATTCGAGGTGAACTGCCTGTTCGCCAATGGTGTCCGGCTGACCTGCAAGACCGACAAACCGCTCGTGCGTTTCGAGGGAACCGAAGGCTGGATTCAAGTGAATTACCCCACCGAAATTGAAGCCGATCCGGAATCGTTGCTGACCTGGAAGCCCGGCCCGGGAGACGTGTCGTTGCCATTCAAGACCAGCGAGAAGCGCGATTTTCTGGACGCCGTGAAGAGCCACGGCCAAACCCAGGCCGATGCCGAAGTTGGCCACCGCATCACCGCCCTGGCACACTTGGGCATGTTGGCCGTCGAGTTGGGCCGAAAGATCAAATGGGACCCTGTGCGGGAAATTTGTGTCGGCGACGACGAAGCCAACGCACGGCTCCAACCCAAAGCGCCCCGCACTCCCTGGGGTAGTTGAGCGACTCAAGTTGCCGCAGCGCTTTCTACGGTGCGCCCTCCGTGGTTGAACCACGCTCAAGCAGCGCGTCATTGATTTTGTCGTCTGGTTGTATTCCGGCGTCTCGACAACCCGCTTCTCCGCTGCCGCCTTCATCGTTCCCTGACTGACAGATTTACCTGTCCCTTTCCGCTTGCCGGTGTGCGCCCGGTGCTTTTGCATGAAGGGCGTTCGCATCCATGAACGCCACTCAGAAGGAAATCGTCGCCATCGCGATTTTCGCCGTCACTTACCTGCTCATCAGCGGGAGGCGGCTGAAAATCCTGCCGCTCAACCGTCCGGCCGCCGCGCTGCTGGGGACGGTGCTCATGGTCGCCTGCGGCGTGATGACACCGGAGCAGGCCTATGACGCGGTGGATTACAACACGCTCGTCCTGCTGCTGGGGATGAGCCTCATCTCCGCCTATCTTTATCTCGCCGGTTTCTTCGACTGGACGGCCGACTGGGTGCTCAAGATCGCCCGCACCCCGCGGCGGCTGTTGCTCTACCTGGTGCTGACTTCGGGCATCCTCTCCGCGCTGTTGGTCAACGACACGGTCTGCTTCATGTTCACGCCGCTGGTCGTCGCGGTCGTGGTGCGGGGAAGACTGCCGCTGCTGCCCTATCTGCTCGCGCTCGCCATGAGCGCCAACATCGGCAGCGTCGCCACACTCGTCGGCAATCCTCAGAACATGATCATCGGCAATCTGTCGAGGATTCCGTTTGCGGCGTTTTGCCTGTCGCTGCTGCCCGTCGCCCTCGTGGGGCTGCTGATTCAATTCGCGATTCTCAACTTCGGCTTCCGCAGACTGCTCGGTCAGGCTGTCATCGCTCCGACCGATCCAACTCCTTACCAGATTGACCGCCGGCTGCTACGAATCACCTTCACCGTCCTGGCTTTCGTGTTCATTGGTTTTCTCAGCGGGCTTAACCTTGCCTGGACCGCCCTGTCCGGCGGCGCGCTCGTCATGGTGCTCGCCCGTCGCGACACTCACGAAGTCCTCAAACTTGTGGACTGGCACCTCCTCTTGTTCTTTGCGGCGCTGTTCGTGGTCGTGGAGGGATTGAACGTCACCGGTTTGCCGGACCAGATTTACAGCCGGCTGCGTGGGATGTTTGGCGAGAGCGCGTCAACGCAGGCTTGGAATCTGGCCTGGTTCTCCGCGCTTGGCTCAAACGTGTTTTCCAACGTCCCGTTCGTGCTGGTCGCGGGCAAATGGATTCCCAGCTTCGCGAATCCCGAACTGATGTGGAAGGTCATGGCGCTGGCCACGACTTTTGCCGGCAACCTGACCATCCTCGGCTCGGTTGCCAACATCATCGTCGTCGAGTCTGCCCGCAAACACATCGAAGTCGGCTTCTGGGATTACGCCCGATACGGCATTCCGGTGACGCTGCTCACGACGGCGGCGGGGATGTTGGTCTTGCTGCTGATTGGCTGAAAGCGGACGACGGCTGGGAAGCCGCGCGTTGGTGTTCCTTCCAGTGCGACCGAACGTCGAGGATGATTTTCAGCACGACCAACAACAGCAGGCCGGCGGTGGGCGATTTCAGCGCCATTATCAGGAAACCGCCTCCCAGAATCGCCAGATGCAACACGACCACGCGTCCGTAGGGCTGCTGCATCAGACTCTGCAAGGACGAGGTCCGAAATTCTCCCCGCCAAAGATAATTGTAGCCGAAGGAAAAGGCGTGACTCGCCACCAGCGCCAGCACCGCCCAGCCGAGGTGAAGCTCGCTGATGAAGCCAATGACATCGCCGAGCGATGGGAAGGCTGCTCCCTGCCGGAACTGTTTCCCAAAGAAACCCAGCACGAACACGCCATGCACCATCGTGAACATGCCGTAATGAAAACAGAAGAACGGCACCAGAAACAGTTTGGCCAGCCATTTCGTGCGATCATGCGGCTCGGACAGCAGCATCTTCAGCGCGTTCAACCCGCCGATCACCACGTTCTCCATCCAGAACAGCAGCATGATCGGGAAGACCTCCCAACCCAGCGCCAGCACGCCGTAAACCGGGATCAGGTTCGCCAGCACCAGCGCAATCACCGTGGGCGAAAGCCGTTGAAAGGCTTTGGGCTGCAAGTCCGTCATTACATTGCCGCTCGCAGAATCTCTGCCAACTCCTCCGTCGTCAGCACAATCGGATTCGCCTTCATGCTGCTGGCCTTGGACGCTTTCTCGACCAACTCGGCCACATGCTGCTCGCTCACACCGTACGCGCCCAGCTTTGGAATCCGCAAATCGCACACCAGATCGCCCACCCAGCGCACGCCGTCGTCTGCCTTCGCCGATGAATTCCCCGTCACGAGCCTGGCGACCTCGTCGTAACGGCGCAGCGTGTCGCTGCCTGGCGAACGCAAGCGCAATGCCCGCAGATTTGCCGACATGACATACGGCAACAAAACCGCGCACACCGCTCCGTGCGGCGCGGGAAACATCCCGCCAATCGGCGCGGCAAATCCATGCACCGCGCCCAGGCCGGCATTCGCCAAAGCCAAACCGCCAAACAGACTTGCCACACACATATCCTCACGTGCCGAAGCGTTCTTGCCATCGGCGAATGCGACACACAACGATCGCGCCGCACGGCGAATTCCTTCCACGCACAGCGCGTCCACCATGGGGTTCGTGCGACAGCACGTGTACGGCTCGATGAGTTGCGTGAGCGCATCCAGACCGGTGCTGGCCGTGATGGCTGGCGGTAGGTCGTATGTGAGTTCCGGATCAACCAGCGCAACCTTGGGCAGGATCAGCGGACTACGCAGGCTGACTTTGAATTTGTGCTCGGGCGACGCAAGCACGGCGTTGCGGGTAACCTCTGCCCCCGCACCGGCCGTGGTTGGAATCGCGATGAGCGGCGTGGAGGGTTTGGTCAAGGCTCGTCCTCGTCGGATGACCTCAAGATAATCCAGCAACTCGCCTTCGTTGGTCAGCATGGCCGCGATGGCTTTGCCCGCGTCAATCGCGCTGCCGCCGCCGAAGGCGATGACGAACTCACAATGGGAAGACTTTGCCGAAGCGACCCCCTGCTCCACCAGTTTAACCGTGGGTTCGCCCGGGACGGCGAACGCGGTAGTGGCAATCTCTTCCGCAGCAAGCCCCTTCATTAAAGCGTCGGCGCGCCTGGGATGCTTGCCGGTGACCACGAGCGCGCGCCTGCCAAACTCAGGCGACAGGCTTCCGATCTCCTTCAGCTTGCCCGCGCCGAAGATGATCCGCGTGGCTGTGGCAAATTCAAAATTCATGTTTCGTAGGACAGGCGTCGCGCCTGTCGCAAATTAAAATCAACGCCGGCCTGCGGGCCGCTCGCCCGCTAGAAGCCGGCATCGGGGGCGCGGCATTCATGCCGCTTCAGCGCACCCTTGCATTCGGGCGTCGAAGCGGCGTGAACGCCGCGCTCCTACTCATGCTCTCAATCCACGTGTCAAATTACCGTTCGCCTTTCATGAAGAGATGGAGACAGCCGTGACGGCTGTCCTACGTTACCAACCTGCATCTTCCGGAAATACGTTGGCGAACTTCACACTCGTGCGCGGCTCGGCCATCATGGACGCGACGGTATCGCGCCAGACCTGATAGTGCTTCGTTTCCTTGTGCGCCGCGGGCGCGTCCGGAGTCCGATACACCTCGACGAGCACAAACCGCGTCGGGTCGTCGGTCTGTTGCACGACATCGAACCGCACAATGCCCGGCTCGCGGACGCTTTGCCGGGCGTTCTCGAGCGTCGCGGACTTGAACGTCTCGACACATTCCGGTTTCACGTGAACATGAACATGGACGATGAGCATAAGATCGCGCAGAAACTAAGTTGGACAGCGACTCGCGTCCAGAATGCAGTCTCGCAGAGCTGCAGTGAGCGTTCCATTCCCATGACTTACAACGAAACATCACAACAGACTGAGCAACTAAGCTATCGTGACAAACTCCGATTAGCAGGTTGTTGAACAAAGGCCGTTTTTGAGTTTCGACTCATTCTGATGACTCGGTATTTCCATTCCGCGTGTAATCTCAGCCGGAGTTTTGTCTGTTCACGCCGACCGCTTCGGCGTTCTCGCC
>WYBW01000123.1 GCA_011525685.1 Verrucomicrobiia bacterium
CATAGCAGCACTGCGAAGGAGGGATGTGGCTCGGCGTTCCGATTCACTTCGGTTCGCAACCCACGCTTACTCCGGAGAGCAGACACCACTTTCGCTTGCATCGAAAGCCATACTGACTAGGTGCATTGCGCGTTTGCATGCGAGTCATTATGTCAGAATACGGAGACAAATTCTTTCGACGACTCCAGAGGATTAACGCTGGACTTGAGTCTGGCACAGTGCCCGGGAGGCGCTGCACTCGCTGTCAGAAGGACCTCAGTGAATTTGTCGTCTTAGATCCCGATTGGTCTAAGCTCTGCGATGAATGCGAGGTGGAGGTACGCAACGAGGAGTGTATCGCAAAGTGGAAGGCGGCGAAGCCGCCTGTCTACGATATAGACCTGATTCTCTCTGTTCCCGGTCGGAAGCCGTGGGAGATTCTGAAAGAGTTAAACAGCAAGATTGATCCGCTTTGTCCAGAGTTTCGGTTGCTGAAGCCCGAGTTGGTTGTTCGTGATTTTGAAAACTTCAGCCCTTTGCTGGGCGACGACTTTGGATACATCCTTGCTCTCTGCGATGGTGACTGTCAATTTTTGTGTGGCTTGCGCGCGATGCGCGCCATTGGCGCAACGCACATGGTGAATTGCATGACCAAATTTCAGGCTTATGCGGCAAGCCGCGGCGTCACATTTCCCGATCCCATTCCTGATCCCTGGCTGGATAACCACAGGATTAGTTACGATCTGGAGAAGGAGTTGGATTCCGTGTCTCGGGAATTGCGGCAAGGGTTGGTGCATGAGCATTTTGACGAGATGGCGCTGGAGTATTTGCGGCAGCATGTCGAGGTTCTACGCCAGCGAAAACCCTAGATTGGATGCACCTGACCATGCGCTCCAGCGCCGCCTCGCTGGGCAGTCGGGCGGTTCAGTGGAATTTGCTCGCGCTTTTGCAGTTGCAGGTCGTTGTCGTCGTTGGTCGTTGAATTGAGATTTCAGAGAACACCAACATGAAAAAAACCACAGTCTTGCGGAAAGCCATCATGGAACGGCGCGCGGTGGCGGCAGTCATCCAGGAAGGCAAGATCCACACCTACGACATGGGCGGCAAGGATTCCACGCTCGACATGGCGGAGGCGATTGCGGCCAACCTGTGAAGCCCGTTCCGCAGCACAAGGTGAGTTGAACATGGCCCGATTTGGCAAAACACTGTTTGGCGACAGCCGATTTGTTCGGTGGGCGCTGAGCCCGTTCTTGCTTATGTTCGCCGTGCTGATGCCAGGTCTTGTCGAAAGCCGAACCCCACAAGCGATCGCCGTGCTTATCATGGTGGAACTGATGTGCGTATGTTTGCTGGCCGGCTTCTGGTTGCCTTCGAGGTTCGGTCGCTGGGCATTTAGAATCTTGGCCGGGGTCGTCTTTCTTACTTACGCGGGCTATTTGGTTTACGAGTTCGGGTTTGACGATGCGCCATTCAAGTTGCTTGAGAGCGAAGGAGAGGCGTCCCCAAGGAATGCGCTGCTTGGATTTGTGATCATCGGTTTGCCTTGCTTGTGGTTCGCACTTTTTGGGCGATTCACCCGGAAACCACCACAGCCCGAGTTGGCAGACGATGAAGCTGATTCTTGGTCCGAGGGTGAGGCTAATGGACGTTGATTCGGAGAACGGCAACATGAAAAAGACTACAGTCTTGCGCAAAGCCATCTTGGAACGGCGCGCGGTGGCCGCGGTCATCCAGGAAGGTAAGGTCCGCACCTACGACATAGGCGGCAAGTATTCCACGCCCGACATGGCGAAGGCCATTGCGGAGAAGCTATCGTGAAGTAAGTAAACGCTAATCAATCAACCATGTCCATGGAGAACCACCGTATGCGAAATACGATCATTGCTGGGATTCTGGTATCGGGGCTGGCTGCATATTCGCCTCTTTTTGCGCAGACCAACGCCGAGGAGATCGCTCAACTCAGGCAGAGAGTGAGGCAATTGGAGCAACAGGTTAAGCAGATGGAGCAGGAGTTGGCGCCCCTCATAGCACAGCAGGCCAGAGAGAATCGGCAGAGAGCGCTCCGCGAAAGATTTGAGAAGCGGATGGCGCAGGATCGGGAGGAGCATACGCCGGAGCAACTGCGCGAGGCAGAAGACTTGATGCGGGCTGCCGATGAAAAGGCGGGATCCCCTGAAGCCAACGATGTTCTTAGGGCAATCATCAAGAAGTATCCCGACATCAACCGCGCTGGCTGCGCAATGCTGTATCTTGCCCAGACATCCCAAGGCGATGTACGCGCCAAGCATCTCAAGGATTGCATTGAGAAATACGACGATTGCTTCTATGGGGATGGCGTCCAGGTCGGAGCTTACGCGCGGTTTCTGCTGATCCAGGATTACGCGAGCAAGGGTGCCGAGAAGAAAGCGGAGGCACTGTCCAGCGAAGTCAAAACCAAATATGCCGACGCAATAGACCATGGCGGCAATCTGTTGGTCGACAGACTCAAAGCCGCTTCAAAGCGAAGATGAACAACGCGCCATTCGTTTCGCCCGGTGCTGTTCGCATTGAACGTCGTCGGGACTGAGAATTTGGAGAAAACCAACATGAAAAGAACCACAGTCTTGCGGAAAGCCATCATGGAACGGCGCGCGGTGGCGGTCGTGGGTTGCCACGACGCGATGAGCGCCAAAGTCATCGAGGCCTGCGGCTTCGAAGCCATCCAGATTTCGGGCTACGGCCTCGCGGCGTCGTGGCTCAGCAAGCCGGACGTCGGCCTCGTCCAGATGAAGGACGTGCTCGACATCACCTGGAACATCGCGCAGGCGGTGAACATCCCCGTCATGGCGGACGTGGACACCGGCGGCGGCAACGCGGTCAACGCCGCGGCCATCACCGAGCGGCTCATCGCCATGGGCGTCGCCGGCATGAATATCGAGGACCAGGTGTTTCCGAAGCGTTGCGGGCACATGGCCGGCAAGGAGGTCATTGACGCCGACGAAATGGCCGGCAAAGTCCGCGCCTGCGCCGACGTGCGCGACCGGTTGGACAAGGATTTCATCATCAACGCCCGCACCGACGCCTTCAGCGTGCTCGGCCTCGACGAAGCCATCCGCCGCTGCAATCTCTACCTCGCCGCCGGTGCCGACCTCGCGTTCATTGATGGCATCAAGACCAAGGCCGACATCCAGAAAGCCATCAAGGCGCTCAAAGGCCTGCTCTCGGTGAACCTCATGGACGCCATCTCCGGCATGAAAACCGAGCTGGTGCCGATTCCCGAGCTGGCGAAGATGGGCGTGGGCCGCGTTTCGATCCCGGTCGCGTCGTGCATGGTCGCGCACAAGGCGCTCACGGATTTCTTCAAGGCGCTCAAGGCGTCGCCCACGGGCACGTTGCCCGGCCAGACGCAGTGGGTTTCGTCATTCGAGCAATTCACCGATTTCGTCGGTTTGAAGGACTACCGGAAGCTTGAGGACAAGTATCTTCCCAGGCAGCGATTGGAAGAGAAATACAGAGGCGTGAGGAAGATTGTTGGCTAGAAACGGAAAGGGGAGTGGGATTATGGGCATGACCGTTGCGGAAAAGATCCTGGCGCGGGCTTCCGGCCTGGCCTTCGCGCAGCCTGGCGACGTGGTGGAGCCGAAAGTGGACCTGGCGATGTCGCACGAGAATGCGGCACTGGTCATCAATCAATTCAACGAGATTTATCAAGGGACGGAGTTGACGCCGAGGATTTGGGATGCCAGCAAGGTCGCGGTCATTTTCGATCACCGTGTGCCGGCTGAATCGCCCAAGACCGCCACCAATCAAAAGAAGGTGCGCGAGTTTGTGGCCGCGCACGCCCTGGCGAAGTTCCACGACATCCGAGGGGACGTAGGCGGGATCTGCCATCAGGTGCTGCCCGAGTATGGTTATGTGCGGCCCGGCATGGTGGTGGTGGGCACGGATTCGCACACCACGAGCCACGGCGCGTTGGGCGCGTTCGCCTTTGGCATCGGCGCGACCGAGATGGCGAGCGTGTGGGCGCTGGGCGTGGCGGTGAACGTTGAAGTTCCGGCCACCATCAAGATCAATGTTCGCGGGCGTTTCAGCCGATGTGTCGGGCCGAAAGATCTGATCCTTTACCTGATCGGCCAACTCACCGCCCAGGGCGCGAACTTCAAAGTGCTCGAGTTTCAGGGTGAAACGATCGAGCAAATGTTCACTTCCGGGCGATTGGTCTTGTGCAACATGTCGGTGGAAGCCGGCGCCACGGCGGGCATCGTCCCGGCGGACGAGGAGACGGCGCGTTACTTGAGCGAGGAGGCGGGTGTGACGGATTCTCTCGACCTCGTTCAGCCAGACCCGGATGCCGGCTATGAGCGCGAGGTGGAGATCAACGTCAGCGCACTTTCACCGCAGATTGCCTGTCCGCACACAGTGGACAACGTAAAGCCGGTGGAGCAGGTCGTGGGCAGGCCGGTTCATCAGATCGTCATCGGCTCATGCACCAATGGTCGTCTGGACGATCTGGCGATGGCAGCCAGGATCGTGAAAGGGCGCAAGATCGCCTCGGGGACGAGGCTGCTGGTTTTCCCAGCTTCGGGGAAGGTTTATCGGCAGGCGTTGGCGAAGGGATACGTCGGCGCACTCATGCAAGCCGGGGCGGTGGTAATGAATTCGGGTTGCGGTCCATGTCTGGGTGTGCATGAAGGCGCGCTGGGCGACGGTGAGATCGCTCTCTCCACCACCAACCGCAACTTCAAAGGCCGCATGGGAAATCCGAACTCCGAAATCTATCTCTGCTCACCGGCGGTGGCCGCCGCGTCGGCTCTGACCGGTCGCATCACCGACCCGCGAGACGAATCCCTTTAGCAAAGGCAACCGCAATTCGACTGGACACAAGGAGCGCATACTTATGGCAACCGTGGTTTACAAAGTGGCTGACGATGTTTCGACGGACGCGATTTATCCGGGGCGCTTCATGGCCACAGTCCTGCCCGAGGAAACACCGCAGTTCGCCTTTGCCGATGACCAGGAGTTCAATGGTCAACTCAAAGCGAACAAGATACCGTCCGGCAGTTACATTGTGGGCGGGCGGAATTTTGGGTGTGGTTCGTCGCGCGAGCAGGCGGTTTCATGCCTCAAAGGCCATGAACTTGTGATAGTGGCGAGGAGCTTCGCCCGCATCTTCCTGCAAAACAGTGTGAACCTGGGATTGAAGTTGGTGACCTGTCCGGAAATCGAGGCGAACTTGGGAGACACATTGAAGTTGGATGCCGCTGAACTCGTCAATATCAGCACGGGTCGGCGGTTCGCAATCGTGCCTCTGCCTCAATCTCGGCAGGCCATCATAGATGCGGGCGGCTTGATCGCCTACACGCGGTCACGACTGCTGCGCGAAGCGGCGAATAGAAGTGTGGAATGGAAGACGATCGGCTAAACAAAAAATGCGAAGCATTGGACAAGAATGGAGTAGTGGAAGTGCGCCGGCTGGCCGACGATGCTCGCGTAGATTTGGGTGAGGGATTCAGGGTTCGCCCGGAACAACAACCTAAAGTCAAAAAATGAAAAAGATCATAGCACTTGCGGTCTTACTTGTCTGCGGAGCAGCACTGGTGGCGTCCGCCGCGGATGCCAAGGAGAACTGGGATAAACAATGTGCCAAGTGTCACGGCAAAGAGGGCAAGGGTGATACGAAAATGGGGCAGAAGGTGGGGGTGAAGGATTACACGGATGCCAAGGTACAGGCGGAATTGAAGGATGAGGAGGCGTTCAAGGCCATCAAGCAGGGTTACAAGGACAAAGCCGGCAAAGAGGTGATGAAGCCGGCGGAGGGGCTCTCGGACGACGACATCAAGGCGTTGGTGAAGTTGATGCGCGGTTTCAAGAAGTGATCGCGGCAAACGCCTTCGGGACGGTTGGCCGGCATGGGGAGCCGGTCATCCGTAGGGGAAATTGAAACCTGGCGAGACAACAATTTCCAGCGCTGTGCGCAGCCGGCAGGCGACTTCGGTGCGAATCAGACGCTGGG
Organism: Verrucomicrobiia bacterium; assembly: GCA_011525685.1. GTDB lineage: Bacteria > Verrucomicrobiota > Verrucomicrobiia > Limisphaerales > JADLHS01 > WYBW01. Next base: position 5,972 of record WYBW01000123.1, read on the forward strand.
AAGAAGCAAAGCAACACATAGACACAGGACGGAACAATGAAGAAACTGATACCATTGATTGTGGCCGCGCTGGCAATGCCGGTCCTGGCCGCCCAGGCCGCTGATCCCAAGGCCATTTACGACAAGGAATGTGCGAAGTGCCACGGGGCGGACGGCAAAGGCGACACCAAGATGGGCAAGAAAATGGGCGCGAAGGATTACAGCGATCCGAAAGTTCAGGATTCGGTGACCGACGAGGCCGCCTTCAAGGCCATCAAAGAGGGCTTCAAGGACAAGGACGGCAAGGTGTTGATGAAACCCATTGAAGGGGTTTCCGATGCGGACATCAAGGCCGTCGTGGCCTACATGAGAAAGTTCAAGAAGAAGTAGTGACCTTGGGCCGGGCGCCACCGAGGATGAGCCTCCGTGGCGTTCAGGCCCGCGACTGACAATTCCGCTCCCAGCGACGTTGGGTCGCCATTGAATTCATGCGACTGCCACCCCAAGTGGTGCGTTTGTTGTTGTTGACCGTCGGCATCGTAGGAAGCTACCTGCTGGCCAAGTTTCTCCTCACCCCGGCATCCTTTGGCCAATATGGCTTCTACCGTGGCGACGCGCTGATGGAGATTGCCAGTCATCCCATAGCGCTGGCCGGGCGAAAGGCCTGCGCGGAGTGTCATGCGGAGGAGGTGGAGCAGCTAGCCAAGTTCGGACACAAAAACCTCTCGTGCGAGGGGTGTCACGGATTCGGTCAGGCGCACGCGGACAATCCCGATGTCAAGATGGAGGTGCTCAACTACAGCCATTGCGTGAAGTGTCACGAGGCGAATCCTTCCCGGCCCAAATCCCATAAACAGGTCAATCCCAAGGACCATTTTCCGGGGGACAAATGCACGGAATGTCACATCCCACACGCCCCATCGGAGGTACCATGAAAGACCGGCTCACCCGTCGCAGTCTGCTGGGCAAGCTGGGCGCGTTGGCCGCCGGACTGGCCGCGCTGCCCGCCCTCAAGACCGCCAAGGCGGCGGTCCAAAAAGTCCTCGTCTCCAGCAACGCGCCCAAAGGCTACGACCCCACCCAGCACAAGTGGGTGATGGCGATTGACATCAACCAGTGCATCGGCTGCGGCTCGTGTGTGGAGGCCTGCAAGAAGGAAAACAAGGTGCCGCAGGGACCTTATTTCCGCACCTGGGTGGAGCGGTATGTGATCGAGAAGCCCAAGCCCGGCTCCGGTGAGGCCCGGGGCAAGACGCATGTGGATTCGCCGGACGGCGGAATGCGCGGTTATCCCGCCACTCCGGTGCCCAAGGAGGACATCCTACATTCCTTCTTCGTGCCCAAACTCTGCAACCTCTGTGAACATTCGCCCTGTGTGCAGGTATGTCCCGTGGGGGCCACGTTCGATGCGCCCGACGGAGCGGTGTTGATTGACCCCAAGTACTGCATCGGCTGCGGATTCTGCATCCAAGCCTGCCCTTATGGTTGCCGCTTCTTGAATCCAGTCACACACGTGGCCGAGAAATGCAGCCTGTGTTACCACCGCATCACCCGGGGGTTGCAGCCGGCGTGCGTGGAAGTGTGCCCAACGCAATCGCGCATTTTCAGCGATCTGAAGAACCCGGTTCCCAACGACCCCATCCAGGCCTTCTACGCGAAGCACCGCGTGACGGCATTGAAACCGCACCTGGGCACCGACCCGCGCGTGTTGTACGCGGGAGCGGATCGGGAAGTGCAATGATATGAGTGGCGAAATCACCAACATCGTGGTGGAAGTGATGCCGCACTTCGAGGGCTACGTGTATCCCAACGAAGCCACGCACCAGCCGTTGTGGAGCGTCTTGATCGTGCTTTATCCCTACATCACCGGGCTGGTGGCCGGGGCGTTCATCATGGCGTCACTCGTCCGGGTGTTCAACGTGAAGGCGCTCGAGCCGGTCTATCGTTTGTCGCTGTTGACGGCGTTCGCCTTTCTGCTCTGTGCCCCGTTACCGTTGCTGTTTCACCTGGGCCAGCCTTTCCGTTCCTATCAGGTGATGATCACACCGCATCTGACTTCGCCGATGGCCATCTTCGGATTCGTGTATGCCTGGTATTTGATGGCGGTGCTGTTGCTGGAGTTGTGGTTCGATTATCGGCGGGACCTCGTAGAGTGGTCCAAAACCACCGGCGGTTTCAAAGGCTTGCTCTATCGGATCTTCACCGTGGGCGTCACGGATACCTCGGAGGCTTCGGTGAAGCTGGACCATAAGATCGGCCACATCCTCTCCATCGTGGGCATTCCGTCGGCGTTTTTGCTCCACGGCTACGTTGGCTTCATCTTTGGCTCGGTAAAAGCCAATCCGTGGTGGGGAAACGTCCTGATGCCCATCATTTTCATCATGTCCGCCATGGTGTCGGGCATCGCGTTGTGCGTATTGAATTACATGATCCTCACGTGGATCCGGCGCCGCACGGTGGACATGCGCTGCCTTGACGTGATGGGCATGTTTCTGTTCTACGCACTGGTGGTGGATGCGGCCATTGAAGGGCTGGACTGGATTCACCGGGTTTATTCCGCCGAGGAAGGCTTCCAAGTGATGCAGTACATGGCGCGGGAAAAACTGTTTTACACGCTGAACGTGGGCCAGGCACTGTTGGGAACACTGGTTCCACTCCTAATGCTTGGAGGCTTGCAACTCTTCCGCCATCGCGTTTCTGACCTCGCGCGCCGGCGGATGTATTTCATGAGCGCCCTGTTGATCGTGATCGGGGTGCTGGCCATGCGCTGGAACGTTGTGATCGGCGGCCAGTTGTTTTCCAAGAGCCTGCGCGGGGTGATGAGTTACAAGATGGAATTCGCCGGCATGGAAGGCTGGTTCATGGCCGCGATCATCTTTGTCCTGCCATTCGTGATTCTCACGGTGCTGGTGAAGTTGTTCCTCTCCGAGAAACTGCCGACAACCGCGGCTCCCAGTCAACCCGCCGAAAGCCCCGCGTGACCGGCACCGCCCGCGGATGCAGTCGAATCTGTCCCCGCCAGGGCAAATTAAGGTTAGCCTTTGGCAAGATGCGCGATGCGCGATGATTGTAGTCCGGGCAAGCTGACCCCGTCGCACTGAAGCGGCTCTCGCAGTTGCGCCGGACTGGGTTGAGGCAGTGGGCAGGTCCGGACAACTGTGGCCGTGTCGGTCATGCGACGCTGACATCTGAAACATGATGAGCAAACTGCACAGGCCAGTGGGACGGGCGAAATTGCCCGTTCAATTCGCGGATTGGCAACCGCGCTTTGAGCGTTCAGTATCGGCGCGCGAACCTCAGAATTGGACCGGCCACCGGCCATGAATTCACCATGAGCATAGACAATCCTTCTTCCGATAAACCAGCTTCGCCAGGCGCGCGCCCATCGCTGTTGCGCAATTGGATCAGCCTGACGGGCCTGGTCATCGTCGTGGGCAGCCTCTTCTCCTTCGCGCTGCTTTTCATGATGGACACGCTGTCCAAGACTTCGAATCCCTATGTGGGTATCCTCACGTATTTTGTCGCGCCGGCCTTCCTGTTCCTCGGCTTGTTCCTGACGCTGGTGGGCGCGCTGCGCGAGCGCAAGAAACTGGGCGAATCGGTGGGTCTGTTGCCCAAAATGGTGGTGGACCTTTCCCGACCCCGCGACCGCAAGATCATGGGCATGTTCATTCTGGGAAGTTTGCTGTTCCTGCTGATCTCGGCGATCGGGAGCTATCACACTTACCACTTCACCGAGTCCACGACTTTCTGCGGCGAGGCCTGCCACACGGTGATGGAGCCGGAACTGGTGACGTATCAGCACGGACCGCACGCGCGGGTGGCCTGTGTGCAATGCCACATCGGCCCGGGCGCCGAGTGGTTCGTGAAGGCGAAAATCTCCGGCATGTATCAGCTCTACGCGACCGCGTTCGACAAGTTCCCCCGGCCGGTACCCACGCCGATCAAGAACCTGCGTCCCGCCCAGGAAACCTGCGAACAATGCCATTGGCCGCAGAAGTTTGCGGGCGACTTGGACCGCACCTACCGCTACTTCCTGGCCGACGAAACCAACACGCCTTTCACCGTCCGGATGACGATGAAAGTTGGCGGCGGCGATCCCAGCCGCGGCCCGGCGGGCGGCATTCACTGGCACATGAACATTGCCAACAAGGTGGAATATCTCGCAGCCAAGAAGGAGAATGATGTGTGGGTTCACGACCCGGCCCGCTTGAACATTCCTTGGGTGCGGATCACCGACCAACTGGGCGTGATCAAGGAGTTTCGCGTTCCCGGTTTCACGAACGATCCCGCCAAGTTCGCCATCCGCACAATGGACTGCATGGATTGCCACAACCGTCCGGCCCACCAGTATCAGTCGCCCAACAAAGCGGTGAATTTGGCGATGTATCTCGGTGGCATTGATCCGTCCCTGCCGTGGATCAAATCCAATGCGGTCTTCGCGTTGACGCAGGACTACACCAACCGCACCCAGGCGTTGGAGGGGATCGCGACCATTCTAGCGCAGAATTATGCCCCCGACCGTTACTCGGGGCCGCAAGAAAAGGTCCGGAGCGCCATCAGCACCGTCCAGCAGATTTACCGGAATAATTTCTTCCCGGAGATGAGGGCTTCGTGGCAGGCGTACCCGGACCACATCGGGCACATGATCTGGGACGGTTGTTTCCGCTGCCACGACGGCCGGCACAAGACCGCCGACGGGAAGGAAAGCATCCGGGCCAACGACTGCAACTCCTGCCACACCATTCTGGCCCAGGGCCAGGGGGACGAACTCAATTCCCTCACGCCCAGCGGCCAGGAGTTCCGCCATCCGGGCGACGAGGTGGATGGACTCTGCACGGATTGTCACACGGGCGGGTTATAGGCGACTCATTTTATGAAACGGGGAAACGGGGCGGGTTACGGCAACGGGCGCGTCGGGACAGAGCTGACGCTGGCGATGGTGGTGCTGGTTTCGGGACTGGCGCTCGGAGCCGCCGAGAAATTCACCAACGCGGATTGTCTGGATTGTCATCTTGATCCGACTACCACGCGCATGGTCGGTGGCCGCGAAGTCGCGCTGCTTTTTCCGACGAATTTATTCGAGAAGTCGGTTCATTCCTCGCTGGACTGCATTGACTGCCACGAGGGCATCAAGGACCTCGTGCATGAGAGCAAGCTTCCGCCGGTGGACTGCGGCAGTTGCCACGAGAACGCCGCCAAGGAGTATGCCGCCAGCATTCACGGCGTGAGCCATCAACTGGGCGCATCCGGGGCGGCCAGTTGCTGGGACTGTCATGGCGCTCATGAGATTGTGCCGGTGAAGTACGCCGAGTCGCCCGTGTTCAAACTCAACCTGCCGCTGACCTGCGCCAAGTGTCACAGCAACCCCGGACTCACCGAGGAATACAGAATTCGCCACCCTGAGGCCGCGGCACATTATCAAGACAGCATTCACGGCCGGGCGCTGCTGAAGATGGGCCTCATCGTGGCGCCCTCGTGCAACGATTGTCACGGCGTCCATAACATCAAGCGCGGGGTGGACCGGGATTCGCCGATCCATCACGCCAACGTGGCCCACACTTGCGGCAAGTGTCACGTGGGCATCGAGCAGGTTTACGAGAAAAGCGTCCACGGCCAGTTGCTGGCGCAGGGCGACAAGCGCGGTCCGGTTTGCACCGACTGTCATACCGCCCACGACGTCGAAACCCCGCGCAACGGCCACTTCAAAATGGCCAGCGACCAGCGTTGTGGCCAGTGCCATCAGGACCGGCTGACCCATTACCGCGACACTTACCACGGCAAAGCCATGGCCTTGGGCAAGCCGAATGTCGCCCCCGACGTGGCTGCTTGTTACGACTGCCACGGCCATCACGACGTGCTACCGGCCTCAAACCCGGGTTCGCGACTGTCGCAGGAAAACATTTTGGCCACCTGCCAGGCGTGTCATCCCAAAGCGACCATGGGCTTTACGCAATACAAACCCCACGCCAATCCGCTCGACCGGGAGAATTATCCCATGCTGCACCTGGTGTTTGTGGCCATGACCGGATTGCTCGTAGGTGTCTTTACCTTCTTTGGCCTGCACACCGTCATGTGGTTGGTGCGCGCCATCTGGTTATACTTGCACGACACCAAAACCTTCCGCGAAGCCAAGGTTCAAACCCAGCGCGACGATGAATGGTTCACCCGCTTCGTGCCCTTCGAGCGGTTTCTGCATTTCCTGGTGGTGACGAGTTTCCTGTTGCTGGTCATCACCGGCATGCCGTTGAAGTTCTATTACACCGACTGGGCCAAAAGCCTGTTCGCCGTGATTGGCGGGCCGGAAACCGCGCGGGTCCTGCACCGGTTTGGCGCGCTGGTGACGTTCCTGTACTTTGGCTTGCACCTGGCCTCCTTGACCGGCAAAGCGTGGAAAGGCCGCAAGTCCATGCGCGACCCCACGGACGGGCGGTTTCACTGGAAACGTTTCTGGGAAGTGCTCTTCGGTCCGGATTCGATGATGCCAACGATGCAGGACTGGCGGGATTTCGTGGCGCACAACAAATGGTTCTTTGGCAAAGGCCCCAAGCCCGCCTTCGACCGCTGGACGTATTGGGAGAAATTCGATTACTTCGCGGTCTTCTGGGGCGTGTTCATCATCGGCTCGTCGGGCATGGTGCTCTGGTTCCCGACCTTTTTCACGCAATTCATGCCGGGTTGGATCATCAACATCGCGCACATCATCCACTCGGATGAGGCCTTGCTGGCGGCGGGTTTCATCTTCTCGATTCACTTTTTCAACACGCATTTCCGCATCGAGAAATTCCCGATGGACACCGTGATCTTCTCGGGGCGCATTTCCAAGACGGAGATGCTGCACGAACGGCGGCGTTGGTACGACCGGCTGGTCGCCACTGGCCGGTTGAACGAGCACCGCGTCCGGGACGATTGGGAGGGATGGAAGAGCATTGCCCGCTCGATGGGCTACTTCTTCTTTGGGCTGGGCGTGTTGCTGCTGATCCTCATCATTTACGCCATGGTGTCGCGGCTGGCGCACTGATCGGGGCCGGGCTTGGCTGCCGCGCTAAGTTGTCTTTGACCAAGGCGACAACGCAAAAAATGCAAAGCAAAGGGCAAACGATGTAGAGCAGCGGCGGGCCGGAAACGGAAGCTTGTGCTCATGGGCTCGGGGAAACATTGGGTGATTGGACTCGGGGCATTGGCCCTCAGCCTGGGGCTGGCCAGCATTGGTGCGTTGGGCGCCGCCGCCCTGCCGGACAGTCATTGCATGGACTGTCACGCCGATGAATCCCTCACCAAGGAAGACCCATCCGGACGCGAAATTTCGATGTTCGTGGACCTGGCCAAATTGCGGGCCTCGGCTCACGCCACCAACTCGTGCGTCAGTTGCCACACCGACCTGACCGACAAACATCCCGACGACGAAATCCCCGCCAAACCGGTCAATTGCAGCGCGTGTCACGAGAAGCAGTCCGCGACTTACGGCGCGAGTGTTCATGGCCTGGCGCTGGCGGCAGGCACGCCGGGAACGGCGACCTGCGCGGATTGTCACGGCACGCACGAGGTTGTGTCTCCTAAGTTCGCCGCCTCACCGCTGCATGTCTCGAAGCAGGCTGCCATGTGCGGAGAATGTCACGACCAGGCGGCGCGGGATTACGCCGAGAGCATCCATGGGACGGCGCTCGCCGCCGGAGTGCGCGATGCGCCCACCTGCACGGACTGTCATTACGAGCACCGCATCGTGTCTTTTGCCGGCACCAAGCCGCGGACCATTTCGGAGGACGTGTGCAGCCGTTGTCATGCCTCGGAACGTTTGAACACACGCTACAATCTGCCCCGCGACCGCGTACGAACCTTCTTCGAGAGTTATCACGGGCTGGCGTCGCAATATGGCTCGACGGTCGCCGCCAACTGCGGCAGTTGTCACGGACATCACAAGGTGCTGCCCAGCAGCGATCCGCGCTCCATGGTGCATCCGGCGAACCTGGTGCAGACGTGCGGGGTGTGTCACCCGGGGGCGACCGAGCGTTTCGTGGCCGGAAAGATCCACGTGGATCTGAGGTCCGCCCGCAGTGGGGAGGACCTGGGCAGCGCCATCAACTGGTGGGTGCGCCGGATTTACCTGGTGCTGATCGTGGGCGTGGTGGGGGCGATGCTCGTGCATAACCTGCTGTTGCTGGTGAAAAAGGTGAAAGCGCATCTGGGCTCGGATGGCCGGCCGATTGTGCGGATGAATCTGTCCCAACGATGGCAGCATGCCGTGCTGGCGGTGAGTTTTATTGTGCTGGCGGTCACGGGCTTTGCCTTGCGGTTTCCCGACTCGTGGCTCTCGTGGATGCTGGGATCGAGCGAACCGGTTCGTCGCTGGGCGCATCGAGTCGCCGGCGTGGTCCTGTTGCTGGTGGGACTTTATCATGTCATCTACGTAATTGTTACACCGACCGGGCGGAAACTGCTGAAGGACTTCATGCCCACGAAGAAAGACCTCGCTGACGTCTGGCAGGCGGTTCGCTATCTCTTCGGCGCAACCCCGGACAAACCCAGAATCGGGCGGTTCGGGTATTCGGAGAAGATGGAGTATTGGGCGGTGGTGTGGGGGACCATCATCATGGGCGTGACCGGCCTGATGATCTGGCTCAAGATGGACGTGACGGCGTGGTTGCCCCGATGGGCGGTGGACGTGGCCCTTACCATCCATTACTACGAAGCCATTCTCGCGTGCCTGGCAATCGTGGTCTGGCACTTTTACCATGTCATTTTCGATCCGGACGTGTATCCACTGAATCTGGCCTGCTGGGATGGCAAAGTCTCCAAGCATTGGCTGGAGGAAGAGCATCCGTTGGACGAAGCGCTTGCAGGCGTCGAGTCTAAGCCCGCGCATGATGGACAGTTGGCAAAACAAGGCGAGGCGGAAACACAGCAGGGCAGGGGAAGGGTCAAGAACGTGGGCAGGTGACCAGTTTGCCTCGGCGGTTGACATTCTAGCAGCCTGTCGGACTTAGGAAACGCGATTTTTTGCGGGCGGATTGAACAGTCGTGCGGCGTGCGCGTCTGAAACCCATGGCCACGCGCTTCGTTCCCATTGATCGCGACACCCCGCTGCTGC
>WYBW01000124.1 GCA_011525685.1 Verrucomicrobiia bacterium
CCATGAACACCTCGCTGAGTTCATCGTGGCTCTCAACCAACCCCAAACAAAACTTGTCCCCATGGTCAAAGCCGCGTAATGAATCTCTCCACCAACCGCTTTTCAACTATCGCCGGGACATTCCCCCCGTAGGCGGGCGCTACCAATAGTGCAAACCCCGCGGCGTCTTGAACATTATTTGCCGCTGTAACAGCTGCGTTGTACTGATTCAAACAAGCATACTGCGCAGAATTGTAGTCGTTTATGGATGTAAGCATTGAATTGTTATATGTAGTCGTGCATCCTGGGATGTAGTCATCGCGCGCGTCACCTCGAGAACCGATCGGCGCGCCAATCAGAATCGACGCCAACATCGCCACAGATGTCTTAGCTGTTCGGCATATCTGCTTCTTGGTTTTGCTTTCTATGTGTTGTTTTGTGTTCTCCTGGTTCGTTCACCGCAGGTCTTGGATTGGCCTCGTACTGCAATCGCAATCACAAGAGCCAAAAGCCCAAATAAGAGTGCGAAGAAAACGATCCTGACTACATTGGCACGAGGATGCACGACAGGAGAAGTATCTGCTAAACCGGCAGGAAGCGGCGGAATTACTTTGCCTGTTTTGGGATCTTTCACAAGATTGGTTGAAATCAGGTGTGGCGCCCATGACATTTTCCTGTGAAGTCGGCGAAGGACTTGAACCGCGGGCGCGCGTGACTTTGTTCAAGCACGGCGAGGAGCTTTGATCGCGTTGAGGGCTTCGTGGATTTGTTGCCCTCTCTCACGATTTTCCTCGCGCGTGCCGCGCGATGGCGTTGCACGCTTACTTCCTGAAATGCGCCGCGCCCGGTTTTCCCACCGCCTCCATGTAGGCTATCAGGTCCAGAATCTCCTCCTGCGTCAGGTTGTCGAGCAGACCGTTGGGCATGGGAGAAACCGTCGAAGGCTCGCGCCGTGCGATGTCGGCGAGCACGACTTCCACGGTGGTTTCCGGCGCCAGCATGTTTGGCAACACAACGATGCGTTCGGCGTTCTCGTCAATGATGCGGCCGCTCACGTCGTCGCCGTCCTTCTTGAAGATGTTGAAGTTCTGGTATTGATCCGAAACCACCTTCGAGGGTTCGAGCAATGACTCCAGAATGTCGCGGCGCGAATACTTGCTGAACACTCCCGTCAATTCCGGGCCGACCGAGCCGCCCTCGTTGCCAAAGCGGTGGCACAGGACGCATTGCGCGTCGTTGAACGCATTCTTGCCACTGAGGAAGTCCCGACCGTGCCCCACGCGGTCCAGCAGCGGTGATAGTTCATCCACGGTCCATTGCTTGACGAATTTCCGCTCCTTCGTCGGTTTCCACGGCGGGGTGTCGAGGTATTCCTCGATGATCGGCTGGAGTGCCGTCCGTTCCGCGCTGGTCAGTGTTGCCAGCGCGTCCTTGCGAATGTTGACCAGGAACTTGGGGTAACTGGCGCCGTCCGAATACTCGCGTTCGACTTCCTTGAACCACTGCACCAATTCGGGCGAGTGCCGGGCGGCTTTGCCGGAGATCTTTGCCCTGGTAAACCAGTCAAAGTACTTTTCGCGCTGCGCCAGCGTCCAGCCGGACTTCACGTTGCGCAGGTGGAAAATGTAGTGCGCCTGCTCCTCGATCGTCGGTGCTCGGTCGAACAGGGCCAGTGTTTTTGAAATCACATCCGGCGCGCCGAGGTAGATCAGCAGTTGCGACAGTTCGCGATTCATCGCCTCGGTCGGCGCGGGATAAGCGGCGTTCAACTTTTCGCTGGCGACCGCGGCCATTTCCGGCGAGGGCCGGCCCTGACGAATGAAGCTCAATCCGATGACGCGGAGCTTGGCCAGCCTTTGCTCCTCGATCAGCGAGTTGAGCGGGAAACGTTTCATTGCGCCCAGCAGTTCGTTCTGTGTTTCCCTGCCGCTGCATCGTGCCAGTGCCAGCAAGGCGGTCAGGGCGGCATCCGGATGCGTCTCTGCCAGCGCGCGAGCCTTCCAGAGATTCAACTCCTGATGCTCGATGGCGATGCGCGCCGCGTAACGAATGAAACGGTCCGGGCTGCTGAGGTGCGGCCAGGCGAATTCAATGGCCGTGGGATCATTCTTGCCGTGGAAGGACTCAAGTTTGCGGCGCAACGCGCGGGCCTCGACGGCAGATGTTTCCTGTGCGCGGTCTTGAGGACTTTGAGACAGGCGCGACGCCTGTCCTACGTGGCTCACGCGATAAAGACCCGATTGCGTTCCGCGCCCGCCGGTGACGAAGTACATCGCGCCGTCCGCGCCGAATTCGAGATCGCTCACGTTCAGCGGCTTGCCCTTGACGAATGATTCGTAGCTGCCCGTGTAACTGGCGCCGTCCGGTTGCAGGTGAACCGCGAGGATGCGGCCATACGACCAGTCCATGGCGAAAAGCGCCTTGCGGTATTTTTCCGGGTACTGGCTCTTCGTTCCAAACTTCACTCCGGTCGGCGAGCCAATGCCGATATTCACCGTCGCGGGCAGGCTGTCCGGGTAATACTCCGGCCACTTGCCCGTGCCGGAGCGCCAGCCGAATTCCGCGGCGCTGACGCAGTGGTTGATGCGCGTGGGGCGATACCACGGCATGCCCCAGTCCCACTCCATGTCGCTGTCGAACGTGAAGATTTCGCCGTCGGCGTTGAAATCGAAGTCGTAGGAATTGCGGAAGCCGGCGAGCAAGAATTCCCACTTCCTGCCATCCGGGTCGGTGCGGACGATGTAACCGCCCGGAGCGAGAATCCCGACCGCGTGGCCGCCGGCATCCCACTGGCGCGGCAGCAACAAATCCTCCTGATAATTTCGATGCGGTGACGCCGGCGAAATTCCTTCCGGCACTTTCGTGTGATTGCCGTTCATCACATAGATCATGCCGTCCGGTCCTTCGACCACGGCGTGATAGCCGTGCTCACCTTCGCCCTCGAAGCGTTTCAAGAACCGCACCTCCTCAGTGTCGAACTGGTCGTTTCGATTCCTGTCAATCAGACGATAAAGCCCCGTGCCGCTCGGGCCGTGGCCGTTGACGTAGAGGCTGTCGTGCGCGTAGCACAACCCCATCGCCTGTCGAACGGGGGCGGGAACCGGCTCGATCTTCTGAATCTGCCCACTCTGGGTCAGCGTGACGCGCAAAAGCGGCTGGTCATCGCGCTGGGGCGAAATGATGAGCCGGCCCTTGTGATCCACCGTCATGCAAATCCATGAACCCTCGTTCGGCTGCGCGGAGTGGAGCAGTTCAATCTTGAACCCCGGCAACACGGTGATGCTTTCGGCCGGCGTAGCCTGAACGGGTTTGAGCGGATCACCCCAGGGCGGTGACCCGGCCTGGCCAAAGCTCTTGGCGGCAACCCAGGTTGCCGGAGTCTTGACGGTGGGGGATCGCCAGCCGTCGTCCTCGATCGCCGAGGCCAGCCAGGTCGTGTCGCTGACCACGAGTTGCTTTCGTTGCGTGGCCGTGATGATCTCCAAGCGCACCAAGAGTCCGGCCGGGCCATCCTGGTTTGCCGCACGAATGGCGAGGACATTTTCACCGGGTTTGAGCCGGCGGGTCACATCCGAGGAAGCCGCGCGTTCGTGACTGTCAGAACTGCCGGCCGCTTCGCCGTTGAGCCACACGGTGGCCTGATTGTCCGCCGCCACCGCCAACGTCGCCTTGCTGATCTCGCCGCGCACGGTGAAGGATTTGCGGAAGAACCGGACTTCGCCGCGCCCCGGCGGCTGGCCATCGTTCGGATGCCAGATCCATTCGGGCGTTTGGGCGTGCAGCACAGTGGCCAGCAGGCTCGCCAACAGGGAAATCAAACCGACGCGATTACGCTCGGGACGATACATCGTTGTCATGGGTGTTGTGCAGACGTGTCAAATGGGTCCGCCATTCACGTTAGAGAGCCGAAGGATTGAAGCAAGGCTTTTTGGCTTGGGGCGCGCACGATGCGGTTGCGGCCCGAATCCGCTTGGGCTAACCATCCGGTGTGGATGTCCCGGATTACTCGGATGCCGCTCTCGTGTTGCTCGGCCATGGCTCGACTCAGAACGCGGATTCCTGCGCGCCGGTTTATCAGCACGCGGCGGAGTTGCGTCGCCGGAAGATCTTCGGCGACGTGCGCGAGGCGTTCTGGAAACAGGAGCCGCAGGTGAAATCCGTGCGGGCCTCGATCTCCGCCTCGCGCGTATTCATCGTGCCGCTGTTCATCAGCGAAGGCTATTTCAGTGAAGAAGTCATCCCGCGCGAACTTGGCTTCGTGTTGTCGGAGAGCCCAAGATCACGCATCACGCTCCACGGAAAGCAAGTCACGCATTACTGCAAACCCATCGGCACGCACGACAGCATGACGGACGTGCTGCTGGCTCGTGCGCGGGAGGTCGTGGAAACCTTTCCGTTTCCTCGTGCGCCAAAGCCAAAAGACCTCACGCTCTTCATTGCGGGCCATGGCACCGGTCGCAGCGACAACTCTCGCAAGGCCATCGAGCGGCAGGTGGAATTGATCCGCGCCAGAAACCTTTACGCCGCCGTCCACGCCATCTTCATGGAGGAAGAGCCGCAGATAGACGCTTGTTACCTGCTGGCGCGGACCCGTAACCTGGTCGTGGTCCCGTTCTTCATCAGCGACGGGCTGCATTGTCGGGAAGACATCCCGGTGTTGCTGGGCGAACCTGAACGAATTGTCAAAGAGCGATTGGCCGCCGGTCAGCCTACCTGGCGCAACCCGACGGAGAGGCGGGGTAAACTGGTCTGGTATGCCCCGGCCATCGGCACCGAGCCGGGTCTGGCGGAGGTGATCCTGGCGCGGGTGAAAGAAGCGTCCGCGGCCGAAGCCCGTGATTGACGCGGCCAAGCGAGTTGCTGTTAGAGTTCACCGCATGACGGCGTCACTCACTTCCGCCCTGGGATTCTGGATGTTGGTCATGCTTGCGGCAGGGGCGGCAACTACTGCGGCGCAAACCGCCAGCAGATCCTTCAGCGATTCTCTGACGTTGGCGTTTGAATCGCCGCACTGGCTGACCATCCGTGGTTCACCCCTGCCGGGTGGAGAAATCCGCGTCAACTATCTCGAAGCCTATTGCCGAGCCGGATCAACCGACGCCGATTGGGTGCGGCACACTGTCATCCCGCATCGGGCCGGGTTGATCGCGCTCAGTGAGGATCGCCGCAGTCTTCAACTCCGAGATACGCTGGCCGACGGCGTCATCGTCGAGCACACCATCACGGCCAAAGCCGATGAAGTGGGATTCCAACTTCGCGCGCACAATCCCGGCCCGGCGCGCTCCGAGGCGCATTGGGCGCAGCCCTGTGTCCGGCTGGCCGCGTTCACCGGCTTCGATCCACAAGGTTCCGATCTGGATGATTACCTGCCCAAATGTTTCATCTTCCTGGATGGCCGGCTCACCCGGCTTTCGGAGGTGCGACCATGGGCCAAGGAGGCTCGTTACATTCCGGGCCAGGTGTGGGCCGCGCCCGGCGTGCCGCGCAGCGATGTGAATCCGCGCCCGCTGAGTGCGCTCCAACCCGACCACGGTTTGATCGGCGCGTTCAGCGGGGATGAAACCCTGATCTTCGCGACGGCGTGGGAGCCTTATCAAGAGTTGTTCCAAGGCGTGGCCCGGTGTCTCCATTCCGATCTCCGACTCGGCGGCTTGCAACCGGGTGAAACGAAAACGATTCGTGGCAAGATTTATCTCATGACCAACGACGTGCCGGCGCTGCTGGCGCGCTATGCCAGGGACTTTCCCGAACACCAGTCGGGTGGAACTCGCGTGCCGACGGAACCAACACCTTCGACCCGGGCGGTGGCGTTTTATTATCCTTGGTATGGCAATCCCGAAACCGATGGCCGGTTCGCCAACTGGAATCACGCGGTCGCCGTGCGCAATGAACCGCCGCGCGCGTTTCCGGGCGGCGACGACATCGGCGCGAACTTCTATCCCGCGCTCGGCAGCTACAGCGTCAATGATCCCAAGGTCCTTCGCGAACACGCGCGGCAGTTGCGGCAGGCGGGCGTGGGCGTGTTGTGCGCCAGTTGGTGGGGCAAAGACACCTTCACGGACCGCGCGTTGCCCGGCTTGTTCAAGGTCGCCGAGGAAACCGGCCTGAAAATCAATTTTCACCTCGAGCCGTTCCCGGGCCGCAACGCGCAGACCACCCGCGACGCCATCGGTTACCTGATCGGCATGTTCGGTGGCTCGCCTGCTCTCCATCGCCTGCCGGAACGCGGCAATCGTCCAGTGTTCTTCGTATATGATTCCTACCTCACGCCCGCCACGAACTGGGCGACGGTTCTCCAAAAGGATGGCAGACAGACGTTGCGCGGCACGGACTGGGATGCGGTTGTGATCGGACTTTGGGTCAAAGAGAAGGAACAGGACTTCATGTTGCGGGGAGGGTTCGACGGTTTCTACACCTACTTTGCGACGGATGGGTTCACCTACGGCTCGACTTTCAAGAACTGGCCGAGGTTGGCGCAATGGGCGCGCGAACAGCAGATGCTCTTCGTGCCCTGCGTCGCGCCCGGCTACATTGACACCCGCATCCGCCCGTGGAATGGCATCAACACACGCGACCGCGAAGGGGGCGACTATTACGACCGGATGTGGTCCGCGGCGCTCGGCCTATCACCGGAACTCGTGGGGATAACCTCGTTCAACGAATGGCATGAAGGGACACAAATCGAACCCGCCGTGCCGAAACAAATTCCCGGCTTCACCTACCTCGATTATCGGCCGTTGCCATCGGATTACTATTTGGATCGGACTGCGTATTGGATCGGAAGAATGAAACACCAGTGACTGGCGGCCAGTAGTGGGGGAGACTTCGAGCCAGCCTCCCACTGGCAAGCGAGGGGACTGCCCCGTTGCTCACCTCACCCAGTCAGCCTGCTGCAACGCTCGGGTCTTTTGTTCCAACTGAAACAACTGGCGGGCGTTGCCGTGCAAGATGGGCGGCACCAACTCGATGGCTTCGTCCAATGACAGCCAGCCTTCGTCCACCAATTCCCATAACGCCTGCGCCATGCCGCGCCGGGCCATGAGCGCGTGGCCGACCACCGGTTCGACGGGGATGTAATCGCCCCCAAACGGAAACAGTTTGTTGGCGGGCGCGGTCAACAAATGCTTCTTGAAATAATCCTTGGCCGCCGATGGATTGATGATCCATGCCCAGCAAAGGTCAACGTAGGCGTTGCCAAAGTGCTTCGCCACGGCGAGCAGTTCCTCGTAATAGGGATAGCAGATGTGCATGAACACGAACCGCGCGTCCGGCCCGAGGCGACACAGCTCCGCCGCCGAACCGGCGTTGTTTCGCAGGCGCGCCAGCGGCATGTAATTCTGACCGGCGTAATAACCCGTGTGCAATTTCACCGGCAAGCGGTGTGCCGTGGCCTGATCCACGGCGTACCAGAACAGGTGATCCTCAAGCCGCTTGCGCTCCTCTGCGGTGACCGTGTCCTTCTGCAGCACCTTGCTGAAAACGGGTTCCGCCTGCTCCGCCGGCACGCGCGCGTAGTCAATGTCGCGGCGGTAAGCGTTCTGTGACTTCACCGCCACGGCGAAGCGCGCGTAACGATCGAACCACCAGCCGATGACCCGATGCCAGTCCGCCAGGGACTTCACCTGGATTCCCGCGGGCTTTGCATAGGTGTTGATCTCCGGCCCGGCGAACATGCCCACGATGCTCAGGTCCTGCATCAACAGCGTGGGTTGTGCTGACTCCTTGAACGGCTCTCCCGTCAGACAATTCACCTGGCAGGACTCGATCCGCCCCACCTCCTGCAGTACCCGAGCATAATAACCCTTGCGCCGCGTTTGCTCATAGCCGGTCTGCACGGCGCGGACCGTGGCCGACGAAAGCTCCGTCACGCCGTAGAGTTCGCGAATGGCCAGCCGCACGGCTTGGGCGTAACCGGTCTGCTTCACCGCCGGCCAGTGAGGCGCCAGCAGTTTCCACTTGTCCACCGGCTCCACCTGTGGGGACAGAAAGCGGTCGTGGTCCGCCTTCGACATGCCTGCCACGAGCAAATCCGAGTTGAGATAGTGACTGAACAACATCGCCCAATCATCACAGGGCACCCGCGGATGCGCCGGGCTTTGGAGACGCTCGTGTTCCTCAATCAAATGTTCGTGCGTATCCACCAGCGGCGTCGTGAACACCGCTTGCTCCAATCGCTCGCGGCCGTCGGCCGGGCGGGGTGGTGTTTGGGAGCGGGAAACTTCCGCCGCGGTTGCGGGCGACTCCGCAGCGCCGAGGGCGAGGACGGACGCGCCCACGCTTCCAATCCCTTGCAGCGCGGCGCGCCGGCTGATCTTGCGCTTGGACTTGGCAGGCATGAGCGGATCATTGGTCAAAGCGCTCTGGTTTGCAAACCAAACCCATAAGCCGGCAACGGGAGTTGGGTTTTCGCTACTTGTCCCTCGCGATTTCAACGCCGAGCTTGGTCACAGGCGCGGCTGCCGTGCTCCAGACCACGCGTCGGCTTCGGCCATGTCCTGCTCGACCTCTGGCCGAAACTCGATCCGCCAGTTCATCGGCCGAAACGCGCGCGCAAACGCGCCTTCATTTCATCGAGCGGCACGGCTGAACCCGGATTCCGCCGATGATAGGCCAACCGGCTTTCTACCAAGGCTTCATCCTCCGTCGAAAGGGCCGGTTCATCCAACTCCAGGGCGCGACGAACCAGCAGTTGTCGTTCAGCCACGGTCAACGCCTGCAATTCGCGCAAGACTTCAGTGAAGCTCATGGCGGAAAAATGGCCCAGCTATGCGATAGCGTCAGCCTGAGATTTGAGAAACTTTCACTGCTCCTCGCTGCCGTCGCGGCCCAGGCGGTATCTGGCCTGCCGCGGCGTGCGTGGGTACGGCGGGTGGACACGGATTCCTGCCACGAAACACCACGGATGGCGCAGGGGCTTTTTCCTCTACGCGCCGGGCAAAGGGACGGGCTGAGTTCACTCCAACCGGTGATGAACGCTGATACTCGTAGCGGCAACCTGCGATAATGCGAGTCGCACTTCAACTCTCCAAAAAGCTCTGCAAGTCCCCGCGCCAATCTTCGTCCGTGTATTCGCCTTCATCCAAAACCTGAAAGCGAAACGTCTCGTCCTGAAAACCCGCTCCCAACTCCTGCCAGGTAACCTGTCGTCCGACTTCCTGAAAGACTTTGCCCAGATCGCGTTTGTAGTTCGTGTCTTCGTTGCCTTGGAGATGCTTCCCTTTGCTCTCGACCACGAGCACTTTCGCCACGGGTTGATTTTTCCCCGGTTCTCCCTTCTGAACCACGAAGTCAGGGTAGATCGGATTCCGCCGGTGGCCTTGGATGGCAAAGCTGCCTTCGCCGACCAGATTGCGATACCACCAAAGCACCTGCGGATGCCGGTCCATGAACAGCGCCACGTTCTTCTCGTACTCGTTCAGGTCATCGGGCACATAATCAAACAAACTGCGCTGCACGTCTTCATCGTTGTCCGCATGACGAAGCCGCCTGAGGCTCGTCCGGCGGAGTTCGATTTCGGAAGGGATTTCAAAACGGCCTTCGACGCACTCCAGATAGAACGACAGCCGTTTCTTCGCGTGCAGTTCTTCAAACGCTGCCTTCGTCAACGCATCGGCGTGCCGCTGAATAAAGCCATCAATGCGTTCGCGCAGTGGAAACTTGACCAGTGCAAGTTGTCCCCTCACGGAGTCGAGTCGGGCGCAGATCCGGTCCACGATGACGCGTAGTTGTTTTGCGCTGAACCAGTATAGATCGAGAGTCGAAACCAGCCACGCTTTCACTGCGTCATCAGTTTGCGCCGTTTGAACTTCGGCGCTGTCCGCTTTTTCCAAGTCTGTCCCCAAGCTCACCCGCCAGAAATGCTCCTTCGCTTTGGCCAGATCAGCGCTGAAGTCCCAATCAATCGTGCGACAAGGAAACTTGGTCACGTCCACCTTCGCCAGCAGATGCCGGTAGTAATCCAGCGCCTCGTAAGTGTCGCCGACCTTCACGCAAAAGCGCGGCAGAAAGATTTTGCCCGCGAACGGCTTCTTGTAGTGGATCAGATACTCGCTGCGGATGCGCGCCTTGCGCGGCGGCGGCCTCTGTCCGCTGCTTGTGTCCACCGTGCTGGCCGCGTCGCCTTCGTAGCCTTCCTCCTCCAGCGCCCGCTTGACCTCGCGCGCGATGTCCTGAGCCGATTGCTTCTGGCAATAGATGTAGCTCTCGTTCAACTCGGGAAACGCCGTACGCTTCTGATACGGCTGGCGCAAGACGCGCCCAATCAACTGCGTCATGCTGCGGGCGCTACCGGATTCCGACAGAGCCACCAAGATGTAGGCAAACGGGCAATCCCAACCCTCCTGCAACGCCGCTTTGGTGATGATCCACTCCACCGGGCAATCCTCGTTCAACAAGTCGCCGCGCCCCTCCAAATCATCCTTCTCAGATGTCTTGATGGCGATGGCGTCCTCCTTCACACCCAGGCTTTGCATGAGGTAATCCTTCACGTCCTCGCTGTGAATCAACCCGGCTTCGCGTTGTTCCTTGCCCGTGCGCTCCACCTGTACCAGCACCATCGGCCGAATCACCTTCTCCGTCTGCTCGTAGTGCTTCT
Organism: Verrucomicrobiia bacterium; assembly: GCA_011525685.1. GTDB lineage: Bacteria > Verrucomicrobiota > Verrucomicrobiia > Limisphaerales > JADLHS01 > WYBW01. The sequence goes on from WYBW01000124.1 coordinate 10,574, forward strand.
CGGCCAATTTCGCCAGCGACTCACGCTTGTCCCGCGCAGCCGTCACCACGTCTTTCCAATGCCGCTGATTCGAGTTGGCGATGTTCATCGGCAGCTTGATCATTTCCTCGTCTAGCAATTCCTGGCCGGTCACGCGCACGAGGACGTTCGCCTGTTCTCTTGGTGGCGTGGCGGAAAGCTCCACTACAATGCGCGGATTGAAACTCTCCACCGTGTCACGCGCCAGTTGGCTCGTCCATTTGTGGCCCTCGTCCAGAATCACCGCCGGCTCGCACAGGCGCACCAGATTGCCGACCGATGTCTTCACCAGAAAACGACCTTTCGCCTCGTCAGATTCAACCATGTCGCGCGGAGGAATCTTCAACTTGTCCATCAGCGCGCGATGCTTCTCCGGCTCGTCCTCTGGTGGAAAGTGCTGAACAATGTTCCCGCCGCTGTCGCGGAAGAACTTGAGCGACTCCCGATCCTGCCGGTTTGTGCCCTGCAATTTGATGACGAGAATGTTCAGGTTTGAGGCGAGTTGGCCGGGTGTCAGCCGCGCAATCTCGTGTTTCTCCCAAAGCTCAATCCGGCGCGACGACGCGGCTTCGAGCGAGATGCGGTAAAAGTCGTTCCGGTCGCGCAACCGCCGCAGCGTGTCCTTGTAAATCTGATCGCTCGGCACGACCCACAAGACCAGACCCGCACCGTTGCGCTCCTTCAAAATGGTTTTGTGGATCAGACCGAGAATTTGTGTGGCGAGCAGTGTCTTGCCGCCGCCGGTGGGGACTTTGATGCAGAACGTGGGCAGGTCCTTGCCTAGGCCGTTGCGACGCGGCTTGTATCCGCCCAGCGCCCCGACTTCATCCCACGCCGACTGCGCCGGATAGCGCTCGTCCTTGAACTTCGCCAACGCCTGCAAGTAGGCGCCCACTTCCTTCACGACCCGCTCTTGATAACGCTTCAGGTCCATCGGGAATCAATCACTTGAGTTGCGGTTTGTCCGAAAGCGCCAGAGGGCTGGCGCACTCCAAAAGCTGGCGCATAACCCGGACGGCTTGGAAACACGCTTCGCGTCTTGGAGTGCGGCAGTCCTCTGCCGCTTTCCAAGGTGCGGGCGACCGAAGCAGACCAATCCCCATTCCAGTGCGAGCGCCCTGCCCAAAGCGCCAGAGGACTGGCGCACTCCAAAAGCTGGCGCATCTTCGATGCGCTGCCAAACACGCGAGAGCGTCTCGGACTGCGGCAGTCCTCTGCCGCTTTTGCATTGGGACTCGCCCCCAGCAAAACCACCCACTATCCTCCCCCCATGCCCGAGCCGCGCCCACCCTGGCCGCACGCGCCCACGCACCAACTCAGCGTGGGCGGCACTTACTTCGTCACAGCGAGTACCCTCCAGAAAGAGCATCACTTCCGCGGCAAAGAACGCCTGCGGGTGCTGCACCGCGGATTGCTCACGGTGGCGCGTGATTTTGGCTGGCAACTGGAAGCGTGGGCCGTGTTCTCGAATCACTACCACTTCGTCGCGCATTCCCCTGCCGATGCCCCGGATGCCTCCAACCTCTCCGACATGCTCAGTGTGCTGCATGTGAAAACCGCTGAGTGGATCAACAAGCTCGACCACGCCCCGGGCCGGCAGGCATGGTTCAACTTCTGGGAAACGCGGCTGACCTACCAGAGAAGCTTTCTGGCGCGCTTGAACTATGTGCATCAAAACCCGGTGAAACACGGCCTCGTGCCGGTGGCGAACCAGTATCCGTGGTGCTCGGCCGCGTGGTTCGAGCGCGAGGCTTCGGCGGCGATGGTCAAGTCCATTTACCGATTCAAGGTGGATCGTTTGCATGTAAGCGATGATTTTGAAGTTGCGCCGGAGTGGTGACAGCGGGGATGGGAAAGCGCCAGAGGACTGGCGCACTCCAAAAGCTGGCGCATCCTCGATGCGCTGCCAAACACGCGAAGCGTTTTGGACTGCGGCAGCCCTCTGCCGCTTTTGAATCGGGTGCGGGTGGACGTGCGAAAGCGCCAGAGGACTGGCGCACTCCAAGACCTGGCGGACATACGCGCGGTTCTGGTGAATTCGGGCGCTCATCGCAGGTTGAACGGCACGATCATCGTGCGCACGGTCTTGCCATTCGCGGCTTCCCACTCGCGCAGCGCGCTGCGGTGCAGCCAGATTTTCTCGGCATACACCACCAGCCGATGGTTCGCGTCCTTGGCTGCCGTGGTCTTCAAGAACCCGGCGTCCATTGCCCAATCCGCCTTCTGGTTCGGCGAGTAAAGCAGGTAGTAGCTCGTGCCGTTGTGCTCGCCGATGCGCCCGCTCTTTTTGTCCATGTCCGCGCGATTCCACTGACGGCTCGTCTCGGTGTAGAACACGTATTTGGCCACCTCCTCGTAGGGCGGCGGAGTGTCGCCGAAGTCCCGATACTCGCCAAACAACGGCTTGGCGCTCAGGCGCGCGTAGCTGAACCAGCCACCCGTGCCGGCGACTTTCTCCCGCTTGCCGCTTTGCGTTTTGTAGGAATAACCCTTGATGACCCGCCGCACGCGCTCCGCCGTCACCTTCTGGCAGATGTTGAACTTCTCGGCCTCGTTCTCTTTCGTGTCGTAAGGCTGCTGGACGAGGATGAACTTGCGGTTGCCGCTGTCTCCCTTGTTCAACTCCAGCACCGCTTGGGCAGTCGTGCCGCTACCGGCAAACGAGTCGAGAATCAAGTCCCCGGGACGACTGCAATACCGAATGATTCGCGCGATGACTTCGTGATCCTTCGGGTTGGAGAAGATCTTCGAACCCATCAGATTGCGGAGATGCTTCACAGCAACCTGCGACTGCTTGTAGATGTAAGTTCCCATGACTTGCATCCCAACATCCGCCTCTTCATCAGATTCCAATTCATCCACGGCATACTTCTCCTCGTCCAATTCCTCCGCAACCGGGACGAGGTGAGCCTTACGAAAGGGTGGTTCGGTGTGGTCTTCCCGGAAGACCACGAGTCCGAGCTTGATTTGCTCGTCCATCTTCTCCTTTGTTGCAAACCCCCAACCACGCTCAGGAACACGGCACGGCTTCTTAGTCTTTGGGTGAATTACGTCGTAGCGCGGGCCGCCGCCCCCCGGCCATGAGATGTCGCGGTCACGCCACGGACCGTATTGGTCAACGTGCTTGTAACGTGCGAGAGCCTTGGACGGATGTTTCTCAGGCAAGGCACGATACCATTCTTTGAGTTCTTCCTCGATCTTGGCGTTGCTGTCGCCGTGCTTGACTCGAAGCTCGCAGTAGGTTTTCCAAATCTCCTTTGCCCCTGGCTTCGGTTCGCGCCACACAGTTTTCTGCTGTCGCAAAGTACCTTTGGAGCGTGCGTAAACGGCCATGTATTCGTGTCCGGCTGAGAACAGCTTCGCGTCGTTCTTCCGCCCCTTCTCCCACACGATTTGGGCAACGAAATTATCCAATCCAAATATCTCATCCATCAGCATCCGCAAGTGCTGAACCTCATTATCGTCAATTGAGACGAAGATCACGCCGTCTTCCTGCAACAGTTCTCGTAACAGTTGCAGTCGCGGATACATCATGCAGCACCACTTGTCGTGACGGCAGGCGTCTTCTTCCTCCTTGCCGACGACCTGCCCGATCCATTCCTTGAACTGCGGTTGCGTGAGATTGTCGTTGTAAATCCAGCCCTCGTTGCCGGTGTTGTAGGGCGGGTCAATGTAGATACACTTGATGCGCCCGGCGTGCGTAGGCAGCAGCGCCTTGAGCGCCAGCAGATTGTCACCCTCGATGATCAAGTTCCCGTCCAGCGACGGCTCTTTGCCTTTGGGTAGTTCCGAGAGCCGGGCGTCGAAATCGAACGTGTGATGCGGCACGGTGTGGTGATACGTCTCCACCGCCGTCTTGCCTTTGAATTGCAGAGTGGGCATGGCTGTTCGCTCGCGCGCGAATCAGCCGCTTGGAGGACTGCTCCTGGAAGGAATCCGTGCCTGAAACAAAAGGGGGCGACACTTACTTGCGCCCCACAACAGGCACGTGGATGCCTTCACAGGAACGCTTTCAGCGCGCCCCGAGGGGCGCGCGTCGAGCGCTGTCCTGTGATCGAAATTTCCACGTTTCGTTGTGAACAGCAGCCGAGACTGCGCGAAATGGTTTTGTAAAAAGTTTCTGGTCGTGTTGTTGTCTTGTCTGACGCGGGAAGATTACGTCGGGCGGTGGCGCGGGACAAGCGCGGGGATTTGCCCGAGCGCGGACAGACTTGTCCATGAGTTGCAGCCGCCGAGTGAGAAACAGGCAGACCCGGCGGTCCGCGCTCCTCTCCTTGCGTCTCGGCCTCTTGGCGTTGTTCGCTTGTGGTGCGGGGGTGCTTTGCTTGGCGGCCAAAGCATCTGTCGGCTTTACTTCGCGATTCGTTCATTCAACCGTTTCTCGTGTCCGCATTAAGCGTGAAGCCCGAGGTCAGGAAGGCTGTGTGGATTTGAGTCCGTTAAGTGATTATGACTGTGACATCTTTCATCACCAGATTGAGTGCCGCGTTTGCGGCGATGCTGCTGCCGACCGTCGCGTTTGGCGGCACGGAGAGAGCGTGGTTCGAGAGCGCCCTCGTGGGGATCGAAACCGGCCCGACCGGCGCGCAGTTTGGTCACAGCGACACGAATGACACGCGCTATTGCGCCCGCTTCGATGGGCGCGAGATCGTCCGCCAAGCGGTGGCCGCGCACAGCGAATATCTCGTGCTTTGGGTGCGCGACGGGGATTACGCCTACTACGACTCGAAGCTGCTGCCCAAGGCGCCGGGACTCGGCAGTCGTGATCCGTTGCGCGAGGCGCTCGAGGAGGCGCGCCGCCACAAGCTGCCGCTGATCGCGTATTGCGTGGTGCAACAGGGCGGACATTTTCTCAAGGCGCATCCGGAATGGGAGATGCGCGGGATGGACGGCCAGCTCATCGGGCGGTTCTGCTACAATTCCGGCTATCTCGAAGCGATGAAACAAATCGTGGCCGAGCAACTGGCCTACGGCATTGACGGTTTCCACATTGACATGATGGATCAGGGCTTCGGCCCACCCTACGGCTGCTGGTGCGACACGTGCCGGGCGCTTTTCGAGAAGGAGTTTGGCCAGCCGATGCCCAAGGGCGTCACTTGGGATGTGGCCTGGGACCGAATGCTCGAATTCCGCTATCACAGCAGCGAGCGCTTCGAGCAGGCACTTTACCGCCACATCAAGTCCATCAACCCGCGCGCCACGGTGGATTACAATTATCACGGCAACCCACCGTTCAGTTTCGAGGTCGGGCAGCGTCCGGTTCAGCACGCGGGCAACGGCGATTTCATCACCGGCGAAACCGGCGTGTGGGGGTTCAGCGCCCTGACGGTGGGTCTGAACGCCGAGTTCTACCGGGCCGCCGTGCCCCATCAGCGCGTGCAGGTGGCGATGCAACGCGGTGTGCGGATGTATCACGATCAAACCACGCGCCCGCTCCACGACCTTCGCTGGGAGTTGCTGACCCTGCTGTCGCACGGCGCGTTTGTCACGGTGGTGGACAAGACCGGGTTCGATGGCTGGCTCGATCCCGTGGCCTATGAGCGCATCGGCGCGGCTTTCGTGGACGCGCAAGCCCGGCGCGCTCACTTTGGTCATCAACCCGTGGCGGAGGTCGGACTCTACTTCAGCAGCCGCACGCGGGATTGGGTCGGGCGCGAGAAGCCGGCGCACTACTTCCAGAGTTTTCAAGGCGCGCACAAGGCGCTGGTTTATGAACACATTCCGTGGGGCGTGGTCTTGGACGAAAACCTGGCGCTGAAATGGCTGAACCGGTTTCCCATCGTGCTGCTGCCAAACACGGGGATTCTGTCGGAACGTGAACTGGCGCAGTTGCGGGCTTATGTCGAAGGTGGTGGCAAACTCATCATCACGGGTCAGAGCGGGCAGTTTGATCACTTGGGCCGGCCGCTCGCGGAATCGAATTTGAACGAGTTGATTGGCGCGAAGTTCAAGGGCCGCTTGGAGTCGCTGGATAATTGGGTGAAATTCCCGGGCAACGAAGTCCCGGCCAGCGGTACAGCTCCTTCCTTTGCCACCGTGCCAACCAAGCTGCCGGTTGGAAACAAGTCGAATTCGGCAGAGGCTTTGCACCGTGGCAGTCCCGCCGACTGGCCCTTCTTGGTCAAAGGACCGGCTTCGATTTACGAACCGACAACCGCGATTTCCGCTGGCCAACTCCTCAAACCCCACCGCACCACGCGCCAGCTTGAAGGCAAGGAGGGCACCGACTGGCCCATGAGCGCCGACAGCCCGGTCGGCCCGGCAATTCTGGTCAACCACGTCGGCAAAGGCACCATTTTGACTTTTGCCTGTTCGCCGGACTACGCCACCGCCAGCGAGCATCACATCGTCGAAGCCCGCAAGCTGATCGCCAACGCGGTGCGGTTTCTGAATCCCGCGCCGCGAATTCGCATCAGCGCGCCCACCACGGTGGAAGCAGTGGTCACCGACGATCCGGTGACGCGGACGTTGCGCGTGCATTTGCTCGGCTACAATTCGCCTCCCCAGACCACGCCCGCAAAGGACCGGCCGTTCGTGCTGCCCGGCCTGATCGAGGACGCGCCCCGCTACCAGGCAACGCTCGAACTGGGGCGCGATCTCAAGAGCGCGAAAGCTTTCAACAAGTCCACCAAAGTCCAGCGTCGCGGCCGGACCGTGAACGTGGTGATTGAGGACATTCACGAGGTGGTGCTCTTGAAATACTGACAGCTCTCAAATGCGCTCCCTGGTCCTCACACTCACATCGCTTTGCCTTTGGGTCACCGGCTTCGCCGAACCGGCAACGCTCGACCTGACCGGCCTCACAGTCACGCCACACCTGCAATCCACCGAACTGCGCTACCGGCGCGAACCGGATTTCAGTCTCGGCGCAAAGGTGGAGCTGTTCTTGCGCAACAGCGGGCAAGAGGAGTGGCGTTTGTCGCCGGATGCCGCCCTCCGGGTGCGCGGCAAATCGCCGGACGAACTGCTGGCCGCCAACGAATGGACCTGGCACGACTTCCCAAGCGCGTGGACCAATCAACCGCTGGTGCTGCCGCCCGGTGCGCTCACGGTGTGGACGTTCAATGGCAAACGCGCGCCGTGGGGCGTCGGCACGAGCGCGACCCTGGCCATGCCCGGCGCGGAACTGAAGTTCGACCTCGCCGAGCCGCGAGCTTGGCTTTCCGCCATCACGTTCCTGGGCGACGCGACGAATCCGGTTCCCGATTCGCTGATCCTCCACGTTGTCAATCGCACAGCCGGACCGTTGCGCATGGAGGCGTGCCGTTTGTGGCTGCCGGAGAAGAACACCTCGTGGCGGGCTTTGCGGCCGCAACCGTGGTTCACGAACCTGAACACCTTCCCGGCCGACGCGGTGATTCCCGCCGGCGATCGCGGCGGCGCGCGCATCCAGACCGGGCCGTTGCCGTTGACCTACACGGCGGTCGAAGTGCGTTTGCGCGACTCTGCCAATGAACTGCTCACGCTGTGGGCGCATTTGCGCATCAAACGCGAGGTGTTCGACATCAGCGGCGGCTGGGTGAGCGGTGACGTGCGCGGACACAGCAGCCTGACGTTCGAGCCGTTTCTCAAGACGCTGCGCCGAATGCACGTGAATACGGCGCACATCGGGCCGGTGGGCGGTTACACCGACCACCCGGAACTCTACGCGAAATATCCGCTCAAGTATTTCAACCGCCTGACGCCCTTCGAGCACTTCGACCGCGACGAGGTGTTGCCCCGCATCCACGCCGTCGAGTTCCTTGGCGAACCGCAATATGGCGGCGGCCGGCCCGTGCCGCCGCAGGAAGTCTGGCAGGCGCTCGCGCCCTACGCGGCCACGCGGCTGCCCACCACCGTCACCCACAGCGAGGAACGCATCTGGCGCGATTACGCCGGCTTGAGTGACTATCCACATTACGATGCCTACCGCGTCTCGGCACCGGCGGCGGATGTGTGGTCGCGCTATGATCGTTGGAACGGCCAGACCCTCCGCTGGGGCGCGCCGCTCGAAACCATTGGCGACCTGACGATCAGCCTGCGCGAACTGAACCGTCCCCGGCCGATTGCCTACTGGTCGCAAGGCGCGCATCACGGCTGGGATCGTTACGGCGGCCGGGCGCGCACCTCGCCCACGCCCGAGGAACTGCGCGCCCAGGCCTATCACGCGCTGGCGCATCGCATCACGTCGCTCTACTGGTTCAACCTGAGCTTGAAGTCGTTGCTGAAGTTTCCCGATCTCATCGAGCCGATCACTCGCGTCGGGCGCGAGATGCGGATGTTGGAAGATTATTATCTGGAAGGCGACGCTTATCACTTCGAGCGGCACCGGCGCGATGACAAACCGGATTGGGATTTTGCTGTGATTGCCGGCCCGCGCGGTGGGGTGTGCTTCGCGCTGGACCTGGCTTACAGCCCGGACCCGCGGGAACGGGTGTTCAAATTCGAGCCGCCGCGCGAGACAACGTTTGCGTTTCCGCTGCCGGCGTACCTGCGCAACGCGGTGGAAGTGGCGCGCGTGGAGGCCGAGGGCGTGCGCCCGGTCAACTTCACCAAGACGGCAACGGGCATCGAGATTTCGGGTCGCAGCGGCCCGGAGAATGTGTTTGTGGTGTCGCCGCGCGCGGGAGTTGCGGCAAAGCTGGAAGCCCGCCGTCGGGAACTGGTCGCTTATGAGAAATCCATAGGGTTCGATCCGGGAAACAACCCCGCAGACCTGGAAGAACTTCAACGCATTTTGAAACCATGAATTCAAAACGGAACCGGGGGAACGCTCTGGCCATTACAGCCCACAACGCCGATCTGCTGGCCGGTGTAAAATGGGCCGGACTCCGGAGGAGCGACTTACCAGTCGCCTGGGTTTAAGGCGGCTGGTAAGCTGCCTCCCCCGGTAGGCTGGCAGTCTTGCGCAAATCTGGGATTCTCCTTGGGACAGGGTCTGTGGCAATGGCAGTTCGCAATGTCTGACCGCAGGCAAGAAAGCCTCTTGCCGGGAGACGGCCGTTCGTCCAGAAAAGTGCCCGGCATGATCGAAGGTCAGACGAACGTTCGCTCCTCACGCTTCGGTGCCGGCGCCTTGGACGGCATCGGCAGAGAGCTTGGCCGCTTCATCGTTACCACCATGGACCTGCCGTGGCGACTGGCCCAACCTCGGCTGGGCGCGCAGCCCCTTGCCGTGCTGCTGGTCGAAAACATGGAGATCGAAACCCTCGATCGCCAGGTTGCCGCCGCGCCGCCCTGCGACACCGTGCTGGCCCTCGGCGGTGGTCAGGCGATTGATCTTGGCAAGTACCTCGCGTGGAAACGCGGGCTGCGCCTGGTCACGGCGCCGACCATCCTAAGCGTGGACGCTTTCGTGACGCCCGCCGCCGGGATTCGTCGGGGACATCGCGTGGAGTATGTTGGCCAGACCAACCCTGACCCGCTCATTATTGATTACGACCTGATTCGCACCGCGCCGCCGGCGTTGAACATCGCCGGCGTGGGCGACTTGCTTTCGATTCACACCGCGTGCTTCGATTGGGAACTCGCGGCGCGCGCGGGAAAGAGCGAGTTTCCCTTCCGCGCCGAAGATGTGGCCAAAGCCCGTGCCATCCTGACGGACACAATGGCCAAAGCGGACTCCATACGGGCCTGTTCCGATGACGGCTTGCGCGCCATCGTGGAAGGCTACATGCGGGTAAACACGATCTGCCTGCCGGCGGGACACTATCGCGTCGAGGAAGGCAGTGAGCATTATCTGTTTTACGAGCTGGAGGAACGACTGCAGCGCCCCTTCATCCACGGCTGGATCGTGGGCTTGGGCGTGGGTTTGCTCAGCCGCTTGCAGGAAAACCAACACGCCGAGGCGGTAAACTTTATGGATGCGGTCGGCCTGTGCCACCAGCCCGCGGACCTGGACCTCCGGCGTGAGGACTTGGTGGCCTCGTTGCTGAACCTCCGACGCTATGTTGAAGCGCGGCGCGACCTTTGGTACACGGTCATCAACGAACGCGTCGTTACACCGTCTTGGGTGGAAACGGCGCTTGCGACCTTGAGATTTTGAAGCACGATGACTCCCGCATGAAGATTACTCCAGAGTTCCTGGTTGACCCCATCAACACTCGCACTGCGGCCGTTGCCTTGGCTGCGCTCATGCTCGGGGTTGCCTCGACCTCACCCACGGTTGCGGCCGAGCCCATTCGCTGGTGGGTCAGCACGGCGGACCTGAAGCAGCGACTCAGCGAGCAACCGCCGCTCGCGTGGCAGGCCGCCGGGCGGGCGCGCGGCAGTCGCATCCAGGTCAATCCCGCCGAGACGTATCAGACGATGCTCGGGTTGGGTTCGTCGCTCGAGCCGTCCACCTGCTGGAATCTGTCGCTGATGTCCGTCGAGGATCGCGAGCGAACGATGGAACGATTGGTGGACCGCGAGCGCGGCATCGGCATGAACCTGATGCGGATTTGCATGGGTACGCCGGACTTCACCGGCGACCCGTGGTATTCCTACAACGACCTCGGACCGGGCGAAACCGATCCGGAGTTGAAACGGTTCTCTATCGAGAAAGACCGCGCCTATATCCTGCCCATCCTCAAACTGGCCAAGGCAAAGAATCCCGACCTGTTGTTCTTCGCCTCGCCATGGAGTCCGCCCGGTTGGATGAAAAGCACGGGAACGATGATCGGCGGACATCTGCTGCCGCGCTGGTATCCGGTCTATGCGGAGTACTTCGTGAAGTTCATCCAGGCCTACGAGGCGGAGGGCATCCCGATCTACGCGGTCACGATCCAGAATGAACCGGGCGTGGACCGCGCCAAAGAGAAGGACCCGAACTGGTTTTATCCCTCGTGCCACTGGACGGCGGGGCAGGAGCGGGATTTCATCCGCGATCATCTCGGCCCGGCGTTCCGACGCCACGGGCTCAAGACGCGCATCTGGTGTTACGACCACAATTACAACGTCCGCGCCAGCGGCGACGATCCGGGGATTGCGTATCCGCGCACGATCCTGAGCGACCCGCAAGCGGCGCGGTTCGTGGACGGCGTGGCGTTTCACGGTTACGCGGGCGGGCCGTCCGGCATGAGCACGTTTCATCGCGAGTTTCCGAATGTGCCGCTCTACTTTACCGAAGGCTCGGTGTTTGGAATCAACGGCGGCGTCGAACTCATCAAACGGCTGCGCCACCACGCCTCCGCTTACAATGCCTGGGTGACCATTCTGGACGACAACCGCAAACCCAACAACGGCCCGTTCGAGGCGAGCCGCACCATCATCACGCTCAACCCCGCCACGCGGAAACCGACCGAACACTTCGACTTTTTCCTCTACGGTCAGTTTATGAAGTTCATTCAACGTGGCGCCGTGCGGGTGGGCAGCATCGCGGCTGGCAATTCGCTGGCCAATGTGGCGTTTCGCAATCCGGATGGCGAATTCGTGCTCGTCCTGATCAATCCAAGTGAACGCGAAACGGCGTTTTCCCTTGTGACTGGCGACCGCATGGCAAACGCCCGCCTGCCGGCCAGGTCGGCGGCGACGTTCGTCTGGGGAGAACTAAAGACCTCAGCCGACACCAGCCCTCAAGCGTTCCAAGCGGCTTCGATTCGGCGCACGATTCCGGTGCCGTTGCCGGAGCATCCCGGCAACATTTTCCTCCAAGGCGAAAGCGTGGCGATCCCGCCGCCTGCTGAAGTGGGCACAGAGGCAACTCCGTGGCGTCTGCTCGACGATCGGCACCAGGTTGTCCGAAATGGCGAATTGTCCGCCGCAGTGGCCGGTCGCCGGGAATCGCTGTCGTTCGGCCAACTGGGCGTTGGCTGGTATCGGCTGGAATTCGGCCCGGCCGGAGACACCAACGCACCGTGGACCACGCTGGGCGTATTGCGCCGACTGGAAGCGCCCGCGCCGCTGGACTCGCCGATTTCGGTGGATTCCGCGGCGGCGTGGTTTGCGCTGAACGACGTGGAACACCAACGAAAGCTGGCGAATCTTGCCGCGCTGGCCGGCGTGAACAGGGTTCGCGACCGGTTGCGCTGGCGCGACATCCAACCCACGCCAGGGGATTTGAGGCCGGAGGCGACCACGTACGACACCTCGGCGAGCGTGCAGCGCGAGACGGGTCTGCAAGTGCTTCAGGTTTTTCACGACACTCCGCCTTGGGCGCAGGAGGAGCCGAATACCGGTGGCCGGTTCGCGCCGGACCTGCGTCATGTTTATGACCTGGCACGCCGACTGGCGGTGCGGTTCAAAGGACGGGTGACGGCTTGGGAGCCATGGAACGAAGCCAACGTGGCCACGTTCGGCGCCCATACGGTGGATCAGATGTGTTCGTGGCAAAAAGCGGCCTGGCTCGGATTCAAGGCCGGCGATCCGGACGTGATCGTGGGTTGGAACGTGACCACCACCGTTCCGACGCCAGCCCACACGGAGGGTCTGCTGGCCAACGAGACATGGCCGTATTACGACACCTACAACATCCACACCTACGACTGGTCTCATGCTTACGCGGAGTTGTGGAAGCCCGCGCGCGAAGCCGCCGCCGGCCGACCGATCTGGGTCACCGAGGCCGATCGGGGCACGCCTCATTTGAAGAACGCCCCGTGGTTTGATCAAGAGCCGCGCCTGGAGCGGCTCAAGGCTGAGTGGATCGCGCAAGCCTACGCCAGCAGCCTGTTCGCCGGCGCCCGACAACATTTCCATTTCATCTTGGGAAATTATCAGGAGGGAAATCACATTCAGTTTGGCCTGTTGCGCCACGATCTGACACCACGACCGGCCTACGTGGCGCTAGCCGCGGTGGGCCGATGTCTTGCGGGGGCGCGGGTGTTGGGCCGCTGGCGACCGGGCGACAATGTTCAGGTGGTTGCTTTCCGGGCCGAACCGGATGGGAAGTCGCGCGACGTGCTGGTGGTGTGGGCGGAAAAGGAAGTGGATTGGGACGGGCGCGGCCAGACGACCGCTCGATGGAGTCTGCCGTCCGGGTTGATGGTTCATGAGGTGGTGGATTATCTCGGGCGCTCCATGAACACAAATTTGCCCGCGCCGTTGACCTCCGCGCCCGTCTTTGTGTTCCTGCCGCCGGGTCAGGCGCAGAAGCTGCCGTTGGAGAATCCGCCGCCGCGCAACTCATGGCGTGCCGGCACTCCGTCGTCGGTGGTCCTGCAATTGTCCCTGCCGCGTTCGGTAATCCGGAAGGTGGAAGATTTGCCATGGTCGGAGGGTTATGTGTATCAAGCCGAGCCGGGCAGGGAATTGGAGTTGAAGTTCCACGTTTACAACTTTGCGTCGGAGGCCATCGCCGGTCAGCTTCAAGTCGCGCGCCGGCCGGACAACTGGGATGTCACCTTGCAATCACCCGCGTTTCAACTCCCGAGCCGGGAGCGCCAGGAAGTCTTGGGACGCCTGCGAATCTCGGAATCCGCCGCGAGCCGAGATGGTTGGGTGGTCTTGCGCGCCGACTGCGGTCCGCAAGGTCAACCGGTGCTGGCCTTTCGCGTGATGGCGAAAGGTTGAGGCAATTCAACCGGTCACTTCCGCTTGTTCTCAAACCAAACCGGTCCGCCCCACTTCCCGGTGACGACGACGTCTATGTCGCCATCCTGGTCCAGGTCCACCGCGCAGAGGTTCACGCCCGAACCAATGCCTTCGTCGAAGGAAATGGCGTGCCGGGTCCACTTGGGGTTCGCGCCGCGCTGGAGCTCATACCAATAGACGCCCAGCTTGCCGTATTCGTCCGGATCGGAGCCGTTGTGGGCCATGAAACGTTTGCCCGTGATGAGGTCCGGCGTGCCATCGCCGTTGATGTCCGCCAGCGCCAGGCTGTGGGCCTGGCTCCAGGAATCGTCAATCAAATGTTGCTTCCAACTGCGCTTGCCGTCCACAAGCGATTGTTCGTACCAAAAGATGCCGTGCTTGTGCGCGTTGCTGGTGATCACATCCGGCAGGCCGTCGCCGTTCACGTCGAAGACGATGATCTGCGGCGTGTGATCGGCTTTGCCGTCTTTCGCGCCCAGCGACCAGGGATGCTCGATCCATTTGCCCTGGCGCGGATCGGTGGGCGCTTCAAACCAGGCGTCCGGCCGCAGCACGTCCGGACGTCCGTCGCCGTTCACGTCGCCGACCCCGCCGCCGTAGTTCATCGGCTTGTCGGAGATCACGTGCTTGACCAGGCCGCGTTTGCCGGAGGGAAGTTTCGCGGCTTCAAACCAGACCGTCGGAGCGCAATCCGCCAGAATCTCCTCGCTCCGGCCATCACCGTCAATGTCCACCAGTTCCCCGGCCTCGTAGTTTGCGCTGGTGTCCACCACTGTCTCCTCCCAGTCGCCCGCGGCGCCTTGGGGCTGGCGATACCACCGGACGCACTTGCAGAACCAGCCGCACGAAACCACGTCCAGCTTTCCATCGCCATCCACGTCCAGCGGCAGGTTCATGAAGTCGTCAAAGTAACCCTTGCCCTGGTCGTCCACCTCCCCGGCCAGGGTGCGAATCTTCGTGGCCTTCCAATCCGGCGCGAGATAGAGATTCGGCCCGGCCACGATGTCGAGTTTGCCGTCGCCGTTGAAGTCCGCCACCGCGAGGGCTTCGCTGCGCACCTGGCCGAGGCGATGCGTGACAAATTTAACCGGAGATTCGGCCGCCTGAGCGGGTGCGAAGGTCAACGCAATCAGGGGAGCGACAAGTCGAAATCGTTTTGAGTTCATGTTACATCCAACCTCACGCGGCGAGCCTGCGCCGGGCGGAGTGAATCGTCAAGCGTGGAGGACCTCGCAGGCAAAGCAAAGCGTACGCTGAGTTCCGGGTGCGATTGGGGCGCATCTCAGATTATTGCAGGCAGGCATTCCTGGCGTAGCGCAGGTTTCCCAACCTGCGGTATCGCCGACTTCCAGTCGGCTGGCCCAGGCACGGCGTGGCAGGCGAGGAATACGCAGCGTTTGCGGATTGGAAATCCGCGCCCCGGCAGACTGGAAGTCTGCGCTACGGCATCGCCTCGGCGCCCCCTGCAAGAAACTGAGATGCGCCCGTGCGATTGAAAGTGGCGATCCGTGGGGTGGAAAGGCTCGCGCTGCGAGCCGTAGCGCCGCGTGCGGCGGAGTGCTCGCAGCGCGAGCACAGCCGACTCCCGAATTGCCCGCCACTTTCAATCGCGCCCCCGGGTTGTTGGCGACCGCCAAGCCATTCGCGATTGAGGCATGCGACAACCAGGTCGGGTTGCCGCCAGCGTGGGCAACCCGCATTTCCAATCAAGGCTGCGGCCTCCGGTCGTCCTTGGCGCGCCAAGGATGTTCGTAGGGGCCGATTTCCTCCAAGGGAATCGGCTCGAACAGCCGGCTGCGAAAGCGGGTTTCCGCGCAGAGCACTTCGGCGCGAGCCACCGTCTCCGGCACGATGCCGTCCGTCAGGACGCCGTTGAGCGCGGCGCGCTGGATGCCGCCGTCCCGCAGGAAGGTTCGGCCACTCCGGACAAACAAGTTTCGGCTGAGGTCATTCACATCCGCGCCGGTCTTGAGCGTGGCCAGTTCCGGATAGCGTGTGGCGTAGGGTGGGGCAGCGGCTTGATCGAGGAACTTTGCAGTTCCCTCCAGCCAGCGCTTTTCGCCCCAGCGGGAGAAACTGACTCCGGCAAAGCAATCGAGGAACAGGTTGTTGTCCACCAGATTGTCCTTGCCGCCATGAATCTGCACCCCGCCAAAGATCACCGCGCCGCAGCGCTCGAACACGTTGCCGTGAATGACCACCCCGGAAATCATGTCGTCCAACCGCACGCCCGCCGCGCCGTTGTGCGTGCCGCCGCGGATGTCGCTCCAACGATTCCAGCGGATCACCACGCCGCGATAGAGCGGATTGCCCCACATGTCCACTCCGCCCTGGTCGTCCGACTCCTTGACCACGTCGCGGATCAGGTTCAGTTCGATCAAGTGGTCATTGCCTTCGATGCGCATGGCCGAGGAGGGCATGTTCTCAAAGAGGTTGTGCGCGATCCGGTTGCCGCAACCGTCCAGGTGAACGGCCGGAGTGTAGGTGCGCTTCAGCCGGGAGATGTCGCGGACGACACAATTCTCGACGAAATGCCGTCCCGCTTCGAGCGAGTTCCGGTCGCCGCCGGCCACGCGCGCACCGCCGCAGCCCAGGGTTTCAAACCGGCAGCCAAACACCCCGTGATGCCGGCCGCCCTGCACCACCACCGCGTCGCCCCCCATCTGGCGCACGATGCAGCCGACCACCAGACAATCCGCGCCTCCGGAGATGTGGATGCCGTCGCCCCGGCCGTGCTCCAGGGTCAAACCTTGCAGAATCACATGCCGGGCCTCTTTGATTTCGATGAACGGCCCGTCGAACATGCTCAACACGATTTCAGCCTGGGCCACGGAGACGTTCGGGGGCGGCAGCCAGTAAAGGCGGGCCGCGCGGCGGTCCAGATACCATTCACCCGGTTGATCGAGTTCGCGGAAAACGTTCAAGGCGTAATAACGCTGATCCTTGCGGTAGCCGTAGGCGGACCACGGTTGCGCGAGGGTGAACGCCTTCCCTTCCGCATCAATGGCCTTCACCTTCTGGTATTCCTCAAACCAATCCCAGAACCAATAGCCGTAAAGCCGCACATCGGGCTCGTCGAGCCAGGCGCGCGGACGATCTTCCACGAAGCGGAAGTGGCCGTCCTTGCAGCCCGCAATCGAGTTCCAGACCTGGAACGTGTTTGTACCCAGGATGTCGCCGGTCTTCACAAAGCCCTCGTTCGGCCAGCGAGCCAGTACTTGAGGCACACCGTTGACAAACAACTCCGGGCGCTTCCGCAACGCCGTGGCATCGCCCCAGTCGCGCTTTCCGAGCGATTGCAGGTCTGCCTCCAAAACCGCGTCAGCAACTGCCGGCGAAAGACGCTCCTTCATGGCCGAGTCGGAGACGGGTCGCCAGTGGGTAAGTCCCTCACCCCCACGAAGGCGAACGACGGCGCCGGAGCGCGCCTGATAAACCACCGGCGATTCCGGCGTGCCGGAGTCCTCCGCTGTCAGCCGGAAGGTTTGGCGCACCGGATAATCGCCAGCCTCGATGATGACGCGCACGCCGCCGCGCGGAAGTTGACCGCCGTCCTGCTTTCGCAAAGCGCGAATCGCATCACGCGCCCGGTCCAGCGTGGCAAAGGGACGCGATTCCGAACCCTCGGCCGAATCCGAACCGCGAGCCGCTACATGGAACGTGGCACCCGGCGATGGAAGATTGGGCAGCGTTTCGCGAAATTCCCCCGGTGTGCGGGCTGGCTGACTCTTCCGCGTCCGTTCGGCTTCGAGCAGCTTGCGCCCGGCCAGTTCGCGATGAAAACGACTCAGCGCCGCATCCGCCGCCTGCCGCTTCCAGATCGTGACCGCTCCCGCGTGATCCTCCGCCGCCAGCGCGGTTTCCGACAGCCCCGTGTAAGCGAGCGCCCGGACGAACGCCGGCGCGGAGGCGTCGTTCAACACCGCATCAAATCCGGCGCGGGCCTCGGTCAGACTTCGCCGTGCGAGCGACTGGGCGGCTTGCTCGAGGATTGGCGCGCAGGATTTGGGCGCCTCGCCGGCTGGTTGATCCGCGCCTTGTGCTGCCCCGGGGAATCCGGCAAGCGCGAGGATCAATGCCCAGAGGACGGGGCACCGCCTTACGAAGAACCACGCCATGAAAGCCGTGCCGGCTTTGGGCGACTTGCGGGTTTTGGAGAGCAGCCTGTCCCTTGCGCTGCGGTTCGGCAGAGTCCTCTCTCGTCGCGAGAGTTTCTTCGGCGATGCAGAGCATGTTGTCTCCGTGTTCCCCTTTGTCCTTTGCTGCTTCTCGCCCGGACAGGCGGGACGCGCTGTCCCACATTGTTTGCGGCTTCCTCGCTTCAGTGACCTGGTCTCAAGCCGTGAACGGCAAGGTCGTAACGCCGGTTTTCCAACCGGCACACGTGCTGACCGGAAAGCAGGCGCTACCCATCGGCGGTTCACGGGACGCTGCCCAGGGTGGGCATCACCGTTCAAGAATCGAGGCGGGGCTGTCCGTGCTAATGCGCATTCGTCGGCCCTGAAATGAAGTATGAAATGGCAACCACGTGGCGGGCCGAAGTCGAGGGTCTCCCTAAATGTGTTTTTTGCCCCATGGATTGGTCGGAAGGCAAAAGGTCGAAACCGCTTCCTTCCCAGCACACCCTTGATCCCACTCACTGTCATGCGGCCAACTTTGCGAGTGCAAGTCCCATTGGCAAGGCGAAAGCCGGTCGCGTCCGATTAGCCGGCGACTAGAAGCTGTCGGCACGCCCTGCGCAGTTTCCGGAGGTTCGCCTCGGACTTCGCTTCGATGTAGCAGCGGAACAACGGCTCGGTGCCGCTGGCGCGAAACGCCACCCACTCATGGTCCGGCAGGAGGAATTTGAAGCCGTCGGTGGTGATGAATTGCTGGACCTTGAATGAGCCGATGCTTTCCAGACCGGCGCCCAGCTTCGCCAGGATGGCGTCCTTGCTTGCCGGCTGAATCGGAATGTTGATGCGTTCGGTGTGGAATTCTCCAGTTTGCTTCGTGAGCGCCTTCAGAATCTGGCCGAGCGATTTTCGTTCGGTGGCCACCAGTTCCGCCATGAGCAGGCAGGCAAGGATGCCATCCTTCTCCGGCACGTGACCTTTCACGCTCAGGCCGCCGGATTCCTCGCCGCCGACGATGACGGGTTCGCTCTCCATCAACGCGCCGATGTATTTGAAGCCCACCGGCGTTTCGTGAAGTTTCACGCCCAGCAACTCCGCCACGGCATCCACTTGATGGCTCGTGGGCACGGTGCGCACGACCGCGCCCGTCCAACCGCGGTTCTTCTTCAAGTGATAGAGAGTCAACGCCAGAATTTGATTCGGCGTGAGCCACGTTCCGTCCTTGTCCACCACACCGAACCGGTCCGCGTCGCCGTCCACGCCCAAGCCGAGTTGGGCCTTGCCGCTGCGCACCAGCTTGATCACTTCCGCCATGCCGTGCGCGTCGGCCTCGGGGTGGTGGCCGCCAAACAACGGATTCACTTCGTTATCGAACACCGTGACCTTTGCGCCGGCCTTCTCCAGCAAGGTGTCAAGGTAGCCACGACCCGTGCCGTAACGCACCGTGACCGCCAGCTTGAGCTTCGCCCTCCTGAGGGTCGCGAAGTCCACGAGTTTGTTGATCTGTTTGAAGTAAAGCGGCTGCGGGTCGAAGGTCTTGCATTTGAAAGTCCCGATGACCGCGCCCTGGAAGGTCCAACCTTGCGCCAGCAGCCGGGCACAGTTTTGCTCGATCTGTCGGGTGACTTCGGGATGGGCCGGCGCGCCGTTGCTGGTCGAGAATTTCAATCCCTGATATTCGGCCGGGTTGTGACTGGCGGTCATGTTGATGCCGCCGATGGCTTTCCGGGCGCGGATGTTGTGCGCGATGACGGGTGTGGGCGTGTCGCGATTGCATAGCAGCGGGTCGAGGCCGTTGTGGGCGAGGACTTCCGCGGCCGCGAGCGAGAACTCACGCCCGAGAAACCGGGTGTCGTAGCCCAGAATGACCAGCGGCTTGCGCCTGAAAAGCTCGGACTTGGGATTTTGGATCTCGGCTTTCAAATAGTCGGCGATGCCCTGCGCCGCCACACGCACGTTGTCGAAGGTGAAATCGCGGGCAATGATGCCGCGCCAGCCGGAGGTGCCGAATTTGATGCTCATGTTGTCAAGGTAACAAGGGACGCTTGATGCTGAATGTCGGGCCGCGGTGCAGGGTTCTGAATCAAGACTTCCAATCGAATGCCCGTTTCTTTACCGCATAGAGGTAGCCGACGAACAGTATTCCGAGGAACGACAGCATGGCCAGCAGGATGAGGTTGCGGGTGGCCGCTTCCGCCAGCATGTCCCGGTAAACCACCGCCCACGGGTAAAGGAACACAACCTCGATGTCGAACAGGATGAACAGCATCGCCACGAGATAAAACTTCACCGAGAGCCGGGGGCTGCCCTGGCCGACCGGATTCATGCCACATTCCCAGGGAGTGTGCTTGGCGCGATTGGTGGCGCCGCGTTTGCCCAGCAGCACCGACAAGCCGATCATCCCGCCCGTGGCGGCGACCGCCAGGACAAAAAGCAGCAGCACGGCGAGGTATTGGTGGAACTGCGATTCCATGGCCGGCAAGTTAGGAAGAGGCCACCGGGCTGGCAAGTTGAAAGGGGAGCTCGAAGTGGTTGGAGGCGCATCTCATTTTCTTGCGGGGGTGCGCCGAGGCGATGCTGTAGCGCAGACTTCCAGTCTGCCGGATCGCGGATTTCCAATCAGCAAACGCTGCGTACTCCTGACCTGCCACCCCCTGCCTTGGCCAGCCGGCTGGAAGTCGGCGATACCGCAGGTTGGGCAACCTGCGCTACGCCAGGAATGCCTGCCTGCAAATAAATGGAGATGCGTCCACCGGCTGACCTTATCCAGGCGTCTCCTTCAGCCGGATAATCCCTTCATTGAACGACGCCTCCACCGTGCGTCCCGGCGGCACCAGGAGAAAATCCCTTTCGCCCCACTCACCGTCCATCCAACGCTGAAACAACCGCAGGTCGCCTTCCACCCGTTCATACTCCCAGTTGCGTTCGGCGCAAATCTGTTTCACCTGGTCCTCGAGCTGGAGCGGCTGGGTGAAATCAAAGTCAATCAAAACGCCGTGCGAATAGTGGCTCGTCCACTCGCCCATGACTTCCATGAGATACTTCGCCTTCTCCTCACCGTATTTCTTCAGCCAGGACTCGTAGGTGGCGTTGAGGCCGGCGCTGGCTTGCGGCGGCAGCAACATCCCGCCGGGGTCGCCCGGTTTCAGTCCGCGCCGCGTGCGGCACTCCAGCCAGCCGGAGGTGTAATAATACGTGCCAGGATGTTCGGTGAAGAATTGCTGGTAACGCTCTTTCGAGCCGAGGAAGAACGTGATGCAATCATGCGCGCGCGGAATGACCAGCGGAGTGTGCTCCGTGGTGAGACCCACGAGGATGTTGCTGCACAAACCGTAGCCCAGCAGGATGGCCTCGTATTTCCCGGGGGGAACGGCGTTGATGCGCTTTTGAATCTCCTCGCGTCCGTGGCAGGGAAGGTCGTGGTAACCTTGCGTCAGAAATTCGAGGTCATGAAGATTCGGGGAGCGCGCCGCCGCGTGGCAGATTTCGCGAAAGCTGATTTCGCAGGCGATGACTTTCAGGAACTGCGGCTTCTTGGGGGGCGAATCCATTTACACCTCATGCGGCTCCAAGTCTTCCAAGTGACCGAGCATCAATTTGGAGTGTGCAACTCAATACCAAAACAGGCCTCGACGTAGGACAGGCGTCGCGCCTGTCTCCATCTTCAGTCTGTCCCTTCACTGCCTGGCCTTTGTTTTACGATTGGGAGTTTCTCCGTCTTGAAAGATTTCATTGAAGTCAGAGACAGGCGCGACGCCTGTCCTACACTTAATTGACCCGCGGGCGAAGCATCAGATTCCGATACTCGACGCTGGTGTGATCGCCTTGCAGATAAATCGGACCTGGGCGCGAGACGTCCGACCACAGCGCGCCGCCGGTGCAGCCGGCCAGCGGCTGATTGTCCACGATCTTTATGCCGTTGAGAATCACCGTGACGTGGCGGTCCACCAGCGTGATGTCGTAAGTCTGCCATTCGCCGGCGGGCTTCTCGGCCGCGGCGGTAGGTTTGATGCGGCTGTAGATGCCGCCCATGTTGTGCGAATCCAGCGGCTTGCCGTAACTGTCCGACACCTGCACCTCGTAAATGCCGCGCAGATAAATCCCGCTGTTGCCGTTCTTCGGCACGCGCACTTCCAGTTTCAGATTGAAGTCCTCGAACTCCTGATCCGTCCGCAGGTTGCCGTAGTTCTTCCGCGGTTTGCCTTCCTCCTGAACCGCTTCGTTGACCAGCAGTCCGTCCCGGGCGCGCCAGCCATTGGGCGCGCGCGACTCCAGCAGTCGCCAGCCGGAAAGGTCCTTGCCGTTGAAAAGTGAAATCGGTTCGCCGAACCTGATCTTCGCGAGGTCCGGAGCCGGCGGCAATGGCGGTTGCCGTTTGCCGCTGAACTCGGCCTTGTCTTCGCCGGGACTGTTCGCGCGCGGCTTCACCGAAGTCAGCTTCAAATCGTCTCCCGCCGCGCTGGCTGTGATCGTCTCGGTGATCCGGGTTTTCACGGTCTTGCCCGCGGGATCCTTGGTTTGAATGTTGTGGATGCGCGTTACGACCAGCCTGCCGTCCTCGACGGTTGCGGATTCGAGCGGAAACACGCTGCCGCCGCCCCAAAGCATGGCGGCCTGAAGCTTCCCGTCGCGTTCCTCCACGCCCAGCCATCCGGCGCCGCCTCCCGGAATGGTCAGCGCCCACGCGCCGAGATAAGGATTGGCGGCAGCAGTGGCCGTGGCAGCGGCAAGAACAATTGCCAGTGCAGGAATTCGGCGGCAGAACGAGGTGAATAGCTTAAGGTTCATGGTGAATCTCCATGGCTTCAGGATGGTGTTGAGCCGTTCTGAACCGATGGGCGTTTGCTCCGACGCGCCGGCGTTTTGGAGTGCAGCAGTCTTCCGCCGCTCGGGGAACGAGGCGCGTGAGTGAAAGCGCCAGAGGACTGGCGCACTCCAAGACCTCGCGGAATCTCCAACGGTTCATGGCGAGCGTGTTATGGAGTTTGCGGACAAACGGCACAAGCGAAAAAGAGGCATGAGCTTTCGGAGGCGAATTTCCATCGTCTCGGTTTGGCGAGGATGAATTCCCCTCGACAGGCGCGCTGACCTGTTTCTAAATCGAGGCGGGTGCGGTCAAATGGAACGACGATGAACACGGGAATCATCACGGGCGTGGGGTTGGTTCTGCTTTGCGCCAGTGCGGCGGCGCCGGCGGTCATTCTCGTGGACGACACGGATGGTGCTCTGGGCGCAACGCGGGCACCAGTAATTTCTCCCGTCAAACTCAGTCGCAGCCACTGGCGCGCCGCGGTTGAGGGGAGATTGCAGCTTCGCGAACTCCCGCCAACAGATTCATTCGCTGGCCTGGCCGTGCCCGCACAACTGTTTCTGCAGCGTCAGGCCGATGCACCGGCAAAGCTCTGTTGGCTGATGCCGCCCGGTGTGAGGGGGCAACGCCGGTTTGAGTTGCGGACGGTTCGTCGGGTTACGGGCGTGAAGGTGGTTTGCGCGACGAATGCCAGCGGGCAGTTTGAGATTTCAGAAGCGGGCCGACCCGTGCTTCGCTACAACTACGCGACGATTGAGCCGGGCGACATGCTGGAAAAGGTCACTCCGGCCAATCGCATTTACACCCGCGCCCGCAGTGATTACCTTCATCCCCTGTTCGGTCTGGATGGGGAACAACTCACACTCGATTGGCCGCTGGATCATCCGCATCATCGCGGCATCTATTGGGCATGGCCGGAGGTGGATTGGCGTGGGCAGCGCGGCGACCTTCACGCGCTGCAATTCGTCTTCGCCCGGCCCACGGGCAGGTGCATCCTCACGAGCGGCCCGGTCTTCGCGCAGATCGAAGCGGAGAATGTGTGGCAGTGGGAGGGGGGCGAATCGCTCGTGCAAGAGCGCGCAGTCGTCCGCGCGTATCGCGCGACCAGCGTCGGGCGGTTGATTGACCTGGAGTTTCAATTCACCGCGTTGAAAGAGCCAGTCCTGCTCGCCCGTCGCGACACGGACAAATACGGCGGCCTCAATCTCCGTTTCGCCAAGGTCTTGGAGCAGGCAATCACTTTTCACACTGACGACAGCAACGCCATTCCGCGCATGGCCTGGGCGGAACTCTCTGGCAGGTTTGGTGATGCGGTACCGTGCGGCATTGTGGTGCTGCAACATGCCGCGAATCCCGACTACCCGGGCGACTGGGTGAAGTTCCCGGAGATCAACTGGTTTCAACCGACGTTTCCCGCCAGCGGCACGCGCTACGAGTTGAGGAAGGGCGAGCCGCTGGTGTTGCGTTTTCGGCTCTGGCTGCATCGCGGCGCGAAGGCCGAGGAGCCGGATTATGCCGGCCAATGGCGGGCTTACAACGTGACCTCCGCGCCAGCTTCAATCGGCAATCGGTGACAAGGGACGAATTATGAAACACAAAGAACCTGCCTCCTCCCCGAGCGCGGACGGCTTGGGTCGCGACTCGCACACCAACGTGCCGGGATCACGCGGGCAAAGCGTTCCGCGCGCGGCAACGTTTTCGTCTCGTCGCGAGTTCATTCAAAAGGCCGCGACGATCACCGCCATCGGCTTTGCCGCGCCGTATCTGGCGTTTGGCGCCAGCCGGAGGCCGGCGCGAAAGCCCTGGCCCAATAGTCGTATTCACGTTGGCCTCATCGGCTGCGGCGGCATGGGCCGTGCGAATCTCGGCGCTTGTGCCCGCGAGACGGACGTCGTTGTCGCTGCCGCGTGTGATGTGCAGGAAGCGCGCTTGGAGGCCACGGTCGAAACCTACAAGCCCACCTGCAAGGGCTACACCGATTACCGCGAAATGCTTCAGCAACCGGACTTGGATGCCGTCATCATCGCCACGCCGCCACACTGGCATTGTTTGCAGGCGATAGCCGCGTGCGAGGCGGGCAAGGACATTTACCTGCAAAAGCCCATGACCTTGCACCTGGGCGAAAGCCTCGCGGTGCGTAACGCGGTCAAGCGGCATGACATCATTTCGCAGGTCGGGACGCAGATTCACGCCTCGGAGAATTATCGGCGCGTGGTGGAATACATCCGCGGCGGCAACCTCGGCGAGATCGGCACGGTGCGCACCTTCAACGTGATGAACCAGACTCCGGCGGGGGTGGGGTTCTCGAAGGACAATGCCTTGCCCCCGGGTTTCAACTGGGATCTATGGTGTGGACCGGCACCGTTGATTCCTTACAACCGGACCCTGGCGCGGGACTCATACCATCATGGTTCGTGGATGGCCTACAGCGGTGGTTGGACGCCGGGCATGGCGCCGCACATCATTGACCTGCCGGTCTGGGCGCTGGAACTCGGTTACCCGCTGGTGACCAGCGCCTCGGGCGGGCGCTTCATTGTCAAGGACGACGGCGACGCTTACGATCACCACGAAGTGCTGTGGCAATATCCTCAATGCACCATGACCTGGATGTCATCGCTCACGAACAGCTACGGCTTCGATCTGCACGGCGAACCCAAGCCGCGCCGACGACTCGGCATTTACTTCCACGGAGTCAACGGCACGCTGTTCGCGAATTATGAAACGTTCCAGATCGTGCCGGAGGGCGACGCCCTGAAGGACCGGCAACCGGCGCCGCCCTCCATCCCGCCGTCCCCCGGCCACGAGCGCGAGTGGCTCGATGGCATCAAGTCGCGCCAGCAACCGAGTTGCAGCGTGGGCTACCACGTGCGGGTGGATGTGCCGATTGTGTTGAGCCTGCTCTCGCTCAAACTGGGCCGCTCAATCCGGTTTGATCCCGTAAAGGAGAAAATCGTGGGCGATCCGGAAGCGGCCAGACTCGCCGTGCCCAGCTATCGCAAGCCGTGGAGGTTTCCGAAACAATACCTGTCGTGAAGGGAGTCAAGATCAAGGGGTCAAGATCATGGGTCAGAATTATTTTCACCCCATCATTCTGACCGGATTCCCGGCTTGAGAAACCAGGACCAAGATCGCTGTCTGCTCCACCCGGCTTCTTCTGATTCCAACGCGACTGCCTCGTGCCCTCAACTGAGGCGTCGCGTAAAACCCGGACGCGACTGGCATCCGTGTGTTAAACCGGACTGAGCCCCGCACTACCTTCCGCACCGGCGGGTAGGGTGCGGTATGGAGTTCACGCCGTCGTATTACGCAAAGAGTTGGCGAATCTTAGCCTTCACTTCTTGCAGTTTCGCATCGTTGATTCTTCCGGCAGCATAGAGCACCACGGATTGCTCGACGGTGAACAGGCGGTTGGAGGGGATGAAGCTGTCCACGGCCAGACGCCCGCGTTCAAAGTCACTCAGGACAAGCGGAACGGAATGACCGACGGCGCGTGGATTTCTCGTAATCTGGCAGAGGATCAAGTCATCACCGGCCAAATTGGCCACGACGAGCGCGGGACGGCGTTTGCCGGATTGAAGGTTGGTTTGCGGAAACGGAAGAACGACCACCTCGCCGGTCACAGGCTTGCCCATGCGGCGTCCTCCTCCGGCGTATTCCAATCTTTGGCGAGGGCGGATTCGCTCAGGAGCAAACCGTTGAAAGCCTCATCCGCGTTCTTGTGCCGCAAGAAACGCGCAAAGTCATAAACCTCGCGCTGCAACGGTTCAGGCATGGCCGAGACTTCTTTTTCGATCAATTCGCTCATGCTCATGGCGGAAATTATCCATGGATTGGTGTGTGTTGCAAGCGGCTGTTTGCCAACGGCCGCGCGAGCCGTGGAGACGCCAGAAGAGCCACACCGAATTTCACCGCGGCGAGACGACTGCTTTGGGGCGCGGCTGAGGGAGGATCGCCAGGCGCAGCAAGCCCGAAACATTCTCGGTGGATGTGAGCATTCTTGCACCCGTTGCGGCTGGTCTTGAGACACCGCCGCGCTCCTTTGCCAGTTCGTTCCGCCCGCTTGACTCGCTTGTGGCTGTTCCCGTTTAATGTGTCCGTTCGGTTCAAGCAATCTTTGGGGAAACACATTGGGGCAATTCGATGAGAGCACTTCAAGTTCGGCATTTCGCGGTCCTTGGCGCATTTCTTGTCGCCGCTACATTGGCCGGTTTCGCTGTTGAGCACGTCGCCGTTGTCCAAACCCCACCACTCGCGATGACCAACCCACTCTACGTCGCCAACCGCGCCCCACTCGCGCCCAGCCCGTTTGTAAAATTGCCCATCGGCAGCATCACCCCGCGCGGCTGGTTGCGGCATCAACTGGAACTGGAACGCGACGGCATGATTGGCCGGCTGAGGGAGATTTCGCCGTGGTTGAACTTCGAGAAAAGCGCCTGGGCCAACAAGGAAGGCAAAGGCGAGCGCGGCTGGGAGGAGATGCCTTACTGGCTCAAGGGCTATGGCGATCTCGGCTATGTCCTGCGTGACGATGCGATCATCGCCGAGGCGAAACGCTGGATCGAAGCCGTGATGGCGTCGCAGCGCGAGGATGGTTGGTTTGGTCCACGGGAATTGCTCACCTCGCTGAACGGCAAGCCGGATCTCTGGCCGCACATGGTCATGCTCAACATTCTCCAGAGCTACCACGAGTTCTCTGGCGATCCACGCGTGATCGAAGTCCTGACGCGATACATGAAATGGGAAAATCAACTCCCGGCCAGCGCGTTTGGCGAAGGTTATTGGCCGAAGATTCGCGCGGGCGACAATATCGAGAGCGCCTTCTGGCTCTACAATCGCACCGGCGAATCGTGGCTGCTCGACCTCGCCCGGAAAATCCACGAAGGCATGGCGCGATGGGACACGGACGTCATCAACTGGCACAACGTCAACATCGCCCAAGGCTTTCGCGCCGGCACGGTTTTCTGGATGTTGTCGCGCGACTCAATCCACTTGAAATCCGCCGACCGGAATTATCGCCAGGTGATGGAGCTTTACGGCCAATTCGCCGGTGGAGGATTCGTGGGCGATGAGAACAGCCGGCCGGGGTACATTGACCCGCGCGGCGGCATCGAGACATGCGGCATCGTCGAGTTCATGCACAGTTTCCAGATGCTCACGAAGATCACGGGAGACCCGCTATGGGCGGATCGTTGCGAGGAAATTGCGTTCAACTCCTTCCCGGCGAGCATGACACCGGATCAGAAGGGACTGCGCTACATCACCTGCGCCAACCAGGTCCAGGCCGATCGCCACAACAAGTCCCCCGGCATTCAAAACAGCGGCACGATGTTTTCCTACAGCCCGTTCGAGGTGTATCGCTGCTGCCAGCACAACGTCTCGCACGGCTGGCCGTATTACACCGAGGAACTCTGGCTCGCCACACCCGACAACGGCCTGTGTGCCTCGCTCTACGCGGCGAGCGATGTCAGCGCCAAGGTCGCCGACGGTACGACGGTGAAGATCACGGAGGATACTGATTATCCGTTCCGCGAAACCATCACGCTCAGACTGGCATTGCCGAAGCCAACGTCATTTCCGCTCTATCTTCGCGTGCCGCGCTGGTGTGAGAAACCCGAATTGGAGATCAACGGCAAGCCGGCCCGCGTGAAGGCAAAACCCTTGTCCTATATCGCGGTGAATCGTGAGTGGAAGGACGGCGACACCGTCACGCTCCGATTGCCCATGCGGATCGTTGTGCGAACGTGGGCGAAGAACCAGGACTCGGTGTCCGTGGATTTCGGCCCGCTGAGTTTTGCGCTGGCCATCAAGGAACGTTGGACCAAGTACGGCGGGCGAAATCAAAACTGGCCGGAGTGGGAGGTGTTTCCGGATTCGCCATGGAACTACGGCCTGGTGCTGGGGCGTAATCCCGCAAAGTCATTTCGCATCGAGCGCAAGACCGGCCCGCTCGCGCCACAGCCGTTCACGCCGGAAACCACGCCGATTTCGTTGAAGGCCAAAGCGCGGAAAATTCCTGCCTGGCAATTGGACCGGCTGAACATGGTGGGGCCGCTCCAACCCAGCCCGGCGAAATCAAGCGAGCCGGTGGAGGAAATCACTCTCATCCCCATGGGCGCGGCGCGGTTGCGCATCGCGTCATTCCCCACCATCGGGCGCGGCGGGAACGCGCGGGAATGGGTCGAGCTGCCGAGGGCCAAACCCGCCACGCACCAGGCCAGCGCGTCGCATTGTTACGAAAACGACTCCTTGGACGCCTTGAGCGACGGGCTTGAACCGGCCAGCTCGAACGATCACAGTATCCCGCGCTTCACCTGGTGGCCTCGCCGAGGCAGCGCCGAGTGGGTGCAATACGACTTCACCCAGCCGCGCAAAGTGTCGCGTGTGGCGGTTTACTGGTTCGACGACAGCGGGGTCGGCAGTTGCCGCGTGCCGCAGTCGTGGCGGTTGCTCTATAAAACGGGAAACGTCTGGAAGCCGGTCGAGGGTGCGGAAGGATTTGGGGTGAACAAAGATGCCTGGAACCGCGTCAGGTTCCCCGCAATCGAAACCAGCGCCTTGAAGCTCGAAGTCCAACTCCAACCCGGATTCTCCGGCGGAATCCTGGAGTGGCGTGTGCCGGAGGAATAATCTGGAGCGCGGCGGTGTCCGCAAGACCAGCCGCAGCCGGTTCGGTGGTAAAATGTCTGTTTGAACGACAATTGAACCCATGCAACGAAAAACTCTCCTGAAAGTTTGTCTGCCGATCGTGGTCGGCATTGTCTCCACCTCAACATTGTGCGCCGCCGAGAAATGGCAACCCGCCAGAGGGCCGCTCATGACGCGCTGGGCCAAGGATGTCTCGCCCAAGAACGCCCATCCCGAATACCCGCGCCCGCAGATGGTCCGCAAGGACTGGCAGAACCTCAACGGGCTGTGGAATTACGCCGTGACCGCGAAGGAGGCGGCGCAGCCGACGCGATGGGACGGCCAGATTCTCGTGCCGTTCCCCATTGAATCGGCGCTCTCCGGCGTGATGAAGCGCGTCTATGAAACGAACCGGCTCTGGTATCAGCGCACATTCACGATTCCGCGCGGGTGGAAGGGGAGAGATGTTCTGCTCCACTTCGGTGCGGTGGACTGGGAGACGACGGTGTGGGTCAACGGCCGGCAAATCGGCACGCATCGAGGCGGTTATGATGCGTTCACTTTCGACATTACCAGCGCGCTCAAGCCATCCGGGCAACAAGAGATCGTCGTGGCGGTTTGGGATCCGGCCGATGCCGGCCCGCAACCGCGCGGCAAGCAGGTCCGCAACCCGCACGGCATCTGGTACACCCCGACCAGCGGCATCTGGCAGACGGTGTGGTTGGAGCCGGTGGCCAAGGCGCACATCGGCCGGGTGAAGATTATTCCTGACGTTGACAACCACGCAGTGACAATTGACGGCGATGTCGTTGGCGCGGATGCCAACCACCGGTTCGAGGTCACGATTCGCGACGGTAAGAAACATGTTTATACCGGATGGGTCAGCGCCGGTGGGCGACTCACCTTGCCGGTCAAAGCAGCGAAGCTGTGGTCGCCGGATTCACCTCATCTGTACGACTTGGAGATCACGCTCAATCAAGGAAAGAAGGTGATTGACCGTGTCCAAAGCTACTTCGGCATGAGAAAAATTTCGCTCGGTCGCGACGAGCACGGCAATCTCCGCCTTCACTTGAACAACCAACCGCTGTTCCAATACGGTCCGCTGGATCAAGGCTTCTGGCCGGATGGCCTTTACACCGCACCAACCGACGAAGCGTTACGGTATGACATCGAGATGACCAAGCAGCTCGGATTCAACATGGCGCGCAAGCACGTGAAGATCGAGCCGGCGCGCTGGTATTACTGGTGCGACAAACTTGGCCTGCTCGTCTGGCAGGACATGCCCAGCGGCGACAAGAGCGCCAAATGGCGCGGCCCCAGCGGTTACGACGGCGTGGAGATGGAGCGCACTCCGGAGTCGGCGGAAATCTACGAGCGCGAGTTGCGCGCGAGGATTGCCGGACTTCACAACCATCCCTCCATCGTCGTTTGGGTGCCGTTCAACGAAGGCTGGGGACAGTTCGACACCGTCCGCATTCTCAACCTGACCAAACAGCTTGATCCCACGCGCCTGGTGAATGGCGCCAGCGGCGGCAATCATTTTCCCGCGGGCGACATGCTTGATCATCACCAGTATCCCGGGCCGGGAATGCCGGCGCGCGTGACCGACCGCGCGATGGTGCTGGGCGAGTTCGGCGGACTGGGTCTGCCGGTGAAGGGCCACACCTGGCAGGACGAAAAGAACTGGGGCTATCGCAGCTTCACCAATGCGCAGGACCTCACCGACGCCTACGTCGGGCTCATCAACAAGCTTCACCCGCTGACTGGCCGCGACGGACTGGCGGCTGCCATTTACACCCAGACCACGGATGTGGAGATCGAAATCAACGGGCTGATGACCTACGACCGCGCGCTGGTGAAGATGGATCAGGCGGTCATCACCGCCGCGAACCAGAAGCTCTACGCACCCTACGTGGCGCCCAGGATCAACACCATCGTGCCCGCGGCCGACCAACAGCCGGCAACCTGGCGCTACACCAACACGAAGCCGGATGACGGTTGGACGAGGCCCGGCTTCAACGCGGCTTCCTGGAAGGAAGGGCAGAGCGGATTCGGCACGACTGGCACGCCGGGCACGATTATTGGCACAACCTGGGACATGCCGGAAATCTGGTTGCGGCGCGAAGTCGAGATTCCTGCCGGCCCATTGCCGAACCTCGAACTCTGGATTCATCACGACGAGGACGCGGAGATTTACGTCAACGGCGTGCTGGCCGCGCAGCCGAAGGGTTACACGACCGAGTATGTCCGGCTGGCACTCAACGCCGCCGGCAAAGCGGCCCTCAAGCCCGGCAAAAACCTGATCGCCGTTCACTGCCGCCAAACTGGCGGCGGGCAGTACATTGATGTGGGATTGGTGGAAGTTATGCCGGCGACGAAGTGAACTTCGTCTGAACCTGAATCTTAGGAATGTGATGCTCGCTTTCCCCTCACCTCGGCCCTCTCCCGCTGGGAGAGAGAGAATTGTTCGCCGGATTTGGGAGCGTCGGACGTCGGAGACAGTTCATACGACGCACAAGCGAATCAAGAGGGACGAAGGCCATTCCCTCTCCCTCAGGGAGAGGGCAAGGGTGAGGGTGAATGCAACAATCTCCCCTCCGAGTTTGGCAACGAGTTCTCCCTCACCCCGGCCCTCTCCCGCTGGGAGAGGGAGTCTGCTTCGCCGCCTCGCGAAATGCTGGGAGACAAGCCTGCTCACCTTGCTATTCGCGGCCAGCGTTCATGCCAACAACCCCGACTTCTATTCCGTCCGCGATCAGGGCGCGAAAGGCGATGGCAAGACGGATGATACCGCCGCGTTTCAGAAGGCTCTCGACATCGCTGGAAAGGCGGGGGGAGGAATCGTCTATGCACCGCGCGGGAATTATTTCTTCGCCAGCCATCTCAACGTGCCGCCCGCCGTCACGTTGAAGGGCGTTTGGGAATCTGTTCCCGCGCACAACGGTATTCGCGACCGTGGCCTGCCGAAGCCGACCGACGACGGGACGACGTTCCTCGTGACGGGCAGCGCGGGCAAGGAGGATGGCCCGCCGTTCATCACGCTCAACCACAACAGCACGCTCAAGGGCGTGGTCATTTATTATCCCGACCAAAACCCCGAGGAAGAGCCGAAGCCGTATCCTTACGCGATTGCGATGCGTGGGAAAAACCCCGCCGTGCTCGCGGTCGAATTGCTGAATCCCTACAACGGCATTGACGCGTCCCAAAACGAGCGCCACCTCATCCGCGACGTCCACGGCCAGCCGTTGCGGCGCGGGATTTTTGTGGATCACATTTACGACATCGGGCGCATCGAGAACGTCCATTTCAACCCGTGGTGGAGCATGAAACCCAAGCTGTTTCAATGGCAGCAGGCCAACGGCGAAGCGTTCATCTTCGGCAAGAGCGACTGGCAATACGTCTATAACACCTTTTGCTTCGGCTACAATGTCGGTTACAAGTTCATCAAGACGAAGTCCGGCGACTGCAACGGCAACTTCCTGGGCATTGGTGCGGACGACTGCTTCACGGCGCTTGAAGTGGAGGAAAGTTCGCGCATCGGCTTGCTGATCACGAATGGTGAGTTCGTCTCGTTTCACGGTCCGGATCCGACGATGGTTCGCGTGGGCACGAACAACACGGGCAGCGTCCGGTTCGTGAACTCCGCCTTCTGGGGGCCGTGCAATCAGATCGCGAAGATCGCCGGCAGCGGGACGGTTGGGTTCAGCGATTGCACCTTCGTCCAATGGGATCGCAAGCGCGAAGGCCGCCACGCGCTGCAAATCGAGAGCGGCAACGTGATCGTGCGCGGGTGCGAATTTCAGGAAAACAAACCGCAGATGTCCTTGGGCGAAAACGTTCGGCGAGCGGTGATCACAGACAATCTCATCAAAGGCCGGCTCGCCATTGCCAATCAAAGCAAGGGCAGTGTGGTGCTAAACGACAACGCGAGTGATGGGGCAACCTCGGAGGAAGGAAAATGAAGATGAATGCACTTTGTCAGCATGAAGATTGTAACTGGCGGTATGATCACTCGCCCGCCCTCACCCCGGCCCTCTCCCCCAGGAGAGGGAGAATCTTCCGCCGCACCTTGAAACTTCGAGTGCTGAATCTCGCTCGTTCGGTTTCGGGCGCGAGTGAGAACTGTGCAGGGAAGTGCAAATCAATTCTTGGATCAACCAAGCACGCCCGCTTGCTGTTCCCTCTCCCTGTGGGAGAGGGTCAGGGTGAGGGGAAGCCCTTTCGTGTTCTGCTCGCTTTGGCTGTTTTCACCACCCTGTTCTGCGGTTGCGCCGGCTCGGCGCAAACAACTCAATCAAACACGGCTTCACCCAAACCCGGCCTGGGAGTTTTCTTCGTTGCGACGAATGGCAATGACGCCTGGTCCGGTCGCCTCGCGGCGGCGAATCACGGCGGAACGGACGGCCCCTTCGCCACATTGCCCCGCGCCTTGGCGGCGACGCGCGAATACCAGGCAGGGCAGGGGAGCGGTCAGCCCAATGTCGTGTTGCGCGGCGGAACACACTTTCTCAAAGACCCGCTGGTTCTCACGCCCGCGGATTCGCAGTTGAACCTTGTGGCATACGCGGGCGAACAGCCGGTCCTCAGCGGTGGACGCCGCATCACGGGCTGGCGGCAGACGACGGCCAACGGCCGAACCGTCTGGGCCGCGGACATTCCGGAAGCGCGCGATGGCAAATGGTCGTTTCGCGAGCTGTGGGTCAACGGCCGCCGCGCGGTGCGGGCGCGACTTCCGAATCGCGGCTATCTCGAGGTGGCCGAGTTGCCCGACAAAACGCCAAACTGGTCGGACGGCCATTCACGTTTCCGCTATCGCGAAGGCGACCTGAAAGCCTGGCCTAGCCTCACCAACGCGGACGTCATGGTCATGACGCGTTGGGTCGAGTCGCGCCTGCCGGTCGTGTCGGTGGACGAAAAGGAACGGCTCGTGATGTTCGCCAAGCGATCCGTGTTTCAACTCGGCGCGGGCGACCTTTACTACGTGGAAGGCGCGCTGGAACTGCTCGACGCGCCGGGCGAATGGTATCTCGATCCGACGAGCGGGACGCTTTACTACGCGCCGTTGCCGGGCGAAACGCCCGAGCGCGCTGAAGTCATCGCGCCGGTGCTGCGGTTCATTGTGCGACTGGAAGGCCAGCCGCAGGCGGAGAAATTTATCGAGCGGGTGATTTTCCGTGGACTCACCTTCGCCCATGCGGAGTGGGATTTCCCGCGCGACCCGGAGGTGGCCAAGCGTTCCGCAATGGTCTGGCCGGCGCCGTCCACCGAGATTGGTGGATTTGCGCAAGCGGCCATTGGTGTCACGGGAGCGGTCTGGGGCGAAGGGGTGCGGAACAGCACGTTCGAGCAATGCAAGTTCCTCCATCTCGGCGCGTACGGCCTCGAGTTGGGGCGCGGTTGCCAGGGCAACCTGATTTCTCGCTGTGAATTCGCGGACCTCGGCGCGGGCGGAATCAAGATCGGCGAAACCCGCATCCGTGACAACCCCGCCGAACTGGCCCGCGACAATGAAGTCTCCGACTGTTATCTGCATCACGGTGGGCGCACGTTTCACAGCGCCATCGGCATCTGGATCGGCCAGTCCGCCAACAACCGGATTCTGCACAACGAGATTCACGACTTTTACTACACCGGCATTTCCATCGGCTGGACGTGGGGTTATGACCCGCGCGCACAGGCCACGAACAATCTGGTCGCGTTCAATCACGTGCATCATATCGGTGTGATGTCCGACGGCGATGGGCCGATACTGAGCGACATGGGCGGCATCTACACGCTCTCCATGCAGCCGGGCACGCGCATCGTCAACAACCTCTGGCACGACGTTGCGGGGTTCCGTTACGGCGGCTGGGGCATTTACACCGACGAAGGCAGCAGCAGCATTCTGATCGAGAGCAACGTGGTTTATCGCACCACGCATGGAGGCTTTCACCAGCATTATGGCGCGACGAACATCGTTCGGAACAACGTGTTTGCCTTCGCGCGCGACCATCAGCTCCAGCGCTCGCGTGAAGAAGCGCACATCAGCTTCAGCTTCAGCAACAACATCGTGCTGTTCGACCAGGGCGTGTTGCTCGGCTCGACCTGGAAGAACGACAATTTCATCCTTGATCGGAACGTGTATTGGGACACGCGGCTGGCGGACAAGCCCGCCGAGATGAAGTTTGCCGGCGTCGCGCTGGAGCAATGGCGCGCGCGCGGCCATGACAAGAATTCACTCATCGCTGATCCGCAGTTTGTCGCCCGGGAAAAAGATGACTTCCGCCTCAAGCCGGACGCTCCGGCGCTGAAGCTCGGCTTCCGCCCCATTGACGTGAGCCGGGTTGGCCCGAGAAAGTGATTCGGTTGGTCAGCGTGGCTTGCAAGAAGAGTTGCGCCCGGCGCGCAAAGGTTCTGGGTTGGAGACTCCAGACGGAACCGTTTCAAGTTGTGGCCGCCAGCGCGCGATCCAGCAGGGCTCGCTCCCGCGGGCCGTATGGAAGTTTCAGGGCTTCGCTTTGTGCGGCGGGCGTCATTTTTTGCCACGACTTGCGCAGGGCATTGATCACCTTTTCGTCGCTGGTCTTGCCGGCCAGTTCGGCCAGTTGGTGTTCGAGGAACACGAGGCACAGCGCGTCTTCCAGGACCCGCGTCTCGGCGTCCTGGGGAAAGCGTTTCTTGAGATTCAACTCCTGCACGCGGCGAATCATTTCATCGGCGTAGCCCACTTCACTGAGGATTTCGCCCGCCTTTTGAGCGTGGAAACTCTTGAGCGCCTCGCGCCATTGCAGATAACCGGCGCGGGTCTTCGGGTAGGCATCCCGGGGAATCACCCATCGGCAAAGATGCTGGCAGCGGGCCGCGAGTCGCAGCGCTTCCGAGGCCCGGGGTTCGAGCTTGAGCACCCACTCGGAAAGCCAGCGGGCATGCATGCACTCGCGCGGCTGGGGCGCGGCTTCGACAACGACCAGGTTCGGGTCGCGGCGATTCTCCTCATCGAATCGCCGCAGGGCGGCCGCAAACCGGGCGGGATCGGCGGGTTGAAATTTGTCGGACACGCGCTGGCTTTATTCCAGAGCCGCGATACAGTGACAAGCGAGATTCAGCGCGAACGAATCGCGCTGGCCAGTGTCCAAACCGAGTATGAACAAACCCGTTTTCAACGGACCGCCGACGCCGGAGGAATTCCAGCGCCAGCTTTCCGATTTCTTGCGTCAACATTTTCAAAACAATCGCGGCACCGCCGGTCTGCAAGCCGAGCCGGCGGTTGAGGCAGGCGCGGAGGAAGCGCCGGCCAGAGCCGAGGACTTCGAGTTCAAATACAAACCTCGCGATGTGAAGGCCTATCTGGACCGTTTCGTCATCAAGCAGGACGAGGCCAAAAAGGTCCTCAGCGTCGCGTTGTGCGACCATTACCATCACGTGCGGCTGGCGTTGGAGGGAAGGGAATCGCCGAACTACGCCAAGCAGAACATCATTCTCATCGGTCCGACGGGCGTCGGCAAAACTTATCTCATTCGCAGCGCGGCGGATTTGATCGGGGTGCCCTTCGTGAAGGCGGACGCCACCAAGTTTTCCGAAACCGGTTACGTGGGCGGCGACGTCGAGGACATGGTCCGCGACCTCGTGCGCATTGCCGACGGGGACGTGAAGCGGGCGCAATACGGCATCATTTACATTGACGAGATTGACAAGATCGCCGCCGCCAACAACGTCACCGGCCGGGACGTGAGCGGCCGGGGTGTGCAGACCAATCTGTTGAAGCTCATGGAGGAAACGGAAGTCCCGGCACGTTCGCCCAACGACATCGCCGGGCAGATTCAGGCGATGATGGAATTCACCCAGCGCGGACGCAAAGCGCCGAGCACCATCAACACCCGGCACATCCTGTTCATCGTCAGCGGCGCGTTTGACGGCCTGCAGAAGATCGTGGAGAAGCGGTTGCGCGAGGCGGTGATCGGCTTTGCCGCGAAGGATCGTCCCGCGGAAACGCCGGAGGAGATTTTGTCCGCGGCGCAGACACGCGAGTTCATTGAATTCGGTTTCGAGCCGGAGTTCATCGGGCGGTTGCCGGTGCGGGTCGTCTGCCACTCATTGACCGAGGAGGACCTGTTCCTGGTCCTGAAGAATTCCGAGGGCAGCATCATCCGGCAGTACGAGCAGGACTTTGCCGCCTACGGCATCGAGGTGCTGTTCTCCGACGACGGGTTGCGACGGATTGCCGAGCGGGCGGCGGAAGAGCAGACCGGGGCGCGGGGATTGATGACGGTCTGTGAGCGCGTGTTCCGCGAAATCAAATTCGAACTGCCCTCGACCGGAGTGAAGCGTTTCGTGGTGACGCGCGCGCTCGTGGACGATCCGCTGGCGGAGCTTCAGCGCATCATGGGCGATCCCCAGCGGGAGGAGCGCATCGTCGCGGGGCAACTGGTGCAGGAGTTTGCGCGCCGGTTTCAAGAGGCACACGGCCTGCAATTGCGATTCACCGAGGCGGCCACGTCCTTGCTGGTTGCCGAGGCCTTGGAACAAAAGCAATCCGTGCGCGACCTGTGCGCGGCGCGCTTCAAAGATTATCAATTCGGACTGAAACTCATCGCGCAAAACTCGGGTCAGACGGAATTCGTGATGGACGAGGACGCGGTGCGGAGCGCCGAGAAGACCTTGAGCGACTGGGTGGTGGCCAGCTACCGCAAGGGCGAGCCGGAAGGCGGGAGTTAGTCGGTCGGATACATAAGCTGCACCTTGCCATGACCAGCGCAGCGGGAGAGGCAGTGCGCAAAGTCTGCGCAGCCTCTCTGGAGTGATTGCGCAATTCCTGCACGAGTTTGTTTCCAAGATGCTGGCTTTTAGGCCCTTTTGCACGTTTGGCACACCGGTTGCGTTGGTTTGACACGTAACACACGGAGCCGCTGACGCGCGCCTCTGTGCTTGAGAGAACGCAACCGCAACCACAGTAGAAAAGACCGTTATGACAAAACTGAATCGTTGGTTGGCGATGGCTGGCATCGCCGTAGCAACCTGTTTGAGTGCCAGCACACTTGTAGCGCAGGACAACCAGCCGGGCGACCGGCAAGGCCGGGGAGGCCGGGGCGGGCCTGGCGGCGGGGGGGGATTCGGCGATCCCGCCGAGTTCCAAGCCCGCATGATGGAAAACATCCGTGGCCAGTTGAAGGTCAAGGACGATACCGAATGGAAGCTCATCGAAGGACGCGTCCAGAAGGTCATGGATGCCCGCCGCGAAGTCGGCATGGGTGCCCAGGGCATGGGCCGGATGTTTCGTCGTCCCGGAGGGGAGGGCGATGATCAAGCCCGTCGCCGCGGACCGGGTGGTGGCTTTGGCGAACCCAGCGCGGAATACCAGGCTTTGGAGCGCGCCATTGATTCCAACGCCTCGAAGGAGGAACTGAAGTCCGCAATGGCGAAGGTGCGCGCGGCCCGCAAGGACAGGGAAGCCAAGCTGGCGGCGGCTCAAGAAGACCTGAAAAAGGTTCTCAGCGTCGAGCAGGAAGCCGTGGCGCTTTCGATGGGCCTCGTGAATTGAGTGCTGGTCCACTCAGCCGAACCGCGCGTTGCCATGAATGTCGTTGAATCGAATACCGCGCTCGTGGACGAGCTTCTGGCGAAGATGGTTGCCGCCCGGCAACTTTCCGCCAGCGACGCCCGTTCCTTGAGGCAGGCGGGCAACGCGTTGGTTCGGTCAGAGGAAGACGTGCTGCGCTGGCTGGCCAACGAATACGGCCTGCCCTACACGACGCTGGAGGACGTGGAACTCGACCGGCAGCTCCTGTCGCTGTTCCCCGCCCGGATTCTGCTCAAAGAGGAACTGCTGCCCTTGCGGCGTACCAACGGCTCGGTGGAGGTCGCCACCAGCCGCCTGTTTGCCACGCAGGGCATGGACTCGTTGAAGACGCTCACCGGCCTGCGGCTCAAACCCGTGCTGGCGCCGAGCGAGGCCATCCAGCGCGAAATGAAGAAGCGCCTTGGAGTGGGCGCGGACACCATCGGGACCTTGGAGGAGGAAAAGCCCTTCGAGGTCGTGGACGAAGACAAGCTGGAGGACACCGACCTCGACAGCGCGGCGGAAGACGCTTCGATCATCAAATTTTGCAACCAGGTTCTGCGCGATGCCATCGAGCTGCGAGCCTCGGACATTCACCTCGAACCGTTCGAGGACGAATTCCGCATCCGCTACCGCATTGATGGCGTGCTGCAGGACGTGCCGGTGCCCGCGCAACTGAAACGGTTTCAACCCGCCATCGTCTCCCGCGTCAAAATCCTCAGCCACCTCAACATCGCTGAGAAACGATTGCCACAGGATGGCCGCATCAAGATTCGCGTGGATGACGCCGAAGTGGACATCCGCGTGTCGGTGATTCCGATGTTGCACGGGGAAGCCGTGGTGATGCGCCTGTTGCGCCAGAACGCCACCCTGCGGGGCATGGCGGAGCTGGGCATGGACACGCGCGAATACAAGTGCTTTCAACACGTGCTGGAACTGCCGCACGGGATCATTCTCGTGACCGGCCCGACCGGCAGCGGCAAAACCTCCACGCTTTACACCGCACTCAACGAGATCAACGACTCGGTCCGCAAGATCATCACCATCGAGGACCCGGTGGAATATCAGTTGAAGGGCGTGAACCAGATTCAGGTGTCCGAAAAAGCGGGCCTGACATTTGCCCGCGGCCTGCGCTCCATCCTGCGCCACGACCCGGACGTCATTCTCGTCGGCGAAATCCGCGACAAGGAAACCGCGCAAATCGCCGTGCAGGCTTCCCTCACCGGCCATCTCGTTTTCTCCACGCTGCACACCAATGACGCCCCGGGCGCCGTGACGCGACTCGTGGACATGGGCGTGGAGCCGTACCTGGTCGCCTCGTCCCTGGAGGCGGTGCTCGCGCAACGGCTCGTCCGCGTGCTCTGCAAACAGTGCAAAGAGGTGGACAATTCGCCCACCACCCAGGCGCTCAAGGCGCAACTGGGCATTCCCGCGGAAACCACGCTTTACAAGTCCGTCGGCTGTCGCGCCTGCCGCAACACGGGCTTCCATGGCCGCCGGGCGATTTTTGAGTGGATGGATTCGGACAACGAAATCCGGCAACTCGTCCTGCGCAACGCCTCCAGCGACCAGATCCGCGATGCCGCGCGCCGGGCGGGCATGAAGACGCTGGCCGAGGACGGCTGGCGGCTGGTGCGCTTGGGCGTGACGACAGTGGACGAGGTCCTCAGCGTGACGACGGCGAAGGAGGTGTCGTTGACGATGGACAAGGCCGAGGACGAAGTGGGCGAAGACGCGCCTCACAGCATTGCCTTGAAGCGACCATGATTGAGTTGCCACAGAACCGCCTCGCGGCGGCTTGATCCGATATGCCCACCTTTCATTACCGAGCGCTGGGAGCGGACGGCAAGATCGCCGAAGGGCAGATCGAAGCCGGCGGCCGCGCGGAGGCGTTTCGCGTGATCGAAAAGCAGCGGCTGCGCCCCATCAGCTTGAAGGAAGGACTCAATGGACGGAACCGATCGCCGGCCCCCAAGGCCGCCGTGACCGCGGTCGCAACTCCCGCGGAGACCGCAGCGGAGGAGCCAACGGTGAAGCTCTCTTTCGGCTCGAACCGGATCACCGCCCGGGTCCTGGAAAACTTCACGCGCCTGCTCTCCAGCCTGCTTGCGGCCGGCGTGCCGTTGAGCCGCGCGCTGGTGATTCTCCAGAAGGAAGCCGCCAATCCGGCCGCCAAAGCCAAGTGGAAGGAAGTTCACGATCTGGTGGTGGACGGCATGTCCCTGGCCGACGCGATGAGCAAATCGCCGGAAACCTTCCCGAGAGTTTACACCGCGATGGTGGAGGCGGGGGAGACCGGCGGATTCCTCGACGTGGTGCTCAGTCAGATCGCGGATTTCCAGGCTCGCGAGAAGGAGATGCGGGGCAAGGTGATGACCGCGTTGCTCTACCCGGCCATCTTGTTGGTGCTGGCGGTGGGCGTGCTGATTTTTCTGCTCGTGTATTTTATTCCCCGTTTCCAGACGCTCTTCAGCGGGTTCAACGCCGCGCTGCCGCTCCTGACCCAAATCATCGTGGGCGTGAGTGACGTGGTGCGCTCGTACGGCCTGCTCGTCGCGGTGGTGTTGGTCATCGCCGTTCTGCTGGCGCGCACCTGGATCATTTCGCCCGTGGGCCGGCGTGCTTGGGAAGGATCGGTTCTGCGCCTGCCGGTCATCGGTCATCTGGTTGCCCAATTCGCGATGTCCCGGTTTTGCCGGATGCTGGGCACGTTGCTGGGGGCGGGCGTGCCGTTGATCAACGGCCTGAATGTCGCCCGCCGCTCCATCGGCAACCAAATCCTCGTGGACGCGGTTTCCAACTCGATAGACCGCGTGAAGGAGGGCAAGGCGCTCGGATTGAGCCTGGCGGAGTGTCGCGCCTTGTTCCCGGGATCGGTGCTCGAGATGATTTCGGTGGCCGAGGAGAGCGGCAAGCTGGATGCCGAGTTGGTGCGCATCGCCAATGTGACCGAGGGCGATTTGGACCGGCAGCTCAAGACCGCCGTCGCGATGGCCGAGCCGCTGATGCTGTTCTTCATCGCCGCTTTCATCGGGACCATCTTCATTGGCATGGTCATTCCCATTTTCACCTTGCAGGATCATATCCGATAACACGCTGAACCCTTGCTCCAAACATGAAAATCGAAATTCAAAATTCAAAATCCGGAATCAGAAACCTTCGTGCCGCCGGCTTCACGCTGGTCGAGTTGCTGCTCGTGCTGGTGATTCTCGGCATTCTGGCGGCCCTCGTCATCCCGAAGTTCGCCGGGCGCGGCGAACAGGCGCGTCAGACCGCGGCGCGGACGCAGATCGCCGCGTTCTCCACCGCGCTGAGCGCGTTCGAGGTGGACAACGGTTACTATCCGCGAGGCAAGGACGGTTTGCAGGCGCTGATCGTCCAACCCAGCGACGCCACCAACTGGCGCGGACCGTATCTCGAAGAAAAGGGCGGCATCCCCAACGATCCGTGGGGCCGGCCTTATCTTTACGAGTGTCCGGGCAAGCGAAACCCCAATTCCTACGACCTCTCCTCCATGGGTTTTGATGGCAAGGAAGGCACCGAGGACGACATTACCAACTGGCAGTTGGGCAAGTAACCGTGACTATTGGCGCGACAACTTTTGGAGTGCGGCGATTCGTCGCCGCTTTCCGTGCTTTGCTGGCCGGCCAGCCAGGCCGGACCGCGTCTGAGCGATTCGGGTTTGTTCCAGCGCATGCTTTCGCTCGACGGCGACAAGTCGCCATCCAAGAACGGCGACAAGTCCCCTCACTCCAGAGCGGTTTCACCCTGATCGAGTTGATTCTCGTTCTGGCGTTGTTGGCGCTCGTGCTCGCGGTTTCCGCCCCTTCGCTCTCGAAGTTTTTCAAGGGTCGCAGCTTGGAATCGGAGGCGCGGCGGTTCATGGCGCTCACGCGGCACGCGCAGAGCCGCGCGGTGTCGGAGGGCGTGCCGATGGTCCTGTGGTTTGACAGCAAGCAACGGCTTTATGGTTTGAACGCCGACCGGTCTTTCGTCCAGGACGACCCATTGGCCGAAGAGTTCCAAGTTGATGAAGCAGTGCAGATCGAAGTGGAGCTTTCCTCCGAGGCGGTGGCGGCGAGCCAGGCGAGCCTTTTCAAAAGCGACAAACTGGACACCAGCGGGCTTTATTTCTTGCGCTTCAACCCTGACGGCTTTGTCAGCCCGAGCAGTCCCGAGTCGGTGGTCTTCCGGCAGGGCGACCAGGGCGAACTTCGGGTGGCGCAGAGCCGCAACCGTTTGAATTATGAACTGCAACCCGGCAAACCGAGCCTCGCGCGTCGCTAAAAGCGCCCGGGCCGGCTTTACGCTGGCCGAGGTGCTCGCGGCGCTGCTGTTCATGGCCATCGTGATCCCGGTGGCCATGCAGGGACTGCGCATTGCCAGCCTCGCCGGATCGGTCAGCGAGCGAAAAGCCCTCGGCGCGCGGCTGGCGGAAAACAAACTGAACGAACTGATCGTGACCGGACAATGGCAGTCGGCGGCGCAGCGCGGCACGATGGAGGAAGGCCGCCAGAGTTATCCGTGGCGGTTGCAAACCGAGCCGTGGCGCGAGGACGGCGCCATGCGGTTGGTCACGGTGATCGTGACCGTGCCGGTGCAGGGCCGGGATTATGAGGTGCAAATCAGCACCCTGGCGGACGCAACTCAGTGATGAAATCCGAGGTCCGAAATCTGAAATCTGAAGGCAATCCGAAGGTCGAGAACCGGTTCGGAGACGCCTGGACTTTGTCTCCGGCTTTCGGGCTCCAGGCTTCATTCGGTCTTCGGACTTCGGTCCACGGGCCTTCCCGAAAGGGTTTCACGCTGTTGGAATTGCTGCTGGCCGTGCTGGTGTTTTCCATCGTGCTGGGCGCCATTCACGTGGTCTTCTTCAGCGCGTTCCGGTTGAGAAATCGAACGGCCGAAGCCATTGAACGGTCGTTGCCGCTGCAGCAGACGCTGGCCATCGTCAAGCGCGACCTGGCCAATCTGGTGCCGCCGGGCGGACCTTTGTCCGGGGCGTTGCAAAGCACGCCGACCATTTCCACGAGTGGCAGTCTGGCCAGTTCGATGCGCGGCCAGAGCGGACCGCAATTCTACACCGCCACCGGCATCGTGGATGACACCGCGCCCTGGAGCGAGATTCGGCGGGTTTCCTATTATCTTGCCGCTCCCACCAACGACGCGCCGGGACTGGACCTTTACCGGTCCGTCGCACGCAACCTCCTGCCCGTGGCTCAGGACGAGGTCGAGGACCAATTCCTGATGAGTGGCGTGGAGACGCTGGCGTTTCAATACTTCGACGGCAGCTCCTGGCGTGACGTGTGGGATTCGACGCAGGTGGACGCGGCGACCGGTTTGACCAACAACCTCCCGCGCGCCATCCGGTTGGAATTGCAACTCCATGAGCAGAACCCCACCGCAGGCATCCCGGCCCCGGTGCAACTGGTCGTGCCCGTGGTGGTGCTGGCCCGCACCAACCTCGGCACCATCGCCAGCGGAGGTGGACAATGAAACTCCTGGTGGATCAACCCCCGAAACCAGTCGAGGCGGAAACGCCGCGGGTCCTGGCTTTGCGGCGGCTGACGCAGATCGCGGAGTTGTCCCGCCAGCAAACCGAACTGCGCGCGGACCTTTTCAACCGCGCCCGCGAACGGTCCAAGCCGCGCCTCGGCGACCGCCGCAATGAAGGCTCGGTGTTGATCATCGTGCTCTGGATTTCCTTCGGGCTCGTGGCGCTGACACTTTACTTCGCGCACTCGATGAGTCTCGAGCTGCGCGCCGCGGACAACCGGGTGGCCGCCGTCGAAGCCGAGCAGGCCATCAACGGCGCGGCACGTTACTTGAGCAACATCCTGGCCACCGTTGCGTATCCCGGTGTCATGCCCGCGCCGATGGAGATCCTTTGCGAGGCCGTGCCGGTGGGTGAGGCGACCTTCTGGCTGATCGGCCGCGACACCAACGACTGGGCCATCAACCTCACCCGCCCCGCGTTTGGGCTGGTGGATGAAGCCGCGAAGCTGAATCTCAACGCCCCGTGGCTCACCGCGGAAATGATCCAATATCTGCCGGGCATGACCCCGCAGATTGCCGCGGCGATCATGGA
Organism: Verrucomicrobiia bacterium; assembly: GCA_011525685.1. Taxonomy (GTDB): domain Bacteria; phylum Verrucomicrobiota; class Verrucomicrobiia; order Limisphaerales; family JADLHS01; genus WYBW01. Next base: position 55,252 of record WYBW01000124.1, read on the forward strand.
CTGGCGGGATGAGGACAGCACGGTTTCCACCGACGGGGCGGAGGACGAAACCTACAGCCGTTTCACGCCGCCCTACAAGGCGAAGAACGCACCGTTTGAATCCGTGGAGGAACTCCGCCTGGTCGCGGGCATGACGGCGGAAATCCTTTACGGCGAAGACGCCAACTTGAACGGGGTGCTGGACCCGAATGAGAACGACGCGGACGCAACCGCGCCCTACGACAACCGCGACGGTCGGCTTGATCCCGGCTTGATGGAGTATTTCACCGTCCACAGCTACGAGCCGACGGGGGGGACGAACATCAACAGCCAGGCCGATGTGCGGGCGTTGCTGGAAACCGTGCTGGGCCAGAGCCGCGCGGGCGAAATCATCACCCAGCTTCGCCGCACCGGTGGTCCGGGCGGCCAGCCGCCCTCGCCGACCAATTATCCGCCGGTTGGCAGCGTGCTCGAGTTCTACCTTCGCGGCGGCTTCACGCTGGATGAGTTTGCGGAGATTGCCGATTACCTGGCGCCGACCACGAACATCCTGGTCAATGTTAACACCGCCAGCCAACCGGTGTTGGAATGTGTGCCGGGCATCGGCTTCGATTACGCGGCGCAACTGGTGGCGTATCGGGAGTCGAATCCCGGCCTGTTGCGGAGCGTGGCCTGGGTGGCCGAGGCGATGGGCAGCGACACCAACGCGATTTTGGCCGGTCCTTTTCTCACGACCCGCAGTTATCAATACACGGCGGACATTGCCGCGGTGGGCCGGCATCAACGGGGCTACCAGCGCGTGCAGTTTGTTTTCGACACGAGTGAGGGCACGCCCATCATCGTCCGGCGACAGGACCTCACTCACTTGGGATGGGCGCTAGGCTCGGATACGCGTGCCGAGTTGCTGGCCTGGAAGGAGCAGAGATGATGGACCTGAACAATCTCAACCAATGGTTCAAGCGCAAGCCCGGCAGTTCGCTGCTCGGACTGGCGCTGGACGGCAGCCGTCTGGCGGGGGTGCTGGTGCGCCGCACCAATGGATCGGTGGAGATCAAGCAGTCCTTTGACGCGCCGCTGACGCTGGATCCCTTGACGGCCGAGGTCGAACTCGCCGGGCGCGAAATTCGGAACCAACTCGAGGCGGCGGAGGTTCGCGAGCGTTGGTGCGCGGTGAGCCTGCCGTTGAACTGGGCGCTCACGCTCACGGTGAAGTTGCCGGACATTCCCGAGGCGGATGTGGCGGACTTCCTGCAGATCGAGGCCGAACGCGGTTTTCCCTATGGCCCGGAGGAATTGATGCTGGCCCATTCCCGCTTTCGCACCTCGACCGGCGAGCAGTACGCCACGTTGGTGGCGATTCTCCGTGAACCGGTCGCGCGGCTCGAGGCGGTGTTGCACGCGGCCCAATTGCGGCCCGTCACTTTCACGCTCGGGTTGACCGCGCTGCAACCCGCCGATCCTGACTCCGCGGACGGCACCCTCGCGCTGCTGCCGGGCGAGTCCAGCGTGGGCATGCAAATCACCTGCGGCGGCGGCCTGGCCGTGCTGCGCACGCTGGACGGCGCCTACGAACAGGCTGGCGCGGGCCGGGAACTGCAGGTCGAGCAAGTGGCCCGCGAAATCCGGATCACGATGGGGCAGTTGCCCGCCGAGGTGCGGGAAGCGATACGGAAGGTGCGCGTGTTTGGTCGCGACGACGCCGCCCAGGAACTGGCCGAGGAGCTGGAATCGCGCGCGGCGTCGCTGGGGCTGCAAGTCGAGCTGGTTCGCGATCATGCCCCGGTGGAGCACGGTCTCAAGCTGCCGCGCGGCATGGCGGTTTCGCCGGCCTTGAGCGTGGCGGTGCGGCAGTTGGCGGGCGGGCCGGCGATGGAGTTTCTGCCGCCGAAGATCAGCGCGTGGAAACAATTCAGGGAGCGGTATTCCTCGGGCAAGCTGGCCTACGCCGGCGCGGGTGCGGGCGCGGTGGCGCTGCTGGTGTTGGGCGCGTTTCTCGTGCAACAAATCCGGCTCTGGCATTGGGAATCCAAGTGGGCGCGCATCGCGCCGCAAGTGACCGAGTTGACCGCCATCCGCGACCAAATCCGCCAGTACCGGCCCTGGTATGACGACTCGGTGCGGACGTTGAGCATTTTGAAACGGCTGACCGAGGCGTTCCCCGAGGACGGCGCGGTTTCCGCGAAATCCGTCGAGTTGCGGTCGCCGTCCACCGTGACCTGCACCGGCACGGCGCGCAATCGCGACGCGCTGCTCCGGGCGCTGGACCGCTTGCGCGCGGCGAACGAGGTCTCGGACGTGCATATCGAAATGACGCGCGGCAGCACGACGCTGGAGTTCACCTTCAACTTCCAATGGAGAGGCGGGAGCCCGTTATGAACCTGACCCGGCGCCAACAAATCCTCGCGATCGTCGCCATCGCCCTGGTGGGACTTTACGTGGCCGACCAGCTCGTGTTCACCCCGTTGACGCGGAGCTGGAAGGCGCGCGCGGAGCGTCTCGTGAAACTCCGGGAACAGGTTCACGACGGCACGGAAATGCTCAAACGCGAAGCCGCCCTGCGCGAACAGTGGGACCGGATGCGCACCAACACCCTCATGGGTGTCAAGTCGGCGGCGGAGGGCCAGATGCTCCAGGCTTTCGAGCGATGGGCCAAGGAGGGCGGTGTGTCCGTCAGTTCCATCCGTCCTCAATGGCGGGAAACCCACGAGGATTACAAGACCATCGAATGTCGGGCGGACATCGGCGGCAGCCTGGCGGCCATCACCCGTTTCCTTTATCTCGTGGAGCGGGATCCGCTGGGAGTGAAGGTGGATTCCCTCGAATTGACCACTCGCAATCTGGACGGAACACAACTGGCCCTGGTCGTTCAGGTGAGCGGGTTGCTGCTCAACCCCCCCAAGAATTCCGCAAGATGAGGATTCCAACGCCAGCCAGACTGTGCGAAATTAGGCACATGAACACCCCCGGTCACCTTGGGTCGGCGAGGCTGGCGGCGCTGCTGGTTCTCGGCATGGCGCTGGCGGCAATGGCGCAACCGGCGGGCGATTCGGCTGCCGAGCGCACGCCGGCGACGGTTCCCGAGCGGGCGACCTCGCGCCTCGATGAATCGGCTTTTCGCATCGTGGCGGAGCGGAACATTTTCAACGCCAACCGCATTGGCCCGGTTCGGGTCACTTCGCCGCGGCGGCCGTCGGTGGTGGAGTCTTTCACGCTGGTCGGTACGATGGACTATGAGAAAGGCGAGTTCGCGTTCTTTGAAGGATCGAGTTCGGAGTTGACGAAGGTCTTGAAACCCGGCGCGGTCATTGCCGGTCACAAGCTTCTGGTCATCTCACCGCAGGGTGTGAAGCTGGAAGCGGATGGCAAGGAGATTGACCTGCCAGTCGGTTCCCAGATGCGCCGCGAGGATGAAGGTTTGTGGCAGTTGGCAGAGGCCCGCTTCAGCAGTCCTTCGCCGGCCTCCAGCACCGCCAGTGTGGCCAGCCGGTCCGGTCGCCCTGAACGGGGCAACGAAAGCTTTGACCGCTCGCGCCGCGGCGGCGACACCTCCGCGCGACGCGGTGACGGCTCTGAATCCGCAACCCGGCCCGCCGCCAGTGCGGCGGCCTCCAGCGAAAGTGAAGACGAAGTGCTCAAACGACTGATGGAACGTCGAGAAAGAGAATCCCAATGAAAACATTCATGCTCAAATCCACAACGGGTCTCCTGGCGCTGGCGCTTGGCTTCGGCGCACTGGCACAGGATCAAGAACCGGAAGACGACACTCCCTCTCCGGCTGAACTCCTCCGGCGGTTGCTGCCGCAGAACGGGGAAACCAACGGTCTGACGGAGGAGACACTGGCGGAACTGCTGCGTTCCGCGCTCGAGGCGCGGCAGACCAACGGTGAAGAGCGCGTCGAAGGCCAGCGACCGGAGCCGGAACGCGGGCCGCGCCCGATTCGCGGTCAGGGCACGCGCGGCACCATGGGATCGTCCACCAACGCCCTCCCGCTGACGGCCCTGCTCGACGGCCCGTCCGCCGCGCCGGGCGCCAACGCGAGCGGAAAAGGGCTGCGGCTCAACTTTCGCAACGCCCCGCTTCATCTCGTGCTGGATTACTTGAGCGATGCCGCCGGGTTGGTGATCAGCGCCAATTCGAAGGTGGACTTGAAGGGCGCTGTCACGGTTTGGTCCAACCAGATGGTGGACCGCACCGAGGCCATCCGGCTGTTGAACGCCGCGCTGACCTCCAGCGGCTACGCGGCCACCGTCGAGGGCAACCTGCTCAACATTTACGTCGTGGACGCCACGACCACGCCCATCGAAGTCGGCATCCCGGACAACGATTACGCGAACATTCCGCCCACCAAAGACCTGGTGACCCAGATCGTCTATGTCAGAAACGTGGAAGCCAATCAGTTGATCCAATCGTTGACGCCGCTCATGCCGACGGGCACGTCCATGAGCGCCAACCAGGGTGCGAACGCCATCCTGATCACGGATACGCGGGCCAACATCCGTCGGATGGCGCAACTGGTGAAGGCGCTGGACACGGCCAGCGTGAGCGCCACCGAAGTGCGGGTGTTTCCATTGATCTACGCCGATGCCACCGCGCTGGCGCAGGCGGTGACGCAGTTGTTTCAAACCGACAGCACGGCCAACACCCGCAACCGGGGCGGGTTTCCTGGCATGCCCGGCTTCGGTGGCTTCCCCGGTGGAGATCGCGGTCGCGGCGACGCTGGTAGCGGTGCCCAGGCGGGCCGGGTGGCGGCACCACGAGTCACGGCCGTCGCGGACGAGCGCAGCAACTCGCTGGTGGTGGCCGGCTCTGTCGAACAACTGGAGGCGGTCCGGCTGTTGGTGGACCAGATTGACGTGAACGTGGATGACATCACGGAGCTGCGCGTGTTCCGGTTGCGCAACGCCGACCCGCAGGAAACGGCGGATCAGTTGGCCAGTTTGTTCCCGGATCCATCCACGCAGCAGGGTTCGCGCAACCAGCAGGGCGGTTTCCGCGGGTTCGGTCCGTTTGGCGGCGGTCAGGTCCGGACCGCCAGCACAACCGATCCCAATTCCCGCAATCTCAAGCAGACCCGGGTGACGGCTGTGGCCGATCCCCGCACCGGCTCGGTCATCGTGAGCGCCTCGCGCGACCTGATGATCGAAATCGCCGGCATCATCGAGGAACTCGACTCCGACCCCGCGCGCAAGAAGCGCGTCTATGTCATCCCGGTGGAGAACCGCGACCCGCAGGAGGTCGTGCAGGGCCTGCAAAGCGTGATTGCGACCGACAGCAGCGCCAACTTGAACACGCGCAACACGGCAAACCAGTCGGGAAGCCAGTTGAACACCCGCCAGCAAAACAACCTCCAGAACCAGCGGAACACCGGTGGCCAGTTCAACAGCGGCTTCGGGGGAACCGGTACGCGAACCGGCCGTTAAATCTTGGGATCATCGGGAAGGAATCCAATGCGAAATCCAAATCAACTCGGCAAAGTTCTCGCTCACGGGCTGGCGGCGGCCTTGGTCTGCGTCTTCGCGACCATCACGCTGAACGCCCAGCCGGCCGGAGCCGCCACGACCCAACGTTCGACGGCCCGGATCGGCAGTTATCCGGGCAGCACCGACATCGGCCAGGCGCGCATCACCTACGACGCGGAAACGCGCAGTCTGATTGTGGTCGCCGACGAAGCCACAGCCATGCACATCACCAACGTGGTGCGCCAGTTGGACCGGCCCACGCCGCAGGTGTTGATCAACTGCGTCTTCATGGAGGCGACCTACACCAAGGGCCTGGACATCGGAGTGGATGGCGTTTATCAGCACAACATCTCCAGCAAGAACATTGATGCGTTCAACGGCACGGGCACGGCGGCCACGGTGTTCGATCTCGCAACCAGTGGCGGACTTTACACACTGGTCGGCCAGGACCTGCAGATCAATGTCGCCGCTCTCGCCCGCGCCGGCAAAACCGAGATCCTCTCCCGTCCCTCGGTCCTTGCCCGCAACAACCAGCAGGCCACCATCACCATCGGACAACAGGTGCCCCTCATCAGCGGCGTCACCTACGACAACTTCGGCAACCAGCGCAACGCCATCACCTATCAGGACGTGGGCATCATCCTGCGGGTGACGCCGTTCATCACCTCCGACGGCATGGTCGAGATGATCGTCGCCCCGGAGGTCTCCTCCGTCTCCGACTCCACCGTCAGCTTTACCACGGGGACCAACGACTTCGGCTCGGCCACCGCGCCCATCATCAACGTGCGCTCGGCGGACACCGTGGTGGTCGTGCCCGACGGCGAAACGGTGGTCATTGGCGGGCTGATGCAGACGTTGAAAGCGAAGTCGGAAAAGAAAGTGCCCATTCTCGGTGACATCCCGCTCTTGGGGTTTCTGTTCAAACACAAGGTGACGGGCGATGAGAAGAAGGAGTTGCTCATCTTCCTCACGCCTCACATCGTGCAACGGCCCTCCGACCTGCTGGCGCACACGGCCAACGAGCGGCGCAAAGCCAGGGCCATCAACAAGGCCTTCCCCGAGGAAGACATCAACCGCTACCTGAACAACGCCCCGCCCGCCGATGGAGTTTTCCGCGAGTTGCCGCCGCAGTAGCGGACGGGCGACGATCTGAGCGGGGCAATCGTCAAGCTCCATGAACCTGCGTGGCAAATGGGTTTACCTGGTCCTGTTGGCGGTCTGGCTGATGGTCCTGGCCTGGCAGGCCGCCGAGCACGCCCGCGTCCGCCAGTCCGCCCGCGCGGCGCTCATCAACCGTGCCCGCGACATCTCCAGCACCCTCGGCATCGTCATCCGTTCCCAACGTCACTTCGGCGTCATCTCCAAGGAACGCTTGGAATCCGCTCTTACGGAACTGGTCAGCCAGGGAGAATTGAGCGGCGTGGCCCTGCGCAACGCGGCGGGCGAAGTCGTCGCCTCCGCCGGCGTGCCCTTTGACGACCAGACCCGCGCCGCCGTCGGCCCGGCCGAACTGTGGAAAGACCAGACCGTCATCCTCATGAACCTGGTGGACCTGGGCGCCAACGTCCCGCGCGACCTGGAGCGTACCAATCCCCCGCTCGTGCTGTCCCGTGACAACTTCATGCGACCCGGAGAAGCCAACCGCGGCGAACCATACCGCGAACGCCCGCCGCCACCGCCCCCTGATGAAATGCAAGCCAACGAAGACGGCGAACTGGCTGCCCGTGGGCGCGGTCGTCCCCGCGGCGGATCGGACGGGCGACCCCGATTTGCCCGGCCTTTCTGGATGGACGAAGACGAGTACAAGACCCTGATCCAAAAACAGGGCGTTCACAGTTTTGTTCTCGCCATGTCCACGCGACCGATGCACGAAGCCAGTCGCGCGGACTTCTGGATGCGGCTGCTCGTGGTCACCTTCGCCACCGCTTCCGTGATCGGCATCGGCCTCGCTTGGGGGCACGTTGGTAAATCCGCCGATCTGCAGATCCGGCTGGTGCGCGCCAGCGAACTGAACTCGCACTTGAAACGCATGAACGTGGCCGCCGCGGGATTGGCCCACGAAACCCGCAACCCCCTCAACATCATCCGCGGCCTCGCCCAGATGATCTCCAAGCAGCCGGACACCCCGGACGAAATCCGCCGCAAATCCCAGGACATCGTTGCCGAAACCGACCGCGTCACCGCCCAACTCAACGAATTCATCAACTACTCCCGCCCCCGCGAAGTCCGCCGCGCCCCGCTGCCCTTGAACGCCGCCATTGGCGAAGTCGCGCGCGCCCTCAGCTACGACCTGGAGGAAAAAAGTATTGACCTGCAAATCCAGGGCGAAAACCTCGTCATTCAGGCCGACGAACAGATGTTTCGTCAGGCACTCTTCAACCTCCTGCTCAACGCCGTTCAGGCCGTCGGGCGGGGCGGGCAGGTTCAGGTCGTCGCCCAGAAGCGCAACGCCTCCGAAGCCGTGCTCGAGGTCCGCGACAACGGCCCGGGCGTGCCGCCGGACCGGCGGGCCGAGATCTTCAAACCCTACTTCACCCTCCAACAACAGGGCACCGGCCTGGGACTGGCCGTCGTCCAGCAAATCGTCCTTGCTCACGGGTGGGAGATCGAATGTCTGGGCAATGAACCCCGCGGTGCCGTCTTCCGCATCACCCACTTGAAACTCGCCGCCTGAACGGGCTACCCTTGCGGACGTGGCAGCCGCACATCGCAAAAACGGTGAGAAAGCGCCCCGCATCCTGATCGTGGACGACGATGCCGGCCAGCGCAGCCTCCTCGATTCCTTCCTCCGGAGCCAAGGCTTCGACACCATCCCCGTCCCCTCCGGCGAAGCCGCTTTGGAGGTCCTGCGCCAGCAGGAGATTCAAATGATGATTTCCGATGTGCGCATGCCCGGCCTCTCCGGATTGGAAACCCTCCGCCGCGCCCGCAAAGAACACGCCCGCCTGCCCGTCCTCCTCGTCACCGGTTACGCCGATGTCCGCGAAGCCGTCGGCGCCATGCGCGACGGAGCCATCAATTACCTCAGCAAGCCCATTGACTTGGACGAACTCCTCGTCACCGTCCAACAGGTCACCGGCTTGAGCCGGGCCGTCCCGGTGCAGTTCGGCGAGCACCGCCCCCTGCCGCCGCACGTCGTTGCCGAGAGTCCCTTGATGAAGGCCGTCCTCCACGAAGCCTCCTTGATTGCCCCTTCGGAAAGCCGCGTCCTCATCACTGGCGAAAGCGGTGTCGGCAAAGAGGTCCTGGCCGACGTCATCCACGCCTGGAGCCCGCGCGCCTCCGGCCCGATGGTCAAGGTCAATTGCGCCGCCATTCCCGAAACGCTCCTGGAAAGCGAATTGTTCGGTCACGAGAAGGGCGCGTTCACGGGCGCGGTCGCTCAACGGGTTGGCCGGTTCGAGCAGGCCAACGAGGGCACCATTTTCCTGGACGAAGTCGGCGACATGTCCCCGCCCTTGCAGGCCAAGCTTCTCCGCGTCACCCAAAACGGCCGCTTCAGCCGCGTTGGATCGAACCGGGAGTTGCAGACCAACGCCCGCATCCTCGCCGCGACCAACACGAACCTTGAGGAAGCCGTCAAGGCCGGTCGCTTTCGGGAGGACCTCTTTTACCGCCTCAACGTCGTTGAACTGCACCTTGCGCCGTTGCGGGAGCGACCCGAGGACATCCTGCCGCTGGCCCAGGCCTTCATCGCGGAACTGACCCAGGGCAAGGCCCGCTTGTCGGCGGCGGCGGCGGATTGCCTGGGGCGCTACGCCTGGCCGGGCAACGTGCGTGAACTGCGCAATGCCATGGAACGCGCCGCCTTGCTCTCGCGCGGGGAACTCATTTTGCCGGACCATTTGCCCAATCGCGTGCGCGAGACGGCGGGGCACGCGGTTGTCGCGGTCTCCGGAGACACCGAGCGGCTGGGGGAAATCGAACGCCAGGCCATTTTTCAGGCGTTGCGCGCCCACAACCACAATCGGACTGAAACCGCGCGAGCCTTGGGCATCAGCCGGCGGGCGCTCATCTACAAACTCCAACGCTACCGGGAAGAGGGGCATGCGGTGGATGCCGACCCGCCCAACTTCGGCAAGGCCGGTGGGACGAGTATCTGAGGGCCGCGCCGGGTTTACGAACTGGCGCTGGTGTAGCGACGCACGGATTGCCGCCAGACCCATTCCGAGACCATGGCGCACGCGAAACCCAGCGCGAGCAGAAGCATCAGCGGGCGGAGATGCTCCAGCGTCTGGATCAGCACGCGCACCGGCACGTTGCTCACCAGCAGCATCGGCAGCGCGAACGTGAAGATTGCTTTGAACAGTCCCCGGAAGGCCTCATCCGGCATGCGGGCGATCTGAAAGAGGTTGTAGTACCCGTAAACGATGCCTTGGGCGCGCACCGTCCAGAAGCTGATCGTCGCCAGCATGAACATGAGCGAGTAGTGGATGAGAATCCCGACGACGCACAGCATCAGAAAGGCGAGCACCTGAAGGAAGGTGGGCATGAACTGAAGCTGCCACAGCGCGTAAACCATGACGGCGAGGGCCGACAGCGCGTTGACAAAGCCGCCGAGGTCCACCTGGCGCAGCGAGACGACGAACCGGGTGTTGACCGGCAACATGAGCAGAAAGTCGAGTTTGCCGGTGCGGATGAGTTCCGAAAGATTGGCGCAGTTGACCAGGAAGAACGCCTGGTAAATCTGCTGAATGAACTGGCTTGCGCCCACCAGCAAGACCACCTGCCACTTGGTCCACGAACCGATGGTTTCGGTGTGCAGATAAATGACGCCGATGAACGCCAGTTGCAGGCCGAACCAGAGCAGCTCGACGATGATCCAGAGGACGAAGTTGCCCTTGAACATCGTCTCCCGCGTCACGGAATTTTTCCAAAGGGCGGCGTAGATGGCGAAGTAGCGGAGCAAACGTGCCCCGCCACTCCCGTGCAGGCGTTCGCTCTTTGCGGAGCACTCGAGCTGGGATCGCGAATTCATGTTCATCCTCCCACGGCGGAGTATTTCTTGATGCCGCGATGCCACGCCAGGCGCGCGAGCAGGTAAGCCAGGGCCACCCACGCCGCCTGCATGATGAGGCTTCTGACCAGTTCGCTGCCGGTGACTTTGCCCATGTAAATCCCGACCGGGACGTAGAGCTGATAGGGGAACGGAGTCAGATACAGCGCCTGCTCCAGCGCCGGCGGCAGGATGTCCAGGGGAAACAAGTGGCCGCTGGCGATGTATTCAAAGGCGTAAAGGATGAAAATAAAAGTGGACACTTCCAGCACCCAGAACGCCAGCATCGCCATCATGTAGGAGAGAAAGAATTGCAGCAGCGCGGTCATCGCCAGGGAAATGACAAACCATCCGAAGGTGCCCCAGTCTGGTGGGAAGACGAAATACTGCCGCCAGTACAGGATGAACAGGGTGATGGGGACGCAGGCCACGGCGAGATACGTGAGCCGGCCGGAGAGGAACAGGGTGAACCGGAACCACAGGTAGTCCACCGGCTTGAGCAAAAACTGGCTGATGTTGCCGTCCTTGATATCGGCGGCAATCTGCCAGTCGTCCTCATTGACGGCCGTGAGCGCGTCCACCACCGTGACCAGCAGGTAATAGGAGATCATCTGCGCCAGCGTGTAGGTGGCCACGGTGGCCTCGTCCCCCTTGCCTTCGTAAATGGTGCGCCACAGCGACAGTATGGCCATGAGCGGCAGGAGGCCGAACAGGGCCCGCGCCAGGAAGTTGAAGCGATAGGTCAGATGGTTTTGCAGACCCACGTTCAACACATGCCAGTATTTGCGCAGGGCGGCCATTTTGGGACAACGTAACGACGGTGCCGGAGGATGGAAACAAGGATTTTTGTTTGCGAGGCACGGATTCGGCCACTACCGTTCCACCCTTCAGTGATTTGGAAGTTGAATCAAAGGTCTTGAACTATGGCAAAGAAGCAATTGACCCCTGATGAGTTTAGCAGCCTGGTCGCCCGGTTGAACAAACTCTCGCACAAGGTCTCCTCCCTGGAACTGAACGACTTGGTGGCCCGTCTGAACAAGCTCTCACGCAACCTCTGGTGGACCTGGGATCAGGAGGCCCAGGAGGTTTTTCAGGAGCTCTCCCCGCGCGGTTGGCAGAATCTTTACCACAATGCCGTGGCCATTCTGCACGAAGTGTCGGAATACGAATTGCGCGTGCGGCTCCAGGAACGCGACTTTGCCGGGCACGTGCAGCAGGTCTTGCGGGATTTCGACGATTACATGGGCGAGAAGAACACCTGGGCGGCCAAACACGCTCCGCAGTTCGCCAAAAATCCCGTGGCTTATTTCTCGGCGGAGTTTGGTTTTCACGAAACCCTGCCCATCGCCGCCGGCGGCCTGGGCATTCTGGCCGGCGACCATGCCAAGTCCGCCAGCGATCTCGGTCTCGGCTTCGTGGGCGTGAGTTTGTTTTATCGCGAGGGCTATTTTCAACAGGCCTTCGACGCGAACAACTGGCAGACCGAATACTACACGCTCCTCAATCCGAAGAACCTGCCCGTCGAGCCGGTGCTCAACGACAAGGGCGAACCGCTGGTGTGCGAGGTGGACATCGGCATGAGCCGGGTGTTTTTCCAGGCCTGGCGCGTCAACGTGGGTCGCGTGCCTGTTTATCTCCTGGACGCCAACCGGCCCGAAAACGAGCAACATGCGCGCGACCTCACCCTGCGGGTTTACGGCGGCGACAGCACCACGCGGATCATGCAGGAGGTGTTGCTGGGCATGGGCGGCGTGCGGTTGCTGCGCGCGTTGGGCGTGCAGCCCTCGGTCTTCCACATGAACGAGGGCCATGCGGCGTTTCTGACGTTTGAGTTGATTCGCGAACAAGTCGCCCAAGGCCGGACGCTCCAGGATGCCATCGCCGTAACCCGGAAGCATTGCCTGTTCACCACCCACACGCCGGTCGAGGCCGGCCACGACCGGTTCAGTCCGGACTTGATGGATTATGCGTTGCACCGCTTCCGCACGCAGTTGCCCGAGGTCTTTCCTGCGCTGATGGCGCTGGGGCGCGTCAAGCCCGACGATCCGCACGAGCCGTTTTGCATGACGGTGCTGGCGCTCAAGATGTCCCGCGCCGCCAACGCCGTGAGCGAGTTGCATGGCCGGGTGAGCCGCCACATGTGGCATTGTTTGTATCCGGATCAGCCGGTGGAAAAGGTGCCCATCGGGCACGTGACCAACGGGATTCATCTCCTGGGTTGGATGAAGGGTACGGTGCGGCGGTTCTGGCGGCGCAAGCTGACCGGCCCGGCCGAGTCGCCCGCCGCGCCCGCCGGCAGCACCACCCGTTTCTGGCAGGCCCGGCCGGATTATGACTGGGCCACGGAGATGCAGTTGCCCGATTTCTGGGAGAAGTTGCAGGACGAGAAGTTTGTCACGGACGAGGAGTTGTGGGCTTTGCGTTACCGGCTGCGCCGCGAGTTGCTGGAGTTCACCCGGCGCCGCCTGCTCCTGCAGCAGCAACGGGTGACGCACGGCGATTTCATCGCGTTCGATCATTTGCTCAATCCCGACGCGTTGACCATCGGGTTTGCGCGGCGTTTTGCCACATACAAGCGCGCGCCGCTCATCTTCCAGCAGATCGAGAAGATTGTGCAGCTCACCCGCGACCAAGCCCGCCCCGTGCAGTTCATCTTCGCCGGCAAGGCGCATCCGCGCGACGACGATGGCAAGCGCTACATCCAGCACATCATTCATCTCAGCAAGTACAGCGACTTGAAGGGGCACCTGGTGTTCATTGAGAATTATGATGTGCATGTCGCGCGGCAGATGCTTTCCGGCTGCGATGTCTGGTTGAACAATCCACGCCGACCGCTCGAGGCCTCGGGCACCAGCGGCATGAAGGCCGGCTGCCACGGCGGCCTCAACCTGAGCATCCTGGATGGCTGGTGGCGCGAAGGCTACAACGGCGAGAACGGTTTTGCCATCGGCGAGGATTCTCATCCCGATTCGGTCGAGGAGCAGGACCGGTTGGACAGCGCCAACTTGTTCAAGGCGCTCACCGAGGAGGTGATCCCGTGTTTCTTCGAGCGGGATGATCAGGGGGTGCCGCGCCGCTGGATTCGCAAGATCCGTCAGGCCATGGTGACGCTCGTGCCGCAGTTCACCACCCATCGCATGGTGCGGGAGTACGTCGAGAAATATTACCTCACGAAGTAGCTGCCGGCTCCTGCTCTTCGTCGTAAGCTTGATCCAAATCCTCCCGGTGCGGAGGGAATCAGGATCAGTAGAAAGCTGGAGATTAAGAAATGCCGGCGCTGCCCGATATCAAGTCCCAGACGCGCGAGGAACTGGCCACGCGATTCGCGGAATGGAAACAACCCGCCTACCGCGTCCCACAGTTGCTCGAATGGCTTTATCTCCATCGCGCGACGGACTGGGACGCCATGACGAACCTCCCCAAAGCGCTTCGCCAGAAGCTGCGCGAGCACTTCACGCTTCAGACGCTGGAGTTGCTCCGCAAGCAGGGCGCGCGCGACGTCACGCAAAAATTCCTCTGGCGGCTGGCGGATCATTCGCTCATCGAGAGTGTGCTCATCCCGGCAAACCCGGCGCTTTACGGCGAGGCCAGTGACCGTCACACGTTGTGTGTCTCCACCCAGGTCGGCTGTGCGTATGGTTGCAAGTTTTGCGCAAGCGGATTGGATGGCTGGAAACGCAACCTTTTGCCGCATGAGATCGTCGAACAGGTCGTGGCGGTGGAGCGGTGGCATGATGCGGTCGAGCGGGAGAAAAGGAGAAAAGGTGAGGAGGAGAATTCCCCTGATCCCCTTTTCCCCTCGGCACCCGCTTCTACCTCACCGCAGCAAGCCTCCGAGCGGTTGATCAACAACCTGGTCATCATGGGCATGGGCGAACCGCTGGCCAACTACGAGAATTTGCTGAAGGCGTTGCGCCTCCTGAACGCGCCCTGGGGAGGCGGCATTGGCGCGCGGAAAATCACGATTTCCACGAGCGGGCTGGCTCCGCAGATCCGCCGGCTGGCCGATGAACCGGAGCAGTTCCGGCTGGCGGTGTCGTTGCACGGAGCCACAGATGAGGTGCGTTCCCGGATCATGCCGGTGAATCGGAAGTTTCCGCTTCGGGAACTGAGCGCCGCGCTGGAGGATTATCAATCGAGGAAGGAACGGATGATCACGTTTGAATACATCCTGATCGCCGGGGTGAACGATTCCTTGGAGCAAACCAGGCCGCTGGCCGCGCTGGCGCGCCGGTTGAAAGCGAAGGTGAATTTGATTCCTTACAACCAGGTCCAGGGGCTGCCTTGGGAACGCCCAGCCGACGAAATCTGTGAAGCTTTCCTGGCCGCCTTGGAGAAACAGAAGGTCATCGCGACGTTGCGCCGGGAAAAGGGGCACGAGATTGACGCCGCCTGTGGTCAGTTGCGGTTGAAAACAGAGCGTGAACTTTCCGAAGGGAAGTGATAGCCTCAATTCATGAAACGACGTTCGCCCACGCAACCCTTGCCCAAACGCGCGGCCCGAATGCTTGCCAAACTGAAGCGGGTTCGTGGGTTGACCGACGCTGAAAAATCCGTGTATGCGCTTGGCCTCGCCGCCACACCCGAAGAAAGATGGGAACTCGCCGAAAACTTCATCCGGTCGCTCGGTTATTGGAAGCCCTTGAAAAGGAAGACATCCGTTTCATGTTGATCGGCATGTCCGCCGCGATTGTCCAGGGCGTCATGGAGTCAACACTCGATGTGGACCTTTGGGTGGACTTGTCGCCGCGGCAATATATGCGCGCGCAGAATGTCGCCATCAAGACGGGTGGGACGATGGGGGCGAACACCGTGGCCTACCTCGAGGATGGAACACCAGTGAATTTTGTTTTCGGCGATGTCGCCGGCCTGAGCCCGTTCGCGAGAGAATTCAAAAACACGCGGCGACTGAACTTTGGCGGTAAGCGAATCCCGGTGCTCAAGCTGGAACGCATCCTGAAGAGCAAGGAAACCCTCAAGCGCGACAAGGACCTCGCTCACATTGTTCAGATTCGTAACCTGCTGCGATGCCAACGCGCGTTGAAGTCCGAGACCGCGGGTGCTCGGAAGCGAAAGAGCACATGATTGCGCTCCTCGACTACGGCTCCGGCAACCTGCGCAGCGTCCACAAGGCGCTGCTCAAGGTCGGTGCGAACGTGCGCATCGTCCAGCATCCTGATGGGATGCGGGACGCCCGCGCTGTCGTGCTGCCCGGCGTGGGTGCGTTTGATGACTGCATCAACGCCCTGCGGAAGCAGGAACTGCTGGAAGCCTCACGGGAGTTCATCAAGTCTGGGAGGCCGTTCCTTGGCATTTGTGTCGGCTACCAGGCCTTGTTCGAGAAGAGCGAGGAATTCAACAGTTGCGCCGCCGGACTGGCCATCTTGCCTGGCAAAGTGGTCCGGTTTTCTGAACGAAGCGGACTCAAGATCCCGCAGATTGGCTGGAATCAACTTGAAATCGTGCGGCCGGATTGTCCGCTGTATCGAGGCGTCGCCAACGGCAGTTACGTTTACTTCGTCCACAGTTTCTTTCCGAAACCGGCGGACGAAGCCATTGTCGCCACGCGCACGGAGTATGGCGAGACGTTCGCGTCGTCTGTCTGGCGTGACAACGTGTTCGCCACGCAGTTTCACCCGGAGAAAAGCCAGAAGGTGGGGTTGCAGTTGTTGAGCAACTTCGTGGCGCTCGCCTCCTGATCTTAATTGCGCCTTGTGGATTGGGTCATGACTTGGTTCAGGATCAAGACTTCGAGTCAAGGCACGAGTCGAAGCAGCGCTTGCGCGCGCACGGGTTCTTCGCTACTGTCCCTGCGTCAGCACTGTTTGAACCCAGAGTGATTGATTTCTGTCTGACGATTAACCGAAAACCAAACACTGAACACTGAAATTATGGCACACGAACTACCCCCGCTGCCTTACGACAAGGCGGCGCTCGAACCCCACATTGACGCGACGACCATGGAAATCCACCACGGTCGCCATCACAAGGCCTACGTGGACAACCTCAACAAAGCCATCGCCGGCACGCCGCTGGAGAACAAATCCCTGGAGGCGTTGATTGGCGACCTGGCTTCCGTGCCCGACAACATCCGTGGACCGGTGCGCAACAACGGCGGCGGTCATTGGAATCACTCATTCTTCTGGAAGCTCATGGCGCCGAAAGCGGGCGGCGCACCCACCGGCAAGCTGGCCGACGACATCAAGGCCGCCTTTGGCAGTTTCGCCGATTTTCAGGCGAAGTTTGAAGCCGCAGGGTTGGGCCGCTTCGGCAGCGGTTGGGCCTGGCTTGTCTCCAACGGCGGCAAGCTGGAGATCGTTTCGACCGCCAACCAGGACAATCCGCTCATGGGCAAAGCCATCGCCGGCTGCGAGGGCAAACCCCTTCTGGGCGTGGACGTTTGGGAACACGCCTACTACCTCAAGTATCAAAACAAGCGGGCCGATTACCTCAAAGCTTGGTGGAACGTGGTGAACTGGGCCGAGGTCGCCAAGAACTATTGACTCGCCCACCAGGGATTACCCCAGGCGCGCTGACGATGGTCGGCGCGCCTGATTTTTTGGACGGCGCCGGCAGAGGGCAGCGACGACTGCTCTTTCGTTCTCTTATCCCTGACGAAAACGGCGTCCAGGGAGTGCCAGGCTTGTCTTGGGCGACGTTGGACGTGGGACAGGCGTCGCGCCTGTCTCCAACTTCGAAGTAAGCCTCGCCGGGAAATGATTCCTCAGACCTCGTCCCGGCACAAAAGCGTGATGCAGATGTTTAAGATAGAAACCAGCGAGACGCCTGTCCTACAGGATGGCCGTGAAATCACGCTGCCGCTCTCGCCGCTTCCCAACCCAGAATCGCGCGCTTACGATCCACGCCCCAACGATAGCCGCCCAGCAAACCACTCTCGCGAATCACGCGATGACACGGAATCAGATACGCAATCGCGTTTTGCCCAACGGCGCTGCCGATTGCGCGCGCTGCGCGTGGTGCGCCGATCATTTCTCCCACAGCTTGGTAAGTGGTCACCGAGCCAGCAGGAATTTTCAGCAGCGCTTGCCAGACCTTGATTTGAAAATTTGTTCCCATGAGCAGCAGGCCCAGC
The DNA here is from genome assembly GCA_011525685.1 of Verrucomicrobiia bacterium. Classification (GTDB taxonomy): domain Bacteria; phylum Verrucomicrobiota; class Verrucomicrobiia; order Limisphaerales; family JADLHS01; genus WYBW01. The sequence continues at coordinate 72,780 of WYBW01000124.1, forward strand.
GGGCGTTGCGCAGGCTTGTCCAGATCAGCAAAAATCCGGGCTGCAACCGGGCCGCAAATCTTGGGACCCTCGCGGACAAGCGCACCGCACCAATGCGCTTTGAGTTCGCGGACGGCTGTGCGCCCGTCGCCGTTGCCCAGAAAACTGAGCCAACAAACGCCGCGATCCGTCACGCCCAACAGGCAAGAGCCAAATCGGGTTGGGTGAATGCCGTAGCTGATTTCAATGCCTCCGCCACGGGACTTGAATTCGCCGGGTGTCACCGCCTCTGCCGACACGAACAAATCGTGCAGCCGTCCCGGGCCGGACAATCCCGAGTCCAACGCCACCTCAAGTAATCCCTTCGCGTCGCGCAGTTGTTGTTTCGCGTGCTCGACCGTCAGGAACTGCAAAAAGCGCTTGGGGCTGATACCCGCCCAACGGGTGAACACGCGCTGGAAGTGGTATTCGCTCATGTGCGTGGCGCGGGCCGCGCGCGACAGGTCCGGCTGCTCTGCGGCGTGCGCACTCAGGAAAGCGATGGCCTTCTCGATGCGCCGGTAATCCATCGCGGCTTGGGAGAGAGCGACGGCGTTTGCGCCTGTTTGATGCATGGAGACAAACTACTTCCAGACTCGCATCGCGCCCACCCGATTCTTGCGGAGTTTGCCAGGCTGAACGGTTCAAACCGTCGCCAACTCACCCGCCGCTGCTTCCCATTCGGCAGTGGCGACCGGCAATCGCTCGTGAATCTCCAGCAGTTCCCGATTGATCTGCATCGCGCGCCCGCCCGTCGTGTAGGTCTCCGGCTTCTCCAGTTCTGCGGTCAGTTCCCTCTCCCTCGTTTCCAGTTCCGCGATTTCCGCCTCCAGGACAGTGATGCGTTGTTGGATTTTCTGTCGCTTGCGCGAGCGCTGCTGCCGTTGTTCCGCCTCTAACCTTTTCAGTTCTTTGCGCGACGCGATAGGGCTGACCTGCCGGTCAGACTGGACGCGTGGCAGTGCGTCGCTGCCAGACGAGGTCAGTGCCGTGCGAGCGCTTTGCGAAGTCTTGTCGAGGTAATACTGGTAGCCGCCGGTGAAATGCCTTAGTTGCCCGGCTTCCACCCGGACGACGTGATTCGACAGGGCGCGGATGAAATGCACATCGTGGCTGATGAAAATCAACGTGCCCTCGAATGGCTGCAGCGCTTCGATCAACGCGTCCACGCTGGCGAGGTCCAGGTGCGTGGTGGGCTCATCCATCAGCAAGAGATTGGGCGGGTCAAGCAGCAGTTTCACCAGCGCCAGGCGGCTTTTCTCACCACCGCTCAACACGCTGACCGACTTGAATACATCGTCGCCACGAAACAGGAAACTCCCCAGCACCGTGCGGACAAATTGCTCGGTGACGCGCTGCGGCGTGTCGAGGGCCTCCTCCAGCACGGTTCGTTTCGGATCAAGCATGGCCGAGCGATGTTGCGCGAAATAGCCGGACCGCGCGTTGTGGCCCAGCTTGCGCACGCCGGCCTGGGGTTCCAGCACGCCGGCCAGCAACTTGAGCAAGGTGGACTTGCCTGCGCCGTTCGGTCCCACCAGCACGATGCGTTGCCCGCGCTCCGCGACAAAGTTCAGGTTCTCATAGATCAACCTGCTCGCGGGATGCTTCACGCTGTCCGAAGGCACTCCCTCTCCCATCGGATGGGTGAGGGCAGGAGTGAGGGAGCTTCCATAACCAAACTTCACGTTCTCCAGTGTGATCACCTTCAGCCCGCTGCGTTGGGGTTGCGGAAAGCGAAAGCCCACTGTCGCTTCCGGCCCCTCGGGTGTTTCCACCAGCTCTTCCTTGAGCCGCTCGATTTGCTTGAGCTTGCTCTGTGCTTGCGTGGCCTTGGTGTTCTTTGCTCGAAAGCGGTCCACGAACAGTTGCAGCCGGTCAATCTCGCGTTGTTGCGCCTTCGCCGTGGCGACCAACGTGGCTTCGGTGGCCGCGCGTTGCTCGAGATATTGATCGTAGTTGCCGGTGTAACGGAGCAACCGGGACTGGCGCAACTCGGCGACGTGCGTGCAGAGTTGGTTGAGGAACTCGCGATCGTGGGAGATCAGCAGGATCGCGCCGGGATAACTGCGGAGATAATCCTGAAACCACAAGAGCGTTTCGAGGTCGAGGTGGTTGGTTGGCTCGTCCAGCATCAACAGGTCCGGCTCTTCGGCCAGCAAGCGCGCCAGATGCGCCCGCATCACCCAGCCGCCCGAAAGTTCGCGGGCCGGACGATGGAAATCGCCCTGCTTGAATCCGAGGCTGGCGAGAATCTGTTTCGCCTTGGCCACGAATTGTCCGTCGTGCTCGTGTTCGTGCGGCACGGCGATGTCCAGGACGAGTTCGTTGCCGGCGGGTTCGCTCTCCTGGGGGAGATAACCAAAACGCGTGCCGCGTATGAAGGAAACCTCGCCTGCGTCCGGCTGTTCTTGTCCGAGGACAACCTTGAGCAACGTGGTCTTGCCGGCGCCGTTCGGTCCGACCAATCCCACCCGCTCGCCCCGTAGCAAGGTGATCGAAACGTCGTCGAACAACTTCCGTTCGCCAAAGCGCTTTTGGAGTCCGGCAACCGTCAGCATGGACATTAAAGTGAGACAGCGATTCCCGCCTGGCTCAGACTCTGGAAATTGGAGACAGGCGCGACGCCGGTCCTACTTCAGCGGCGAGTAATCCGTCGCCGAGAGGAAGACCACGTCCGCCTTTTCCACGAGCCGGCCGTTCGCTTCCGATTCGGCCTTGGCTTTCTTCCACTCCGGGTCGTTGACGAAGGCGTCCCAGGATTTCTTGGCGGCCTCGCGGCTTTTGTGGGCCAAAATATAAACCAGCGTATTTTCCGAACCTTTGTCCTTGTCCTGTGGGATCCAGAACCCGACCAGTTCCATGCCATGCTTCTTGAACAGCTTGCAGGTATGGTCGCGGAAACGTCGGTTCATGTCCTCGAACTTGCCGGGTGCGGCGTAATAGGTCCGCATTTCGAAACAGCGGGAATCCTTGGCGACGGACGGGCTGGCCGGAGTTGCATCCTTTTCGGCTGCCGGGAGTGCAAGAGTGGTCGCGATGACGATGAACATTGAAGCGAGCAGTGTTTTCATAAGTTGTAGATTTGTTGGTGGCGATGGTCAGGCATCCGGTTGCTGGCGGCGAGCAAAAATCGCTTCTGCCCGGTGGTGGCGGGCGGTGCGCTGGGTTAAAGCCGGTGCGACCTCGCGATTTCTTGCTGGGCGCATCTCATTTTCTTGCAGGGGGCGCCGAGGCGATGCCGTAGCGCGGACTTCCAGTCTGCCGGGTCGCGGATTGCCAATCCGCAAACGCGGCGAATTCCTGGCCTGCCACGCCGTGCCTGGGCCCGCCGACTGGAAGTCGGCGATACCGCAGGTGGGGAAACCTGCGCTACGCCAGGAATGCCTGCCTGCAATCAACTGAGATGCGCCCTTTGTTGCTGGAAACCAGCCTCCGCGCTTGTCATTTGCCGGTCCAGCGGGTATTTGCATCGGGTATCAACACGTAACAACCAGACCAGTAGAACGCACCATGCCCAACCCTTGGACCGGAAAAGGCAATCCTTACACCCGCAAGGAAGTCATCGAACGCCTGCGCGCCACGCTGGAGCGCGGGGACGCCATCATTGCCGCGGGTGCCGGCACCGGAATCAGCGCCAAGTTCATCGAGCGCGGCGGCGCCGACCTGATCATCATCTACAACTCCGGCCGCTTCCGCATGATGGGCCACGGCTCGACCTGCGGCATGATGGCCTACGGCGACGCCAACGCCATCGCCATGGAGATCGGTGAATACGAGGTGCTCCCGGTGGTCGAGGAGGTGCCGGTGATTTGTGGCGTGCATGCCACCGACCCGCGCCGCCGCATGTGGCACTGGCTCGGCAAAGTGAAGGAGATGGGCTTCAGCGGCGTGAACAATTTCCCCACCCACACCATCGTGGACGGCCACTTTCGCGGTGTGCTCGAAGAAACCGGCATGAGCGTGCGCAAGGAATACGAAATGGTTTCGCTCGCGCGGCGGATGGATTTGTTTTCCATCGTCTATGTGGGTTCGGCGGAGGAAGCGGTCGAAATGGCCAAGGCGGGCGCGGATGCGATCATCGCGCACGTCGGCACGACCGTGGGCGGTTCGATCGGGGTGAAGAAAGCCGTGGTCACCTGGGAATTTACGCTCAAGCGGACGCAGGAAATCATTCAAGCCGCAGGCCGGGTGCGGAAGGACATCCTCTTCCTCTGCCACGGCGGTCCGATCAACACGCCCGCGGACGCGGAGCGTGTTTTGAAAAACACGGATGCCGTCGGCTTCGTCGGCGCCAGCTCGCTGGAACGGATGGGAGTGGAGGCCTCGCTGACCAACCTCACGCGCGAGTTCAAGAAGTTGAAAGCGCCGGCAGCGAAGGCGTTTGGCAAAAAGCGGCGTCCAGCCGCCGCACTCCAAAGCCTGCGGCGATAATCATCCCATCTCTTGATATGACAATTGACCAACGCCGCTTCGTCACCGCCGCCGAGAAGGTGGATTTCCTCTCCCCCTGGACATTGGAAGAGTGGCTCTGTCGCTCCGACGTTGTGCCGAACAAGGAACTGCTCATGGTTCGGGCCAACATGGAAGCCGGCCGTTCGCATCCTTTTCACACGCATCCGACCCGCGAGGAGATCATCTACGTGCTGTCGGGGCGCGCGGAGCAATGGATCGGGCAGGATCATCGCATCCTCGGTCCGGGCGAGATGGTGTTAATTCCGAAGGGCGAGGTTCACGGAACTTACAACCCGTTCCGGGAGCGACTCGTTTTTCTCGCCATCCTCGCGCCGGCCAACGCACCCGAACCGGGCATCGTGGACGTTTCCACTGAAGAGCCGTGGGCTTCGCTGCGTCAGAAGCACGGATTGCCAAACTGCAAATAGACGCGTCTGGATTGAATTTTTATGATCAACACTCGCCCTCACCCCGGCGTTCTCCCCCAAGCAGAGGGAGAATTGTTCGCCGTCACCTCGCCTTGCAACGCTTCGGGTCGCTCGAAGGTCGCCTGCTTCAAGCAGCCGATTCGCAGCCGGATGCACCAAGGCCGTGCAAGAGCTTGTACCGCACGACTACCACCCCCTCTCCCCGGGGGAGAGGGCCGGGGTGAGGGCGAGCGTCAACACAGATCTCAAAGCCGATTAGTCCAGACCGCGTGGCGTTTGTTGCTCTTAATGGTGCTGCTCGCAACATTCACCACTCACGCCGTCGAGCCGCTCCGCGTTTTCATCCGGAGCGGTCCGAAGACCCACGGGCCGGGTCAGCATGATCACCCGCGTTTCCTGCGCGAGTGGACCCAACTGCTCAACGAGCGCGGTCTGAGGGCGCAGGGAGCGAACGAGTTCCCCGGGTCCGCGCAGCTCGATCAGACCGATGTGCTGATCATTCACGCGCCGGACGGCATGAAGATCGTCGGCGAGGACCGTGAAGCACTGGAAAAATTCCTCCAACGCGGCGGTGGAATGGTGGTGATCCATGCGGGCGTGGTGGGCGGGGATCAACACGCCTGGGTCAGGAAAGTCATCGGCGGCGCCTGGCGCTGGGCGTCACCGGACCTGCCGCGCGAACGAGCGACGAAGTACCTCGAAGGTGAAGTCGGTCTTTGTTGGCTGGACACCGAGCATCCCATCAGCCGCCAAATGTCCAACTGGGACTGGAAAGACGAAATCTACTACGACATGGACATGTCACCGGAAGTTGGCGTGCTGGCCGCGAGCTTTCATAATGTCCACATCATCGCGCCACAAATTTGGACTTATGAGAAAACCATGGACGGTGGCACGACACCTTACCGCGCGTTCGTCAGTCTGCCCGGGCACGAATACGTTTCGTTCAACACGCCGCAATATCGCACCGTATTGCTGCGCGGGATTGCCTGGGCCGGCAAACGGGCCAACGTGGATGAATTCTGCAAGCCGGATGAACTGGCCTCGCTCCGTTATCCGCCCGGCGGGCCTCGGCCCGCGGCGGAAGCGCTGAAGACCTTCGAGTTGCATCCCGAGTTCAACGTCACGCTGGCAGCCGACGAAAATCTGGCCGAAAAAATCATGTCGCTGGATTGGGATCCGCGGGGCCGCCTCTGGGTGGTGGAGACACCCGAGTATCCCGGTGGTCGCGACGTGCATCGCAACGATGCCCGCATCGCTCCGTGGCGGACTCGCGAGCCGGACAAGTTTCCGGCGGGTCGCAAGGAGCCGCGACCGCCCCGCGACCGGGTTTCCATCCTCGAGGACACCGACGGCGACGGCATCATGGACAAGAAGACGGTCTTTGCCGACGAACTGGAACTGCCCACCTCGCTCGTGTTCTACAAGGACGGGGTGATCGTCTCGCAGGCGCCGGACATCCTGTGGATTCGCGATACCGACGGCGACGGCAAGGCCGACAAGCGAGAAGTGCTGTTCACCGGCTGGGGCACGTTTGACACCCACGCCGTCATCAGCAACCTCCGTTGGGGGCCGGACGGCTGGGTTTATGGCAGTGTCGGTTACAGCGCCGGTGACGTGACCTCCGGCGACGGCACCAGGAAGTTTGGCCGCATCACGGCGGGCCTGTATCGCTTCCGCCCGGATGGTTCGGCGCTCGAGCAGTTTGCCTCCGGCTCGTGCAACACCTGGGGCTGCGAAGTGGCGCCGGACGGCGAAATCTTCTTCTCCACCGCCACCTGTGGCGAGCCAATCCTTCACGTCGTGTTGCCGGAGAGAATTGTCAGCCGCGCCGGCATGCCCGGTGTGCGCGCCGTCAAACCCATCATCGAGGAAAACAAGGTATTCCCGGCGCGCCAGGAAACCCGGCAGCCCTACCTGCAGATTGACTGGGTCGGCGCCTGGACGGCGGCCTCGGGTTCCACCATCTACGACGGCGGGGCCTGGCCTGAGAAGTGGCAGGGACCGTCCTGGTCGTTCTTTCTGCACGAACCCACCGTCTGGCTGACGCATCATGAGTTTCTTGACCCCGCCGGCGTGAGCTATCAAGGCCGGCGTGAAGCAGGCCGTCAGCAGAAACACTTTCTGGCCAGCACGGACTATTGGTTCAAGCCGATCCACAGTCGTGTCGGACCGGACGGCGCGTTGTATCTCGTGGATTTTTACAACCAAATCGCCGTTCACAATGACACGCGCGGACCGCCGCACGGCGCGCGCAATGCCGCCACCCGGCCCGACCGGGATCATCACTTCACGCGACTGTACCGCATTCAGCACAAGGAGGCGCGACGGTTGCTCCCGTTTGAACTGAGCAAGGACAAACCCCAGCGCCTCGTCGCGATGCTGGATCATCCGAACGGCTGGGTGCGCGCCACGGCCAACCGATTGCTCAGTGAGGGGGCTGGCCGTTCGGTGCCGGAACTCCTCCGCACCCAGGCCGGCCGGGGAAGCACAACCTATGGGCGGATGCAGGCGCTCTGGGTTTTGCACAACCTGGACCTGCTCGAACCGGAACTGCTGCTCGCAGCGGCGCAGGATTCGGATGCGGTGATCCGGAAGAACGCCATGCGCATCGCGGCAGACCGTGACCACAGCGCGAACGAACCCCCACCGGGGCTGGTGCGGGCCCTGCTCGCCGACCCGGATCAACGCGTCCGCATAAACGCGCTGATCGCCGGCACCAGCCTCCCGCCCACGCGCGAACTGGCCGAGGCGCTCGTCGAGGCGTGGCCCACGTTCCAGGATCGTCACCTCGAGGCGGCCGCGCTGGCCATCACGGCCCGCGACCCGCTGCTCTATCTCGACGCGGCACTCGATGCGGGAAATCCGACGCCGCTCTCCGGAATGGTGACCCAACTCGCCCGTCAAGTCGGCAATCAGAACAACCCTGACTCGGCCCGTGCGCTCGTGCTCGCTCTCGCCGCAAAACCGGCTTCCGCTGACGCGCTCAAAACCGTCGCGCTGCAATCCCTCACGGCGACGCTGCGCCCCGGGGTGAAGCCGGAGGCCAGTCCCGCGCTGGGCACCGCCTTGCGCCAACTGCTCGCGTCTGACCAAACCGCCGGCGCGGTGCTGCCGCTGGTCGCACGTTGGGACTTCGCCGGTCAAGTTGGGGACGCCACCAGATCGGCGGTTGCAAAAGCCGCGGCGCGGTTGACGGACCAATCGCTGTCCGATGCGGAGCGGGGGCAAATCGCCATGAACCTTCTGGGCGTGCGCGCGCTGGACGCGAGCATCGTGCCCGCCGTGGCCGCGTTGGTGGGCGGAAACGCCAGTCCCGGCCTGCAACGCCGAGTGATCGAGGCCCTTGGCACGACGGATGAGGCCGCGGCCGGCCAGGTGTTGTTGGCTGCCCTGCCGCAATTGGATTACGACCTGCGCGAAGCTGCCTTCGGCCAGTTGCTCAAACGCGCGGACTGGTCGTCGTTGGTGGTGCAAGCCCTGGCGGACCGCAGACTGGACACGGCCGTGCTCGGGCCGGGGAATTTGCATCGCCTGCGCACCCACCCGGACGCCGCGGTCGCCACTCGTGCGGCGGCGGTGATTACCGAACTCAAGGGACCGGAACAAAAGGAGAAGGAGGCGCTGATCGCGAAGTTGCGTCCGGAGGTCATCAAACCCGGCAACGCCGCCCGCGGGGCCAAACTCTACACGGAGAACTGCGCTGCGTGTCACAAGTTCAAGAACGAGGGGGCCGACTTTGCTCCCAACCTCACCGGCATGGGCGCCCACGGGCCGGAAGACCTGCTCATCCACATCGTGGACCCGAATCGCGTGGTCGAACCCAACTATGTGTCGGTGAGCATCGAAACCAAGGATGACCTCAGCTACGATGGCATGGTCTTGCGGGAGAACAACGCCGTCGTTGTGTTGCGCAACCAGACCGCTGAAACCGAGATTCGCAAGGACAACATTGCTTCCCGCCGCAGCACGGGCCGTTCGTTGATGCCCGAAGGTTTCGAGCAACTCGGCGTCGAGGGCTTGCGCGACCTGTTGACCTACCTTTGCGCGGACGAGCAGCGCTTCCGCATCCTCGATCTTGGCGGGGCCTTCACCGCGGACACCTCGCGCGGCATTTACATGACGCTGGAGTCGCGCGACGAATCGCTCCGCTTCAAGAAATGGGGCACGATCAAACATCGCGACGTGCCGTTTGACATCGTGAACCCGGCGCGCACGGCCACGGGCAGGAACGTGATCGTGTTGCAGGGCGGCTCCGGCATGGCGCGCAACTATCCGCGTCAGGTCGAGGTCAAGGTGGGATTGCCGGTGACGAAACTTCACTTCCTGGGCGGCGTGGCCGGATGGGGGAGTCCGTTGGGTCGGGCCAACGAACCGGTGGCCAGGGTGATCGTGCAGTTCGCGAATGGAGAGAGCGAGGAAATCATCCTGCGCAACGGCGTCGAGTTCGCGGATTACATCGGGCGCTTCGATGTGCCCGGTTCCGAGGCGCTGCCCAATCTGGACGACCTGTTGCACCAGGGCCGGCAACTGCGCTACTTCGCAAAGCCACTCAAGAAGCGCGGCGTGGTCGAGAAATTGACGCTCGCCAGTTACGCCAACGAGGTCGCGCCGACCTTCGTCGGCATCACAGTGGAAACGGGCGAGGGAGCGCCCGGCGTGGGCGCAACTCCGGCCGACAGCGCCGCGATTGTCGCCCCCGCCGCACCGGCGTCACCGAAGTTCCAATGGGGAGCTGGCCTCAAGGTCTTGATCATCGGTGGTGGTGACGCGCATGACTATGAGCGTTGGTTCAACCAGGCCGATGTGAAGACGCTCAACGACACCGGCGGCATCAGCGCGAATTACACCGACATTACCGGTGGCCTCGCGGACGTGATCGCCGGTGTGGACGTGCTGATCGTCAGCAACAACAAGCGGTTCACCGACGAGGCCACGAAGCAGGCCATCACCAAACACATCGAGAATGGCAAAGGCTTCATCGGTCTGCATCCCGGACTGTGGTACAACTGGCGCGACTGGCCGGAGTACAATCGCGTGCTGGTCGGCGGCGGCTCGCGCGGACACGACCGATTGGGCGAATTCGAGGTCGTGGTGACGGAGACCGCTCATCCGCTGATGCGGAATGTGCCCGCGAAGTTCACCATCAAGGACGAATTGTACTGGTTTGAACCCGATTCACAGGGCACGCCCATCAAGGTGTTGGCCACGGCGCATTCGAAACAGAAGAACCAAGCTTACCCGCAAGTGTTCATCGTCCAACACGCGAAAGCCCGCGTGGTGGGCTTGACGCTGGGCCATGACGGCGACACGCACCATCATTCCGCCTACATTCAGTTGCTGCGCAACGCGGTGCTGTGGGTGGCGGGCAAGAACTGAGGGCGGCGAGCCGTCCGCTTTACAGCAACCGTTAGCAGACAAGATGTCAAGTGCCCAGACGGACGGAAAGCCTTGGAGTGCGGGGGGTTGTCCCCGCTTTCCCTGCTTGAGCGATTCGGCGTTCAAACAGGGCCGCGTCCAGTGGCCCGGGGGTGCGGTTGAGCCGCGCTTTGTATTCGACGGCGACAAGTCGCCTGCCGAAAGCGGCGTCGAGCCGCCGCACTCCAAAGCCTTTGTCGTGGCCGCGTGTGTCCTCGCGGATTGTTTGCACGCTGTTTGCCAAAGCTGAAATTCCTATGCCCGCGATTGCCATCCTCGGAACGATGGACACGAAAGGCGACGAGCACGCCTTTGTGGCCGAGCTGATTCGTCAGCGTGGGCACGAGGTGCTGGTGATTGACGTGGGCACGCTGGGTGAACCACGCCTGCGACCTGACATCACCCGCGCGGAGGTGGCCGCGGCAGCGGGCGTGGACTTTGCGCAACTGGCCGCGAAGCAGGACCGCGGCGAATCGGTGACCGTCATGTCACGCGGCGCGCCGGTTGTCTTGGCCAAGCTCGCCGAGCAAAAGCGCATTGACGGCGTGATCTCACTTGGCGGCGGTGGCGGCACGGCCATTGCCACAGCAGCGATGCGCGGGTTGCCCATTGGTTTTCCGAAGCTGATGATGTCCACGCTCGCCAGCGGCAACGTCGCTCCCTACGTCGGTGTGAAGGACATCGTCATGTTTCCCAGCGTGGTGGACGTGGCTGGGCTGAACCGCATCTCGCGCCCGCTCCTCGCCCGCGCCGCCGGTGCGATTTGTGGCATGGTGGAGACGCAGCCGCCGGCGGTGGCGGACAAACCCATCATCGTCGCCAGCCAATTTGGCAACACCACCCGCTGCATCGAGCGGGCCAGGGCGCTGCTGGAAGCCGCCGGTTATGAGGTCATTGTTTTTGCCGCCACGGGCGTTGGCGGACGAACGATGGAATCCCTCATTGAAACGGGGTTGGTGGCCGGCGTGTTGGACATCACCACGACGGAATGGGCGGATGAACTGGTCGGCGGCGTGTTGACGGCCGGTCCCACCCGCCTTGAAGCCGCTGCCCGCCGCGGCGTGCCGGCGGTGGTTTCGACTGGTTGTCTGGATATGGTCAACTTCGGTCCGCCCGACACCGTGCCCGCAAAATTCGCCGGGCGGAAATTTTACCAGCACAACCCGCAAGTGACACTGATGCGCACGACGCCGGAGGAGTGCGCCAAGCTGGGCGGCATCCTCGCCGAGAAGTTGAACCTGTCCACCGGGCCTGTGACGGTAGTCTTGCCCTTGCGCGGCGGCAGCGTCATCGGTGCCTCGGGCGGCCCTTTTCACGACGCTGCGGCCGACGCAGCGTTGTTCGCTGCGCTGAAAGCCGGGTTACGGGCTGAGATCCCGGTGCAGGAACTCGACTGCACCATCAATGATGCCCCGTTTGCCGAAGCCGCTGCGACGGCGCTGCTCCAGTTGCTGCGAAAACACCGGGAGGCTTGAGTCGCGTCGCTGCGCTGGTCGCGGGACAAAGAAGTTCTCCTGAAGCCAGGCGGCTGACGCGTCCCCCACCTATATCCTCATTCATTGCGAGCATCAGAAGTGCTGTTCGCGAGGAAGTCAACAATCAGATTATGTGATTGACGTGTCTGGAACTCAGTCTAGGATGACATTGGACGGCAACGGGGTTGCGGTCCAGGTGAGGTCACAACTAACCAAACTTAAAATCGAAAGGGCTCGAATGAAACTTCTCCAAACTTTCTCGTCACGGGGCGCTGTTTTCCCGGCACTGGTGGTGGCGGGATGCCTGACTGTTCCCGCCGTGCGGGCAGTGTCCTACCATGAAGTCGTTCTCGCGGATCAGCCATTGGTGTATTACCGGCTGGAGGATCCGGCTGGTTCAATGATGGTTACCAACGCTGTCAACCCGGACACCTTCTACGCGTTTGTCATCCCGGATGAGTACTTCGAGTGGCCAAAGTTTGAGCAACCCGGCATTGGGAGCAATTCCGTCAGCTTTCATCTCTACACTCCCGATGGTGGAACTCCGCAGAGATCGAGGATTGAACTGCCGTTCACACCGGAGATCAACCAGGCAGGACCGTTCACAGCGGAATGCTGGGTGCGTCCGACCAGTTGGGGCAGTGACTATCGTTGTCCGCTGGGTAACTTCGGCGGTTGGGGTGCGTCTCCCACACCGGGCTGGCACTTCTACCAAACCCCCGGAGAGGGCGCGACCTCCACCTGGATCTGGGTGCAGAAGGGAGGCAACATCTGGCTGGGAGGCAATCCCGTGACCAAGAACAAGTGGGATCACCTGGTCGCCACTTACGATGGCACGACCGTCCGATTCTACGTAAACGGCGTGCTTAGTGGCTCGGCGGTGGACACCGCCCCGGCGCCCAACACCAGTCAACCTCTATGCATTGGGTGGAGTCCCGCCGGCGGATGGGTCTTCGACGGAAGCGTGGATGAAGTTGCAATCTATGCCACCGCTCTGACGGAGGCGCAGATCCAGATGCATTACCAGGTGGGACTGACCAATTTCTACAGCGGTCCGATTCCCGCCTACGTGACTCAGGATCCGCTGCCGGTGTCGGCTTACGCTGGGCGCACCGCCACATTCGTCGTCGGCGCGGACGGCAGCACACCATTGTCCTATCAATGGTACAAGGGGAATGTTCCCATTGATGGCGCCACCAGCGACACCCTGCGGTTCACGTGCGCTTACTCTGACAACGGGGCGACTTACAAGGTGGTCGTGACCAACCTTTACGGCTCCGCGACGAGCGCACCGGCGGCGCTCACCGTGATGACGGACCTGACATTAATTTCCAGTCCGGCCTCCATTACCCGCAGTGTCGGCAGCAAGGCGGCCTTCATCGCCCAGGCTGGCGGAGCGCTGCCAGTGACCTATCAATGGTACAAAGGGACGACGCCGATCCCGGCGGGCACAAATCAGATGTTGTGGCTCTCGGACGTTCAACTTGCTGACGACGGCACGACGTATTACGCGAGGATCTCGAATCCCTGGTCGAATACCAACAGCGAAGCGGCCATGCTCACAGTGGTTCCAAGGGCGTTGGAGGTGCCAATGACGGGTTATGCCAGAGTCATCAAGGCGGACGATCCGGTCGCGTTCTGGCGTCTGGATGAACCCGAGGGCAGCATCACGGCTGTGGATGCGATTGGCAGTTTTGATGGAACCTACACGCCGGGCAGCGGCACCATCACCTACCAGGTCCCGACGGGTATTCCCAATGAAGGCAACAAGGCGTTTGCCGTGACCGGCGGAGCCCGGGTTGCCGTGCCTTGGGCGCTGGAACTCAGCCCGCGCGGTCCGTTCACGGCCGAGGCTTGGTTCATGCCCGCCTCACTGCGGGCGGATGACCTGGACTACCGCACGGTCTTTTCCTCCATGGGATTCGGCCCCGGCGGCACTGGCCCGCACGGGTGGTTGCTTTATCAGCAACCGAACAACCGGTTCGCTTGGGTGCTCTTTAGCCAGGGTTGGCTGAGTTCGTTTATGGGCGATCCCGTCTCCGTCATCGAGGCAAACACCTGGTATCACATGGCACTGACTTACGATGGATCGCTCTTCCGCATCTACGTCAACGGCCAACTCACCGCCTCGCAGGCCTACGATTCGTTCATCCCGAATCTGGATGGCGCGATCAACCTGGGCTGGCGCAGCGACAACGGCTGGAATCCATTCGATGGCACGCTGGACGACGTCGCCTTCTACAACAAGGCGCTGACGCTTGAACAAGTCCAGGCCCACTATGCCGCCACCGTACGACTGGGGATTTCCCGGTCCGGCGACAGCATCACGCTCACCTGGCCGTTCGGCACTCTTCAGCAGGCGGACAATGTGGCGGGCACATACACCGACCTGCCCTCGGCAACTTCGCCGCACACGATCCTAATGGGCGCGACGCCGAAGTTCTATCGCGTCAAAGTGCAGTGATGGAGCTGGTGCAGGGGCACATTCACGGGCCGGGGTTCATACCGGCCCGTTCTGTTTCGGCGGACGGCTATAGATCAATGGGCAACCGGGGCGAGCACGATTCTAAACCCGACGTTGGAAGTGCGCGCACCCGGGGGATAGCCCATTCGCCAACTTGACCGGCAATACGTCGCCGGGAAAGACCAAGCCCCGCCGCGGATGGCCCGGTAAGCACCGTTCGTCGAACCAAGGAGATCTGTCGCCGGCTCGTTCGGAGCGCTCGATATCCAATCCCAGCACCACTCGAAGACGTTTCCGTGGATGTCGGCCAAGCCCCAAGGATTGGGCAGTCGCCCGCCAACAGGGTGTGTGGTGGCGCTGCTGTTGGCGTTATACCAAGCATAGCTCCCCAACAGGGACGGATCATCTCCAAAGCTGAACCAGTTCGTCGTGCCCGCCCTCGCGGCACACTCCCATTCGGCTTCTGAAGGCAGCCTATAGGTGTGAGTATCAGGAAGCCGGCCCGCTCGACGCTCCTGTTGAGCAAGTCGCGAGCAGTATTCCATGGCATCGTTCCAGGAAACCCGTTCCGCCGGGCAATTAAGGTCGCCGGCGAAGCTGCTTAGGTTGGTACACATCAGGTTTTGATATTCCGATTGCGTGACTTCGTGCCGGCTGATCCAAAAGCCGCGCGTCAACGTGACCGTGAGTTGAGGAAGTTCGTCGGGAGTCTTGCCTGGGTCGCTGGCTGGGGTGCCCATCTGGAATGTCCCCGGAGGTATCCAGACCATTTCTTCCAGAGGCTGAAGTCTGGGCAGCTTCCGCACTCTGAAGAAACGGGCGTGCGGCTGCGGGGTCACTTCCTCGACCACAGAAAACATCGTTCCTTGGGTTGCAACGTTCGCGGCCAGCGGTTCCCAAGCAGCGTCGGCGAGGTTGGTTTTCCATTGAACCTCGAACAAATCACCCGAGGCGCCCGGCCAGCGGAGAGTGAGATTGCCGGCGGCCACATTTGCTGAAATCAACGGAGAGCCCCACGGCGCAAAATCCTGGTCCACGAATGCGGCCTTGTAGTCTGCGAACAACTGCTGCATGCGGCTACTCTTTTCCAGGTTCCAACTGCTTAAAAAAGCCACCGGGTTCATGTAATGCACGAAGTCGAACGTCACAAACCGCTGCACGAACGGCGCCGTGGCTTCAAACTGATTCCGAAGCCGGGATGCGGTACAGGGCATGTAGGCCGAACCCTCGATGGCGAAACATTCCAGGTTGGCCCACAACTCGACCCCGGTAGCCGCGCACGCGCGCTGAAAAGCTTGGGCGTAAGGTGAAACGTGTTGGATGATGTGGCTTTCCCACTGTTGCGCACCCACGCTGTCCTGCAACATCACAATGCCGATGCCGGTCTTGTCCAGGAGTTGGGTGTAAACCCGTTCCACGTCGCAGGGTGGCGGCCGTGAGCTGTTGATGAACGGCGAAATCGCCAGGGGCACATCGCCCGAAACCAGGTTGCAGGCCTGACTCACACCCTGAAAAAACGAGCGTAACCGGTTGATTTCGGCCGCCGAATAGTTCGCCGTCCAAGGTTCATACGGCAGATACCAGCCGGCGAAAGATGGATGGCGATTTCCACTGAGGTAGCGGGTCCAAGCCTGCGTCGCCACGTCCGCCATCCGGGTCTGCGTTTCGTACAGGAAATTGCTCGCCAGCATGTCATGATTCCAATTGGGCAGGTAGAGACCGAGGAAGACTCGGAAGCCGTTGGTGTCGGCAAATCGCAGGATCGTTTCCGTGGCATCGGGTTCACCGCTGGGACCGATGAAGGAATGTAACGCGCCATCGCTGTTCTCGCGCACCAGCATCTGGATCACCACCGTGTCCATCCTGAGTTCCTGCATTTTTCCCAGGATTCCCTGCCAGTCTGCCGGCGACCACGTCTGCATCTCATCCCAGTACTGCACGAAGCTGCCGTTTAATCGGGCCACGGAGGAGGCCGCCGAACTCGGAACGGCAAGGCAACAGTTCAGCGCGGCCATCATCCACCCCATCCCTTTGAAGAAGCTGCTCATAAAACCCGTCGGCTTCTGCCTCAGCCAACATTTCAGTTGGTAGCATAATCGTCCCGTGCGGGCCAGCATTCTGTGAAGTTGTGCAATCGCACTCGCAATCGCACTTGCATTTGGCAGTGCGCCATCCACCTTGATACCGGGGTGCATGAGTGATGCAGTCTTGTTCTAGAACGCTTTTTTGGACGCCGTCCGGGTTTCGCCGCGTAACCGCTTTGGTGGGAATGAGTCAGGCGTGCGTGGCGTTTCTGCTCTTTTTTGCGCCATCCAGCATTCGGGGCGCGGCGCTCATCATTGACGATTTTGCTTATACCAACACTGCGGCGGCGCGTCTGGCGTGGATCGCCGGCAGTGCGCCACCCGTGAGCATGGCGTCTTCGGGTGAATGGGGAGTGGAACTCGTCTTGACTCTCCCTTGCGACTTTGCCGTGCGAGACGGGCGCTGTTACTGGGACCGCACCGTCTCACTCGACCTGGCGTCGTTCACCGACTTCGCGCTGGAGGTGTATGCGCCCGACCCCGGTGCAATTTCGTATTTCACCCTCTACTTCCGCTCCGGTTCAGGCTGGTATGGCGCATCCGCCTCGATCAGCCAGGTTGGCTGGCAAACCCTGCGCTTCTCGAAGACTGACTTCATTCCCGAAGGAACCCCGGCGGGTTGGTCTCAAGTCAACGGCATCCGACTTTCACCGTGGAAAGCCGCCTCACGCAACACCTACCTGGCCGCCCGTTTGTTGCGAACATTCACGCCACCGGTGCTGTTGGTGCATGACGGCCAGAGCAGCAATGCGCGCATCGTTCAGGAGACCATAGATCGCCACCTGGACTGGTTGGGCCGCTACAGCATTGACTGCGGTGTGATTTCACGGACAGCAGTCGAGTCCGGATTGCCCGCGGATGCGCGGCTTGTGATTCTGCCTTACAACGAAAACATCTCTGAAGCCGAGTTCACGGGGCTGGAGAGCTTTGTCGCCGCCGGAGGCAAGCTCTTCGTCCATTACCTGCTGCCCTCCCGCTTGGAATCCCTGCTTGGCATTCGCAGAACCGGTTGGAGCCAGGGAGATTTTTCCGCATGGCATTTTTCAGATGCATCCATCCCGCACCTGCCGGCGCGTGTGCTGCAGGCATCTTGGAACATCACCTTCGCCGTGCCCAACGGCGCGCTGAACTCTCGTGTCAGCGCCACGTGGGAGAACAGCCAGGGCGCGTCCACGGGACGCGCAGCCTGGCTGACGAGCGATCACGGCTGCTTCCTCTCGCACGTGCTGTTGGGCGATGACGCTGACCAGAAATCCTATGCTTTGCTATGTTTGGTTGGCTACTTCCTGCCGGAGGTCTGGCCGAGTGCCGCCGCAGGCGCCATTGAGAAGATTGGGCGTGTCGGACCTTATCAGACCTACACCGAAGCCGAAGCTGCCATCCGCCGCGACGCGGCTGTCACATTGCGTGCGCCGCTGGTGGAGATGGAACTCCAGGCAGCCTCGGCCGAACGTGTTCGCGCGCTCGAGGCTGCGGCAGCGACGAATCATCCCCAAGCCATTCTTGCCGCGCAATCCGCCCAAGCTCACTTGAAGCAAGCCTATTTCCTCAGCCTGAAACCCGTCACCCCGGAGTTTCGCGCGATCTGGGAACACCACGCCACCGGCCCGTTTCCAGGCAATTGGCTTGCGGCGGCGGACGCGCTGGCCACCAATGGATTCAACGCCGTTTTCCCCAATATGCTCTGGGCTGGTCTTGCCCACTACCAGAGTTCGGTGCTGCCACACTCCTCCGAGTTCGCCACTTATGGCGATCAAATCACGGCCTGCGTGAACGCCGCTCACGCTCGTGGCGTGCAGGTTCATGTGTGGAAGGTGAACTGGAACTTGAGCGGCGCGTCCCAGTCGTTCATTGATGGCTTGCGGGCCGCCAACCGCACGCAGGTTTCACGCAGTGGGCAGCCGATTGAGTGGCTCTGCCCCTCGCATCCGGACAATTTCGCGCTCGAAACCAACTCGATGCTGGAGGTGGTGCGCAACTACGACGTGGACGGAATCCACTTTGATTACATCCGCTATCCTGACAGCGACTACTGCTATTGCACCGGTTGCCGCGACCGTTTTCAGCAACAGACCGGACATCCCATCAGCAACTGGCCGTCGGATGTTCTTGCTCCCGGACCGCTGCGGAATGCTTTTCTGGACTGGAGGCGCCAACAGATCACCCGCCTCGTGGCCGCCGTGCATGCGGGTGTCAAGGCCCTCAAACCCGCCGTCCAAGTTTCCGCCGCCGTGTTCCCGGACGCCAACAGCGCCTTCGACGGAGTGGGACAAGACTGGCGTCTTTGGATCACGAACGGAATTGTGGATTTCCTGTGCCCCATGGATTACACGACCAGGCTGGATCAGTTCACGAACCATGTTGCCCAGCAACTCACCTTTGCCGCCGGGCGCATCCCTGTTTACCCTGGAATTGGGGCCTTCATACTTGAACCCGATGGCGTGCTTGCACAACTCCAACACACACGCTCCGTGAGGACCGGCGGATTCATCGTCTTCGAGCTGGGCCCCGGCACCGTGACCAATCTGCTCCCCGTCATTCGCGCCGGTGCCACCGCGCCCGACGAGCCCGATACGGACAACGATCTCTTGCCTGACACTTGGGAGGGCCATTGGTTTACAAACTTGTCCGTTGCGGGACTGAACTCGAATTTCGATGGCGACCATTGGAGCGATCATGCCGAATACGTGATCGGTAGCGACCCCACCCGCGCTGCCGGCGGCTTGAACCTGCAAGCCCGCATGGTGGAGAATTCGCTGGAAATATCCTTTACCGGTAGGGCGGCCTTGGGGCCGGGTTACCAAAATGCTGCACGCCATTACCGGCTTGAAAGCGCTTCGGATGTGTCCGGGGCAGGGGACTGGTCAGCGGTTCCAGGCGGCGTGGATCGCACCGTTGCCCCGGACTTCGAGGTTGTCGCGTTTTCTGTCCTGCCGGCAGTTGGTCATCCCACCTTCTTTCGTGTCCGTGTCTGGCTGCAACAGAAACCGTGATGCCGGAAGCGGTGCGGTCCGGTGTTCTGTTTCCACGAAGCCCGCGAGCCAAACCAAACCGCCAACGGGCAGGTCTCGCTTGTATGTTCAACCGCCTTGCTTCCTCACTGTAAGGACTAACTCTGCGCCTTGGATCGGCCTGCCAGTGCCCAGCTCCATTTGCAGGGGGCGCCTCTTGACCGCACCACCATTGAGCAGGTAACTGCTAACTGTAGCGCAGGTTTCCCAACCTGCGGTATCGCCGATTTCCAATCGGCTGGCTGTGCGAAGTAACGCAGTCTGCGGGTAGGAAACCCGCGATACCGCAGACTGGAAGTCTGCGCTACGGTGGTTCCAAGAAGATGCGCTCATTCGCAGATTTGCAGGTCGAGCCTAAAACAGGACTTGCAAAGCCGGTCGAGGTTGCTAGTCTCTGCCTCCCTTTTCGGGGACAACCAATCGGTGCGCGGCTCGAAAGACCGGTCGCGGACCTTGTTTAGAAGCAATTTTATGGCAGTTCGAATCCGCTTGAAACGCATCGGAGCGAAGAACGCTCCGGTGTTTCGTATTGTTGTGGCCGACAGCCGCAGCCCGCGCGACGGCAAGTTCATCGAGGAACTGGGCACGTACTGGCCGCGGAAGAAGAGCAACAAGGTCCATTTCAATCTGGAGCGCGCCCAGCATTGGCTGGGCAAGGGGGCGCAGCCCAGTGAAACCGTCGCGAGTTTCATCAAGAAAGCCGCCAAGGCCGCTGCCGCCGCGGCGTGAGGATCGGCCATGCAGGCCTTTCTCGAATACGTGGTGAAAGGGTTGGTGGCCAACCCCGAGGCGGTGACGATCACGCCGGTGGAGCGGGAAGGCACCACGGTTTATGAGTTGCGGCTGCATCCGCAGGACGTCGGCAAAGTCATCGGCCGGCAGGGGATGACGATCAACGCCATCCGTTCGTTGCTGCTGGCCGGCAGCGCCAAACAGGGCCTGCGCTGCACGCTGGAAATTGTCGAGGACCAGCCCGCCGGCTGACGACCGCCGGCGAGCCAAACGATCCCGTTGCCGGGACGGAAGGCCAATGAAAATTGACGTGCTGACGCTCTTCCCCGCCATGTTTGCGGGGCCGCTGGATGAAAGCATCATCAAGCGGGCGCGCGCCGACGGTCTGCTGGAGTTGCAGATCCACAATCTGCGGGACTACGCGCATGACCGGCACAAGACGGTGGACGACCGGCCTTTCGGCGGCGGGCCGGGAATGTTGCTGAAGCCGGAGCCGATTTTTGAGGCGGTGGACGCGCTCGCCGGAGAAAGCGCGCGAGTGGTGCTGCTTTCGCCATCCGGGCGGCGGTTCACGCAGACCATTGCGCACGAACTGGCGCACGTGAAGCACTTGCTGCTGGTCACGGGTCACTATGAGGGTTTTGACGAGCGCGTGCGGGCGCACCTGGCCGATGATGAGTTGTCCATCGGCGATTACGTGCTGACCAATGGCGCGTTGCCCGCCATGGTGTTGATTGACGCCGTGGTGCGGTTGATTCCGGGCGTGCTCGGGGACGAGGAGAGCGCGTTGCAGGAATCGTTCACCACCGGGTTGCTCGAGTATCCGCAATACACGCGGCCGGCGGAGTTTCGGGGCATGAAGGTCCCGGAGGTCCTGCTCTCGGGGAATCACGCCGAGATCGCGAAATGGCGCTCCCACGAGGCGCGCCTGCGGACGAAGGAACGGCGGCCGGATTTGTTGAGATAGAGCGGACCGCAACGGGCGGACCAGACCAGAACTTTTATGAACCAGGCATTATTGGACAAAATCGAATCGGAGCAGTTTCGCAAGGACCCCACCGACTTCGGGGTCGGCGACACCGTGCGCGTGCATACCAAGGTTGTGGAAGGTGACAAGGAGCGCATCCAGATTTTCTCGGGCGTCGTGATTGGCCGGCGCGGACACGGGTTGAACGAGACGTTCACCGTGCGCCGCATCAGTTATGGCGAAGGCGTCGAGCGCGTGTTTCCGCTGCACTCGCCCCGCGTGGACAAGATCGAGGTTGAGCGCAAAGGCCACGTCCGTCGCGCGAAGCTGACCTACCTCCGCAAGCGTCTCGGCAAGGGAGCCACGCTGGTGAAGGAGAAGGAAAGCCGGGCCACGGTCGAGACGGCGAAATAGTCGTCCTGCCCGTCGCTTCATCTACCCAGTCGCCTCACCGCCTCGGCGGTGGAGCAGACCCACGCTTCCCGCGATTTCAGATTCCGGATATTCACGGTTTCGTCGGCCTCGATTCTGGCGGTGTAAGCGGCCTTCAATTCCTGCGCCCGTTTGAACTGCTTGTCGGGCTTCGTGGGCGTCAACGCATATTCGACAGCCAATCCGGCCGAGCGCAGTTCCTGAACCAGTCCAAGCGATTGCGCCCGCAAGGATTCTTCTTCGATCAACACGAACACATCCACGGACGGATCGAACCTCGGCAACAACCCGCGCGCCTTGAGCAATTCCAGGAGCACCACGTCACCTAATCCGAACCCCAGGGCCGGCAGGCTCACTTTGCCGCCGCTGATGAGCTTGACGAGATTGTCATAGCGCCCGCCGCCGGCAATGGCCCGGAATTCGCCCTTCCGGTCAAACGCCTCGAACACCGGCCCGGTGTAGTAGGCCAGCCCCCGGATGACGTGATAATCCACTTTCACGAACTCCCCCAACCCCCGGGCCGCGAGATTTTCCAGGATGGCTTCGAGTTCGGGCGTCGGCTCGCCGGTCTCGATGAAACGGTTCACCTCCTCGAACGAGAACCCAAGCGCCTTGAGCTTGCTCTCGCTTACCTCCGGTTCTTCGCGCTCAAGTTTGTCCACGAGCTGAAAGAACTCGTAAGCCTTTGTGGCGTCCGGGCAACGCGCGGAGAAATAATCCTGCCACGCATTGCGGCTGCTGAGGCGGATGACGAAATCCTCCGCGCTCAGACCGAACGAGCGCAGGGTGTCAATCAACAGCGCGATCAACTCGGCGTCCGCCGCCAGGTCCGTCTCGCCAAAGATGTCCGCGTTGAACTGGAAATGCTCGCGCAGGCGGCCCTTTTGCTGACGTTCGTAACGAAAGAGCTGCGGGATCGCGAACCACTTGATCGGTTTCTTGTAGGCGCGTTCGTGCGCCGCTACCATCCGCGCGAGCGTGGGCGTCATTTCGGGCCGCAGGGCGACCGCGCGGTCGCCCTTGTCTGTGAAGTTGTAAAGCTGCCCGACGATTTCATCGCCGCTCTTGAGCGTAAAGAGTTCGAGCGGCTCGAGCGGCGGACCGTCGTACTCGCGGAAACCATAGCGCCGGGCGGTTTCACGCCACTTGACGAAGATGTACTGGCGCGCGTCCGCGCTCCACACGTCTTTGTGCGGCAGCGGTTCAGGATAGAAGTCTCGGAAACCGGGCAAACGTTCCATAAGGCCCGCCGAGGTTAGAGGCGGTGGAGCAAAAGGCAAAACGAAACGAAGCCACCGCGCTTCCGACCGGAATGGAAGGCGCCGCTTGGAGCGCGAATCCCAACCCGGCTTTCCGCCCAAACCGCTGGATGACAAGCATGAGATTCTGATGAAATTCCCTGCCGCCCTGTAAGCGGAGTCGGAACCCGACCGGGCGATCGCGCATCTCACCCACAGCTTCTTTTGAAGACCGTCACCCAAGCCAGCTCACTGGGCCGGCGGCGCGGCGGGAGGCGGTGGGGCGAGTTTGAGCACATCGGCCCGCATCTCCTTGCCCGGCTTGAACTTCACCACGCAACGCTGCGGAATGGGCACGTCTGTTTCCGGGGCATTGGGATTGCGCCCGATGCGCGCTTTGCGAACCTTGACCTCAAAGACGCCGAAGTTGCGTAGCTCCACCTTGTCGCCTTTGGCCAGCGCCTCGGCGATGTAATCCAGCGTCTTCTGAACCACGTCCAGAACCTGCTGCTGAACCAGCCCCGTTTCGTTGCTAATGCGAATGACCAGGTCCCGCTTTGTCAGTGTCATAGGGTTAGGGGGTTAGCGTTTATGTTGGTCTTGCCGGACGATCTGTATAACTCCTTTGTCCCCAGCGGTCAAGCAAGGAAATCGGGCGGTTGTCTGGCAGGGCGCATCTCAGTTTATTGCAGGCGGGCATTCCTGGCGTAGCGCAGGTTTCCCAACCTGCGGTATCGCCGACTTCCAGTCGGCCGGCCCACGCACGGCGTGGCAGGCCAGGAATTCGCCGCGTTTGCGGATTGGAAATCCGCGACCCGGCAGACTGGAGGTCTGCGCTACGGCATCGCCTCGGCGCTCCCTGCAAGAAAATGAGATGCGCCCTGTCTGGCAAGAACCACAGCCCGAACCGGCCTCGCGCCCGCGTCAGGAGGCTGTTTCCAACTCGGCTAACTCTTCCGGAGTCAACCGAAACTCCGCCGCGCCGATGATCCCCTCAACCTGCCGGGCATTTCGCCCGCCGACAATGGCAGCAGTCACGACCGGATTGCGCAGCGTCCACGCAATGGCGACTTCGCCCGGAGACCGGCCATGGCGCGCTCCGATGCGGCGAAGACGTTCGACGAGGGCGAGGTGTTGCGAAAGCTTCGGCTCTTGAAACTCGGCGTTCTTCTTGCGCCAGTCCGTCGAGGGCAGATTGGCGATGCGTTCTCGCGTCATCGCGCCGGTCAACAAGCCCGAGGCCATGGGGGAATAGACAATGACACCGATGCTCTCACGCGCACAGTGCGGCAGCACTTCCCTCTCGATGTCGCGGCGGATGAGGGAATAAGGGGGTTGCAGCGATGTCACCGGGGCGATTTTCTGCGCGGCCTTGAGTTCGTCCACCGAGAAATTGGACGTCCCGATCCAGCGGACCTTGCCCTCCTGTTGCAAAGCGGCGAGCGTCTCCCAACCCTCGACCGTTTCCGCAAGGTCGTCCGCCGGCCAGTGAATCTGGTAGAGGTCAATGGTTTCGACCCGCAACCGGCGCAGGCTTTGCTCGACTTCGCGGCGGATGGATTCGGACTTGAGTGAGTAGCCCACTTCGCGTTGGTCATTCCAAACCATGCCGCACTTGGTGAAGACGTAGGGACGTTGGTGCGGCCAGGCCGCCAGCGCCTTGGCCACTACCTTCTCCGAGTGTCCGAGGCCGTAAACCGCGGCAGTGTCAATCCAGTTCACCCCCAGTTCCAAGGCGCGATGGATGGCGGCAATAGATGCTTCGTCATCCTGGACGCCCCAACCGTAGAGCCAATCACCACCGACCGCCCACGCGCCGAAACCGATGGGCGTGATGGACAGGTCTGAGTTGCCCAGCAGTCGCGTTTTCATGGATGGTATCGTCATGCCGCCAGCGTAGCGGGCCTGCGCGAAGAGGAAAGCTTCGTTTGAAGCCCGTGCCTTGGCGGCTTCAACCTGACCCATTCCCGGCAAGCCGGGGTTGCGCGAGCCAGCCGCGGCGGTTAATACTCCCGGCATGAACACTTCGCCCATCACTGTTTCGTCCGGCGCGAGCTTCAACATCAGCCGGCGCCGTTTTCTCCAGTCCACCTCCGCAATCGCCGCGCTGGCGGCGTTGCGTTCGCTCGGCGCGGATGCGCTCGATATTGTTCATGGCAAGACCCGGCGCGTGGGCCTCATTGGCGCCGGCTGGTATGGACCCAGTGATTTATGGCGGCTGGTTCAAGTGGCACCGGTCGAGATCGTTTCCATCTGCGATCCAGACAAGAACATGCTGGCCAGCGCCGTCGAAATCGCCAGCCAGCGGCAGAAGTCCAAAAAGAAGCCGCGCGCCTATAACGATTACCGCGAGATGCTCAAGGAAAAGGACCTCGACATCGTGATCATCGGCTCGCCGGATCATTGGCACGCGCTGCACTGCATCGCGGCGCTCGAGGCTGGCGCGGATGTCTATTGCCAAAAGCCCATCAGCCGTGATGTGCGCGAGGGCGAGGCGATGCTCGACGCGGCGCGCAAGCACAAGCGCGTCGTGCAAATCGGCACGCAACGCAAGAGCACGCCCCATCTCATTGACGCCAAGAAGCAGGTCATTGAAGCCGGCCTGCTGGGAAAGATTGGCCACGTGGAGATGTGTTGTTATTTCCACATGCGGGCCAACGGGAATCCTCCGCTCCAGCCCGTGCCGGATCACTTGGATTACGAAATGTGGACCGGCCCCGCGCCGCTCCGGCCTTACGACGGCTCGCCGCATCGCCGCTGGTGGCGCACGTTCATGGAATACGGCAACGGCATCATGGGCGACATGTGCGTGCATACGCTGGACACGATCCGCTGGATGCTTGGCCTCGGCTGGCCCAAACGCATCACTTCGGCCGGCGGCATTTACGTGCAGAAGGACGGCAAGTCGAACATTGCCGACACGCAGGCGGCCACGTTCGAATTCGACAACTTCAACGCCGTCTGGCAGCACCGCACCTGGGGCACGCCGCCCGATCCGGATTACCCGTGGGCGTGGTTCATTTACGGCGAGAAGGGTACGCTCAAGGCCAGCACCATGCGGGCGGATTTCATCCCGCACGATCGCAACGCCAAGCCGATTCGCTTCGAGTGCCTTTACGAGCGCGAGCAATATCCCGAAGATGTGACCGAGAAGGACATCGAATTGAACGCCGCCCCCGCCACGCGCCGGCACATGCTCGACTTCCTCGCCGCCATTGAGAAGCGCAGTCGTCCGGTCGCGGATATCGAGGAGGGCCATATTTCCACGGCAAGCTGCATCCTGGCGAACGTCGCCATGGAAACCGGTCGGCCCGTGGTTTACGACCCGAAGAAGCGCGTGGTGGTGGGCGACCGCGAAGCCACCAGGATGTTGCGCAAACCGTATCGCTCGCCCTGGAAACACCCTGCGGCGTGACACAGAAAACCAACGACTCACAAACCGCCCGAAGTCCAAGTCCGCATGAAACCCTCAAAGTCTGCCTCGTGTCTCCGCTCCCTGCCCCTTGTCGCCGCGTTCAGCGTTGCCATCAGTCTTTTGGCGGCCGACCAACCGCCGCTGGATCCGAACCTCGAGCCGCTGCGCCCCTGGCTGGGAAAGACCTGGAAGGGTGAGTTCAAAAACTCCACGCCGGAAAATCCGATCGTGGACATCTCCCGTTGGGAACGGGCCTTGAATGGAAAGGCGGTCCGCATTCTTCATTCGGTGAATGACGGCGCTTATGGCGGCGAGTCCATCATCATGTGGGACGAGGAGAAAAAGTCACTGGCCTACCATTACTTCACGACGGCGGGCTTTCGCACCACCGGCACGATGACCTTCAAGGACGGCAAGATTCTCTCGCATGAGAAGGTCACCGGCAACGCCAGCGGGGTCACCGAAGTTCGCAGCACGGCCCAGGCGCGTTCCGACGGATCGCTCTACGTCAAGACGGAGTACTTCAAAGACGGAGAGTGGACTCCGGGCCGCGAGACCACCTATCGCGAAGACGCCAACGCAAAGGTCATTTTCAAGTAGTCTCTTTCGGGCGAAGAACGCTGCTAATAATAACGCCTGCCGTCCCCTCCCTGAAGGGAGACGGCAAGTTGAAGAGAGTCTGATCGAGTCGAGAATAGGGCCTACGTCAAATTGAAACGGTCGAGGTTCATCACCTTCGCCCAGGCGGTGGCGAAGTCCTTCACGAACTTTTCACCGCCGTCGGCCGCGCCATAGACCTCCGCCACGGCGCGCAGGCGCGAGTCCGCGCCGAAGGCCAGGTCCACCCGCGTGGCAGTCCATTTGAGGTCGCCGCTCTTGCGGTTGCGGCCCTCGAATTGCGTGCCGTGCTCGTCGGTGCGCTTCCAGTCCGTGCCCATGTCCAGCAGGTTCACGAAGAAGTCATTGGTCAACGCACCGGGGCGAGTGGTGAACACGCCGTGTTTGCTGCCGCCGAAGTTCGCGCCCAGCACGCGCAGGCCGTTCTCGACCTCGGATTGCCGGCCTGTTTGAATGTCCGGGCATGATCGCAACACGACCGATTCCGCGCCCAGAGTCGTCGGGCCGCCGACCGCGCCCTACCGCTTGTAATGCGGCCCTGCGCTCACGTTTCCAGCGCCATTGCCACTGACCCATGCCCCGCCTCTCCCTCGCCAAACTCGAACGCCATCTCTACTCCGCCTCCGTCCGCTCGTCGAAAACGATCCCGGCGTCCTCGACCGCTGGGTGGACGCCATCGCCGACGCCGTGGAGGACGACGACCAGGCCGGCCCGACCTTCGATCCGTTCAGTCACAAACTCGTCCGCCGCTCCATGAGCGATTACCTCGAGCGCATCGCCACCGCCAAGGCCGACATCGCCCGGCTCAAGGGCGAGAAAGAAGCCTTCGAGCAGAGCAACGCACCCGACGATGCCGATGAGGAGGAACTGGCCGGCTGAAATTACGCCAAAGACCTCGAACGCCAGATGCGCGAACTCAAGGCGGAGAAAAAGGACGCGCGCAAGGAGCTCGCCAAATTGGAAAAGCAGGCCGCCCGCGCCGTAGCGCAGACTTCCAAGTCTGCTGTATCGCAGGTTTCCCAACCTGCGACGCGTGCGAAAAAGGGGCGCGTTCGGTGGGCGGACGGTCTGCCGATTTGGAAATCGGCGATACGGCAGGTTTGGAAACCTGCGCTACGCTCCGGACGCAACTCCAGCCCGTGCTCGACCAACTGGCCGCATTCGAGGCCGCCCTCCGGCCCTACGAACAGACCAAGGCACAACTCGCCGAGGCCCGCGCCCGTTTCCGCACGCTCACCGACGAGTTTGTGGATGAACTCAAGCGGCGCTGCGGCGGGATGAACGACGACCAGAAACGCGCCCTCGTCCTCGAACTCTCCGCGCAGGACGTGCAGGCCGGCCTCGCCGCCGCCGCCGCCGAGAAACGCCAGGAACTCGACCGCTTTCTCGAAGGGCTGTGGGACAAGTATCGGGTGACGTTGACGGACTTACGAAATCAGCGCGTCACGCTTGAGCGTTGTTTGGACGACTTCCTGAGGGACCTGAACTATGCGCGTTGAACCAACACCGCTACCCCACGATTGGAGTTGGACCACGCTCGGCGAGATCTCAAAGAACGGGGGCGATTATGGAAGCGGGGCGGCGGTTTTGCCCTACAACCCGCACCTGCCTCGTTACGTCCGAGTAACCGACACGACAGATAACGGGAAGCTTGACCCAAACTCCAAGGCGAGCATCACCAGAGCTGACGCCAGTGGCTATTTCTTCACTTGCGGTGATCCCTCATTTGCTCGCTCTGGGTCAGTGGGAAGGACATATCTTTACAACTCTGGCGACGGAGAGTGCGCCCACGCCGGCCATGTCATCAAGTTTGCGTTGAATCCCGTCCTTTGCTCGCCGGGTTTTGTCGCGCAGTGGACGCGGTCATCCTTCTATTGGCGTTGGATTGCCAGCACATTTCGCCAAGGCGCGCAGCCCAACATCAATGCTGCCGGGTATCGAAAACTACCAATCCCAGCACCAAAGGTAACAGAACAATCCCGCATCGCTTTGGTGCTCGACACGGTGGACGAGGTGATCGCGCAGACGGAGGCGGTGATTGGGAAGCTGCGGCAGTTGCGCGCCGGCCTGTTCCACGACCTCCTCACCCGCGGCCTCGACCAGAACGGCCAACTCCGCGACCCAATCGCCCACCCCGAACAGTTCCAACCCTCCCCCCTCGGCCCAATCCCGAAGGAGTGGCGCGTCGCTGAGCTTCGTGAGGTCGCCGAAGTCGGTTCAGGTGCTACTTTGGGCCGGAATTTCGACAAAGGAGGCGCTCAAAGCGGTGGAGAAAACGAAGGCGGCGGTGCGCGCGTTTGTGGAGCACCCGTTCCACCTCGTGAAGATTCTCTTTGGGCATCGGAAAGTGAGGTGTCGCGGGTTGGCCAAGAACGGGCATCAACTCTATGTGCTCTTTGGACTGGCCAACGTGGTGATTGGGGCGCGAGCACGAGTCACGGCCTGAAAGAACGTGAAGCCACCGGGTTGAAGCGGTAAAAAGTGTCGAAGAAAAGCCAATCCGCCCCGCCTTCGATGCCTGAGGGACCGCCCACCCGAGGCGACCGAGACGAAGCACCGCTGCGTGCGGGGCGTTTTTTTGTCAGCGCCAACGCCCATTTGGAATCCAGGCTTGGTTCAGCGTCTCCCTAAATGTGAAGTTCGGTTGGAACTGCTCCTCAGTTTGAACCGAAGAGAAGGTATGCCTCAGAAACTCACTCGTACCTCAAGCGAGAAGCCGCTTCCGGACTCCAGGAATCATCATCGCTTAATTCCCTCGGAACGTGACTGCCTGGTTCGCTCATGAACCAGACGCGGCCAGATGGTCTCGTCTTTCGGAATCCCACATCGCCGTCTGATGGTTCTTTTGATGTCCAAAACTCGTCGTTGGCCGGAAGTATTGGTAGAACTGGACCAATGGCGGCAGATTCAGAGCGACGGGTTGACGATCCAAACGCGGCACAGCAGCGTTTTCTCTCACTGTTCCTGCGCAGTGAACGGGAGGTTTTTCGCTATGTGGCCGCCTTGGTGCCGAACGTTACCGACGCTGAAGACATTGTGCAACAGACCGCGCTGGCGCTGTGGGAAAAGTTTGAGGCCTATGATCCCGCCCAACCGTTCACGCCTTGGGCCTGCCGGTTTGCCCTGAACAAGGCGCGTCAGTGGATCGAGCGGCGGCAACGCTGGCAGGCGCTGTTGGACCACGGTCTGGCGGAGGAATTGGCGTTGCGGCGACAGGAGTTGCAGCCGGAGTTTGAGCGGCGGCTGAGACACTTGGAGCATTGTTTGGAGAAGCTGCCCCCGGACCAGCGCTCGCTGGTTGAGGGCTATTATTACGAGCGCAGCGATGTTGAATCGCTGGCGGAACGCTCCGGCAGAACTGTGGCGGCAACCTACAAGATGTTGCAACGCATCCGGCAGGCGCTCCAACTCTGCGTGGAACGTCACGCCAAACCGGAGACGGCATGACGCTCTCCTTCCCCTCTCCCGAATTTGACGACGCCGTGGCGGCGGTGTGCCACGGTTGCGCCACCGAAGCCGAGATGCTCGCTTTGAACGAGTTGCTGCGGAGCGATGCGCTCGCCCGGGACGAATACCTGCTTCGGGTCGAGTTGCACACCCGGTTGGCATCCGATCGCGATCTCTTTTTCAAGCCACGGGACGAGGGCGAAGGTTGTCTCTTGCCAGAAATCAACGCCGGTCGCCGGCACAATACCCTTGCTGTGAAACCAGCGGTGCCGGCGACCAGAAGGAGAATGGTGCAGGTGATGGCGCTGGCGGCCTGCCTTCTCCTGACCGCCGCAGGTGTATGGAGTCTGTGGTTCAAGCCGTCCGCGACCCGGCAGAGAGTCGCTGGCAACTCCGTCGCCATGCTGGTTCGTGCGGTGGATGCGCGGTGGGGGCCAAGCACGGTTTCGGTGCGCGTGGGCAGTGCGCTGGAGCCGGGCTGGCTGCGATTGGAATCCGGCCTGGCCCAGGTGGTTTTTTACAGTGGCGCGCGGGTGGTGATGGAAGGCCCGGCGGAGTTGCAGCTTATTTCCCCGACCGAAGCCAACTGTCCAACGGGGCGGTTGTTGGTGGAGGTGCCCGAACCGGCCCGCGGCTTTCGCCTGAAAACCGATCAACTCGAGGTGGTGGATCTCGGTACGGCCTTCGGGATCAACGCGACGCGCGGTCGGTCGGAGGTTCATGTCTTCAGGGGTGAAGTGGAAGTGCGGGCGGGAGCGAAATCAAAGCATACGTTGGGCGCAGGACAAGCCGCCGCAGCCCAAGGTGGCACATCACCCCGTCTCATGGCCGCGAACACGGCGGCGTTTGATTCGTTGTTTGCATTTCAAGAGCGCTCGCTGGCCGCGGACGCCTTCCGCTATGAACAATGGCAGTTTGCCAATGCGAGGTTGCATCAAGACCCGTCGCTGCTGGTGCATCTGGAATTTCAGGACCTCGACACCGCGGACTGGACGCTCCGCAACTCGGCTGCGGGCAACCGGTCGTCGCCCGGGGCAACTGTCGTGGGCGGTCAGCGCACAGAAGGCCGCTGGCGGGAGAAGCAGGCGCTGGAATTTCAAAGTGTCAACGACCGCGTGCGCCTGGTCGTGCCCGGCGAGTTCGAGTCGCTGACGCTTTCGACCTGGGTATCGGTCAAGGGCCTGGACCGGCAGTTGAATTCATTGTTCATGAGCGATGGATTCGAGCCGGGCACGGTGCATTGGTTGATTCGTCACGATGGCGTTCTGGGCCTGACGGTGTTCGGCCCGGACCCGGGGAAATTCCAGATTCTGGCCAGTCCGCCCGTCATCACGCTCGACCAATTCAGCCGCTGGCTGCACCTGGCCGTCGTGTTGGACGGGAAATCGAAGCGCGTGACACATTACGTGAACGGAGTGCCGGCCAGTGAAACCGCTTTGCGCATCCATCCGCCGTTTCGCATCGGCGTGGCCGAATTGGGAAACTGGAACACCAGCGGTTTCCCGGGCCACGATGCCGCCCTTCTGCGCAACTTCCGCGGCGCGATGGATGAATTCAGTCTGTTCAACCGGGCGCTGGGCGACGATGAAGTCCATGCACTTTATACCAACGGCAAGCCGCAGCCCGATCCGTAGCCGGCCTCCATTCCCGACTTGCTTTCACCAACCCAACCAATCACGCACAACCAATCCAAACACGACTCCATGAAAACCAAACTCGCAACCCTGATGCTGGCTTCGGTGTTCATCAGCCAGCTTGTCACGGCCCAAACCAACGAGCCGGTGATCGAGGATTTCAAGCCATCGTCGCTGAACCAGCCCGGCAAACAGTATCCCCAGGTCAACTCGGAGCGGCGTGTCCGCGCCCGTGTCGTCGCGCCGCAGGCTCAGAGCGTCACGTTTGATTTTTTGGGTGGCGCGAAATATCCCATGACCAAGGGCGAGGACGGCGCCTGGACCGTGGTCACGCGGCCCCAGGACGAAGGGTTTCATTACTACCAACTCGTGATTGACGGCGCCGGTGTCCCGGACCCCGGCACGCTCTACTTCTACGGCGGCAGCCGCTGGGGCAGCGGCGTGGAAATTCCGGCCAAGGATCAAGACTTCTACGCCCTCAAGAATGTGCCGCACGGCCAGTTGCGCGAAACGCTCTACTTCTCCAAGCACGCCAACACCAACTTGCGCTGCTTCATTTATACCCCGCCGGACTACGACAAGGACGCGTCCAAACGCCACCCCGTGCTGTACCTCCAACACGGCGGCGGCGAGGACGAGACCGGCTGGGGCGGTCAGGGCCGGGCCGGACTGGTCATGGACAACCTGATCGCCGCTGGGAAAGCGAAGCCCTGCATCATCGTCATGGCCAACAGCTACATCCCCGGAGTGCCCCCGCCGGCCCGCCCCCCCGGCGAAGGACCGGGCGGTCGCCGGTTTGACTTCAGCGCGTTTACGAAAGTCCTGCTGGAAGACCTGATCCCCTTTGTTGACGCCAATTTCCGCACCCTCGCCGATCAACCGAACCGCGCGATGGCCGGTCTTTCCATGGGCGGCATGCAGACCAAGGCGATCACGCTGCCCAACTTGGACAAGTTCTCCCACATCGGCATTTTCAGCGGCGGCAGCATCGCGCCGGCGGACATCGCGGACATGGATGCGTTCAAGCAAAAGGTGAAGGTGGTCTTCATCAGCTACGGCAGCCGCGAACTGGGTGGTGATCGCGCTGGGCGCGGCTTCGGTGGCGACCCCAGGGCCAACACCGAGGCGCTCAAGGCGGCGGGCGTGAACAGCTACTTCTACGTGTCTCCCGACACAGGGCACGAATGGCAATCCTGGCGGCGCAGTTTGTATCAGTTCGCTCCGCTTATCTTCCAGGACCGGCCGGTGCCAATGGCTGCGGCAGTGCTCCCACCGGCCAGCGCCGCCGCCGCTGCCGCACCCGCCGATGTCGCCGCCCCCGCCAAACCCGCTGCCGGGCAGCCCATCCGCATCAAGGCCGGCGTCGCCGCGCCGGTCAGGGACGCTGACGGCCATGTGTGGCTGGCCGACCAGGGTTTCGAGGGAGGTCTGACCATCGAACGCCCCAGCCTCCCGATTGCCAACACCCGCAGCCCCGACCTCTATCGCGCCGAGCGTTACAGCATGGACTCGTTCTCGTGGGCTGTGCCCAACGGCAAATACCTGGTGAAACTTCACTTTGCTGAGACCTTCGAGGGCATCACCGGCCCCGGTGAGCGTGTCTTTCACTTCAACGTGCAGGGCAAGGAGTTCAAGGACTTCGATCCTTACGTCCGGGCCGGAGGGTTCGCGCGCGCTTACATCGAGACCGTCCCGGTCGAAGTCACCGACGGCAAAATCAAGATCACCTTCACACCGAGGATCGAGAACCCGCAAATCTGCGCGATTGAAATCCTTCCAGAGGGCACCGCTGCCACCGCAACCGGGGCCGCCGCGTCCGCCAACCTCACTGGCATTTGGAAATCCGATTTTGACTCCCAGATCGGCCATCAATACTACACGTTCACGTTCAAACAGGACGGCACGGCGTTGATGGGCAAGGCCGTCTCGGAAGCAGGCGAACGCAAGCGCGAGGCCGAATTGAAAAACGGCAAAGTGGAGGGCGACACCATTTCGTTCCACGAGATGATGAGTTTTGGCGACCGGGAGATTCGCATCAGTTACACCGGCAAGCTCTCGGCCAACGGCAACGAAATCAAGTTCACGCGCGAGGTCGGCGAGTTCGCCAAAACGGAGATCGTGGCCAGGCGCGAGACGGCTAGCGCGCCACCTGCCGCCGCTCCTGAAGGCCAGCGGCCACGCGGGGGCGGCGGCCGGGGCGGATTCGGCGGCCCCATCACGCTCGGGCCGGATGACAAACCGGCCTTCGACGATCCACCGGCGGGCATTGACCAGAAGCGCGACGGCATTGCGCGCGGCAAGTTGGAGATGATCGAGTACGAATCCAAAACGGTGGGCACCACACGCACGATGCAGGTCTATACGCCGCCCGGTTACTCGAAGGACAAGAAGTATCCCGTGCTCTACCTCCTGCACGGCATCGGCGGAGATGAAACGGAATGGCAACGGTTCGCCACGGTGGACGTGCTGCTCGACAACCTCATCGCCGACGGCAAGGCCGTGCCGATGATCGTTGTGATGCCCAATGGCCGCGCCCAAAAAGACGACCGCCCCGGCCCCAATCCCATGGGGACAGCCGCCGCCTTTGCCGTCTTCGAGCGCGATCTGCTCAACGATGTGATTCCCGCCATCGAATCGCGGTATTCGGTGTCAGCCGACCGTGAACACCGCGCGCTCGCCGGCTTGTCCATGGGGGGTGGCCAGTCGTTGAACTTCGGTTTGGGCAACCTGGACACCTTCGCATGGGTCGGAGGGTTTTCATCCGCGCCCAACACCAAGCCGCCCGAAGAACTCGTGCCCGATCCCGCGGCCGCGACCCGGAAGCTGAAGCTGTTGTGGCTTTCCTGCGGCAACAAAGACGGATTGATCCGCATCAGCCAGGGTGTTCACGCCTATCTGAAGGGAAAGCAGGTGCCGCACGTCTGGCATGTGGATGGCAACGGCCACGACGCAACCCACTGGCGAAACAACCTATGGCTGTTCGCGCAGCGCATTTTCAAATAGCCGGACACGACACCCGCAGCCGGCAGACCTGGAAAAAGGGTTTGTTGCGAACTTCTGGCGCATCGGGCGTTCGCGACCTTTGCGTGAAGTTGTCGGGGCGGCGAAGGGTCTCTGCTCAACCGTGATTACTGGCAGTTCGAGTAAAGAAGTCGGCGATTCTTAAACCTGCACGATGAAATGTCATTCCTCAGACTAGAAGACATCACTTTCCGCATCTCCACTTGGCTGACCGTGCCGGAGCGTGAGTCCGGGTTCGTTGTCGCGGTCTCGTCTTGGAGTGCGGCGGCCCTCCGCCGTTTTCGCGCCGTGTGCTGGCAAACGAAGCAGCAGCGGAGGGCGGCCGTAACCCAAAACGCAGGCGCGCCCACGTTGCTTGCCTGCATCCTGCCATTCCTCGCACTTTGCCTGACGCTGCCCGCCCGCGCCGCGGACTCGCCATCGCCGGCCACTGCGGCACAATTTGTCCCGCTGACCTCCGTCCGCCTCCTCGCCGGCCCTTTCGCCGAAGCCCTCAAAGCGAATCAAAAGTATTTGCTCGCGCTGGAACCGGATCGTCTCCTGTCGCCGTTTTTTCGTGAAGCCGGATTGGAGGCCAAGGCCCGACCCTACGGGAACTGGGAGAGCATCGGCCTGGATGGTCACACGGGTGGCCATTATCTCTCGGCGCTCGCAACCATGATTGCTTCGCGCGCCGACACGCCGGACGGTGAATTAAAACGGCGACTGGATTACGTGGTGGCTGAACTGGGCCGCTGCCAGCAGGCGGTTGGTGATGGCTACCTCGGTGGCGTGCCTGGCAGCCGGGAACTGTGGTCAGCCATCGCAACCGGACGCGTGGGCGTCATCAATCGGAAATGGGTGCCGTGGTATAACCTGCACAAGACCTTTGCCGGCCTGCGGGACGCCTACTGGCTCACCGGCAACCAGCAGGCCCGCGAAATCCTGATTCGCTTTGGCGAGTGGTGCGAAAAACTCACGTCCGGTCTTTCTGACGACCAGATGCAACGGATGCTCGGGCAGGAACACGGCGGCATGAACGAGGTGCTGGCGGACATCTATGCCATCACTGGCGATCAAAAGTATCTTCGCCTCGCGCAGCGTTTCAACCACCGTGCGATTCTCGACCCGTTAAAGCGCCGCGAGGACCGGCTCACCGGCCTTCACGCCAACACGCAGATTCCCAAGGTCACCGGCCTGGCCCGTCTCGCCAATCTTACCGGCGACGCCGACGCCGAGGCTGGCGCGCGATTCTTTTGGGAAAATGTCACCGGCAAGCGGAGTGTGGCCTTTGGCGGGAACAGTGTTTCGGAGCACTTCAACGACCCGAAGGATTTCAGCCGCATGTTGGAACATCGCGAAGGCCCGGAGACGTGCAACACCTACAACATGCTCCAGTTGACCAGGCAACTGTTCGTCTCCCGGCCTGACGCCGCTTACGCCGACTATTACGAGCGCGCCCTGTACAATCACATCCTCGCCTCCATCAACGTCGAGCGGCCCGGTTTTGTGTATTTCACCCCGATCCGGCCGCAGCATTATCGCGTGTATTCGCAGCCGGACAAATGTTTCTGGTGTTGCGTCGGAACGGGCATCGAGAACCCGGGCCGGTTTGGCGAATTCATCTTCGCCCAAGCGACCAACGGGCTTTACGTCAACCTCTTCATCGCTTCCGAAATCACCGTCACCAACCTCGGCCTGACGCTCCGGCAGGAAACCGCGTTTCCTGACGAACCGCGCACGCGACTGACGCTGAAGCTCGAGCAGCCCCGCACCTTCTCGCTCTACGTGCGGCATCCCGGCTGGATCGCGGCGGGCGACTTCGCATTGCGCTTAAATGGCCAACCTGCCGGGGTGGCCTCCGCACCCTCGTCCTACGCCGAGCTTCGCCGCGATTGGCGCGACGGCGACACGGTGGAAGTCGCGCTTCCGATGCGCACCACCGTTGAGCGGCTTCCCGACGGTTCCGACTGGGTGGCGATCTTGCGCGGCCCGATCGTGCTGGCGTCGCCGGCGGGCACCAATGAGCTGCGCGGACTTTACGCCGATGACAGTCGCATGGGTCAGGTGGCGGGCGGCCCGTTGGTGCCGATGGAGCAAGCGCCGGTACTGCTCGCCAGTGCGAGCGATGTGTCACAGCACGTCAAGTCAGACCCCGCCGCTGGACCACTGCACTTCCGCTTGACTGACGTCGTTGAACCGCCGGTGTCCGAGGGCCTGCCGCTCATTCCGTTCTTCCGTTTGCACAACGCACGTTACCAGATGTACTGGCAACTGACGACGAAGGAGCAACTCGCCGCCCGGAAGGAACGCCTGGCCGCCGAGGAACGCGCCAAGGCCCTGCGCGACGCCAACACGCTGGATCGCGTCGCTCCCGGCGAACAGCAATCGGAGGTGGAGCACGACCTGGCTGGAGAGGGCATGGCGACCGGCATCTTTGAAGGCCGTCGCTGGCGGCACGGGCGCTCGTTTCAATACACGCTCGACCCGCGCGGCGAGAAGGCGGTGGACCTCGTCGTCACCTACTGGGGCGGAGATCGCGATCGGAACTTTGACGTCTTCGCCAACGGCAAACTGCTGGCGACCGAACACCTTGATGGCTCCAGGCAGGGCCAATTCTTTGAAAAGCGTTACCCGCTTCCCGCGGACGTGCTCGCCACCGCGACCAACGGTCGCGTGAGCGTCCAATTCAACGCGCCCAAGGGGCTTGCCGGCGGTGTCTTCGACGTGCGGCTGATGAAACCGGATTCGCCATGACGGAGAAGTTTCAAGCAATTGTCTCGGCGAGTGACGCCATCTGTGCGACTGATCACAACGTGGAGAATCATTTCGTATGACCCAATCGCGTACGCTACTTGCAACGCTCTTCTTGAGCGCCGCCCTCCACGCCGCCGAGCCAGGGACACTGGCAAGGAATCCCATCATTCACGCCGATGTGCCGGACATGGCGATGATCCGGGTGGGCGACACCTACTACATGAGCAGCACCACGATGCATCTCAGTCCGGGGTTGCCCATCATGAAATCCACGGACCTGGTGAACTGGGAAATCGTCAGCTACGCCTACGACACGCTGGCGGACAACGACGCGCTGACGCTGCAAAAGGGGAGGAACGCTTACGGCGCGGGTTCGTGGGCCAGCAGTTTGCGTTACCACAAGGGCACGTTTTACGCGACGACCTTCTCCAGCACTTCCGGGCGGACGCACATTTACCGGACCACAGACATTGAAAAAGGTCCGTGGGCGGAGAACTCGTTTCGGCCCTCGCTGCACGATCACTCGCTTTTCTTCGATGACGACGGGCGCGTCTTCATGCTCTATGGCGTGGGCAATCTCCGTTTGGTGGAGTTGAACGAGGACTTGTCGGGTTTGAAGGTGGGTGGTTTTGACGCGGTGGTGGTCACGAATGCCCACTCCGTGGTGACGATGAACGTCGGGTTGCGGGCCGAAGGTTCCCAACTCATCAAGCATGACGGGAAGTATTACCTGTTCAACATCTGCTGGCCGCGCGGCGGGATGCGCACCGTGGTGATTCATCGCGCGGACAAACTTACCGGGCCGTGGGAAGGCCGCCTGGGGTTGCAGGACAAAGGCGTCGCGCAGGGCAGCATCATTGACACACCAAGTGGCGAGTGGTTTGCGTATCTGTTCCGGGATTTCGGCGCTGTCGGACGCATTCCCTATCTCGTGCCGATGCAATGGGAAGACGGCTGGCCAGTCATTGGCGTGGACGGCAAGGTGCCGGACGAACTGAATCTGCCGCCGAGCAAGGGACTTTTTCCCGGCATCGTGGCTTCGGATGAATTTGATCGGAAAGCAGGCGAGCCGGCGCTGCCGCTGGTCTGGCAATGGAATCACAACCCGGACAACGCGCTCTGGTCGCTGACGGCGCGTCCGGGTTTTCTGCGCCTGACGACAGGCCGCGTGGACGAACATTTTCTCGCCGCTCGCAACACACTCACCCAGCGCACCATCGGCCCGGAGTCTTCGGGCACGACCGCGCTGGACGCCAGCGGCCTGAAGGACGGCGACTTCGCGGGGTTGGCGCTGTTGCAGAGGCAATACGGGTTGGTGGGCGTGAAATCCGAAGGCGGAGCGAACTTCGTCGTGATGGTCAGCGCCCAATCCGATTCGCCGGTGGAGGCGGCGCGCGTGGCGTTGAGCCAAAACAGTCTTTATCTGAAAGCGGAGTGCGATTTCAAGGACCGCGCGGATCGCGCGCGTTTCTATTACAGTTTGGATGGCAGGGCGTGGACGGCCATCGGCAATGAACTGAAGATGAATTACACGCTGCCGCATTTCATGGGCTACCGGTTCGGGTTGTTCCACTACGCGACTCGGACCGCCGGCGGGCACGCGGATTTTGACTTCTTCCGAATTACTGAGAGACTCAGCAGTGCGAACTAAACCACTCCCCTGACCTTCATGATAAAGACACACTTGACGGCTCTTGTCGCCGGAACGCTCGCCTGCGGAATCCTCACCAACGCAAGCGCTCAACCCGCGCTGAAGGACGTTTTCACAAATGACTTCCTCATCGGAGCCGCGTTGAACCCGAGGCATTTCTCCGGCGATTCCAATGATGAAGTCCTGATCGTTCAGAAACATTTCAACACCATCACGGCGGAGAACGCGATGAAGTGGATGCACCTCCAGCCTCGGCAAGGGGAGTTTGCCTTCGCTCAGGCGGATCGCTTTGTCGAGTTTGGCCAAAAGCATGGCATGACCCTCATCGGCCATACGCTGGTCTGGCATTCGCAAACGCCGCGCTGGGTGTTCCAGGATCAGGGCGGTGAATCCCTGACGCGCGACGCCTTGCTGGAACGGATGCGCGAACACATTCACACCGTCGTCGGTCGCTACAAAGGCAAGGTTCACGGCTGGGACGTGGTGAACGAGGCGCTGAACGACGACGGCACGTTGCGCCCGTCGCCGTGGCTGCGAATCATCGGCGAAGATTATCTGGTGAAGGCGTTCCAGTTTGCTCAAGAGGCCGATCCGGGCGCGGAGCTTTACTACAATGACTATTCGCTCGAAGGCGATCGGAAGCGTGCCGGAGCGCTCGACCTCGTCAAGAGACTCCAAGCCGCCGGCGTCAAGCTTACCGGCGTCGGCTTGCAAGGGCATTATCACCTGGAGCGGCCCTCCGCCCGGCAGATTGATGAAACCATCGCCGCCTTCGCCGACCTCGGGCTTAAAGTCATGATCACCGAGCTGGACGTGAACGTCCTGCCGACACCCGGCTCCGGCGGAGCGGATGTCTCCACGCGATTCGGCGCGGACCCGAAACTGAACCCCTATCCCGAAGGTTTGCCGGAGGAAATGCAGCAAAGCCTCGCCCGGCGCTATGCGGAACTGTTCAATATTTTCCTCAAACACCGGGAATCGGTGACCCGGATCACGTTCTGGGGTGTCAGTGACCGCAGTTCCTGGTTGAATCACTATCCGGTTCGTGGGCGGACGAATTATCCGCTGCTGTTCGATCGGAACGGGCAGCCGAAAGCTGCCTTTCATGCGGTTGTTGACGCGGGCCGCGCCTTCTCGCGGGCCGACTAACAAACCGCATCAGGGCGGCAGAGCGCGAAACTGGAAGTCCACTTTGATTACGACGTCGCCATGTCTTGGGGCCGCGAAGCAGCGGTTGGCCATCTTGCTGGTCTGCGCCGCCGCCGTTACGGTTCTGGCCCAGAACAGCCAGCGCGCGGGGGCGCTGCTCAAACAATCGGACGAGTGGTTTCGCAGCGAAGAAGGCCGGCGCGCGACAGACAACGTCCTGTCCTGGCAATCACCTGCTGGGAGCTGGCCCAAGAATCAGAGCACCACCCACGCGCCTTACACCGGTGATGCCAGCGAACTGAAAGGGACGTTCGACAATGGCGCGACCACGGATGAGCTCCGCTTTCTGGCCCGCGCCTTTCGCGTCACACGGGATGAGCGCTGCCGCCAGGCCGTGCTCAAGGGCCTGGACCATGTCCTGTCCGCGCAATATCCCTCCGGCGGTTGGCCCCAGTATGCGCCGCCGCCCGCCACTTCGTATCATCGCCACATCACCTTCAATGATGGCACCATGGTTCGCTTGCTGGACTTGCTGCGCGAGGTGGGGACTTCAACGCAATTTGATTTCGTGGACCAGAGCCGGCGTCAGTCCGCTCGCGAGGCTTTTGACCGGGGAATCGCCTGCATCCTCAAGTGCCAGATTGTCGTCAACGGCACACTGACGGTTTGGTGCGCCCAGCATGATGAGAAGGACTTCAGCCCGCGACCGGCTCGCTCCTATGAGCTAGTCTCGTTGAGCGGGGCGGAGAGCGCCGGGATTCTTCGCTTCCTCATGTCGCTGGATCATCCCAGCCCGGAAATCATCCGCGCCGTCAAGGCCGGTGCAGCCTGGTTTGACTCCGCCAAGATCACCGGCTGGCGCCAGACGCGGCAGGGGGGAAACAAGGTCATGGTCGCCGACGCCGATGCTCCGCCCCTGTGGGCGCGATTCTATGAGATCGAAACCGGCCGCCCGCTCTTCTCGGGTCGGGACGGCGTGGCAAAATACGATCTCGCCGAGATCGAAGCCGAGCGGCGCAACGGCTACGCGTGGTATGGGTCTTGGGGTGAACAGGTCGCGGCGGACCATGAGAAGTGGTCGCGGAAATGGCTCAAGCTGGAAACAGCAGCGCCCTGAAACAGTTCCGCGGTGCGACAACGTGTTCAGTCCACAAAACCGTGAGAGCCGCCGGGCGCGTTTGGGGGCGCGTAAGGACACTCGACACCACACCGCCGGGGCGGTTAAATTCCCTCCGTGAGTGCCGGCAGCCGACCCCCCAAAGCGCAGCCGCCGTTGATTCTCGCCTCGGCCTCTCCGCGGCGGGCAGGATTGCTGGAGGAGATTTGGCCTCGGTTCAGAGTGGTCCCCAGCGACGCCCCCGAGATCCATGACGATCAATTGACGGCCTGGGAAATGGCGCAGATGAACGCTTATCGCAAGGCGCGCGCCGTGGCCAAGCGGTTTCCCGACGCGCTGGTGCTGGGAGCCGATACCCTCGTGTATCTGGATCGCGAGACCAAATTGTTCGGCAAACCCGCCACCCAGGCCGAGGCTTTCCGGATGTTGGAACAGTTGGAGGGGCGCACGCACGCGGTCATCACCGGGGTCTGCCTCGTGCATCTGCGCGAACATCGGCAGCGCGTGTTCGCCGAGTGGACCGACGTGCGGTTCCATCCGCTGACCGCGCGGCAGATTCGCAAATATCTCGCGTTGATCAACCCGCTGGACAAGGCCGGCGCGTATGCGATCCAGGAACACGGCGAACTGGTGGTCGCGGAAATCTCCGGTTCCTACAGCAATGTGGTGGGCCTGCCGGTGGAACGGGTTCGCGAAGTGTTGGACGAGTGGCAGCGGACTCCGTGAGAGAATCCCCCAAGCCACCGTTTGCGCTTTGAGCACCTGAACCGCATGACAGGCGGGTAACGCCGGTTTTCCATCCGGCGACGCGCGCGCCAACCGGAAAGTCGGCCTTGCAGACCGGCGGTTCGTGGGAAGGTGGGACGGTCACTGTCGTCTCTCCCTCGTGGTAACGCGCAGCGTCTCGCGGCTAACCACGCGCGAGTTCCGGCCATAGCATTGCGCCGAGCCGCTGGCCTTTGGCGAAGAGTTCCAGATCAAACTTTTCATTGGGTGAGTGGGCGTTGTCGTCGGGCAGCGCCAGGCCGAGCAGCAGGGTGTCCGCCCCAAGGATTTTTTTGAACTGGTTCACGATCGGGATCGAGCCGCCCTCGCGCAGGAGGACCGGCTCGCATTGGAAGGCGGCCCGCAGCGCGCGCAGGGCGGCTTGGGCGTTGGCGCTGCGCGGCGAAACCATGTAGGCCTCCGCGCCGTGTCCGCCGCGAATTTCCAGGCGGACCGTCGGCGGACAATGCCGTTTGAGAAACGCCCGGACCGCCCGCGTCACCCGGGCGGGGCTTTGATGGGGCACGAGGCGGATCGTGATCTTGGCGCTCGCCCAAGCGGGCACAATTGTCTTGCTGCCCTCGCCCTGATAGCCGCTGGTCAGGCCGTTGATTTCAAACGTGGGGCGCGCGGTGCGTTGTTCATTCGGTGTGTAACCTCGTTCGCCAAACAGTTTGGGCACCCCGAGGAACTTGCGATACTTGCCGGCCTCGAAGGGAATCCGGGCCATTTGCTTTCGCTCGAAGCTCGTCAGCGGCGCCACGTCGTCGTAAAAACCGGGGATCACGATGCGGCCCGCGTCGTCGCGGACCCCGGCCAACAAGCGGCTCAAGGCCATGGCGGGATTGTCAACCGAGCCGCCGAAGATGCCCGAGTGCAGGTCACGGGAGGGGCCATGCACGATGATTTCCAGCGCCGCGATGCCGCGCAACGCATAGGTGAGGGCGGGCAGGTTGCGCGCCGGGATGCCGGTATCCGAAATCACCACCGCGTCGCAACGCAATCGCGCGCGGTGCTCCCGCAGGAAATCGGCGAGGCTCACGCTGCCGACCTCCTCCTCGCCTTCGAGCACGAAGGTCAGGTCGCACGGCAGCTCCGTGCCGGTTTTGAGATAGGCTTCCACCGCCTTGAGATGCGCGAGGTTCTGGCCTTTGTTGTCGCTGGCGCCCCGGCCGAACAACGAACCGCCACGACGGGTTGGCTCGAAGGGCGGTGTTTTCCAAAGCTCGAGCGGTTCGGGCGGTTGCACGTCGTAATGGCCATAGACCAGGAAATGGCGGCGTCCCGAAGCTTTCCCGCGGCGTGT
Source organism: Verrucomicrobiia bacterium (assembly GCA_011525685.1). Lineage (GTDB taxonomy): Bacteria > Verrucomicrobiota > Verrucomicrobiia > Limisphaerales > JADLHS01 > WYBW01. The sequence continues at coordinate 116,358 of WYBW01000124.1, forward strand.
GTTGGCCAGCACCACCGGGTTGCCGCGTGTGGGACACAACCGCGCCTCCAATCCGATCTGTTGGCAGTGCCGCACCAGCCATTCAGCACAGTTTCGCAAATCTTTGGCGTGTGCGGGTTGAGCTGAGACGCTGGGAAATCGCACGTACTCACACAGCTCATCCACGAATCGCTTTTGGTTGCCCTTCAGATAATCCAGAACGGATTGCATGGGCAGGAGTATCGGGAAACCACAACAATTGCCAAGCGCAATGGCGGGATGGTCCGGCGTGCTTGGCTTCGGACCATCCGGTCTGTGCGAATCTGCACAACCGATGCCCGCAACCTCGGCGCGATTCACCCCAGCTTGATGGCCCGACACTCGATGTTGCCCGCCTTGACCTCGAGGAACGGCTTGCCGCGTTTCACGCCCACGGTGCCGTAGCCGGTGGCCGTGGAGATGAAACTGCGGAAGTCCCCTTTGACCTTGGGCTGGAGGTGGAGAGTCTTCTCCACGGCATCGTAACGCGCGCCGCTCAACCCTTGCAGCAGGGCGTAGCTGGACATGGCCCGCGCGTACCAGTGGCCGCACTCGTATTCATTGAACGGATTGCGTACGCGGCCATCGTAGCGGTCGCGCGCGGCGCGCACGATGTCGAGGCCCTCGTTCACGTGCCCCATCAGCATCAAATGGGACGCCACTTGATATTCGATGCCAGTCCAGACTTCGTTGGAATAGACGAACGGAAGCGAAAGCTCGCCGCCTTTGGGCCAGGTGCAAAGCAACAGTCCGCCCTCCGCGCCGCAGGCGTAGCTCGGGCGCTGTGGGTTCGGATGCGCGGTGAGATCGTGCTTGAGGTTGTACTTGTGGATGGCTTTCAAGTGACTCGCGACTTTCCGCGCGTCGCACACCTGTCCCACGCCGCAGACCAGCGCCAGCCAGGAGCCAAGCACGCCATCGGCGAGACAGCCGCGGCCATATTGGTATTTCGGCCCTTCCTGCTCCAGCAAGGCGCGCGCTTCCGGCGTGTAGTCGCCCACCATGCTTTTCACTTCGAGCGGATTCTGCGCGCGCAAGTTCTTCCATTCGACCTTCTGGATGAAGTATTCGCCGTCGAACAACTCGGTCTCCATCCGCCGCAGCCCCTTTTCCAACAAGTCGGCATAAAGCGGAACGGCGTCGCCCAACGCTTCGCCCATGAGCGTGGCGGCTTTCAGTGCGCCGAGATAGAAACTCGTACACATCCCGTCCGGTCCCCAGAACTCGATGTCGTAGGTGTTGTGATGCGGTTCTTCGAGCCAGCCCTTGTGGCCGGGATCCCAGGACTCGATGCAGTAGTTGAGACTCGACTGCACCTTGGGCCAGAGCCGCCGCAGCCATTCGGTGTCGCCGCAGATGCGCCACTCGCGATAGACCTTCATGATGCCACCAAGCTGGCCATCGGCCGCCGCGTGAAAGTCGTGCGCCACGGGCCGGATGGGCAGCGCGCTGCGAAACTGCTGGTGGCCGCGCTCGTCCTGCGACGGGCCAAACTCGGTTTCGCGCAAAGAGCGTTCCAGCGCGGGGAACAGATGCGGAACGGCCTGCGCGTAGTTCCAGACGTGCGTGCAGGAGCCATGGCAGCAACCGCCGCCGTCGGAGCAACCCTCCCAGCCCCAGAACTTTCCGTCCGCCTGTCGCATCACTGTGGGCGATTTCAGAATGGTGAGGTTGGCGGCGACCGCTTCGATTGCCTCCGGCGGCAGCGTCGTATCGTAGAAACAATCGCTGAACCGTTGGGAGTGCTGTCGGAGTTCGGAGTAATGTTCGCGCCAGTAGTTCGTGGTCTCGGTGATGTCCTTGAATCGGCCGGCGTACCAAGGCGTGTATTTGTCCGGGGAAGCCGCAACCCCCTCGGGGTCCTTGCCGATGCGCAAATTCGTCCTGCCCACGTGCCACGCCAGGCGCAGTACCACGGTCTTCGAGGCGCGTGGCGCCAGCGAGAACGGGACAAACAAGGTCGCCCCTGGTGACGCCCCCCCTTCGGTCACGGGCGGGCCATCGTAGCACTTTCCCTCGGCGATCTCCTTCCACGCGATGGTGAGCGGGTCAAACCAGCCGCCGCGAAACCACGCGTGGTTCACCTTCACCGCCGGATCATCCACTGCGGCGGTGAACGCGCCTTCCTCCCACCCACGATCCGGCGGCGCGGCGCACCACAGCAGGAAACCACCGGGCGTGGATTTCACGGCGCGCGCGTTGTTGCCAAAGGCCATGAAGTTCTTTGCGCTCCAGGAGAACACGGCCTCGCGTGGTTGGTTGGTCCGGTTGGTGAAGCGATACTCCAGCGCGGCCACCGGCAGGCTCGAGTTGTCCGCGTCGCCCGGCTCGAACGGGCTCCAGCCGGTGATCTCCACGGCCAGCGGCACGTCCTTGTCCTTCAATTCAATCGTCGCGAACGGAAACCGCGCGCGGAAGACGGCCTCCCGAAACCGCGGCAGGCCAAAGGCCGAGCCGGAGGCGCCGTTGCCGCTGCCGCCCTGGCCGAACTTTTTCCAGCCGGGCACCGGGCCTTCCAGCACGCGCGCCACGTTGGAATCGCCTTTGACGCATATCGCGCCAAAGGTCACCGGTTCGTGAAACACCTCGGGTCGGTGGCGCAGCGACACATGCGAGAGCGCGCCCGTGCCTTCAAGGCAAATCATCCCCGCTCCAATGCCGCCCAGCGGGAACGCGACGCGGTTCAATCGTTCGCCGGAATACTCGCCGTTGTAGTTCGCCCTGGCGCGCGCGCGGCTACGGGAGGAGGCAGAAGCCGCCGAACTGCCTCCCGTTTGCGCCGCAGCGGGCGCCGCGACACCACCCACACCCAGAACGCCGATGCCCGTGGCCGAGAGTTTGAGGAATTCCCTCCGTTTGATGCCCGACCCATTCTTGTTGCGCGCCATAAGTGTCCCCTTTCGCAGACCAAACCTGAGTCTCTTTTAGACGAGGACCAGGCTTCAGAGCAAGAGAGTAAAATGGCCCCGGGAGGTCGGAGAGGGTGGCCATAAAGCCTGGTGCAAGCCAATGATTTTGGTCGAGGTCCGAACTCCGAAATACCGAAATCCGAAAGAAGCCTGATGTCCGATTCTGTGCGGCAAGGGCACGATCGGACAGCCAAGCCACTCGAGCTTCGGGTTTCGGAATTCCTTCGGCTCTCGGATTTCGGAATTCGGATTCGTGCTCAACCGTCTGCGAAGTTAAATCCGTCGGCGCTGGAAGGCGGGACGCTGAGTGTGGGATGGATCCCGTCGGGCAACGGGCGTTCCCAGTTTTAGTTCCGCTTCTTCACCATGGTCCCGGGTTCTTGAAACATTTCTCCCAGGTGCTTGAGGACAAAACGTTGCAGTTCGCGCGTCGTTGCGGTCAGCACGGTGGCATCGTCCTGCTTCCGATGAGCCAACGACTTCGGATTGGCTTTCAGGAACTTCTCCAGCCAATCGTAATCACAATAAGCCAGTTGCAGTTCCGGTTCAATTTGCGGCACGCGCATCAGCAAATGACCGGGGAACAACGCCGCCCCGACCAAGTCGGCCTGGTCCGGCGCGAACTCGCACTCGGTCGGAATGAGATCGAGAAAGTGCTCGTTCTTGAGTTTGAACAACCGCGCCGCGAACCTGCCCTTCTTGCCGTTCCTTTCCCGCACAATGAGCTTGTAACCCTTGTCGTCGCCCGGTTCGAAGGTCCAGGTTTCTGGCTCGGACGAATCTTCCTTCGCCAGCCATTCCCCCAGCAGACGCGCGTCAAAGACGACGTCCTTCTCCGTGTAAAACGGATGCACGGAGGGAATGCACGCGCTGAACAGCAGAGCCAGCGCCGCCGCCAACAACAGGACGCGCGTCCTCATGACCTTGCCCGGAGAACCTGCTACTCGACGTCCGGCAGTTCGCCTTTCTTGTAGCTGGCGAGGAATTTCTCGAATGTCGCCTTCGTTTCATCGTCGGCCAGTTCCACCGCTTTTTGCTCGGTTTCAATGGCCTGGCTCTTCTTGCCGTTCATGAATTGCGCCCGGGCCAGGGTGTCCAGAATGTTCGGGTCCTTGCCCTTGGCAGCCTTGTTGGCTCGCTCGGCAATCTTCTCGGCGAGAGCAAGGTCGCGCTTTTCCAGTTCAGGGCTGGCCACGATGGTCCAAGCCAGTTGATTCTGCATCATCGCGTTGTCGGGATCGGAGTCGCTCAGGTCCGACATCACCTTGTAGGCCGCATCATAATCGCCACGGCGGGTGTGGATGTGGAAGCGCATCATGCCGAGGCCGGACTTCCGGTCGGCTGGCAGCAGCTTTTCCATTTCGCCAATGACTTTCTCCGCGTCGTCCCATTGCTGCTGGTTCATGTGGGTGTTGAGCTTCCGGGAAAGCCCCATCAACTGGGCGCGGTCCTTTTCCTCCTGTTCCTTCTCCGCAACCGCCTTGGCCACGTCGTATCGGCCGGTGATGATTTCCTCCAGCACCTGCTCCTTCAGCGACATCGGGTGGCCGATCCAAACGATCTTGCCTTGTTTGTTGACGACAAAGGTGGCCGGGATGCCGCTCTGGGCGGCGGCTTTCATCCAGGTGGTGGCCATCGCTCCTTCCGGGTCATCGCTCTTGTCATCCAGCGCCACGCGGTAGGTCATCTTGTCACCCATCTTTTTGACGAACGGCTCGACCAGGCTTTCGTCGCGCTCCCAGACGTCCTGGCCGATGACGACCAAGCCCCGATCCTTGAACTTCTCATGGAGTTCGTTGAGATGGGGAATCGCCACCCGGCAGGGACCGCACCAAGTGGCCCAGAATTCCACGATGTAGGTTTTGCCACGCTCCAGCTCCTTCACCGGCTCGCCCTGAATCCACTTGCCCGCCCGGAGTTTCGGGGCGTCATCGCCAATCTTGAGTTTCGGTTCCTGGGCGGAGGCATTGAGGGCGCAAGCCAGCCCCGCCACCACCGTCATCGTTTGAAGCCACGTCTGGGTTTTCATAATTTTTCTTTGGGATGGGAACTGCGCGCCGCCCGGTTCCCGGGTTCGGGTGGCGCTTTTGGTTTCGGGAGTCGGCGTTCGCCAGCGCGGGCTACCGGAGTTTTCACAGGCATCGGCGAACTCAGGAAGGACACAGTTCATTCCCGAGTGAATTGATCGTCCCTTTTAACCCTTCGTCACCGACCGGCTTACACGCAAACGCGTGCCGGTCAAGTGATTTCTCGCCTTGCTCGCCGCGCGCGACCATCCGGCAGGGTCGAATGGCCACGAAACTGCCAGCGAACGGCTCACACGATTGTGTCACGGGCCAACGGTAGCGGAATCCCGACCGGGTGGCGAATTGATAAAAACGGCCCGCCCATTGATTTTGCAAATGCCGCACCGGCTGATTCATCGGATTGCGCTTCGTCCAGCAATCGCGTAGTAAGTGAGCACACACGATGCGCGCTCTCTACCCATTGATGGTGGCCTGGCTGCTGCTCAACGCCTGGCGTTGCGCCGCGGACTGGCCGGACTTTCGCGGCCCCTGGCACAACGGTCACGTCTCGGCGCCGGCCGAAGGAAGAACGTTGGGACTGCCCGTTAAATGGAGCGAGCGCGAGAATGTGAAATGGAAGACGCCCATCCCGCACTCCGGTTGGTCCACACCGGTCGTGCTGAGCGGCCAGATCTGGCTCACCACAGCGACGGAGGATGGAAGAGAGTTTTTCGGCATCTGCGTGGACGCAGCCACAGGCAAAGTCCTGTTCAACGAAAAGCTGTTTCAATGTGACACGCCCGAACCGCTGGGCAACAAGGTCAACGGATACGCCTCGCCCTCGCCCGTGATCGAGCCGGACCGGGTGTACCTGCACTTCGGCAGCTACGGCACAGCCTGCCTCGACACGAAAGATTTCAAAGTGCTCTGGAAACGCGACGACTTGCCGTGCCGCCATTATCGCGGACCGGGTTCCTCGCCGGTGCTGTTCAAGGACTTCTTGATCCTCACGATGGACGGGGTTGACGTGCAATATCTGGTCGCGCTCGACAAGCATACGGGCAAGACCGTCTGGAAAACCGATCGCACGACGGACTGGAACGACCTCGGCCCGGATGGCAAACCGGCCGCCGAGGGCGATTTTCGCAAGGCTTACACGACACCGATCTTCATCGAAGCCGGTGGTGTCGTGCAGATGATCAGTTCCGGATCGAGAGCCGCTTATGGATACGAGCCTTCCACCGGCAAAGAGCTTTGGAAAGTGAGTTACGGCGGTTACTCCACGGCGGGCCGGCCCGTATTTGGGAAAGGGTTGGTTTTCATTTCCACCGGCTTTGGCAAGACCGAGTATCTGGCAATTCGCCCGGATGGCCGGGGCGACGTTACTGATTCGCACATTGTTTGGCGCACCTCTCGTGGCGTGCCGAAACTCCCGTCGCCGGTGCTCGTGGATGACTTGCTGTTTCTTTTGGGTGATAACGGAGTGATGCGGTGCGTCGAAGCCGCGACGGGCGACGAAGTCTGGCAGGAGCGGGTCCTGGGCGAGTGTTACGCTTCGGTGATTTATGGCGACGACAACCTCTATTGCTTTGACCAGACTGGAAAATCCGTTGTGCTCAAGGCGGGGAGGACATACGAGGTCGTTGGCACGAACACGCTGGACGATGGCTTCATGGCTTCACCGGCCGTGTCGGGCAGGGCATTGATTCTGCGGACGAAGAAAAATCTTTATCGGGTCGAATCGAGCGAGAAGGCGGAACTCAAGTAGCTGGCCTTTGAGGCATGGCGAGCCGGGACCGATGGCGGTGATTACGACTGCGTCCAGTCCTGCTGCGTCTCGCGGTCAGCCTTGCGAACCATCACGCCCGGTTTCTCGAACAATTCCTCTTCACCGAGATGTTTCAGCGCGAATCGCTGCAACGCCTTCGTAGGCGGTCAGCACGATGCGGTCGCTCTCCTTGTGATGCGCCAGTGCCTTCGGGTTGGTTTCCAGATGTTTTTGCAGCCAGTCGTAATCGAAACCGGCAGGTTGCAATTCCGATTCGAGCTGCGTCACGCGCATGAGCAAATGGCCTGGAAACATGGCAAAGGCCACCAGCTCGACCTGGTTCGTTGCGTAAATGCATTCGCTCGGAACGAGGTCGAGGTAGTAATCTTCCTTGGGCTCGAAGAGACGCACGCTGAATTCAACCTGCCTGGTGGCGGCACATGCTGCTGTCTGGTAAATCTGCGCGGCTCAAAACTTCGCGGTAAATGCCAGGCAGATGGAATGCATCCGGACTGAGTCCACCCCGACTCGGAAGTCCGGACCCGTCCACCAATCCACGTCCCATTCCTGTTCCGCAGTGGCCAGGAAACGGTAAATCAGGCCGATGCCACAACGCTCGTTGAAATCGTATCGCAAACCGGCAAACGCCTGCGCCGCCGGGACGAAGTCGCTTCCCGAACCATCCGACTCACTCCAATAATAGTAATAATCGTTGCCGAAGCTCAGGGCGCTGAACACACCGCCCGCGCCAATCCCGGCAAACGGCACCAACCGGCCTCGCGGGTATTCGACCACGACGTTCACCATCATCAGGAGTTGGCTGAGAGACGAGTCCGGATACGACCAGTTGCCCACGGATTCAACCTCATTCGCGGTGAGACCCAGTTCGGCTTCCAAGGCGATCCAGGGTCTGATTCGGTAACCCACCGCCATATCAAACTGGAAGCCGGCCGATAGTTCCATTTCACCACCGGCAGTTACCGGGCCGTCTATTCTTGAAAGGCTTGGGTTTTGCGGGATCGTGCCGCCCATATCCAATCGGAAGTGCCACTTTTCCGATTGCACGTAACTTTCCTGACCGCTCGCCGGCCAGGTGAGGCAAGCGGCAAATACCAAAATCAGGTTTGTAACCGTTTTCATGGTGATTCCTTCCTCACATTGTTCATCCACACTTTGCTTTCACATTACGCGTCGGCCTTTGGCGATGGTTGGATTTTGGATTCCGTGAGTGAGTTCGCCGAGCGGGTGGCTTGCGCCATGCCAGCCACCCACCCACTTCGGTTTCTCAGTTTGTAGTCAAAGGCACAGTCAGGTCGTTGTCGGCCGGCGGCGGATCGGTCCACATGCCCCAGAGCAGCAATCCCAGCGAGTGCAGTGGTTCAGGGCTGCCAACGAACGAATTCAACACCGCTTGCGTAGTGGCATCCGGTGTTTCGTCGCCGGCGTATGCGGCGAGGATGGCATCCGTCACAAAAGGCTCGAGCAACACCGCCTGGTCATGAGGGACGCCGAACCCGTATTCGAGTTGATAGGTGGCCAGGGCTGGCAGCCGCGCACGCAAGTCCGCCTCGGCATACTCTTGGAACGGCATACCGGCTGTGTCTGCCGCGATGTCCGTCACGCGCCGGCTTTCAATGCTTAACTGACCGTCAGGCTGAATGGTCACCAAGCGATAGGCGCACGGAAACGAAACAAGCGAGCTGGTTGCCACATCGCAGAGCGGCGATACCGGCGTGAGCGTCCGGTCGCATAGATAACTGGCATCCTGGGCGTGGTAGTGTCCGGTGAAGACCACCCTCAATCCTGCGCTGGCGAGCGTCAGGTTCACCGCCGACCACTCGCTCACCAAGTAATCCGGGAACAACAGCGGCTGGACGACAAAGTCCGGATTCACACCGTGGTGCATGAACGCGATCACCTGCTTGCCGCGTGCCTGAGCCTGCTGCAGCTTCGCCTGAATCCACGCAAGTGTGCTGGGGGAAAGTCTGCCACCGACCACGGGATAGCCCAGTTGTTCGTTCTCACTGGCATCAGTTGAATCAATCCCGATCAACCAAAGCCCGCGCACGGGTTCGACCACGTAGCTCAACGAATCCACATCGCAATCCAGGGCCTGCCCATAACCGAAGCGCTGGTAGATCGCACGGAAGACCCGCGGGCTGACGTTGGGCACGGGCCGGGTGGTGTCGCCGATGAAAGCCACCGCATCCGGATTGTTGAGATCATGATTGCCCGGGACCACGAAAGCCTGGATGCCATGGCGTTCGAGCTTTGCCAGGTGCCTTGCCATCAAGAGGTGATTCACCAACTCGCCGTCTTTGGTGAGATCGCCCGGGATGATGACAAAGCTCACCTGCTGCTTGATGACACTTTCCAGTGCCGATTCGAGGATCGCTTCACTCTCGCGTAGTAATTTCGGATCCTGGTTCAAGTAGGCTTCGAAGGCCGCGCCGGAAGTGCCCAAGCGGACCGAGTAAAGGTGCGGGTCGGAGATCACGGCGAACCGCACCGATGAGGGAGTCGGCGGGACTTTGTGGCGAGCGCCTCCGCCTCGCTCCGTCACTGGGCCCGCTTCCGCAAACCAGGCGGACGCCGCCAGGGTCAGGGTTAAGATCAGAGCGGCTGCAAAACGCAACCTTCGGTTTGACACGCTATGAGTTGCCTGCGCATCCCAGCGTGGTGAGGGTTTGAACTGCTCAGCAATTTTCATGGTTTTGTTTGGTTGTGGTGGGTGATGGTTGCGCCAAAGTCAGCCCCACCAGCCGGCTTTGGCGAAAGGGACAAGTGGCTTCGGCAAAAGTTGGAAAGGGAATCAAGATGGCCGCGGACACTCTTTGGAACAAAGCCATGTTTGCTCTACAAGTTGGCGGCCTGACCGAGCGGGAGCAGTTGATCTGGTGGAAACGGGTTGGCGTGCCAGAATCAGTGGGAATCGCCGACGAGGCCGCGCCGAGGGTCTCGGGGCGAAAATAATGGTCCACCCTCTCGCGGCATTCTGTCGCTTCCAACCCCGACAAAACCTGAGTGAGACCCGCCATAGGACCCAGTCAACCCGGTCTTCCCGGTCCGCCCGCACGACGGTTCGATTCAGCGCCTCTCCATCAAATGTGGCAAGCCGGAAATTGGCCACCAGCCTACGCGGCCAGTAATTGTTCGTGTCGCTTTGCTTGCGGACCGAAACGCGGCGAAGCCCTGAGCACTCGCTTGAAATTCCGGCGTCGCGACTGAGTTTCGTCCGCGGAGTAAAGTTGCCTCGCCAGCCGGAGAAAACCTGCCTGCAGTTGATCGCGGCTCATTTTCTTCGGCGTGATGTTGATGTCGAACAGCGTGCAGAGTTCCCAGGCCTTGTCGCGAATGATCCGGCCTTCGGCTTTCAGGCGGTGATAGAGCGGCGTGCCCGGAAACGCGGTCAGGAAAGTGATCTGAACCTCGTAAAGACCCGAGTCGCGAACGAATTGCAGCACGTCGTCAAAGACTTCCGGCGTGTCGGCGTCCAGGCCAAGGATGAAGCAGCCGTTCACAGTGATGCCGTAGGACTGGACCTTCGCGATGGCCTCCTTGTAATAATCCTGTTGGCGCGCCTTCCAGTTATTCTTGAGTTCGATGCCGTTGAGATTCACGCGGCGCGGGCTTTCCAGACCAATGAGCACCTGTTGACAACCGGAATCGCGCATCAGGCCGAGCAGTTCGTCATCCTCCGCCACGCGCACGTCGGCTTCGGTGAACCACCGCAATCGCTCCGGCACGAGCCGCCGTAGCAGTTGTTTGTAGTGCTCGCGGTGGACAAAGCTGTTGTCGTCGGCAAATTCGATGAACGGGCGGGGCCAGATTTTCTTGATCTCCTGAATCTCGGCAATGACCTTCTCGACCGGTTTCAGCTTGTAGCGGTTCGTCAGCAGGATTGAGCTGGCGCAGAATTCACACTTGTGCGGGCAGCCGCGGCTGGTTTGCACGGTGAGGCGGTTGTACTTGTCCGGGTCGAGCAAGTCGAAGCGAGGCAGGGGTGCGTTGCGCAAATCGAACTGGCCGGGAGGCGACTGCGTGTAAAATGGTCTCAAAGCTCCGTTCTCTAAATCGCGCAGCACCTCCGGCCAGAGCGGTTCCCCCTCGCCGATCACCACGCTGGTGCAAGACTCCCGTGTCTGCTCGGGCAACGACGACGCGGTGATGCCGCCCATGACGACGGGAATATTCCGGCTGCGATAGTAATCCGCCACGTCGCAAGCTTCATAAAACTGCGCGGTGAAGGTGCTGAGGGCGACCAGATCAAAATCCGTCGGCAGCCCAGGCAGTTTTCGCAGATCGGCGATTTCGTGATACTCGACGTCGAAGTTGTCCGGTGTCATTCCGGCGAGGGTGAGCAGGCCGAGACTGGGCAGCGACGCGATGATGCGATTGCGGTCCACGAAGCCGGGCAGCGTGAGGCCGAGTTGCGTGAGTTCCTCGTTGTGAGCCCGCACACCGCTCATGGCAATGAAGCCGATGCGTTTTTTTCTTCTCATAATTTGACGACCTCCAAAAGGGTTAATAATCCACCGGCAATCAGGCTGACCACCGGCACGGCGAAGATCAGATGCAGTTTTGGAAAATGTGCCATCACCAGGCAGCAGAGCGGCATGGTGATGGCGCCGAGAATGAATGCCCCGGAGGCAAAGTGTACCAGCGCGCCCGCGGCCGGACTTAGTTTCATCGTGATCCAGAAGAACAAGTTCACTGCGCCGAGACCGAAGAACGAAATGTGGCCCAGCCGATACATCCTGCGGCGAAGGCTCCCGTACCCTCCGAGCCAGTTTTCGTGATGGAAGAACATCCCCAGCACCATGCCGGAGAGAAACCCCAGCAGAATCCACAGCCAGGCCAGCCCCAGATTGAATTGAAGCGCGTCGAGTTTCATCTTGCGTCAAGCCTGCGCCGGTGACGCCTGGCCACCGGTTCGCCTTGGGCAAAGTGCGAGCAGCAGCACGGGTAGAACGGTCAAGCCGAAGAAAACTGGAAATCGCGGGCCGGCGCTTTGCAGGAAGAAGGTGAACGCCGCCACGACCACCACCAGGCCGGCGGCCCGCGGCCAACACAGGCTCCCCAGCAATCCAACCAGCATCAGGAGATGCAGCGCATGCCCCACCCAGACCTTGAAGGGGGGCAATTCCGGCAAGGGAGCGATGAACCATTCCTGCGTGTGGGCGACGAAGAACGAGCCCCAGAACAGAAACACGCCCAGCACGAGCACGCGCGCCAGCCAGCGGAGCAGGGTCACAATCCAGTTTCCAACATTGCTATTCATAACGCTCTTTGTAACTCATGCCGCCTCGCAGGTGTGAATTGATAAAAGCGGCGGCCGCATCGTTTGACTCAATCCTCACCCGCCGGCACGAACGGCAAGCATTTCGCTCCCGCCCACGGCAAAGCCGCGGCTTGAGTTCAGCAGGTGGTGCCTTAGAGTCCGGCCCACATCATGACTCAGACGCTTCAGCAGTTGAATTCAGCGATCAATGGTTTGGTGTGGGGCTGGCCCATGATCGTGCTCTTGATGGGCACGGGACTCCTGCTCACGATTCTAACCGGCGCGGTCCAGTTTCGTCGGCTGGGATTTGCCCTCCAGGAAGTGCTGGGCAAGATCACCCGACGTGGTGGCGGAAAGGGTGACGTGCGTCCGTTCCAGGCGGTGGCCACCGCGCTCGCCTCCACTGTCGGCGTGGGCAATATCGCTGGCGTGGCCACGGCGATTGCCATTGGCGGCCCGGGAGCGGTGTTCTGGCTCTGGGCGTCCGGACTGTTCGGCATGGCGACCAAGTATGCGGAGATTGTCATCGCCATGCATTACCGGGAAACCGATGCCGCCGGCACGATGCGGGGCGGCGCGATGTACATCCTCAAGAAAGGACTGGGCTGGCCGTGGCTCGGAAGCGCATTTGCTTTGCTGACGTCGCTGGCGGCTTTCGGCATCGGAAACATGGTGCAGGCCAATTCGGTTGCCGACGCTCTCAAAGCCACTTTCAGCGTTCCCACCTGGTTGACCGGGTTGGTGTTGGTTGCTCTGACGGCGGTGGTGATTCTGGGCGGCATCAAATCCATTGCCCGTGTGACGCAATGGTTGGTGCCATTCATGGCGGTGTTTTATCTCATTGGCGCGGTGATTGTGCTGGTGTTGTATGCCGGCAAGCTGCCACACGCCTTCGGGCTGATCTTCGAAGGGGCGTTCTCCGGCACGGCGGCGGTGGGCGGTTTTGCCGGGAGCACCATCATGATGGCGCTGCGTTACGGCATCGCCCGCGGTCTGTTCTCGAATGAAGCCGGACTGGGCAGCGCGCCGATGGTCCACTGTTCGGCGGACACGGACCATCCCGTGCGGCAGGGCATGTATGGCGTGTTCGAGGTGTTCGTGGACACGCTGTTGATTTGTACCGCCACAGCGCTGGTGATCTTGACGACGGACACGTGGAGCAGCGGCCTGACGGGAGCCGCGTTGTCGGCCAAGGCGTTTGAGACGGGTCTGCCCGGCACCTTCGGCTCCATCGTGGTCACGGGCGGACTGATGTTGTTCGCTTTCTCAACCCTGCTCGGCTGGAGCTTTTACGGGGAGACCGGCATCGTCTATCTGCTGGGGGCCAAAGCCGCGATGCCCTACCGGGTCGCCTGGCTGGTGTTCGTTTATCTGGGCGCAACCGGTTCGCTGCATCTGATCTGGGACATCGCGGACACGTTGAACGGCTTGATGGCGATTCCCAATTTGATCGGCCTGCTCGCTTCCATTCCGCTGCTGCTGCGCCTGCAAAAGGAATTCTTTAATCGGTCTCCGAACTGAGCCGGAACGAAGCCGTCCGCGCTCCCGGAAGTTGGGCGCGCTGCGAAAGCGTAGGACAGGCGTCGCGCCTGTCTCCATCTCCAGAGGGACACTCCTCACTCAACAGCTCTCGCCTTTCTCCACAATCAACCCACCCCTCAAGTCGGAATCTTAAAGTCAGAGACAGGCGCGACGCCTGTCCTACTGCATCATTCCGGCCTGACGGCCGCCCATCGGATGGGGAGGGGGGAAAAGCGTGAGGGGTTGCCGGCGATATTCAAGCGTTGCCCCGCAAGAGGGCAGCACCAGATTGAGCGCGTTCCAAATGGAGGAGAGGGTTGTAAAAGACATTCGAGTTCGGGCTGCCTACGCTCGATCTGCCATGAAATTCAACTCATACAGTGCGGTGGGCGGGACCGGAGTGACCGTGAAGGCGTTGGAGATGGTGACCGATGCAGAGATGGAAGCCTTGTGCGATGCATTGCATCAGGACCATCTGCCGGCCGACCTGCAGGCCAAGCTGAATCGCTTGCGGGTGGACGATCCCCGGGAATTGTACCTCAAGCACCAGAGCCTGTTGCTGTCGTCATTGCTGATGTCGCCGGCCGCGCGGGAATTTTGCCTGGTGCGCCCGCGCGTTTGCGAGCGGCTGTTGCGCATGCTGGCGTATGTGCGCAAGGACGACGACGCAATCCCGGACACCTGGCCGGGCGGGATGGCGGACGATCACGATCTGATGCGGCTGACCTGCTCGGAACTCCGCGAAGTGCTGGCAACGTTCAAGGCCTGGCATTTGTCCCGGCGCGTGCCCTCGCTTTGGATTGCGAACGCAGCTCCGGTTCGAGGCTTCAGTCCGAAGTAACCGCGGGTCAGGCTTGATCCGATGCCTCGTTGACCTCCCACTTTTTGCTTTCTAAGACCGCGGCTTCCGGCGAAAAGATAGAGCCGTGCAGAGAGTGATTCTGACAGCGCTTCCGGGTTTGCTCGCCTTGTCGGTGGTGGCTCAAACTTCCAAGCCATTGGTCATCGCTCATCGTGGGGCCAGCGGCTATCTGCCCGAGCACACGCTCGAAGCCAAAGTGCTCGCTTACGAGATGGGGGCGGATTACCTGGAGCAGGACCTGGTGTTGACGAAGGATGACGTGCCCATCGTGATGCACGACATTCATCTGGAGACCATCAGCGACGTAGCCCGACGGTTTCCGGAGCGCAAGCGAGCGGACGGGCACTATTACGCGCTGGACTTCACGCTCGCCGAAATCAAACAACTCCGCGCCAATGAGCGGATCAATCCCAAGACCGGCCAGCCAGTTTATCCCCGCCGTTTTCCCGTGGGCCATTCCTCGTTCCAAATTCCGACGCTGGAGGAGGAGTTGCAGCTCATCGCAGGGTTGAACCAGACACGCGGGCGCAAGGTGGGGATTTATCCCGAGCTCAAACAGCCGGGCTGGCATCGTCAGCAAGGGCACGACCTCAGTCGTGTCGTGCTGCCGATCCTGCGCCGCCACGGCTACATTACGAAAGCGGACCCGTGCTGGGTTCAGTGTTTCGAGGTGGATGAAGTGAAACGCATCCGCAGCGAACTGGGGTGGGAGGGGTGTCTCTTATTGCTGACGGGAGCGGGGCGGAGGAATCCGGACGGTAGTGAGGCGGAGCATTGGTTCACTCCGGCAGGGCTGGCGGAGTTGGCAAAGTTCGCGGACGGCATTGGGCCATCGCTTGGGGCGATTGTGACCGGCAGGTCCAAAGCGGATCGCAAAGTCACCGATTTGGTGAGCCATGCTCACGCGGCAAAGTTGGCGGTGCATCCCTACACCCTGCGCGCCGACGAACTGCCCCGGTGGGCCGATTCGATGGACGACGCGCATCAAGTGCTTTTCGGCGACGCGCGCATAGACGGGTTGTTCACCGACTTTCCAGATTTGGCCGTGCAATGGTTGAGCGCGCACGGTAAACGGTAAAGTGGCGAGCATTGGGATGCGCCACGGGTTGGGCGCGAGGTCAGGGGCACATTATGAAAACGACAGTCATCATCCTGGGCATCATGAGCTTCACGGGCATTCTTCCGGCAACCGAACTCCACGTCGCGGTCAGTGGCAACGACCGCAACCCCGGCACTCGGGCCGCTCCGTTGCGAACCATTCAGCGCGCCGCCGAAATGGCGCAACCGGGCGACGTCATCACCGTGCATGAGGGGGTTTATCGCGAGCGCATCAATCCGCCACGTGGAGGTGACTCCGACGCGAGGCGCATCGTTTATCAGGCCGCGCCGGGAGAGAAGGTTGAGATCAAAGGTTCGGAAGCCATCAAGAACTGGGTGAAGGTTCAGGACGACGTCTGGAAAGTGACGCTGCCGAATTCGTTCTTCGGCGACTTCAATCCGTACGTGGACCTGATCCGTGGGGATTGGTTCAACCCCAAAGGCCGCGCGCACCACACGGGCGCTGTCTATCTGAATGGCGAGTGGTTGATTGAGGCGGCGAAGCTGGAAGAGGTGCTGATGCCCGCCGGAGAGACGCCGGCATGGTTGGGGCGAACCGACTCGCAATATCTGCTCAACGTGGCTTGGTTGCGGCCAGTGCCGGGTGACGGGGCGGTTGACACAATCCCGGCGGCAAGTTTTGTCGCTCAAAACGGAGTCCAGAAAGCCGCCTGCTCCGAAGGCGGAGAGTGTATTGGTTGGATCGAGCACGGCGATTGGGCGCGGTATGAACGGGTCAATTTCGGCACGCGCTCGGAGCAGGTGGAACTTCGGGTTGCATCGGCCGCTGACGGCGGGCTGATCGAGTTGCGCCGGGACTCGCCGGAGGGCGAGTTGTTGGGCGTTGGCCAGGTCCCGAGCACGGGCGACTGGCAATCGTGGACCACCATTCGAGCCAGGCTCAAGCCCGTGAGTGGAATCCAGAACCTTTGTCTGGTTTTCAAGAGCCGGAAAGCTGAAACCGCGAACTCGTCTGATGGCAGGCCGGGATTGTGGTTTGCGCGGGTGGATGCCGCGGAAACCAGCATCTGGGCGCAGTTCAAAGGCGTGAATCCCAACGAGCACCTCGTCGAGATCAACGTGCGGCGGACCGTATTCTATCCGGACCAGCCCGGCCGGAATTACATCACCGTGCGCGGCTTCACGATGCGCCAGGCCGCAACCCCTTGGGCGCCGCCCACGGCGGAGCAAATCGGATTGATCGGCACGCATTGGAGCAAGGGATGGATCATCGAGAACAACGTGATCAGCCACTCCGTCTGCTCGGGCATCGCGCTGGGCAAGCACGGCGACGAGTTCGACAACACCTCCGCCGACACCGCCGAGGGTTACGTGAAGACCATCGAACGCGCTCATGCTTTCACCATTCCCTGGACCAGGGAAAACATCGGCCACCACGTCGTCCGGAACAATAACATCTCGCATTGTGAGCAGGCCGGCATCGTCGGGAGTCTCGGCGCCGCCTTCAGCACCGTGACGGGCAACGTGATTCACGACATCCACGTCCGGGGACTGTTCACCGGCGCCGAGATGGCGGGCATCAAATTCCACGCTGCCATTGATGCCACGATCCGCAGCAACCACATCTACCGCACCTGCCGCGGCCTGTGGCTGGACTGGATGGCGCAGGGCACGCGCGTTTCGCGCAATCTCTTTCACGACAACGCCGCCGAGGACCTGTTCATGGAAGTGAACCACGGGCCCTTCCTGGTGGATAACAACCTGTTCCTTTCACCGACGAGTTTATTGGACATGTCACAGGGCGGCGCCTACGCCCACAACCTGTTTGCCGGCCGGATCATCAGCCGGCCGGAACTCAGCCGCGAGACGCCGTTTCATCCGGCGCACTCCACCAAGGTCGCCGGCCTGGTGAGCATCCAGGGAGGCGACAACCGGTTTTACAACAACCTCTTCATCGGTCCCGGGGAGGCAGGTGTCGGCCAGACAAGTGTAAAAGCCAAGCAGGCTGCCGCTGGACACGGGCTGTGGGTTTACGATGCAAGGGAGTTTCCGTCGCACGCCGGCGGCAACGTTTATTGCAACGGCGCCCGGCCATACTTCCGCGAGACCAACGCGTGCGTGGTGAAGGCGGAGCTCCCCAGGCCGCAGTTGCTCGAAGCCGGCAACCAGTGGCAGTTGGAACTCACCTTCGATCCGGCGGTCCAGCGCGCGGAAACCGTGCAGGTGAGCACCGCTTTGCTGGGCAAAGCCAGGATACCCGGGCTGCCGTACGTTCAGCCCGATGGTGCTCCGCTGGTGGTGGACCAGGATTACTTTGGCCAGCCCCGGGATGCCGCGAAACCCACGCCGGGGCCGTTTGAGGGCGATGCGACTAGCTTGGTCAAACGCAAAGTTTGGTGAACTCATCGGAGGCTCAACGCAAAGTGGCACTTCAAGGTTGTTGAGGCATTGGCAGTGGGGAGTTGTATCTCCAAGTCGTCGTTGGTAAACGTTAGGGGCGCATTGCCGAAACGGTTCTTATGAACATTCATCACCTGGAGTTGTTCTATTATGTCGCCAAGCACGGCGGCATCAGCGAGGCCGTGCGCAACATGCCTTACGGCATTCAGCAGCCGGCCATCAGCGGGCAAGTGATCCAGTTGGAGGAGTTCCTCGGGGTGACCTTGTTTCATCGGCGGCCGTTTTCACTCACGCCGCAAGGAAAGGAACTTTTCGATTTCATCCGTCCCTTCTTCGACAACCTCACGCCGATGGCGGAGAAGTTGCGGGGCGGCATCTCGCAACACCTGCGGATCGCCGCTTCCGAGATCATGTTGCGCGATCACCTGCCGGGGATGTTGCAGGAGCTGCAAAAGCAATTCCCGAAACTCCGGGTGACGCTGCGGGAAGGTTATGATCCGGAGGTGATCAAGTGGTTGCAGCAACAGGAAATTGATCTCGCGGTCTGTCTGCTGGGCACGAAGCCGCCGGCGGGCATCAATGTCATTCCCATGTTCAAGATGCCGTTGGTGTTGCTGGTGCCCAAGCGCAGCAAGCTGACTTCGGCGGCGGAGTTGTGGGAGCGCGACCGCATCGAGGAATCGCTCATCACCGTCCCGAGCAACGAACCGATCCGGCGCTCCTTCCAGGAGGGACTGGCAAAACGCAAGGTGGATTGGCTCAGCGGCATCGAAGTCAGCACAGTCGAAATGGTCCAGACTTACGTCGCCAACGGTTACGGCATCGGTGTCACGGTGCGCGTGCCGAAAATGAAGTATCATCCGCAGGTGCGCTTGTTGCCATTGGAGGGATTCGAGCCGGTGACGTTTGGCGTGCTGTGGCAGGGCCGGCGGACGGAGTTGCTGGATGCGTTGTTCAAGATTCTGGAAGCCGCCGCGCGCCGGCAGATGGAGGGGGAGGATTCTGAACTGATTCTGATGAAGTGAACCGCGCGGTGATTCACGGAGGAACGGGTTGGCTCGAGGCTGGTTGTGGTCAGGCTGGTTGAATCAGGACAGGGTTTTGGCTAGACTATGGGTGTTGGCGTTGTTGGTCAGGAATCGGGGACTGTCGTTTACGAGACAGGGACGCCCCGGCTTGGGACAGTGGCGGCAATTCAGCGGCAATTTGGGAAGAATTCCTGTGGAGAAAACGCGGCGGGCGGGCGGGAGTGCGCGGACTGGCGCGGCTGTTGCTGATTATTCGTCAGATTCGTTGCTCAGATGTTCGGGCTGGTGCGCACAGGGCGGAGAGTGATTACTTGCGCAACCGGCAGAAGCCACTTGCAAACACTTTGGTAACTGGATAAGACACGCACATGGCCTTGGGATTTTTTGAAAATGGCGCACGCAGGCGACTCGACCAGATCCTGGCCGTTGACCTGGGCAGCCGCGCCACGAAAGCCGTGCATTTGCAGCGGCGGGGCGACGGCTTCAGCCTCACCCGGTTCGCGTTGTTGGACGCGCCGATTTTTGAGAAGACCATGTCGCCCGAGATGCTGGCCGAGCATCTGAAGGCGGTGAATCAAGCCGTCCAAGCCAAGACCAAAATGGTCAGTCTCACGGCCAGCGTGAATGACGCATTGGTTCGGCACGTGGAAATGCCGCGGATGCCGGTGGAGGACATGCGGCTGATCTTGAAGCACAACTCCCGCGGTTACCTGCAACAGGACCTGACCAACTATGTGTTCGATTGCCACGTGATCCCCGCGGGCGGTGACGGCAAGGTCGAGCCGGCGAAGGTCGCCGCCAATCAGGGAAAACAGAAGGTGCTCGTGGCAGGCGCCAAGAAACAACTCGTGGAGGATTTTGTGGAGGGCGCCAAACACGCGGGCCTGGTGGCCGACCAGATCGTTCCCGGGCTGATCGGCCCGGTCAACGCGTTCGAAAAGGCCATGCCGGAGGTTTTTGCGAAGGAAGTGGTCGCCCTCGTGGACATCGGCTTCAAATGCACGTCCATCTGCATTCTCCAGGAAGGGGAATTGATCTTGAGCCGGGTGGTGGGCATGGGCGGCGACCGTTTGACCACCGCCATCAGTGAAACCATGAACATCAGCTACGCGGAGGCCGAGGGTATCAAGGTGGGCATGCCCGGAGAGGTGCAGAGCGCGCTGGAATCGGTGCTCATGCCGTTGGGACGCGAGTTGCGCGCTTCGATTGATTTCTTCGAGCATCAACAGGACCGGCCGGTCGCGGCGGCCTACCTTACGGGCGGTTCGGCGCGATCCGAGTTGATCCTGCAATGCCTCCAGCACGAATTGATGATCGAGTGCAAGACGTGGAATCCGGTGTCGTTTCTGCACAACGGCCTGCCGTCCGCCCAGGCGGCCGAACTGGAACACGTCTCGGCCCAACTCGCGGTGGCCGTGGGCGCGGGGCTGGCCGCGTTGTGACAACCGGTTTTGAACTATGCCGATTCGCTTAAATCTGCTGGCTGAAGCACAGGCTGCCGAGGAAGCGCGCCGCCGTGATCCGGTCAAGCGCGCCATCTGGATCGGCGCGCTGCTCGTCTCCTTGATGCTGGGTTGGGCCAGTTCTTTGCACGTCAAGGGCATGTTGGTGAAGAGCGAGGTCTCACGGCTGGAGAGCGACATGGCCGCGCTCACGAACGATTACCGGCACGTGCTCGAGAATCAGCGGAAGTTGTCGGACGTCAATCACCGGCTGGTGTCCCTGAACCGTCTGACGACCAACCGGTTTCTCAACGGCACGCTGCTCAACGCGTTGCAGCACACCACTCATGAGGATGTGCAGTTGGTTCATCTGCGCGTCATGCAGGAATACGCCATCGTCGAGGAAATCAAACCCCGCACCAATGCCAATCGCGTCACTCCGGGCAAACCCGGTTCCTCCACCGAAAGAATCACCCTGATCCTGGACGCGAATGATACCTCCGTCAACGCCGGGAGCATGGTTCTCAAGTTCAAGGATCTGCTAGCGGAGAATCAGTATTTCCAGTCCATGTTGGGCCGGACCAACGAAGTCGTTCTCAAGAATCAGAGCGCGCCGAATTTCAACGCGGAAGCCGGCCGGCCCTCGGTGCTGTTTACGCTCGAATGTCGTTATCCTCCCGTGACCCGATGAAATTCAACAAACTGCCCAAGGAAAAACGCAACCACCTGGTCCTGGTGGGCGTGGTAACGCTCGCCGTGCTGGGCGGGTTGGGCTTTGGCCTGATCCGGCAACAGTTCGCCGCGCTGGCCAAGCTGGCGGATACGAAATCGGCCGCCGAGTTGCAATTGAAGAAGATGCAGGATGGCATCAAGCACGCAGGGCGGCTGGAAGCCGATCTGAACGAAGCCCGGGAGAAACTGGCAGCGCAGGAAACCGGCATGGCTGCCGGCTCAGACCTTTACGCTTGGGCGATTCGGACCATCGGTGATTTCAAAGCCCGCTACAAGGAGATAGACATTCCCAAGATCAATCCCAGCGGCTCTCCCGTGAACGTCAACCTGTTGCCCAAGTTTCCGTATCAGCAGGCCACCTTCACCGTAACCGGCACGGCCTTCTACCATGATCTCGGCCGGTTTCTGGCCGACTTTGAAAACGAGCATCGGCTCATCCGGCTTGTCAATCTGGACGTGGATGTGAGCGGCGGTGGCACGGGCAAGGACCGGGAAAAGCTGGCGTTCAAGGTGGATATTGTCGCTTTGGTGAGACCAAATCCGTCGTGAACCATTCCTCGACCATCATGAGATTTCGAGTCATTCCAAACAGCAGGCTTCCTTCGTTCGCCATCGCAGTCCTTTTGGGGACATCGCTGATGGCGGTGGCCGCGGGTGGCAAGACCAATACCGCCGCCAAGACCAAAACGAGCAAGAGCGACCCCGCGGTGTCGGAGGCCGCCGAAGAAAAGGAACAAGCCGCAGTGACGGCTGCCATTCCTCCATCCGTCTTCGTCATACCGTCCACCGAGAAGGAAGGAAAGGATCCGTTCTTTCCGAGATCCAAACGCCTCTTTGCGACACCCGTGGCCCCGGTGGCAACCAACCAAGTGGTGACACTTGGCGACTTGACCGTCACCGGCATTACAAGCGGTGAAAAGCCTGTCCTCACCATCAATGGTGTGAACTTTGGGGTGGGGGACACGGCTGAAATCATCAGCGGTGGTCGCCGCATCAGCATCCAGTGCCTGGAGATAGACCCGGCCAACGGCCAGGCGAAGATTCAACACAGCGGTGGTGAAGAGCGCGTGCTGAATTTTCAAAAGCTGGTGAAGTAGGCATCGCTTCCGAACGGGACACGCGCGCCCAACTCGCGCCGCGCGCTTGTCTTAATGCTGGACAAGCAACCTTGTGGAACGCTGCGCTTCCGCTTCCCCAAGCCGACTCCGGGCAGAAAGTCGCCGCATGGCACCGTGACTGCTAAAATTTGCCCGTGTTGAGCGAGTGATTTGACACTGACACGAGACTGCTCAACCTCAGAACAAACAAAAAGGAAAAATGAAAGCGAAACTCGCTACACTGACCATCGTTGGGCTTGCCGCCTGCAGTTTGGCCCTGGCCCAAACCAACCCCGCCGAAGGCGCGTCCGCCGGCGAGGTCTCGGCACCCTCCGGTGTGCAACCCGGCGCGGTGATTCCCCTCATCCAGTTCCAGGATGTCCCACTGACCACCGCCATTGAAAACCTGGCGCGGCAGGCGGGGATCAATTACATCCTCGATCCCAGGGTCGGCTACGGCCAGCCCGATGAAAAAACCGGCGTCATCAAGGTCCAGCCAAACATTTCCATTCGCTGGGAGAATCTGACCGCCGAGCAGGCCCTGAGCGCGCTGCTGATCAACTACGGCCTGCAGATGGTGGATGACCCGAAGACGAGAATCTCCCGGGTGACCATCAAGGACCCGGCCGCGCTCGAGCCGCTGCAGACCAAGATCATTCAGCTCAAGTACGCCGCGCCCAGCAATGTCATCTCCTCCGTCCAGACAACGCTGACCGACAAGCGGAGCAAGGTGGTGCCCGATGTCCGCACCAGCCAACTGGTCGTGCTCGCCACCGAGAAGGAACTCGGCGCCGTGGACAGTCTCATCGAACGGCTCGACATTCCGCCGAAGCAGGTTCTTATCGAAGCCAAGTTGTTTGAGACCTCGAGCAATCCCAAGACCTCCAAGGGCATTGACTGGTCGGCTTCCCTGGGTGACGCGAGCTTGCAGATGGGCCAGGGTCAGGTGGTGACTTTCGGCAACAACGCACTACCGGGCACCGAACCTTCGTCAACTCCGATTCTTGACCCGGGTGGCAGTGGTACGGTCATTGGCACTCAGGAAAACCCCGGCACGATCGGTGGTATTTTGAGCAATCCGAAGTTGCTCTACAGCCCGAACAGCGGGTTCACTCCCGAAACCTTCTTCCTGAATGCCGACGGTTTGAGCGCGGTTGTGCATTTCTTGAATCAAAGTGCGGACGCGAAAGTTCTCGCCACCCCGCGCGCGGTCACGCTCGACAATGAAACCGCCGATCTTTCCGTAACCCGGGCGTATCCGATCTTCAAGAACACCGCCGGCACGCAAGGCTCGCCGGGTGGTTCTGAAGTGACTTACACCAACCTCGGCACAATCCTGAAGGTCACCCCGCGCATCTCGGCCAACAATTATGTGAACCTGCGCGTGATCCCGGAAGTTTCGACGCTCGATAGCGTTGCCAGCAAGATTGTGGCTGGCACCCGCAACGAAGCGGACATTTACGCCATTCGCAAGATCGAAACGCAAGTGATGATCCCCAGCGGCAATACGCTCGTGCTCGGCGGCCTGGTGAGTGACGCCAGCCGGAAGGGCAGCACCAAAGTCCCGATCCTGGGTGATATTCCGTTCCTGGGCCTGGCCTTTCGTAACGACAAGAAAGAACGCAATCAGGCAAACCTGCTGATCTTCATCACGCCGACGATCGTCCAGGACAGTGACTTCCAAGCCAACGAATCCGCGGCCGAGTTCCTCAAGACTCCGTCCGAGGACATCTCGGAAAAGCCGTGGACGGCGTGGGACGACGGCAAGCCGTGGGATTGGAGCAAGCGCGGCGAAGCTGAATTCAAATAAGCGAGTTCTCAGTCAGATCACGAGCACCGGCCTTGTTTCAAGGCCGGTGTTTTTTTCAGCCGGGTCTTGGTTCACTCAGACGCGGACACTTTGATCAAATAATCGAACGGAAAGATCCCACTCGCGTGCCCATCCCCCCAAACCGGTTGGATGGCGTAGCTGCCGATCACGGTCAATTGCGCAAGCTGAAACGCTTTGGGAGAGAGGGCAACTGCCGGCCCTTGGTGCAATTTGCCCAGAACGTCCACCTCACCCTTGCAGCCGGCGCACGGGCAGGCGCGGCGCAATCGCTCCAGCGGAATGAAACTCTCCCTGCCATCGTCCCACTTCACCGCCAGCTCGTTGCCAATGTGCTGAATATCCACCGGTCGCATGGTCCAATGCTACCGGACTGCGCGGCGCGCGCCAATCGAGATATGTGTTGACCCTTCCTTGGGATTGGTCTTTGGGCCTTGTCACCCGCCACTGCTTGCCAGAGGGATGACAAAAGCAATGGAGGATTTCGATTGACAGCCAACACGGCCAATGTATAGTTATGACTAACATTGATATTGTATTCTATATTGTGACGGAAACGTGGCGTTAGGACATGCGCATGAAGGCGAGTCGGTTTATACCATTTGCTCTGTCGGTCGGCCATGTCGGCTGGCCGCTGTCAGCGTCCTCCACGGGCAACCCCGTGGCAGAAATGCGGAACGTGGACGGCATCGCTGACAATTCCTTTCTGGTGGAGGAGGCTTACAATCAGGAGCCGGGCGTGGTGCAGCATATCTTCACGGCTTTCTACACTTTCGACTCCGAAGGGGAAGACTCTCGAAACTGGAACCTCGCTTTCACCCAGGAATGGCCTTTCTTCAGCCAGAAGCATCAACTGAGCTACGCCGTGCCGTACAACTTCACCGAAGCCGACGGTTCTTCGGTGGACGGTTTTGGGGATGTCCTGCTCAACTATCGTTATCAACTTTGGTACGACGACCAGACCTTGACGGCCTTTGCGCCAAGATTCAGCTTGATTCTACCCACCGGCGATGACTTCCGGGGAGGCGGCGAAGAGACGCTCGGTTATCAGATAAATCTTCCCTTCAGCACGACCTTCAACGATGACTGGTTTGTCCATCTGAACGCCGGCTCGACTTTGCTCCCGGATGCCGTTTCCGGCAACGGCCGCGACCTGTGCCACTACAACCTGGGTGCCAGTGCAATCTATGCCCCGGCGCGCAACCTCCATTTCCTGCTGGAGTGGGTTGGAGTGTGGTTTGAGTCTGGTAACTCAAGCGGAGGATTGGATAAAGAGTTCGTTTCCTTGATTTCCCCCGGTGTCCGCAAGGCGCTTAATCTCAGCAATGGCGCGCAACTCGTGCTGGGCGCCGCCGTCCCCATCGGGCTCAATTCTGCCTCGCCTGACTTTGGTGTCTTCCTTTACGTTTCGTTCGAGCACTTCTTTCGAGCACTGCAATGAAGACGTCATTCACCCACTTCAAGATATGCTCCCGTTGATTTTCATCATTTGCGCCTGCGCCTTCGGGCTGTGGATCTGCTGGCCCAAAGTTGGCCTGCTCGCTCGCCGGACACAGGCGCGCTTGTTGGCAGCGCGGTCACAACGTGAGGATGTGCTCAAGCACGTCTTGAAATGTGAAGTCAATAAACAGCCCCCCACCATCAACAGTGTTGCCGGTGTCCTGGGGGTCACCCCGAACCGCGCGGCTGATCTGCTGTCTGGGATGGAACAGCGTGGGTTGATCAGCCATCAGGACGGCTGCCTTCATTTGCGCCCGTCAGGACGCGAACTGGCCATGCATGTTGTGCGCGCCCATCGCTTGTGGGAAAGTTATTTGGCAGATCAAACCGGCGTGGCTGAGGCTCAGTGGCATCCACAGGCGGAACGGCAGGAGCACCTGCTTTCACCACAGCAAACCGAGGCGCTCGCGGCACAATTGGGTCATCCCTTGCGCGACCCACACGGCGACGCCATTCCTGCCGCCGGTGAGGAACTCAAATCTGACGTCGGTCAATCGCTCAACACGGCTTCGTTGAACGTGCCACTGCTCATTGGCCATATCGAGGACGAACCGGAAGCCATCTTCGCACAATTGTCGGCGCTGGGATTGAGGCCCGGCATGAAGGCGTGTGTCACCGGGAAATCAGAAGGTGAAGTGCGGCTTTGGGCGGATGGCCGGGAATACAAACTGTCACCAATCCTGGCCAACAACATCGCCGTCGTCCCGCTGCCTGAAGTGCGGGCCGAGGACCTGTTCGGCGAGGAATTCCTTGACCGGTTGAAGACTGGCGAGAGGGCAAGAGTTGTCGCCTTGTCGCCGGCCTGTCGCGGGCCCGAGCGCCGGCGATTGCTTGATCTTGGCTTTGTGCCCGGCACGATCGTGGAGGTCGAAATGACCAGTCCGCTAAACGATCCGGTCGCGTATCGCGTGCGCGGTTCGGTCGTGGCACTGCGATCCGAGCAGGCGCGTTTGATTCAGATCGCCCGCGAGGTGACTGTTCCCGCCACAGCATGAACACACCAGCCACCACCACACTTCCGGCGCACGAAACCTGTGCTTCGTGCAGCGTTTATCGCGCCGCGAATCTCAAGAAGCTGGGCGTGAACATGGCCCGTTGGGATTACGTCGTCGCCCTGGCGGGCAATCCCAACACCGGTAAGAGCACCGTTTTCAATGCCCTCACCGGCTTGAGGCAACACACGGGCAACTGGCCGGGTAAAACCGTTATGCGCGCCGAGGGCGGTTTCGACTACGACGGCAAGAGGTTCAAAATGGTGGACCTTCCTGGAACTTATTCCCTGTTGTCCACCAGCCTCGACGAACAAATCGCGCGCGACTTCATCCTCTTTGGCCAGCCGGATGTAACGATCGTGGTCGCTGACGCCACACGGTTGGAGCGCAATTTGAACCTGGTGCTGCAAGTGCTGGAAATCACGGATCGCGCGGTCGTTTGTCTGAACCTGATGGACGAAGCCCGCCGGCACGGCCTGCAGGTGGACGAACGCCAACTGGCGCGCGATCTGGGTGTGCCGGTCGTGCCTACGGCCGCGCGCCGAGGGGAAGGGTTGCCGGAACTGCTGCAGACCATCCGCGACGTGGCGACCGGCAAGACCGTTTGCCGGCCGCAGCGTCTGGAGCAGGAACCACCCGCGCTCCAACCGGCTCTGGCAAGCTTGCTGGCCAGACTCAAAGCCGCCTACCCCAACCTGCCCAACGCGCGCTGGGTGGCGATGCGGTTGCTTGCTGGAGACGATCACTTGGCCAAAGCTCTGCGCAGCGGTGAGTTGGGCACCCTGACTAACCACGCGCAGCTTGCACCCGTGGCGACAAGCTAGGACTTCGTTGCTGATACAATCATGATAACCAGTTCCTCCACTCCCGAATCAGTCGCTCAAGCGGAAGAAATCCTTCGCGAAGCCCAGCGCTGGCGTCAGCAAATTCCCGGCGACTTGCACGAGCATGTCGTCGAAGCCATTTACTCCCAGGCCGCTCGCCTCGCTTCTCGCGCCGTCACACGGCCCGGCTTGGCTGCACAGCCGACCTTGGACCGCACCATAGACCGCATTGTGACCAGTCGTATGTGGGGATTCCCCATCATGCTGCTGCTCTTCGCCTTGATGTTCTGGCTGACCATCAGCGGGTCCAACGTGCCTTCCGGGCTGCTGGCCAGTTTGCTCGTTGACCAACTCTATCCGATGTTGCGAGAGGGCGCGACCAGCGTGGGCTTCCCGTGGTGGCTGCGTGGGGTGCTCGTGGACGGGATGTATCTGGCCACCGCCTGGGTGGTGAGCGTGATGTTGCCGCCCATGGCCATCTTCTTTCCAATGTTCACGCTATTGGAGGATTTCGGCTATCTGCCGCGCGTCGCGTTCAACCTGGATCACTTGTTCAAAAAGGCGGGCGCGCATGGCAAGCAATCCATGACGACGATGATGGGCTTTGGCTGCAACGCGGCCGGCGTGGTGGCCACGCGCATCATTGACAGTCCGCGTGAACGCCTGATTGCCATCATCACCAACAATTTCGCGCTTTGCAACGGGCGTTGGCCAACACAGTTTCTAATTGCCACACTGTTCATTGGCAGCCTTGTCCCGGCGCACTGGGCGGGGTTGGTTTCCGCCGGCGCGGTGACAGGCGTGGCCGCTCTGGGGATCGGTTTTACGCTCCTATCGGCCTGGGCACTGTCCCGCACCGTGCTCAAGGGGGAGGTGTCCACTTTCAGCCTGGAACTGCCGCCCTATCGGCCCCCACGCATCTGGCAAACGCTCTACACTTCCTTGATTGACCGCACGATGTTCGTGCTCTGGCGTGCGATTGTATTCGCGCTGCCGGCGGGCGCCGTCATCTGGTTGAGTGCCAACATTCATGTGGGCGGCAACAGCATCGCCGAACACCTGGTCGGCGGCCTTGATCCCGTGGCTTTGTTCGTCGGCCTGAATGGCGTGATTCTGCTGGCCTATATCGTGGCCATTCCCGCCAACGAAATCATCATTCCCACCATCCTGATGCTGACGGTGATGGTCACGGGAAGCCACGAAGTTGGCCAGGGGGCGGGTGTGATGTTTGAATTGGACTCAGATCAGGCAGTCAAGAGCCTGCTGACCGCGGGTGGTTGGACAACTTTGACCGCAGTGAACTTGATGCTTTTCAGCCTGCTCCACAACCCGTGTAGCACGACCATTTACACGATCTACAAGGAAACGGGCAGCGCCAGGTGGGCGGCGTTGGCGGCGCTACTGCCACTTGGCATGGGCTTCCTCGTCACGTTCCTCGTGGCGCAAATCTGGCGGTTCTTCAGTTGACGAAGCGCAATGCCGCGTTCTCTCAAATTAAATCCAAGGCGCGCTGCAACTCCGCGTCCGTGTTGTAGAAATGGGGTGAAAGCCGGAGGTAACGCTGGCCGGCGCGGTCCGCGCGGAGCGAAGTGATCACGTTGGCCGCCGTCAGTTTTTCGTGGAGCGGGCTTAAGTCCTGGCCGGGCTTGAAAAACGTGACGATGCCGCTGGAGTTTTCCGGCGCGGCGTCTGCGTGCAAAACGGTGTACCCTTTGGCCTGCAACGCGGGCACGAGCCAACCGCGCTTTCGCAACAGCTCCCGAGCAATGTTGTCCACGCCGACTTCGAGTGCCAGTTCCATTGCCTTGATCAGCCCCACCAACCCGAGCAGGTTCTGCGTGCCGGCCTCAAATTTCTTCGACCCGCCGCGATGCACGATCTGTTCCTGCGCCACGAAGTTCGGGCACCGCACGTTGTGCCAGCCGTAAACCGGAGGGTTCAGCTTCTCCTGGAGTTCGCGCCGCACGTAGAGCAGTCCCGCGCCGCAAGGACCGAGCAGCCACTTGTGTCCGTCCGCCGCCAGAAAATCCACATGTTCCACCGTGGTCGGAAACGCGCCCAGTGTTTGAATGCCGTCCAGGCAGAAAAGAATCTTGTGCTCCCGAAGGAATCGGCCAATCGCGACATGGTCGAGCCGAAAGCCACTGACGAAGTGACAGGAGGCCAGCGCCACGAGGCGGGTGTTTTCATCCACCTGGCCGATGACATCCTTGGGGCGGATCAACCCCAGCGCGCGGGTGTTCAACAAACGGACTTCCACACCTTGCTCCGCCAGCGCCATCCACGGATAAACATTGGAAGGATAATCGTCGTGATAGATCAGGACGTTGTCGCCTTTGCGGAATTTGAGGCCGCTGGCCACCAGGCTCAAACCCATTGAAGTCGGGCCTACAAAAGCCACTTCGTCCTCCTGGCAGTTGAGCAACCGCGCCGCGAGTTTGCGCCCTTCGTTCAGGGCTGCCGGGAAGATCAATGTCTCCTGATCGCCCGTCGTGGCCTGCTGTGCGTAGCCGGTGATTGCCCGCGTCACCCGCTGGGGCAGAGGGCAAACCCCAGCATGAGCCAGAAAGACCTTTTCTCGTGCGACTGGAAATTCCTGCCGCCGAAGAGCCTCGTCCGCCAGTATCTCAGCGATCGTCATTCGCCCCAGCCTAACGGGGTGGTTGCGGTTCGGAAAGTGGCAAACCCGGCCGGTGACTGCACCTGCCGGAGCTGGCGGAAATTTGCTCCCGATTTGGACAAGTTGGGACGCCACGATGCCGGGCGCGTCCGGCCTCGCAGGAAACCGGCAGACATGGCGAAAGGCGTGCGCGCAGTGAGTTTTTTGAAATGTTGTATTGCGCCGTTCGTGAGTTTGGGTAAAAAATGTCTAAATTTTACCGGAATATCGGCACCGACAAATGACTGAGCGCAGACAGTTGCAGGAAATGAGCGGCCCCGTGTGGGCTGAACCGCCTCCCAAACAGGGGTTGTATGATCCGCAGTTCGAACATGAAGCCTGCGGCGTTGGTTTCGTTGTCAATATCAAGGGGGCAAAGTCTCACAGCATCATCAGTCAGGCGCTTCAAATACTGTTGAATCTCGATCACCGCGGCGCGTGCGGTTGCGAGCCAAACACGGGTGATGGCGCGGGCATCCTCATCCAGACGCCGCACAATTTTCTCAAGCTCGTTTCCAAGGAGGCGAAGGTCAAACTGCCCGGCGTAGGGGAGTACGGCGTGGGCATGGTCTTCCTCCCGCGCGACAAGCAGCAACGCGCCGAGTGCGAGAAGCTTTTTGGCGAGATTGTGGTCGAGGAAGGACAGCAGGTGCTGGGCTGGCGCACCGTGCCCACCGACAACAACTCCCTGGGCGCGACCGCCAAGGTTTCCGAGCCGGTCATTCGTCAGGTTTTCATCGCACGCGATCCAAAGCTCACTGACGAACTGGCATTCGAGCGCAAGCTCTACGTCATCCGCAAGCGCGCGGAGAACGCCATTCGCTATTCCGGCAGGGTCAAGGGCGGCGATTTCTTCTACATTGCCAGTCTGTCGTTCAAGACCGTGGTCTATAAAGGCATGCTGACGACCGCGCAACTCGGCGGCTATTTCCCCGACCTCACGCACCCGTCCATGACCTCGGCGTTGGCGCTGGTTCATTCGCGTTTTTCCACGAACACCTTCCCGAGCTGGAACCGCGCGCACCCGAACCGTTACATCGCGCATAACGGCGAAATCAACACCTTGCGCGGCAACGTCAACTGGATGAAGGCCCGCGAGGCGATCTTCGAGAGCGACCTGTTCGGGGATGACATCAAGAAGGTGCTGCCGGTGGTCAACACCGATGGTAGCGACTCGGCCATGTTCGACAACTGCCTCGAATTGCTGGTGCTGGCCGGGCGCTCGCTGCCGCACGCCATCATGATGATGATCCCGGAGCCATGGTCGAAGCACGAGAGCATGAGCGACGAGAAGCGGGCGTTTTACGAGTTTCACTCGTGCTTGATGGAGCCGTGGGACGGCCCGGCTTCCATCGCCTTCACGGACGGCAAAATGATCGGGGCCGTCCTCGACCGCAACGGCCTGCGTCCTTCGCGGTATTACGTGACCAAGGATGACCTGGTCATCATGGCCAGCGAAGTGGGCGTGTTGGAAGTGCCTCCCGAGCGCGTGCTGCAAAAGGGCCGCCTCCAGCCCGGCCGCATGTTTCTCGTGGACACCGAGCAGGGCCGCATCGTGGCGGACGAGGAAATCAAGAACACGATTGCGACCGCACAGCCGTACCGGTCGTGGTTGAAGAAGAACCTAATCAAGCTCGCGGACGTGCCCGATCCGGGCATCACCACCGACCCCGGACATCAGACGGTGCTGCGGCGGCAACTGGCGTTCGGCTACACCTTCGAGGAGTTGCGGATGCTCATGGCGCCAATGGCCCGCGACGGCAATGAAGCCGTGGGCTCGATGGGCACGGACACGCCACTGGCCGTGCTCTCCAACAAGCCGCAGCCGCTGTTCAATTACTTCAAGCAGCTCTTTGCGCAGGTTACCAACCCGCCAATTGATTGCATCCGCGAGGAAATCATCACGGCCACCGAGACTGCCATCGGTGCCGAGCGGAATTTGTTGAAGCCCGGCCCGGACAATTGCCGGCTCATCGAACTCAAGTCCCCCATCCTCACGAACGAGGAATTCGCCAAACTGCAGCACATCACCATGCCCGGTTTCAGGTCGGCCACCGTGCCGATCTTGTTCCAGGTGGCGGACGGGCCGGCGGGACTGGAGAAGGGCATGGCGGAATTGTTCCGCCAGGTCAGTCAGGCCATTGCCGAAGGCGCCAACGTGGTCGTCCTGTCCGACCGCGGTATCAGCGCTGAATGGGCGCCCATTCCCTCGCTGCTGGCGGTGGCGGGCGTGCATCATCACCTCATTCGCGAGGGCACCCGAACGCGCGTTGGCCTGGTGCTTGAGTCGGGTGAGCCGCGCGAAGTTCATCATTTTTCGTTGCTCATCGGCTATGGCTGCGGCGCCATCAACCCGTATCTCGCTTTCGAGACGCTCGGCGACATGATCCGCCAGGGCCTGCTCACCGGCGTGGACCACAAGACTGCCTGCAAAAATTATCTCAAGGCGGCGATCAAGGGCGTGGTCAAGGTCGCCTCCAAGATGGGCATCTCGACCATCCAGAGCTACTGGGGCGCGCAAATTTTTGAGGCCATTGGATTGAAGCAGGAGGTCGTGGACAAATACTTCACCTGGACGCCCTCACGCATCGAGGGAGTTGGGTTGGAGGTGATCGCCCAGGAAGTTCTGGCCCGGCATCAGCGCGCGTTCCCGGATCGGCAGGTCAATGGTCATACCCTGGAAGCCGGCGGCCAATACCAGTGGCGCGACGACGGCGAGTATCATTTGTTCAATCCGCAAACGATTCACAAGCTCCAGAAGTCCGTCCGCAATGGGGACTACGCGACGTTCAAGGAGTATTCCGCGCTGGTCAACGAACAGACCAAGCACTGGTGTACGTTGCGCGGTTTGTTGGACTTCAAGAAAGCCAAACCAATCCCCATCGAGGAAGTTGAGCCGATCGAGAACATCCTTCGCCGCTTCAAATCCGGCGCGATGAGCTATGGCTCCATCAGCAAGGAAGCTCACGAGACGCTGGCCGTCGCCATGAACCGCATTGGTGGCAAGAGCAACACCGGGGAAGGCGGCGAGGATCCCGAACGCTTCAAACCCGAACCGAATGGCGACTCGAAGAACAGCGCCATCAAACAGGTCGCCAGCGGACGGTTCGGTGTGACCAGCCAGTACTTGGTGAACGCCAAGGAGTTGCAAATCAAAATGGCCCAGGGGGCCAAGCCCGGCGAAGGCGGCCAGTTGCCGGGGGCGAAGGTTTACCCGTGGATCGCCAAAGTCCGCCATTCGACGCCGGGCGTCGGATTGATTTCGCCGCCGCCGCACCATGACATCTATTCGATCGAAGACCTGGCGGAGTTGATCCACGATTTGAAAAACGCCAACCAAGAGGCGCGCATCAGCGTGAAGCTGGTCGCCGAGGTGGGCGTGGGCACGATCGCCGCCGGCGTGGCCAAGGCCCACGCCGACGTGGTGCTCATCAGCGGTTACGACGGGGGCACGGGCGCTTCGCCCCAGACCTCGATCAAGCACGCCGGCATTCCGTGGGAGCTCGGCCTGGCCGAAACTCACCAGACTCTCGTGCTGAACAATCTCCGCTCGCGCATCGTGGTCGAGACGGATGGCCAGTTGAAGACGGGTCGCGACGTCATCATCGCCGCGCTGTTGGGCGCGGAGGAATTCGGTTTCGCCACCGCGCCATTGGTGGCGATGGGCTGCATCATGATGCGTGTTTGCCACTTGAACACCTGCCCGGTGGGCGTGGCGACCCAGAACCCGGAATTGCGCAAACGATTTGTCGGCCGGCCCGAGGACGTCGAGAACTTCATGCGCTTCATCGCCCAGGAGGTCCGCGAATTGATGGCCCAACTGGGCTTCCGCCAGCTCAACCGGATGATTGGGCGCGTGGACCGCTTGGAGGTGAAACAAGCGGTGGATCATTGGAAGGCCAGAGGGCTTGACTTCTCAAAGATTCTTCACGTGCCCGAAGTCCCCACCGACGTGGGCCGCTTCTGCACCCTGGTGCAGGATCACGGCTTGGACAAAGCCCTCGACAACACCGTGCTGCTCAAACTTTGCGAGCCGGCCATTGAGCGGAAGGAAAAGGTCGTGGCCGTGTTGCCGATCAGGAACGTCAACCGCGTCGTCGGCACCATCGTCGGCAGCGAGATCACCCGCCGCTGGGGCGCCGAAGGACTGCCCGAAGATACGATTGAGATCAACTTCACCGGCAGCGCGGGCCAGAGCTTCGGCGCGTTCATGCCAAAAGGAATGACTTTCCTGCTCGAGGGAGACGCCAACGATTACCTTGGCAAAGGCCTTTCCGGCGGCAAAATCATCGTTTATCCGCCGGAACAATCCACCTTCGTGCCCGAGGAGAACATCATCATCGGGAACGTGGCCCTTTACGGTGCGACAGGCGGCGAGGCTTACATCCGCGGCATGGCCGGGGAACGCTTTTGCGTTCGCAACAGCGGCGTCACGGCGGTCGTGGAGTCCGTCGGCGACCACGGTTGCGAATACATGACCGGCGGGCGCGTGGTGATTCTGGGGCCGACCGGGCGCAACTTTGCGGCCGGCATGAGCGGTGGCGTGGCCTACGTGCTGGACGAGACCGGAGATTTTCCGCGCCGTTGCAATCAGCAAATGGTCAGCTTGGAGAAGTTGGAAGACGCGGACGAAATCGAAACCGTCTGGAAGATGGTCCAACGTCATCAGACCTACACCAAGAGCGAGCGCGCCGCGAAGATTCTCGCGAGCTGGAATCAGTTCGTGCCGAAGTTCGTGAAGGTCATGCCCAAGGATTACCAGCGCGTGTTGCAGTCCTTGAAACAGGTCGAGGAACAGGGATTGAGCGGGGAGGAAGCCATCATGGCCGCGTTCGAGGCCAACGCCCGCGACGTGGCACGCGTGGGAGGAGGGTGATTGCGATGAAGACGGTGATTAGACCAAAACTTCCCAAATCGGCGCGGCGCTCCCGACCCGCTTCCATGCCCACCTCTCGACATGTCAGAGGAGTCTGGGAGTTGGGCGCGCGTTCGCTCAAGCCCAAAGGAGAGTATTGGACAGATGACGAGTTGCTCAGGCTCGGAACGAACACGGATGTTAAGTACGAACTCTGGAATGGAAAGATCATTGCCATGCCTCCCGCCGGATTAAAGCACGGCATCGTCATAACCAGACTGACGGCGTATCTTGGCATCTATGTGCTCCAGCGCAAACTCGGCGAGCTGGCTGATGGGCAGAGCGGTTTTCGATTGAGCATGGAACATTGTTTTGAGCCGGACATCGCGTTCATCAGCCGCGAGCGACTCACGTTGTTGGAG
Source organism: Verrucomicrobiia bacterium (assembly GCA_011525685.1). Lineage (GTDB taxonomy): Bacteria > Verrucomicrobiota > Verrucomicrobiia > Limisphaerales > JADLHS01 > WYBW01. The sequence continues at coordinate 151,561 of WYBW01000124.1, forward strand.
CCAGTCAGCGAGAAGATTTTTCACGGCTCACCTGACCTGGCAGTGGAAGTTCTGTCTCCCTCCGACTCCATTACAAAGACAGAGTTGAAAATGCGGCTTTATCTCACGTACGGGTCACGGCTCGCATGGCTGATTGATCCAAACAGCAAGACGGTGCGTGTTTATCGCCCGGGCCAGGATTTTGAGTTGTTGCGGGCCGACCGTTGGCTCACTGGAAATTCGGTCATCCCGGGATTTCGACTTTCGCTTGCGAGGCTGTTTGAAGGGCTCTGACCACAACTGATTCATGGGTAAACCCACAGGATTCATCGAATACTTGCGCGAACTGCCGCAGGACCGCGCGGCCGCCGAGCGCATCCAGGACTGGAGCGAGTTCCATCACCACCTGCCGGAGGCGAAGCTGCGCCAACAGGGGGCGCGCTGCATGGATTGCGGCGTCCCCTTCTGCCACACCGGCACGCTGTTGAACGGCATGGCCAGCGGCTGCCCCATTCACAACCTCATCCCCGAGTGGAACGATCTCGTCTATCGCGGGCTGTGGAAGGAGGCGCTGGAACGGCTGCACAAAACCAACAACTTTCCCGACTTCACCGGTCGCGTCTGTCCCGCGCCTTGCGAAGGCTCGTGCGTATTGGGCATCAACGCCCCGCCCGTCACCATCAAGACCATCGAATGTGAAATCGCCGACCGCGGTTGGGCGGAAGGCTGGATCGTTCCCGAGCCGCCGGCAAAGCGCACCGGGAAAAAGGTGGCCATCGTCGGGTCCGGTCCGGCCGGACTTTGCGCCGCCGCGCAACTGAACAAGGCCGGCCACCTCGTCACCGTCTTCGAGCGCGAGGATCGCCCCGGCGGTCTGCTGATGTATGGCATTCCGAACATGAAGCTCGACAAACAGGAAGTCGTGCTGCGCCGCATCAAACAGATGGAGGCCGAGGGCGTGGTTTTCGCCTGCAACACCGAGGTCGGGAAGACTTTTTCCGCCGAAAGACTCCTGAAAGAATTCGACGCCACCATCCTTTGCACCGGCGCAACGAAGCCGCGCGATCTGCCCGTTCCCGGCCGCGAACTCAAGGGTGTTCACTTTGCGATGGAGTTTCTCGCCGCGAACACCCGCAGCCTGCTCGATGGCCACAAGAACGGCAGTTTTATTGACGCGACCGGCAGGGACGTGATCGTCATCGGCGGCGGCGACACGGGCACCGACTGTGTCGGCACGGCGATGCGGCATGGTTGCCGCAGCCTGGTGCAGTTGGAAATCCTGCCCAAGCCTCCGATGGAGCGCGCCAAGGACAATCCCTGGCCCGAATGGCCCAAGGTTTACCGGATGGACTACGGTCAGGAGGAAGCCGCCGCGAAGTTCGGCGCCGACCCGCGCGTGTATCTCACCACGGCCACGAAGTTTGAGAGTGACGCGCACGGCCACGTCCAGGCCGTCCACACCGTGCAGGTGCAATGGGAGCGCAACGACAAGGGCCAGTTCATCCCGAGGCACGTGCCGGGCACGGAGAAAGTGTTGCCCGCGCAACTGGTCCTGCTGGCGATGGGCTTCCTCGGTCCCGAACAACCGTTGCTCGACGCGCTCAACCTTGAACGCGATCCACGGTCCAATGTGAAAGCCGAGTTCGAAAAATACTCGACGAACCTCAAGGGCGTCTTTGCCGCGGGTGATTGCCGTCGCGGCCAGAGCCTCGTGGTGTGGGCTTTCAACGAGGGCCGCGGTGCCGCGCGCGAGTGCGACCGGTATTTGATGGGCCATACGAACCTGTCGTAGGCTGGCGTGCGTACCGCACGACGGATTTCAAAGCAGAGATCGTCGAGATTACCCTGAAGGAATCAGGCTCACGAAGTTGGATCAGAATAATCAGGTCAGAATCATTCTGACCCCATCATTTTGACCTTCAACAAACCATTTCCAGCACTGCCGCTTGGTCCGCGGTTTTCGCCACTCTACCTCAGCTCCCGTTCCAGCAAACGATACGCCCGTTCCCGCTGCGCTTCTGGAAAATCATGCCCGCAGTCCGGATGCGCAACGGTCAGATGCTGCTCCGCGCGATGCAGCCGATAAACCGCCGCGGCGGACTGGACGATTCCATCCACGCTGCGCCACTGGAAGTTCGAGTCGCCCAGCGGCGCATTGATGTACACCGGGCGCGGCGCGAGCGCGCCGATGAGTTCGTGAAAGTCGAACGGGATTTGCTCCAGTCGCCCGCGATACTCCGCCAGCCCGGGCATGTAGCGCGTCTGACACCAACCGCGTTCGGGCTGCCAGTTCCCGGGGGCGCCGCCGTAGTAATCCAGGAACGAATCGAAGCCGCAGCTTGAGACGATGACCTTGATGCGCTGATCGAAGACTGCCGTGTAGATCGCGTTGTGGCCGCCAAGCGAGTGGCCAAGCGCGCCGAACTGACCGCGTTTCACGTAAGGCAGCGAGTCGAGCAGATCCAGGCCGCGGATGTTGTCCCAGATGGCCTTCATCGTGCCGCTCTCGTAACCCAGCGCCTTCAGGTCGGGTTGGTAATTCGCCATCACCGGATAAGCCGGCGCGAGCACGATGAAGCCGCGCTCCGCCAGTTCGTTGGCGTAAGCGCGATAGTTGTTGTTCACCTGCTCGACGAGGACGCGATGACCAAATTGCATGTCGGTGGAGTGCAACGCGAGCACCGCGGGGAATTTCTTTTTGCCGCGCAATGCTTCCTTCGGGATCAGCAAATAGGCTGGTACGCGCGAGCCGGGTTCGGCTTCATAGGTGAGGAAGCGCCGGACATAAGAACCGCAATCGGTTTCTTCCTCCACGCGCATCTCGGGCGGGTTGCGTCTGGTTTTAGCGGGCAGTGGCCCCATGATCTCAGTCATGCCGCCCACGATTTCGACGCGGCGCTTTTGCCAGTCGGCCTTGGATTTCACGGGCCGGACCTGGCCTTTGGCGTCGCGATAAATCAGCAGGTTGGCGCGGTCCAACCGCGCCGGTGCCGCGAACTTCTGTTCCTCGCCGAATGTGCCGGAAATCCAAACAAGCAGGATTGCGCAAGCCGCCACCGGCGTTGGATTGCGCGGACTTGTCCGCGCCTTTTGCAGGCGACGTGTTGCCGTCGAACGCAAGAAGAGTGTCCAACGTCCTGCGCCGCCCCGCTGAACGCGTCCCTGTTTTGGCGGCAAGTCGCCGAATCTCCCAAAGCGGTGACAAATCACCGCGCTCCCCAACTCCGTCGCCTGCGGACAAGCTCTTGTCATTGTGATGCGATTGCGGATTGCGTCAGGTGTCACCACCGAAACTCAATTTCCGCCGGGTGCAAGGGGCGGGATCTTCGTCACCCCCAGGATTTCATTCCACGTAAACTCCCGTTTGTGGATGAGACCCTCGGCCGCGCGATAGACTTCCAGCGTGAGTTTGGGTTCAACGCCGGTCGTGTCCACGTCGAACACGCAGTAGAGTTTGCCGGTGGTCACGAAGTAAATGGCCTCGGGGGTCGGCTGGGCGCGCGAGCTGTTGCTGCTGCCGAACGGGCCGGAGGTCACCTCGAGCAGCCGGCCGAGGATTTGATAAGCGGCGGTGAAATGGCGGTCGCCGGAGAGCAGCACCACTCCCGGAATGCCGCGCTCCTGGAGGAAGTCAAACAGCTCCAGGCGCTCCCGGTTGAATCTGGACCACGAATCCACGGTGCCATGCGTCTGCCATTCACTGCCGCTGGCGATGAATTTGACCTTTGCCCTGGAGGCGGCGAGTTCGCGTTTCAACCACGCCAGTTGAGCCGCCCCCAGCATGGTCTTGCTGCCATCGTCCGGTGACTCATTGGGCGAACGATGATACCGCACGTCGAGCATGAAGAAATCCACGTCGCCACGCGTGAATTTGAAATACACGCCCGGATCGTCTCGCTGGCCGAAGCCCGGGTTTGCCCAGAATTCCTTGAAAGTCTGCAGCGACCGCTCCTTGCCTGCGGCGGTGCCGTCACTGTTGTTCGGACCGAAATCATGATCATCCCAAATCCCATAGCAGGCGACGCGACTGGTGAGGTCGCGAAACGCGGCCAATTGGCGCTGTTCGTAGTACGCGGCGCGCTGTTTGGCTGGTTCGGTGGAATCTGCGTAATGGTTGTCGCCCAGAAACAGCAGCAGGTCAATCGGCGTGCGCGCGGCCAGATCGCCCCAGGCAGCGGCGGGATCAAAAGCATTACGACCGACGCAGGAGATGAAAGCGAAGCGAAAGCGTCCAGGCGTACCGTCAGCCGGCGCGGTGACAAAGGACGGCAGCGGACTGGCCATGCCGGATTCGCCGTCCACATGCACCCAGTAATAGTAACGCGTGGCTGGCTTCAACCCGGTGACATGAAACTGGCCAAGATACTCGGGGCCTTGGAGGGTCTGGTTGCGAAGCATGCGTCCACGCGAGAGGTCCGGGTGTTCGCTCACGCAAACGGCGACGGAACGCCGCGGGGATCGGGTCGTGGCCGGACGCGGCGGAGCCTTGACCCAGAGGCGGACCTCGGTGGAGCCGACATGGCCGAGCATTGGCCCCAACTCAAGTTGAGTCGTCGGCGAAGCACCTCCCTTCGGCGCCAGCGCGAGCAGCAGCACCAGGACCATCCAGCCGATGAGAGAAAGTGAGCGTTTCATGGTCGGATCATGGACTTCGTCGCCTGTCACCGTCAATCTTGAGCCGTTGGCAGCGAGCGAGTCCGCAGGGGGCACAAATGCAGGCTCTTGTTCCAAGTGTTTCCGCCTCGACAGCAGCGTGTGCTTACGGTTTGCTTCGCGGGATTTATTTGCGGCCACATTGAATGAACGCTGAACAGTTAGCCAAAGCCAAGTCGCTGGGATTCTCCGACCGGCAGATCGCTCATCTGACCGGAAAGACTGAGGACGACATCCGCGCGTTGCGGAAGCAACTCGGCCTCGTGCCGAGCTATCGTCTCGTGGACACCTGCGCCGCGGAGTTTGAGGCTTACACGCCTTACTACTATTCGACCTACGACCGTGGCGACGACGAGGTCAAGGGCAACACGGCCAAGAAAGTCATGATCCTGGGCGGCGGGCCGAATCGAATCGGGCAAGGAATCGAATTCGACTATTGCTGCGTCCATGCCGCGTTCGCGCTCAAGGAGGATGGGTTTGAGACCATCATGGTGAACTCGAACCCCGAAACCGTTTCCACCGATTACGACACGAGCGACAAGCTGTTTTTCGAGCCGCTCACCTTGGAGGACGTGCTGCACATCTACGAACGGGAGAAGTGCTGGGGCGCCATCGCGCAGTTCGGCGGGCAGACACCGTTGAATCTTGCGCTCGGGTTGCAGAAGAACGGCGTGAACATCATCGGCACTTCGCCGCAGAGCATCGAGATCGCCGAGGACCGCAAACTGTTCGCCGCGATGCTCGACAAGCTGAAGATTCCGCAACCTCCGAATGGCATCGCCACGAACGAGGCCGAGGCGCTCGAAGTGGCCAAGCGGCTCACGTATCCCGTGCTGGTGCGGCCCAGCTTTGTGCTGGGCGGGCGCGCCATGCAAATCGTTTATTCGGACGCCGAATTGCAGCATTACATGCGTTACGCGGTCGAAGCCTCACCCGACCGGCCCGTTCTGGTGGACAAGTTTCTCGAAGATGCCACCGAAGTGGACGTGGATTGCATTGCGGATGTGGGCTTGTGGGACAGTGCTTCCAGCCTGTCCGCCAAAGACAGGCAGGATGCGTGTCCCACCATCGTCATCGGCGGGATGCTGGAGCACATCGAGTTTGCCGGGGTTCACTCGGGAGACGCCGCCATGGTGCTGCCACCGCACACGCTTTCCACGCGGGTCATCCAGACGATTCGCGAATACACGCATGCGATGGCCCGGGAGTTGAACGTGGTCGGCCTGATGAACGTGCAATATGCGGTGAAAGACGAAGTGGTGTACGTGCTCGAAGTGAATCCGCGCGCCTCGCGCACCGTGCCGTTTGTCAGCAAGGCCATCGGCGTGCCACTGGCCAAGCTGGCCGCGAAAGTCATGGCCGGAAAGACACTCAAGGAACTCGGGTTTACCGAGGAAATCTGGCCGAAGTATTGGGCGGTGAAGGAATCGGTGTTTCCCTTCAACCGCTTTCATGGGCAGGACATTCTGCTCTCGCCGGAGATGCGTTCCACGGGAGAGGTCATGGGGCTGGATGCCGACCTCGGCGTGGCTTACGCGAAGTCCCAGATGGCCGCCATTTCGCCGCTGCCTCTCCAGGGGCGCGTCTTCATCAGCGTGAACGACCGTGACAAGCTGAAGGTCGCGGCGCTGGCACAGGAATTTGTGGCGTTGGGCTTTGAACTGGTCGCCACCGGTGGCACGGCGAGCGTGCTGGAGGCGGCCGGGCTGAATGTGCAGCGCATCTTCAAAATCTCCGAGGGACGCCCCAACGCGGTGGACTTGATGAAAAACCGCGAACTGCATTTGATTGTCAACACGCCCGCCGGCCAGACCCCGCGCGCCGATGAAGTGCGCATCCGCACCACCGCGGTCTATACCGGCACGCCGATCATGACGACCTTGAGCGGTGCCAAAGCCGCCGCGCTCGGCATCGCCGCGCTCAAAAAGAGCGGGTTTACCGTCAAAACGGTGCAAGAGTA
>WYBW01000125.1 GCA_011525685.1 Verrucomicrobiia bacterium
CAAACGCGGCGAATTCCTGGCCTGCCACGCCGTGCCTGGGCCCGCCGACTGGAAGTCAGCGATACCGCAGGTTGGGAAACCTGCGCTACGCCAGGAATGCCTGCCTGCAATAAACTGAGATGCGCCCCTCGCCGACGGAGTCCGGATTTTGGTGTTGGCGGGTTTGTGCAGTCGCGGTAGATTTGTGCATAATGAACGTGATGGCCATCAAAGATGTCGTTGAACGGAAGCCCTTCAAGCCTTTCACCGTGCGTCTGAACAACGGTGCGCAATATACGTTCAAGGAGCCGAGGGACTTCGGTGCCCCCAGGAATTATCGGGAGATCGTCTTTTTCGGCGATTCGGAGTTGGTGCTGATTGATCCCGAGAGCATCACGGAAATCATCCGCAACTGAGGATAAGGCACAGAAACTCGCGGACCAGGCTGTCCGCGCTCCTCGGACTTCGGATTGCGGATTTCGAGCTTTCACGTCAACACGCCCTCGATCTCGGAGAAAATCTCCTCATCCTCGAACAGGTTCTGTTTGATCGAACCGCTGGGGCACGAGGCCACGCATGTGCCGCAACCTTTGCAAAGCGCGGCGTGGATGACGGCCTTTTGCTTCGACTCGTCGAATGAGATGGCCGTGTAGGGACAAAGCGGGATGCAGGACTTGCAGCCGGAGCAATCGGCCTCCTCGATGTACGCGGTGTTCGGCTCCTGCTCGATGTAACCCTTGTCAATGAGCGACAGCGCCTCCGCCGCCGCCGCGCCCGCCTGCGCGATGCTGTCCGGGATGTCCTTCGGCCCCTGGCAACAGCCGGCGATGAAAATGCCGTCGGTGAACGTGGCCACGGGCGCGAGCTTGGGATGGCGTTCCAGAAACCAGCCTTCCGAACTGCAGCTCATGTTCAACAGGCGGCGCACCTCCTGGGCGTCGGCCTGCGGCTCCATGCCGGTGGCCAGCACGATCATGTCCACCGGAATGCGGCGCACGAAGCCCGCCAGCGTGTCCTCGACGCGGATGACCAGCTTGCCTTCTTCCTCCGGCGAGAGCGCCCAGTCAGTGACCTCCGCCACGCGTCCGCGCACGAACTGAATGCCGTCCTTGAGCGACTTGTCATAGAACTCCTCGCAGCCCTTGCCCGGTGCGCGGATGTCCATGTAGAAAATCGTCACGTCGGCGTCGGTGTGTTCACGGATGAGCTGGGCGAGCTTCATGGAGTGCATGCAACAGGTGCGCGAACACCAGCGATTCGTCTTCATGTCGCGCGAGCCGACGCAGAGGATGAAACCGACCGACCTGGGGTGCTGCCCGTTGCGCAACAGGATTTCGCCGGTCGTCGGCCCGCTGCTGTTGACCAGGCGCTCGAGTTCCAGCGAAGTGAACACGTTCGGATAACGCCCGTAGCCGTATTGCGGGATGCGCGTGGCATCGAAAAGCTTGTAGCCCGTGGCCACAATGATGTTGCCGACTTTGATTTCGAGGAGTTCCTCCTGCTGCGTGAAATCAATCGCGTGGCGGTCGGCGCAGGCTTCGACACAGGTCTGCTTGCACTTGCCGGTCTTGACCTGGATGCAACGATCCGGGTCAATCACCACCACCTGCGGCACCGCTTGCGGGAACGGAATGTAGATGGGTTTGCGCTTGCCCAGGCCGACGTTGAATTCATCCGCGAACTTCGGCTCCTTGAACACGCACGCCTTGATGCACTCCTGGCAACCGACGCAAAGTTCCTCGTCAATGAACCGCGGCTTGCGCTTCACGGTCACGGTGTAGTTTCCCACGTAACCGTCCACTTTCGCAACTTCGGAATACGTCCAGAGCGTGATGTTCGGATGCGAGCGGATGGCGGACATCTTCGGGGTGAGAATACAGGCGGAGCAATCGAGCGTCGGGAAGGTCTTGTCCAGTTGCGCCATGTGGCCGCCGATGCTCGGCTCGCGTTCGACCAGCGTGACTTTCTTGCCGGCGTTGGCCAGCAGCAGCGCGGCGTGGATGCCTGCGATGCCGCCGCCGATGATCAGCGTGTCGGGATGGATGTTGACCCGGGTGGGTTCGAGCGCCCGATGGAAACGCACGCGCCGAATGGCAGCGTGCGCGAGCGCCTTGGCCTTGGCTGTCGCCTCGGCGCGGTCGCTGTGAACCCACGAGTCGTGCTCGCGGATGTTGACCATCTGGAAGTAGAACGGATTCAGTCCGCCGGCGGCGCAGGCGTTGCGGAACGTGTGCTCGTGCAGCAGCGGCGAGCACGACGCGACGACCACGCGGTTGAGTTGATGCTCCTTGATGTCCTGCTGGATCAGTTCCTGGCCCGGGTCCGAGCACATGTATTTGTAGTCGCGGGACACGACCACTCCGGCGAGCTTGCGGACATATTCCGCCACGGCGGGACAATCCACCATCGCCGCGATGTTGCTGCCGCAGTGGCACACGTAGAAGCCGATGCGAACATCGCCATTCTTGCCGTTCGTTTTCATGAGACGACTTGGATTGAGTTCAGGCAGCCACCGGTGGCACCGGCCGTGGCTTCATCGGAATGAAATTCCGCTGCAGCCCGAGTTCTTTCTCAGAAAACCCAAACGCCAGCCCCATCAACTGCGTGAAATACACCGTTGCGATGCGCGTCGGCCCCCAGCGCCGATCAATCTGGTCGTGGTAGGCGTCCATGTTGAACTGGCAGAGCGGGCAGATGGTGGCGATGACATCGGCGCCGCGGCGCACGGCCTCTTTGAGCAGGATGTAACTCATGCGCAAGCCCGCCTCCGGCAGCGTGCCAGTCAGGCTGCCGCCACAGCATTTCGTCTTGAGCGGATAATGAACGACCTCCGCACCAAGCGTCGCGAGCAACCGGTCCATCGTGGTCGGATTCCACGCGTCATCGAAGGTCGAATAGGGCCGCACGACCTGGCAACCGTAGTAAGGGGCGACCTTCAAGCCCTTGAGCGGACGTACCACCTTCTCCTTGATGACATCGAGACCGACGTCGTGAACCAGAATATCGAGCGGATGCCGGACCCGGGTGCTGCCGGTGTAGGTGAGATTGGCGCTGCGGAGCGCGCAATGGATGCGGTCCCGAATGTCGGGAAAGTCGGCAATGTTATGCTTGGTCTTGTTGAGCACGAGGTAGCAGGCGCTGCATGGGGTGAGCAGATCGTGTCCGCCATTCTGCTCGGCGATCGCCAGGTTGCGCGCGGCCAGCACGCCGGCCTTGGCCTCGTCCACGGACATGTAAGCCGTCGCGCCGCAGCAGTTCCAATCCTCCAGTTCCTGCAACTCGACGCCCAAGTGTTTCATCACAGGGAGGAGCGATTCCTCGTAAGCGCGGCCCAGCCCTTTGAGGGAACAACCGGGGAAATAGCTGTACTTCATGCAGCCTCCGTGGGTCTGACATTGTTGTTGCCCGCCGCGGCGAGCATTTTCTGCAACTCGGCTTGACGTTCAATTCGTTCGGCCCGGACCACGAATCGTCCGGTGCGAATCAGTCCCAAGCCCAGTCGCCACGAACTCAGAACCGCGCGCCAGTTGGCCTTGAGGAAAAGGCGCATCACCAGCAGCGTCTCGGTGATGCGTCCCTTGCGGCGGACCATCTCGGAGAATTCCTTGGCCAGGATGGGAATCGGAAAACGCTTCGGGTAGATGCCCTCCTTGATGGCGCGCTGCTTGAGGGCATACATGATGTCCGTGATGCGAATCTGGCGCGGACACTCGACGGTGCAGGCGTAACAGGAGGCGCAGAGCCAGACCGTCTTGCTGCTGAGGACCTCGTTCTTGAAATCGGCCCGCACCAGGGCCATCACCTGGCGCGGGGAGAAATCCATGTAGATGCTGAGTGGGCAGGTCCCGGAACACGTGCCGCACTGGATGCAACTCTTGAGCTGCTCGCAGCCCGACACGCTCATGATTTCGTCCGAGAAACCGCGAACCCGGTCGGCTTCGTATTTGATCGTGCGCTTGATCTGCATCATAGGCACCTCGCCGCGCCGTTCGGGGCATCCCGGCGCAAACACACCACACTACCCCAGAACTGATGAAGAGTACGCCCAAGTCCAAGGGGGAAGTCTCCACCGATCTTGCCAAACACTCTCCCTTATTTGGCACGACACCAATGCCCCAGCCGTGCGCAGCCACGAGACCGTGACCGGAACATTTCAGGATTGGCAATCGCTGTGTCTCGACGGGAAGCTCAACCGGTGTGTGGCCTGAATTTCGCGGGCTGGAGCGCAGATGCTGCGAGAAGAGGGCGCCGTGTCAGCTTCGCAGCCAGACTTCACAAGGTTTGAAACTCGTGAGCAAGCGACTTGATCCTTTCAACCGCGGCCCTCAACCCCCGCTCGGCCTCGGGCGACAAGGTTTCGCCGAATGTCAGGCTGGCCGCCGGGATGGTCAGCCACCAGGCTTGCGGCGCGTGACCGAAGACGTCACGGGCGAGGGCCAGCATGGTGCGCGGGTCGGCGGCGTGGGCCATGAGTTGCGTGGTGTCACCGGGGGCGAGTTCGCGAAGTTGAACTTCTCGCGAGCCGTCCACCGCGGCATCCACGAACACCACGCGGCGGACGCGCGAAATGGGCTCGGCATGCTCCGGGGATAGTTGCTGGCAGATCAACGTTTGCACACCGGGCAACCCCAGTGATCCGACGGCTTCCGCCACCCGCGGGCCAACGCCGTCATCACCGCGCAGGAGGTTGCCGTAGCCGATGACCAATAGTGCAGGCGCAGTGCTCATGGAAAACGTGAGACCAATCCGAGTGACGAATTCTGAAATCCGAACGATGACCGAGGCCCGATTTCCGAGAGTCAGATTTCCACCCGACCACCGTCCTCGCACTTCGTCATTCGGATTTCGGATTTCATCCGCGGGTCACTTCGCGGATAACCGTTCCATCCGGCGCGATCAACCGCACGCACATCGGCATCTGGCCGGCGGCGTGGGTTGAGCAGCTCAAGCAGGGGTCATAGCAACGGATGCCGTGCTCGACGCGATTGAGCAAGGGTTCGGGGATTTCGTCGCCCTTGACATAGTGTCGCGCGATCTGCGCCACGGTCCGGTTCATGGCCAGGTTGTTTTGGCCGGTGGCGACGATGAGGTTCACCTTCTGCAACAGGCCGTTCCGATCCACGGTGTAATCATGGAAGAGCGTGCCGCGCGGGGCCTCGCTTGCCCCGACGCCACGCAGGCTGTTGATGCCGGCATCGGCGCGCAGGTAATCACTGAGCAGTTCGTCGTCGTCCAGGTAGAGTTCGATGTATTCGAGCGCGGCCAGGATTTCGATCAGCCGCGCGTAGTGATACAGGAAAGACGACGTGACGGCGCCGCGACCAAGCTTCGTAAATTTCTTCAATTCGGCGTCGGCCCGGGGCACGCCCATCTGCTCCGCTACGTTCAAGCGCGCCAGCGGTCCGACGCGATAGATGCCGTCCGGAAAACCGAGCGGCAGGTAGTAAGGGGACTTGAGATACGAACTGGATTGGACCGACTCGCCGATCACCTCGAAGTATTTCTGCGGGTCCACCTGATCGGCAATGATACTGCCGCTGCTGTCGGTGAAACGCAATCGCCCCCCGTGGTGCTCCCAGGTGCCATCCTCGGACACCAGGCCCATGAAGAGCGACGGGAAGTTGCCGAAAATCTGAAGTTCGCGGCGATGGGTTTCCATCGTCTTGTTCCAGACGTCAAACGCCGCTTGGGTGGTGGCGAAGGCCTCCGGCATCCATTGGCGGATGCGCTCGCGCCCGTCCTTGGTGAGTGGAGCGCGCACGCCGCCGGGCACCGCCCAAGCGGGATGGATTTTCTTGCCTCCGAGGATTTCGATGATCTCCTGGCCGAACTGCCGCAGGCGGATGCCGGCGCGGGCGAGTTCCTTGTTCGAGCCAATCAAGCCGAAGACGTTGCGCCGCGGTTGCGGTGTGTCCCAGCCGAGCAGGAAGTCCGGCGCGCTCAGGTGAAAGAAACTCAGCGCGTGGCTTTGCACAATCTGGCCGAGATTCATCAACCGGCGCAGCTTGTCGGCCGCGGGAGGTATGTCCACGGCCATGATGGCGTCGCCAGCCTTGGCCGAGGCCAGCAAATGGCTGACCGGGCAAATGCCGCAAATCCGCGGGGTGATGCCCGGCATCTCGCCAAACGGACGGCCCTCGCAGAACTTCTCGAAGCCGCGAAACTCGACGACGTGAAACTCCGCGTCGGCGACGTTGCCGGCGTCATCCACGAAAATGCTGATCTTGGCGTGGCCCTCGATGCGGGTCACGGGATCAATGACAATGCGTTTTGACATAACCTTCAAAATGCGAAATGCGAAATCCGAAGCCCGAAAGAAACCCGAATCGCGGAACTCGAAATCCGAAAACCAGTTGCGTCCGCCGGCATTGGTCGGAATTCGGGTTTCGGGATTCTTTCGGATCTCGAATTTCGATTCTCGGATTTCATACGCCAGAGTCGCTTAACCAAACTTGAGCGCCGCGCCCTCCAGCTTGGGCTCCACGCCGCTCAACATCTGGCTCACCAGCGCCTTGATGCGTTCGGCCGGCGGCGGGCAGCCGGGCAGATAATGCTCGACATGCACCACCTCATGCACCGGCATCACGCGCGGCAGCAGCGGCGGGACGATGCCGTCCTCGCGCGGGAGCGACGGGTTGTGCTGGGCGTTCTCGATGTAGGCGCGCTGGAGGACGCTTTCCTCATTGCCCAGTCCCAGTTGGTTGCGGATCGCCGGCACGTTGCCGGTCACCGCGCAATCGCCGAACGAAACCAGCACCCTCGTGCGTTGCCGGATTTTTTGAAGCAATTCCAGGTTGTCCTCGTTGCAGATGGCCCCTTCGATGAGGCACACGTCCACCCCTTCGGGATACTCCTTGGTGTCCACGACCGGGCTATAGACGAGTTCGATCTTTTCGGCGAGATCAATGAGGAACTCGTCGAGGTCCAGAAAAGACATGTGGCAGCCGGAACAGCCGCCGAACCAGACAGTGGCGAGACGAACTTTCATGAGTGTATGAATCCGAAATCCGAAATGCGAAGCCCGAAACAAATCCGAAATCCGATGTCCGCGTCTTGAAAACCGCGCACGCTCGAAGCGAGTCGGATTTCGGGCTTCGGCCCTGCTTCGGTTTTTGGATTTCGGGTTTCGGTTTTCATTTTAGTCCGCCGTGACCCATTGCTTCTTCTCCCGCGCGAGGACGATGAATTCGAGTTTGCCGCGGTCGCGCTCCATCTCGCCGACCGTCGAGCCTTTGTGGGACAGGGCGCCGGTGGGGCAGGCCTGGACGCATTTGCCGCAGCGCGTGCAGGAATCGGACTCCCCCCAGGGGATGTTGAGGTCGGTGATGATCCGGGCCTGGGCGCCGCGACCGGAAACGTTCTTGGTGCCCGCGCCTTCAATGTGCCAGCACACGCGCACACAACGCGTGCAGAGAATGCAGCGGTTATGATCCATCCCGAACAGCGGATGGGTGTTGTCCACGCCCCACTTCGGGAAGAGATAATCGTAACGCACGTGATCCATGCCGTGGTTGTAGGCGAGCGTCTGGAGTTCGCAATGCCCGTTGGAAACGCACACGGCGCAAACGTGATTCCGTTCGGCAAAGAGCAGTTCCAGGATCATCCGGCGGTAGCGGCGCAGGCGCTCGCTGTCGGTCTTGACGTCCATGCCCTCGGCGACGGTGGTGGTGCAGGCGGGAAGAAGCTTCGGCACGCCGGTGACTTCCACGAGACAAAGGCGGCACGCGCCCACGTCATACACACCGTCCAGGTGGCACAACGTCGGGATTTTCGCGCCCGCTTCTTCCGACGCCTGCAAAATGGTCGCGCCTTCCTCGGCGCTGATGGGCTTGCCATCAATGGTCAATGTTTTTGCGGCCATAAATTCACCTTTGACCCGGAGGACCCATGCGGCGGATGCCAGACACCCGATCCGTTGCGTCAGTCCCGTTGGTCATATTCAAGTTCATGATCACGGTGTGCGTGCGGATTCCCTTGGCCCGCCATTTCCGGGAGGACCAAATTTATCCGGTTGCAGCAACTCCTCGTACTCGTTGCGGAAGAACCGCAGGGTGCTCAAGGTGGGGTTCGGGGCCGTCTGACCCAGCCCGCACAGACTGGTATGTTTGACCATGTCGCAAAGCTCCTCGAGTTTGAGGAGGTCGCGGACGGTGGCCTTGCGCTGGAGAATCTTTTCCAAAAGGTTGTGCATCTGCACCGTGCCGGCGCGACAGGGAATGCACTTGCCGCACGATTCGTCCATGCAGAACTCCATGAAGAACCGGGCCACGTCCACCATCTTCGTGGATTCGTCCATCACGATCATGCCGCCCGAACCCATGATGGAACCGAGCTTGCCGAGCGATTCGTAATCCACGGGCGTGTCCAGATGTTGCGCGGGGATGCAGCCGCCGGACGGGCCGCCGGTCTGGACGGCTTTGATCCTGCCGCCGTCGGGCGCGCCGCCGCCCATTTCCTCGACGATGACGCGCAACGGTGTGCCCATTGGCACTTCAATAAGCCCCGTGTTTTTGATCTTGCCCGCCAGTGCAAAAACCTTCGTGCCTTTGCTCTTCTCCGTGCCGATGCCGGCGAACCATTCCGCGCCATTGCGGTAAATGGCGGGCACGTTGGCGAACGTCTCGACGTTGTTGATGAGTGTGGGACAGCCGAACAGACCGCTCTCGGCCGGGAAGGGCGGCCGGGGGCGCGGCGTGCCGCGTTTGCCCTCGACCGAGGCCATCAAGGCGGTTTCCTCCCCACAGACAAAAGCCCCCGCGCCGATGCGGATATCAATGTTGAAGTTGAATGGAGACTCAAAGACGCCGCTGCCCAGCAATCCCAGTTGCTTGGCCTGTTTGATGGCGTTTTGCAGCCGGGCAATGGCCAGCGGATACTCGGCGCGCACATAGATGAAGCCCTGGTCCGCGCCGACGGCGTAGGCGGCAATGGCCATGCCTTCCAGCACGGCGTGCGGATCGCTCTCGAGCACGCTGCGGTCCATGAATGCGCCCGGGTCGCCCTCGTCGGCGTTGCAAATGACGTATTTCTTGGCGCCCGGTGATTTGGCCACCGTCCCCCACTTGAGGCCGGTGGGGAAACCCGCGCCGCCACGACCGCGCAGACCGCTGGCGACCATCGCGTCCACGACCTCCTTGGGCGTCATTTCGTGGAGCACCTCATGCAAGGCCTGATAGCCATCCAGCGCGATGTAACTTTCGATGCGTTCCGGATCCACGATGCCGCTGTTGGCCAGCACGATGCCGAGCTGCCGTTTGAAAAAGGGCGCGTCCGGATCCGTCCGTGCGACCTCCGCCTTGCCGCCCTTGAGCGCGGCAACGATGGACGGGGCGTTTTGGGCGGTGACCTTGATGTAGAGCGCATTCTCGGGGTCCGCCTGCACCAACGGTCCTTCGCAACAAAGCTTCATGCACCCGACTCCGCGGACCTCGACCTCCTCCTGCAATCCGGCCTCGGCCACAGCCTGTTCGAGCCGCTCCTTGACACCCTTGGACTCGGAGGACATGCAACCCGCCGCCAGACAGACGCGGAGCACCACCTTCTTGCGCGCGGCCAGTTCCCGCGCTTTGATTTGTGTGAGATCGCTGAGAATCATGGCGTCACCCATTTCCTGACTTGTTCGAGCGCCGACTCGGCCGTCTGCCGCGGCGTGACCGTGCCATCATAAACCACCGCCGGCGCGATGCCGCACGCGCCGATGCACCGGGCGGTGAGCAGGGAAAGCTGGCCGTCGGCCGTGGTTTCGCCCGGCTTGACCTTCAGATCCTCCTGGATGGCGGCGAGCACCTTGTTCGCGCCCTTGACGTAACAGGCGGTGCCCATGCAGACCACACACGTGTGCGCCCCCTGCGGTTTGAGGGTGAAGAAATGATAGAACGTGGCCACACCGTAAACGCGGCTGGCCGGCAGCTTGAGCTTGCAGGAAATGAACAGCAGCAGATCATCCTCGAGGTAACCGAACAGTTCCTGCGCCTTGTGGAGGATTTCGATCAGCGCGTCATGCCGGAACTGAAATTTTTTCATGTGCGCTTCGAGGATTTTGAAGCGCTTGTCGCCGCTGGCGTGTTCCAAGACCGCCTGCAAACGGCGGCGCTGGCTGGTGGAATGCGTCGCAAGCATAACTGAGGTTCTTCAATTTGGTTCCGCTGTCAACGGAAGTCGTTCGTTTTCCGCGTGACTCACGCTAACGCCATTACAGCCGGATACTGCGCGAAAATTGCTTTTTGCTGAACGCTTTTTGCGCCGGCGCGCGATTTTCCGCAAGCAGCTCGCCGCTTGGAGGGCCGGCTCACTGATCTGCTTCCGCAGGCCTCCGCCATCGTTCCCAGTCGGTGAGGAACAACTGCTCCGGCAGAAACCCGGTCGGCGCCTTGCGCAACGGGAAGTCCCGAGGAATCTCCCGCAGAACCGTGCTGGCCAGGATGAACGCCCCCCAACTGTGCTCGCCGGGACGCACCCATTGCGAAAGAAACCGACTGTCCATGGTCTGCGGGGTGAGGTAGAGACCGCGGATCGGTTTGAGATAATCGTTCACGGCAAAGAACTCCGACTGGGCGTTGAGCGTGAGCCAGAGGCATTGCCGCTTCCCATACCAGGCCA
This sequence comes from Verrucomicrobiia bacterium, assembly GCA_011525685.1. Lineage (GTDB taxonomy): Bacteria > Verrucomicrobiota > Verrucomicrobiia > Limisphaerales > JADLHS01 > WYBW01. The sequence goes on from WYBW01000125.1 coordinate 10,579, forward strand.
CAGCCCAGGGAATGTCGCTCATCATCAACTCGCTCTCCCCCATCCATGCCGCGATCTGTTCGATCACGGGCGGGTGATAGGGCGGATACGCCAAGGGCCGCGGCCGGGGAACCAGGAAGGAAAAGATGATGGGCAGACACATCACCACGCCGAACGCTCCGATCACGAATATCCGCAAACCCTGGTAGGGCAGCGCCATCTGATCGAGCAACAGGAAGAAGAGGCTCACGCCGAAAACCACCACCAACGGCAGCACGAGCACCAGCAGGTTCTCGGAGTTCAACTCCGGCGAGTCCTCTGAAAGCTGCGTGCGCCCGAGCGCCTGCACGAGCACCAGCAGCGCCACCGTCGCCACCAGAAAGTAGCGCAGCCGGCGGATCGCCAGGCTCCGAAAACCGATCAGCAAACCCGCCAGAAACAGCGGCACGATCCAGTTGCCTCCCAGCCGGGGCAGGTCGCTCTGGAGGATCTGGCGCGTGTTGACCACCAGCTTGGCCAGCACCGGTTTGAGAATGTTCCGCGCCGGCGTCGGTTGCAGCGTGCGCTGCAACTGGTGCTCGGCGTAAAGGCCGGTTCCCTCCACCACCGCGTAACTCGCCGTTCCGAAAAGGGTGCCGCTCACACTGTAATTGCGGTACATCCACGGCCCGGCCACGAGCAGAAACACGCCCAGCGCCGTCGCTGCCACCCCGATTCGACGGGGGCCGGCGAATAGAATAACAAACACCAGCGCGGGCACCATCACCCAGCCAAAGGCATAACGGGTCAAGAAGCCCAGTCCCGCCAGCAAACCGGCGGCCGCCCCGAACAGGAGCAGCCGGCTCGCGCCCCCTTTGGGCTCGCGCGCCTCGCCCTCGATCCACACCAGACACCAGGCCAGCCCGACGAAAATCACCAGCAGCAGCATCGTGGACAAACCCGAAACGCTGAACCGCCAGAGCAGTTCGCAGCCGAGCAGTGTTATGGCCGAAACCGCCGCCACGCCTGGATCGAACAGTTTGCGCGCCAACAGCCAGGTCAGCGCGACGGCCATGAGAAAGAGGGCCTGATTCAACAGGCCGATGAAGAAGTCGTGGGGGTGCCACCAAAACCGGTCGTCCTTGCGCCAGAGCTCGCTGTCTGGAGAATCGGTCAACGGCAGCAGCCTTCGCTTGATGAACCCCGGCAGCACTTCCCGCACGGCCTCGGCGGCTTTCAGCACGGCGGAGTAGGTTTTCATCCAAGCCGCCAGCACCACGGGATAGAGCGGCGGATTGGCCAGGTCCGGATGACTCCCCCGCAACCGCGCGTGATCGGGCCGCTCGCCGGGCGCGCCGGGTCCGGCGATGGACTCGTTGCGCGCCTGCACCAACTGGAGGCTGAGGGGACGGATGAACAGCGTGGTGTAGCCCCGCCCCTCGCTCACGTTGCGCGCCACTTGGGCCGCGTCCATCGCTTCCTGGACTGCCAGATTGCGATACGAGCGCCAGTTGTAGCCGACCACCAGCAACACCAGCGCGAGGATCGGCAGCGACAATCGCACATAGCGAAACCAGGGGCCGACCTCCAGTTTGTGAATCAACTCCTGCAAATACGGCATAAATCAGAATCCCTCGAGGTGATGAGTGTGCAGCTTCCGGTGAAACGTGCGCCGGCTCATGCCGATCTTCCGGGCGGCCAGCGTGCGGTTGCCGTTGGTCTCCTTCAGGGCGCGGATGATGAGCTGTTTTTCGGCCTCCTTCACAGTCAGGTCGGTCCGCGCCAGCAACCGCGCCGGGTCGGCGCTTTCGGTGGCGCCGCCGCCTTGGCGCACCCACGGCGGCAGGTCGCGCGCGGAAATCCGCTGACCCCGGCACAACACCACCGCGCTCTCGATGGCCGTGCGCAGCTCGCGCACGTTGCCCGGCCAGGAATAGGTCATCAGCAACTCCATCGCGTCGGCGGTGAAGTCCGTGACCGATTTCCCGTTTTCGCGCGCAAACTCGCGGAGAAAACTTTGCGCCAGCAGCGGAATGTCGCCCGCGCGCTCGCGCAACGGCGGCAGGTGAATCTCCACCACGCGCAGCCGGAAGAACAAGTCCTCGCGGAACGTGCCGGCCTTGACCAGCTCTCCGAGGTTCTTGTTGGTGGCCGTCACCAGCCGCACGTCGGCCGTGAGCGTTTTGCCGGAGCCAACCCGTTCAAAGGTGCGTTCCCCCAGGAAGCGCAGCAGTTTGATCTGGATTGTTGCGTCAATCTCCCCGATCTCGTCGAGAAAGAGTGTTCCACCCTGCGCCTGCTCAAAACGTCCGATGCGCCGTTCATGCGCCCCGGTGAACGCGCCTTTCTCATGGCCGAACAATTCGCTCTCGAGCAGTGTCGCCGCCAGCGCGGCGCAATGCACCGTCACCAGCGGCGCATGAGCCCGCGGGCTGAGTTGATGGATGGCGCGCGCGACCAGTTCCTTGCCCGTGCCGCTCTCGCCCAGCAACAACACCGTCGCCGTGGTTGGAGCGACCTGTTTGACCACCTCGAACACCTCCTGCATCGCGGGCGAATCGCCGACGATGTTCTCGAGGCCGAACTTCGAGTCGAGCTGCCGGCGCAGGGATTGATTCTCGGATTCGAGACTCTGCCGCCGCAGCGCGCGGGCGATGCGCATCTCCAGTTCGTCAATCTGCATGCGGCCCTTCGCGATGTAATCGTCCGCCCCGCGTTTCATCGCTTCCACCGCCACTTCCTCCGAACCGTAAGCCGTCATTAGAATGCAGACCGGCGGTTTGGTCAGCGACTTGGCCCGGGCGATGAGCTTCATGCCGTCCTCGCTGGGCAATCGAAAATCCGTCAGCAGCACGTCAAAGTTCTCCCGTTCCAGCAAATCGGTGGCGCTCTTCGCGTCCTCGGCCAGGTACACGTCGTAACGATGCTCCAGCGCCGCGCGCAGGCCTTCGCGCTGGGTCTTCTCGTCGTCCACGATGAGCAACGTTGGATTCACCATCGAGCGTCAGTTCATATCAGCCCGGAACGCATTTCACAAGCGGCGGGAAATCGGCGCGTGCGATTGAAAGTGGCGGCCAATTTGGGTGGTGGCAGTGCTCGCGCTGCGAGCACTCCGCCCCGGCGGAGCGGGCGGAACGTCGCGGTGAGGGGTTGCGCCGCTCCGCGCGGCGCCACGGCTCGCAGCGCGAGCCGTTCCACCCCGCAGCGCGCCACTTTCAATCGAACCCGAAACCGGATTCGCTGGTCGGCCAGAAATGATGTCCGCCCGCTCACGGGTTTAACGAGGCCAGGATGGTCTCGGCGGCGGCGCGGGGGTTTTCCGCCGCATAAATGGGGCGGCCGATCACCAGGTAGTTTGCGCCCGCGTCCATTGCCTCGCGCGGGCTGAGGGTGCGGCGCTGGTCATCCGCCTGCTCCGCGCCGGTGCGGATGCCCGGCGTGACGAGCTGGACGGCAGCGGGCAGGAGTTGGCGCAGCGCCACGATCTCCAGCGGCGAACACACCAATCCGCGGAGACCGGCCTGCACCGCCAGCCCGGCCAGGCGTTCGACCTGCCGGCCCACATTGGACTCGCAGCCGATTTCACTCAGCGTGTTGGCATCGTGGCTGGTCAACACGGTCACGGCCAGCAGCAGCGGCGCGTTGCGGCCTGATTGCCTGGCAGTCTGTTGGGCGGATGTCTCCGCCGCGCGCAACATCTCCCGTCCGCCGCTGGCGTGGATCGTGAGCATCTGCACATCCAGCCGCGTGGCGGCCGCCACGGCTTTGGCCACGGTGTTGGGAATGTCATGGAACTTGAGATCGAGAAACACGGCCGTGCCGGTTTCCCGCAGGCGCCGTACGATGTCCGGGCCGGCGCTCGTGAAGAGTTCACTGCCGACCTTGAACGCGCCCACAACCGGCGCGATGTCGCGCGCCAGCGCCAGCGCCTGCTCCGCCGTCGGCACATCGAGCGCCGCAATGATTGGATTTTGCACGGGCTGAATATCGAAGCCCCGTTCGCCCGGTGAAAGCACAAAAACTCCCCCGCCTTCAAAACCCGGCAGTGGCCCGGAAGAAACGTTGCGGCGCATCTGGTGGTTGCAGATCGGTGAAGTCGAAGAACCCCGCGGCCGAGGTCGTGTTCGTGAACACCGAAGTCCACCCCGTGAAACCCGTGGTGGATTCGATCACGCAGGTGCGATTCGGCCCGGCGGCCACGCGCAACTGGAACGGCTCATCCGGCCCCGTCGGCAGCACGGATAGCAGCACCGGTGGACTGAGCGCCTTGCGGAGATTGAGCCGGCCACCCGTCGCGCATCGGCCCGCGAGTGCCGGCAGCCGGTCGGCGGCGTCCAGCACTCGGGCGATTATCTGTTGATGCGTCTCGGCGGGAAACCGGGCGAGCATCAACGCGAACGTGCCGCTCACATAGGCCGCCGCCAGTGATGTGCCGGACACCGGGCCGAGATAGAAACCGTCGTTGAGAAAAAACGTCGAGTAAATCTGATGCCCCGGGGCGGCCAGGTCCACGCTGGTGGCGCCAAAGTTTGAAGATGACCACAACTCGTCGTTTCGCGTCGTGGCTGCCACCGACACAATGTTGTCCAGGTCGTAACACGCCGGGTAACGGGGGATCATGTCCAGGTCGGCGGCATTGTTGCCCGCGGCGGCGACCAGGATGATGCCCGCCGCGCGCGCGGTGGCAATCGCGTTGGACAGCGAGTGCGAAAAAGCCGTGCCGCTGAAACTCGCGTTGACGATGCGGGCGCCATGCGCGCGCGCGAACTCCAGGCAGGTGATGATGTCCGAATCGAATCCCACTTCTCCGAGCGTGTTGAAGCACTTTCCCGCCATGAGCCGGACGCGCCAGGCCACGCCCGTCGCGCCTTTGCCGTTGTCGCCCTCCGCACCGATGATGCCGGACACGAGCGTGCCGTGGCCGTCGCCGTCCACCGGGTTATTGGTGCCGGTCAGCGCATTCCAGCCGGGACTGCCATCGAGCGGATGGGCCCAAAGGTTTGCCGCCAGGTCCTCGTGCGTGTGTCGGATACCGGTATCGAGCACTGCCACGATGATGTTGCTGGCGGAGGTCAACACGTCCCAACCTTCCGGCGCGTCAATGTCCGCATCCGCCACGCCGCCGCTCTGGCCGTCATTGTTCAACCCCCAGAGCGCGCCGCTCGCGAAGTAGGGATCGTTTGGGGACAACGCCAGTTGCCGCGCGTAATCAGGTTCGGCAAAGGCCACGAGGCCGCTTCGTTCATAGCTGGTGATGAAATCCGCCACGGTCGTGTCCGGAGGCAATTGCAACACCTCCCATCCGCCCAGTCCCTCAAACCGGCGCAGTACCACGGTCTGTTGTGCCGTATGAAACTCAGCCAGGGCGCGTGGGCTGACACCGGCCCGGGGCATGATCAGCATCCGATCCGCACGATACTCGACCACGGGGAAGGACTGTTGGGCGGAAGCCGCAGACTGCGCGACTCCAGGAGAAGGCATGAACCACAGGCAGCTCAGCCACAGCGCGGCCAGCCATGAATGGTGGCTTCTGAGCACTGGAAGAATCGGAGCTTGAACGCGCGGGCTCACTTTGCGGTGACTTTTTCAAAACCAGTCCGCGATGGAAAGCTGTTTCCCTGAATCCGCCGGGCGCGGAGAGCAACTTGACGCTGCTCCCGAACCAAGCCCGACCGGGGCGCGGCGGTTACGCCGCTTCCGCTTCGGCAAGCTCAAAGGCCGATCTTTTTGCACAAATGCGCCTGTCCGTTGAAGCGAACTGAAGGTCACGCTCCAGGGGCAGTGGCAAGTTGCTCATCCGGGTGCGGATCAATCTCGATTCAATGCCAGCCGTTTCGGCTCCAGCGCGATTTGGTCAGCGCCGCAAGCGTGCCCAAACCGAACAGCAGGAAACTTCCCACCACGGCCACCAGACCCGCGGGCGCGGATTGCAGTTTGCCCAATACGAGGTTGGCCGGGCTGGAAAGCGCCACCAGCAGTCCGGCCAGCGGCACGGCCACGGGCGACCAATTGAGCCGAAGCCACCACCGAAACCAGCAGATGGCCAGCACGATGGTCGCGATCGAAACCGGTTGCAACAACGCCGCGCCGCAGCGCACCCACTCGAACGAGTGCAGCACCCACGCTCCCGCCATCAATACGCGGACGGGCGCCGCACCTTGATGCTCATGATCCTGCCAGCGCAGGCTGTGCAGCAGGAAAAACGTCAGACCGCTTTGCACCGCCCAATGCGCGGCGTCGCTGACTTCGCCTCGCAACCATCCGGCCGCCAGCGCCGCCCCGAAAGCACCAGCGACGGCCACCTTCGGGTTTCGCGTCAGAGCCGCACCCACCACCAGATAAGCCAAAACCGCCAGGCCGATGAATTTCACGCGGTCGAACTGGCCGGCCACCGGATGCACCACTTCCACCGGCAGGGAGGCGACGGTGGCAGCGAGTGAAACCAGCGCCAGTTGCAGTGCGAGGCGGCTTCCGCGTTGCCTCCAAACCACGAGCGCGAACGCGACGACGTTGAGCGCATTCAAGGCGAAAAAGACTTTGCCGCCGCCCGCCTCCATCGGCGCCAGCGCGACTGCCAACGGCAGAACCAAGGTTGCCCGCTGCAGCACCGGCCCCGGCATCGCGATGAAATCTGTCAGCCGGAAGCGCAAGGTCCAGGCCAGCGCCCACAAAACCGGCGCGAGCAGTTCCCGGCGCAGCGGCCAATCGTAGATGTAACCCAGCGCGTAGAGATGCGTGCCCGTGCCGGCGATCCACACCAGAAACAGACTGACGGGAAACCACCGGCGTTGCACCAGCAGATCCCCGTGATCGCGCGGGCGGGGCAGCAGATTCGCCAGCGCGCAAAGCGCCGGGAGCAGCCACAGCCAGCTTGCCTGGTTGATTTCGTAGGCTGCTCCCGACTCGATCCCCATCCCCGCCTTGGTTTCCTGGGCGATCCGGTAGGCAATCACCCATGCCGCGTTCACCCCCAGCACCACCGCCCCACCGGCCAGCAGACGCGGTGACAGTCGGAACACGGAAACCCATCCGTATGCCGCGCCCCAGCGTCCGACCGCGAGCAGCGCCGTGAGAACGCACAAAGTCCACACCGTCCGCTGCTCGATCAGCCCCGCCTGGTTGATGAGGATGAAGGGCACGAGCAGCAGCAGGTTTTCCAGGATCAACAGCAGCGCGGAATCATACCAGATGCACCGTCGCGCCAGCACGATGGCGGTGACCACCAGCAGCAGCTCGTAAATTTGCAGCGAGGTGAAGTTGAAGACGAGTTGTCCGACTTCGGTTGGCAGAAAGCTCGGATCCATCGAGACGCGATACAGGCCATACAACAACAGCGCGGCGCTCGAGAGGTAAAACGGGTTGCACGCGAGCAGGCGCTTGAGCCAGCAAGTCATGGGCCGACGGCGCGGCGGCGCAAACGCGAACGGGGCGGCTTCGTTGCCAGGTGGAATTTCCGGATGGGACGCGGCGGACTTGCTTTCTTCGCTCATACAAACTCCGGGTTGAGGTTACAGCCGGTGGTGCTGCGGCCACTGAGTGAAGCTTCAGCATCGAGCGAGCCACCGCTCTGAAGGCTTGCAAAACCGCCGTGTTTGCGGGTGAATTTACGAATCGCGACGAGGTTCCGGCGCAAGGCAATGCGCCCGGGCGGAGTATTTTCACGCAACCTGCGTGATTTTCATTGCGTGGTTTCCAAGGATTTTCCCTGCCCGAGTTCGAGGAGTGCTGGTAGGCTGGCGCCATGAATGTGTGCCGATATCGGGATCGCGACGGGCAAATCCGCATTGGCTGGATGGCGGACGCTACCAACGTGACCGACCTCGCCCCGGCGGGTCTCACTTCCCTGCAACCGCTGCTGGAAAGCCCCGATCCGGTGGCGACGTTGCGCGCCGCCGGAGTGGAGCAACTGCCGCGACGGTCGCTTTCCGATGTCCGGCTTTGCGCGCCCGTGGAGCGGCAGGAAGTCTGGGCCGCCGGCGTCACTTATCTGCGCAGCAAGACCGCGCGCATGGAGGAATCCGATTTCAGCGCGACAGCCTACGACCGCGTCTATGCGGCGGAACGGCCGGAGATATTTTTCAAGTCGCTCGCCGAAAAAGTCGTTGCCACTGGCGAACCGGTCGGCATCCGTCGCGACGCGAAGTGGAGCGTTCCCGAGCCGGAACTGGCGCTGGTGCTGAATTCGCGCGGACATATCGTCGGCCACACCATCGGCAACGACATGAGCTCGCGCGACATTGAAGGCGAGAACTTGCTCTATTTGCCGCAGGCGAAAATCTACACCGGTTCGTGCGCGCTGGGCCCGTGGATCACACTGGGCACTCCCGAGGCTGCCGCGCGCGAGTGGAAGATTCGCATTGAAATTCGGCGTGACGGGCAAAGCGTGTTTTCGGGTGAAACCTCGGTCGGCCAGATCAAGCGGCGTTTCGAGGAGCTGGCGGAGTTCCTCTTTCGCAGCCAGGACTTCCCTCACGGCGCTGTGCTGTTGACGGGCACCGGTGTCGTTCCCTCAGACAATTTCACATTGCAGGAGCAGGACATCGTCAAAATCGAAATCAGCGGAATCGGCTCAATGCAGAATCCGGTGATGGTGGTGTGATGCGCGCTGGCCCTGGTAGCGTCCGTTGCGCTGCGACAAACCCGCCCGTAAAGCGGGCGGAACGAATGTTCGCGAATCGCGTCGCCGGCGTAAAGCCGTTGCGCCGCTGAACGCGGCGCTCATCCTCGCAGCGTGAGGATTGCCACCACATGGCTTGTCACAGCGCGACAAGCACCACCACTTCGTGAACCGCTTGCCACGCTACCGCACTTCCACGCCCACGAAGCCAACGTCAATGTACTGCCCGCCGCCGGTCTGACGGCAGTGGACGGCAACGAGGTTCTTGCCGGGCTTGAGGGCTGACTTGGCGGCGGCGCTCAACGGAATGGCGTCGTAGCCGGTCACATAGCCGCTCACCCGGAACGCGAGCACGCCGTTGAGGTAAATCTCCACGTCCTCATCGTGATGCAGCCAGAGCTGAAGATTCGCCAGCTTGTCGGCGGGAATCTCCACCTCGCGGCGCAGCCAGATTTCCCGCGTGTTCCAGACCGTGCCGATCACCGCGCCGGGCGTGCCGCGTGTGCCGAATCCGCTCTGGCCTTCCTTCCATGACGAATCATCAAAGGCGGCTGCGGCCCAATCATCCGCTGGTTTCGTGGTCGTGTAGCGCCAGGTCGCCGGTGTCTGGTCGGCCGCGGGCACGATGCCCGTGATCTTCGGCAACGCAGGAATCGGCGCCCAGCCGGACGCCTTCGTTTTGTCGCGGCTCGCCCACTTCTGCCACACGGCCTTGTCATAAAGCAATTGCGCAAACACCGCGCCCACGACCGGCCGCGCGGTGAAGCCGACTTTCTTCGCGGTCTTGGTCTCGTACCAATCGGTCATCGGCGAGCGATCCGGCGTGGCGTTCAGGAAATCATAGACCGGATTGATCAACGCCTCGAAGTCGGAGCGGTTCTGCGTGAGCGTCGCCGTCCAGGTGATCCAATCCAACTTGGTGTAGTCGCGACGATTGTCCAGCGGCAGGCCGTATTTGTTCTGGGTCTTGAGGTAGAAATCCATTTCCTTGCGCGCGACTTCGGCGGGGAAAAGGTTCAGGCCAAGGATACGATCCCAGATCAGATTGTATTTCTGGCTCCACGTGCCGGGCTTGTCGAAAGCCAATCGGAAATGATCGCCGTCATCGGCTTCCTTCACCCAGCGCTGCGCGAACTCACGCGAAATCTTCCAATACTCCGCCGCCTTCGCCTTCTCACCGCGCATCTCACAGAGTTTGGCAAACGAGCCGAGGCCGACGATGGCCTTGACGCTCAGGTTCACGTTGTGCGCGAGGTGGCCGGCGAAGTCGTCCGTGCAAAGCTGGTTCTCGGGATCAAAGCCCTTGGCCTTGAGATACTCGGCCCATTGTTCGAGTTGCTTCCACCAGAGACCGGCGAAATCCGCGTTACCTTCCATCTCGGCGACCGCCGCCATGAGGATGAGCAGGTTGCCGCTTTCCTCGACGGGCATCTGATTTTCCTCACTGCGTTCGCCGCCGCCATAGACCTGGCCGTTGGCGTGCGGATAAGTGCCGAGGTCGTGCGGCGCGAAGGGAAATTTCCAACGCTCGCTCGCCGCGTAATTCATGAACGGCACGAGGAACGACTTGGCCAGCGTCGGCCCGAACAACAGGAACTGCGGAGCCATGGGATAAAACACGTCCGACGTGCCGATGCAGCCGTTGGAATGATTCTCCTTGCTGAACTGAAGCGGCTGGCCGTGGTCGTCCGCCACAAACTTGCCCGCGGCGAAGCACTGGCGGTACGCGAGTGCGGCGAGCAGGGCGTATTGCTCGCCACCGGCCTTGCGCAAATCCGCCATCAACTCGGCATCGAACTGCTCGCAGCGTTTCTTGAGCGATTCGTAATCCGCCGCCGCCTTCCTCAACAACGCCGCTGCGTCATTGCCGTTGCGCCGCCAATACGGGCGCAGGTTCTTCTTCATGTATTGAATTGAAAACTCGTCGTCGTAAGCGAGCATGAGCCAGCGGGAGACAGGCTTTGCGCCAACACCATCGAGTCGGAACGACAAACTCGCCACACGGCTATCCGCCGTCACAGGGCCGGACCTTTTCTCCGCTTTGAGAATCACCGAGCCAGTCTCGACAAACCCATCGTGTGCCGAGCCTCGGGAATGGATGAGATCCGCAGAGTCCGCCGATTTCGGCGTCGCGAGATGCAGGTAGCCCCAGTCAATCCGCAGATCATCACCTTTCTTTGCGAGAATGGGCTGCTCCTCGGATCCCACTGCGAGCGCCAGCACGTCGCCTTTTCTCTCCGTGCCCCACAGAACCAGTTGCTGCGGATGGTTAACGGCGATTTCGCCCGAGGCGTCCATGTAAAATTGTAGATTGTGCCTCTTGCTGTCCATTGCCTGCGAGGTCCAGGTCACATAAGTGACAGGCCTCGCCAGTACCTCCAAGTCCTCCGGCAACGCCGGCGCCATGAACGTGAGCGTCAACTGGACGCCTTCGCCCTCAAACGTGTAAATCGTCCGCGTCGGCAGCACTTCGAGATTCGTTTGCGGCAGCGCGGGCACGGCGACGGGCTCTTTGCCCATCACGCGAAACGCCTTGCCGTCAATCCGCACCAGGCTCGTGAGCCGATGCGGCTTGCCGGTCCAGTGGACGGTGTCTGCGTCGGTCAGTTTGTCCGCCGGCGACCAGATACTGAAATACGGATCGTGGGTGACCAGCGGCACGGCGGGCGGGCGGAGTGGAGGAAGGTTTTGTTCAGTGGCGGTCAGCCAGTGGCTGGCAAGGGCCAGCACCAATGCGGCAGTGGTCCGTTGTTTCATCGTTGGGTCATCCCGTTTGTTATTTCAATTCCAATTGTCCCGAAAGAAAAGCGCGCTTCGACGCGCCGGCTTTGGAGTGCGCGGACTTGTCCGCGCTTTCCGCAGGCGACCTGTCGCCGCCAAACGCGAACCGGGCATCCCATCGCCCACTCCGAATCGCTGAACGCGGCCCTGTCAGGCGACCCGTCGCTCAAGCACCAAGAGCGGTGACTCGTCACCGCTCTCCAAATTCACGGATCAATCCGGTTCTCCTGCGCTGGATTCACAGTCCAAGTAAACTCAGTGTGTGGCAGGTTGTCATTGTTCCACCGCCGCCGCCAAAGGTGGTTGTTGGGATCAATGACATCCTTGCGCCGGGGAGCTTCCGCGTGGCCGTCGCAAAACATCAGCACGGTGCGGCGATTGTGGCGGTTGGAGGGCCACTCCAGCGGGTTCTTCGGATCAATGTTCCCGTCGAAACTGCCATCCGGTTTGCTGTCGCCGAGCATGATCATCTCGCTGGGGCTTTTGACCTGCGATTCCTTGACCTCGCCCACGACATTCACGTCCCCGCCCAGGCCGAGCTGCGGCGAGCCCGGGTCTTTCAAACCCCAATCGTTGTAGCCGAGTGAAAAGCGGCTGCTGGAACTGATGCCGTAGGGATCGAACGTGCCGGTGGGCGTCGTGGCGCCCAAGCCGTTGGGCGCGCGGTTCAGATTGGTGTTCCAGGCGGAATTGGGGTTGGCGGACGGGCAATAAAAGGCCTCGCGATTATTCCCCATCAGGGTCAGCAACCGGGGCGGCCAGACGTAGTAAAAGCCCGCGTTCAGCCAGAGACAGCCGGGATACCGCTGGTATTCGCCGGTGTACATCACGGTGGCGATGCCGATCTGGCGCATGTTGTTCAAACAGGCGGTCTGCTTGGCCTTGGTTTTCGCGTTGGCCAGCGCCGGCAACAACATGGCCGCCAGGATGGCGATGATGGCGATGACCACCAGCAACTCGATCAACGTGAAGGCGCACAAGCTACGCCCCATCTGAACCGGCATTTGCCTTTTCATTTGCATGACTTGAACCCGCGAGATCCGCCACCCCTGCGATGGCCTTCCTCTGGTCGCGGCGACCGGGGTTGAACAACTCCCACTTGGTGACCAAGCTTAACTCCAGCAACGCCGAGGGTCGCAGAAAACCAAAAGACGGCAATGCCGGAGTTCAACGTGTCTCGACTCTTTGAGAATGTCCCCTTTTGGACTCGATGAAAATGTCCCCTTTGGGCGGCAGTTGCGGTAGCAACTGCCGGCCTGATGGAGACCTTGACGATGAGTCGGAAAGAACGGCAACGA
>WYBW01000126.1 GCA_011525685.1 Verrucomicrobiia bacterium
CAACCGCTGCGAATTCCTGGCCTGCCACGCCGTGCCTGGGCCCGCCGACTGGAAGTCGGCGATACCGCAGGTTGGGAAACCTGCGCTCCGCCAGGAATGCCTGCCTGCAATAAACTGAGATGCGCCCGGTGCCTCCCCTCAACCTGCATTCACCTTGAAGCCACGGGCGGCAGCGACTAAATTGCATCGGCATCGCGCGTTCGATGTGAATCATGCAGATACTCGAAGGGCCTCTCACCAAGACTTCCGGGAACACCGCGCCGGCCGCTAGGACCGACATGGTCAGTCCCGGGGACGTCATCGCCACGCTTGAACGACACATCCTCGTGGACGGCCTGAAGCTCGTCTTCGACTCGGAGAAGAGCCGCGGTTCGCGTTTCGTGGACGCCGCAACCGGCCGCACATTGATTGATCTTTACGGTTTCTACGCTTCCCAGCCGGTGGGTTTCAATCATCCCTGGTTTGAACGGTCCGACGTGCGGGCGGAACTGCTCGCCGCGGCGAAGGTCAAGGTTGCCAACGCGGACGTTTACACGACCCAATACGCCACCTTCGTAAAGACGTTCGCCCGCGTCATGGGCCTGCCGCCGTTGGACCGTTACTTTTTCATCGAGGGCGGCGCGCTCGCCGTGGAAAACGCCTTGAAGGCTGCGATGGATTGGAAGGTGCGCAGAAACCTCGCCGCCGGACGTGGAGAGCGCGGCACGGAGATCATTCACTTTCAACACGCCTTCCATGGCCGGTCCGGCTACACAATGAGCCTTACCAACACCGACCCGCGCAAAGTGCTGCACTTCGCCAAATTTCCCTGGCCGCGCATCAGCACGCCGATGATCAACTTTGCGCTGCCCGAGGCCGAGCGGGTCGCCGACGTGGCCCGGCGGGAGCGGATTGCCGGGAAGCAGATCCGCGAGGTCCTTGCTCACAAAGCCGTGGACATTGCCGCCATCATCATCGAGCCGATTCAGGGCGAAGGCGGCGACAATCATTTCCGCGGCGAGTTTTTTCAGACCTTGCGGAGCATCTGCGACGAGCACGATGTGTTGCTGGTTTACGACGAGATTCAAACCGGCATCGGCGTCACGGGTAGAAACTGGTGCTGCCAACATTTCGGTGTGTTGCCCGACCTGCTTTGCTTCGGCAAGAAATCCCAGGTCTGCGGTGTCATGGCGGGTCCGCGACTGGACGAAGTGAAGGACAATTGCTTCCGCCTTCCGGGGCGCATCAGTTCGACCTGGGGCGGCAACTTCACGGATTATGTCCGGTCCACGCACTACCTGCGTATTATCGAAGCCGAAAACCTGGTCGAAAACGCGCGGGTCAAAGGTGAGGCCTTTCTATCGGGGTTGCACTCGTTGGCCGGCCGGCATCCGCTCGTTACCGCCCCACGGGGACGCGGCTTGATGTTGGCTTTCGATTTACCCGACGCCGCCCGTCGCGACGCCTTCTGGAGGCAGTGCTACGAACTCGGCTTGCTGGTCATCCGCTCTGGCGAACGCTCCATCCGCTTGCGACCGGTCCTGGATCTCAAGGACGACATCATCGAGGAATCGTTGCGCATCATGGACACGGCCTGCCGGAAGCTGGCCGATTGAACCCAAGATCCATGACTCGAAAACGACAAACTGCGGTCGCAACTCTCAAGGCTCTTGGGTTGGGTCCACGTAATGCCGGCGTCTTCACCGGCGATTGGTGCGGTTCAGGCCAGGTCCGGAAGAGCATTTCACCGATTGACGGCAACGTGTTGGCCGAAGTCGTCACTGCCAGTCCGGCGGAATACGAACGTGCGGTGAGGCGTGCTCAAGCCGCGTTTCAGAAATGGCGAACCCTCCCCGCCCCCAAACGCGGTGAAATCATCCGCCAACTTGGCAACGCCCTGCGTGCCGCGAAACGCGACCTGGGCATGTTGGTCACTCTCGAAGCCGGCAAGATCATCGCCGAAGGTCAGGGCGAAGTGCAGGAGATGATTGATATCTGCGACTTCGCGGTTGGCCTTTCCCGCCAGCTTTACGGGCTGACCATCGCTTCGGAGCGGCCAGACCATCGCATGATGGAGCAATGGCATCCGCTCGGCGTTGTCGGCATCATCACGGCCTTCAATTTCCCGGTCGCGGTTTGGGCTTGGAACAGTGCGTTGGCCGCGGTCTGCGGCGATTCAACGGTGTGGAAGCCCTCCAGCCAGACGCCGCTTTGCGCCATTGCCACGATCAAGATTGCCGAACGGGTCTGCCGTGCAAACCAGGTTGATCCGGCGATCTTCGCCCTGGTCATCGGCGACGGCGCAACCGTGGGCGAACGATTGATCGCCGACAGACGTGTGCCGCTGATCTCGGCGACCGGCTCGACGAGAATGGGAATCCACGTTGCTGAAGTGGTTGGTCGCCGCCTGGGCCGGACGATTCTCGAGCTTGGCGGCAACAACGCCATCATTGTCACGCCCAGCGCCAACCTGGACCTCGCGGTTCGCGCCATCCTGTTTGGTGCGGTCGGCACGGCGGGGCAGCGATGCACGACCACACGCCGGATCATCGTCCATGAGTCCATCCGCGACAAACTCGTGCGCCGACTCGTGAAAACCTACAAGCAAGTGCCAATTGGCAACCCTGCCCAACCGGGCACGCTCATGGGACCGCTCATCAATCGTCGCGCGGTGGAAGACATGCAGGCCGCCTTGGAGCGAGTGCGCCAGGAGGGCGGCAAGGTTCTTTACGGCGGCGAAATCCTGGTGGGACAAGCTTCCAGCCGGTCTCGGAGGAAGGCTGCCCTCGGCTCTGGCTTGCCGCCCGGCGGCTTCTACGTTCGCCCATGCATGGTTGCGGCGCGACACGACATGAAGATTGTGCAGGAAGAAACCTTCGCGCCGATTCTCTACGTCATCGGCTATCGGAAGTTTGCCGACGCCCTCGCCTGGCACAACGAAGTCCCGCAGGGACTCAGCTCGGCGATTTTTACGAACGACCTCCGCGAAGCGGAACTGTTCCTGTCCGCGCGCGGCAGTGATTGCGGCATCGCGAACGTGAACCTCGGCACCAGCGGCGCGGAGATCGGCGGCGCGTTCGGCGGCGAGAAGGAAACCGGGGGTGGCCGGGAGAGCGGCAGCGACGCTTGGAAAGCCTACATGCGCCGGCAAACGGTCACGATCAACTACGGTCGCGAACTGCCTCTGGCCCAGGGCATCAAGTTCGGCCGATGAATGTCCCAGGAGTCCGCTGGTTCTGGAGTCGCCGGGATGTTCGTCAGCCTCGTGCAATGTGAATCGCCTTCTGGCTGGAAACACGACGACTGTTGTTCGCCGATCAGGAGCTGCCTGCTCGACGGCCCGGCAGGTTTCAAACTACGTGACCATCCGGGTGGTTTGCCACCAGCTTCAGAATGGCCGCGACATTGATCGCCGCTTTGGGAACAAATGAACTGACTTCGACGAACTCCGGCAACTTCGTTCCGTCCGCGCTGCGCTCCGAGCAATGGTCGTTGTCGCCCCACGGACCGAGGCCGTCGAGCGTGGGTACGGCGTCCCAGATCAAGTTGCCGTCGCTCAAGCCGCCGCGTTCCTGGAGGTTCACGGGATAACTCAGCTCCACTCCGGCCTGCTGCCAGAATTCGTAGAGCCGGTCCGTGGCGGGGTTGCGGGGCCAGGGGCGCGTTTCGGTGAGAATCTCCACCTTCACCTCGCAGCGAAAGCCATCCACCGGACTGCGGATTTCTCCCGGCCCGGCCAGCGCCAGCAGCGCCGCTTTGCCCCGCTCGTAAACCTCCGGGGTGAAGGCGCGCAACTCACCCTCGGCCACGGCCTCGTGCGGAACACGGTTCAGCACCGTGCCGCCGTGGATCGTGCCGACGTTGAACGTGAGATCGCGGGAATAATCTGTGAGCGCCGCGATGCGCGGCAGGATTTGTCCGAGTTGCACCGCCGCGTTCGCGCCCTGCGAATGTTTGCCACCGGCGTGCGCGCCGCGTCCGGTCACCGTCACGCGCCACGCCGCCCGCCCCTTCCGGGCCACGACCATCAAGTGTTCCTCGCCCAGCCGCCCCTCGGCCTCGAAGACCAGCGCCGCCAGCGTGTCGCGGTCGAACCGTTGGCGGCACAAGTCGCCAAAGTCCGGCGAAAACATTTCCTCGGACGAATTCAGAATCAACTTCCAGGTGATGTCCTCAAACACACCCGGCGCGTGCGCCCGCAGCGCGCATAACACGAGCCACATCATCACCGTGCCGCCCTTGATGTCCTGTGTGCCCGGGCCAAAAATGCGGTCGCCTTCGACCGACCAGTGAAAGTGGTTTCGTGCCTCCTCCTCGGGCGGAAACACGGTGTCCAGATGCGAGATCAACGCGATGCTTTTTGCGGAGCGGCCCTGGCGCGTAAGCACCAGATGCTCGCCAAACGCGGGATTGGCCGAGGGAACAAATTCCGCCGTGAACCCCATCGGCGCGAAGCACTCCGCTGTGAAACGGCCGAGCCGGTTCACGCCGTCGCGGTTGAGCGTGAAGCTGTTGAGGCCCACCATCTGCCGCAGCATTCCCAGCGCGGCGGGCATTTGGTGGTCCAGAAATTCCCGGAGTGAACCTGCGTTCAACATCACCGCAGGCTGCCGGGATTCTGCCTGGCGGTCAACGCAGCAGGACAGGCCGGGTACGACTCGAAGCGGTTGATGGTTATGCATGGTGGCAGTTCTCGCGCTGCGAGAACTCCGCCCGCGTCAGTGCGCGCGGAACGAGTTGTCGAAAGGTCGGACTGGCTGGAGCGTCGCGCCTGTCTCGATTCGCAATCGGTTTGCTTTCGAATCATCGCGGAACTGGCCGAGAGCAACTTCCGGCCACATCTACCGCATCGAAACCAGAGTCAGGCGCGACGCCTGACCTGCGTCCAGTTCGATTTGAACTCGCGCGGCCTGCCGCCTATTCTGTCCACACGATGAAACGGTTGATGCTCCTGCCTTTACTGTCCGGCCTGATCGCGTTCCCGGCCTGCGGCGCCGATTCCGCAAAGAAGACTTATCGCAATCCCCTGATGCCGGAACAGATGGCCGATCCGCACGTCATCCGGGTGGACGGAAAGTATTATCTCTACGGCACCACGCATACCCGCGGCTATGACGTCTATGTGTCCGACGACCTGGTGCGATGGGAAAACAAAGGTCTGGCGTTTGACGACCCGCGGCGCGGCGCGTGGGCGCCGGAAGTGTTTCACCACGCGCGCGGTGACGGAAAGTTTTATCTCTACTACACGGACAACCTGCCGGGACACACGCGGCAACTGGACAAACAGATCGGCGTGGCCGTGGCCGACAGCCCGCTTGGCCCGTTCAGCGACCAGGCCGTGCTCGTCACCACCGCCATTGACGCGCACGTGTTCCAGGATGACGACATGCAGTTGTATTTCTACTACGTGGATCTCGCCCAGGGTTTCAAAATCCGCGCGCAGCGCATGAAAGATCCGTTGACGTTGATCGGAGACACGACCGTCGTGATCCAGCCGACGGAGCCCTGGGAAAAGATCAGCGGCCACGTCACGGAAGGGCCGTTCATGCTCAAGCGCAACGGGATTTATTACCTCATGTATTCCGGCACCGGCGCGGACTCGCCCAACTACGGCATCGGCTACGCGACGGCAAAATCGCCGCTTGGGCCGTTCGAGAAATTCAAGGGCAACCCCATCGTGCAGCGTGGTGGAAAAGTTCTTGGCCCGGGGCATCACTGCGTCATTGAAGGACCCGACAAAAAGCTCTGGCTCGTCTATCACCAGAAATGGGACGAGAAGACCAACTTCAAACGCTTCCTCGCCATTGACCCGATGTGGTTCGACGACCAGGGCGTGATTCACGCAAAGGCAACGCGGGAGACGGACGAGCCAGCCCCGTAGCGGCAGACTTCCCAAACACTACGAGCGTTGCAGTTCCGCAATCGCCTGCGCCAGAAACTCGTACTCCTCCTGCGTGTTGTAGATTTGCGCCGAGACGCGAAACCAGCGCCGCTCCGGCGAGCCGAAGCGATAGAACGGGACTTCGATTCCGAACTGGTCGTAGAGCCGGAGTTGCTCGGCATCTATTTTGCCGGACGCTGGCACATCCTGAAATCTTTCCGGCAACGCCATCGTCGCCATCGAGCCGAGCATGGTTTCCGGACACGGCGGTTGAACTGCGAGTCGTTCGGATAGTACTTGCCGGGCTTTCACCGCCAGGTCGCGATTGCGTTGTCGCAATTCGGACCAGCCGCCGGGCAACAATGTTCCCATCCAGCGAATCGCCTCGGCCACGCAAAACCATGGCGTCGGATCGAACGTGCCCGCCCAGTCGAAACGATCCAGGAATGGCGTGAAGCCGGGTCGGGGACGGTTGTTCCCGTGACTGATGACAGCGGGTTGCAGGTCCGCCTGCTTGTCCTCACGCGCCCAGAGAAAGGCCGCACCTTTGGGCGCGCAGACCCATTTGTGAAGATTGGCTGTGTAATAGGCGGGATTCAATTCGCCAAGGTTGAGCGGCAACATGCCGGGCGCGTGCGCGCCGTCCACCAGCGTGTCCACGCCGCGGGCCTCCAGTTCGCGGATGAGTTGCTCCACCGGCAACACCAGCGCCGTGTTGCTGGTTACGTGATCCAGCATCGCCAGTCTTGTCCGGGGTGTGGCGGCGCGCAACACCGCTTCGATGACCTCGCCTGCCGAGCGCAACGGAAACGGCACTGGTGCGATGACCAGTCTCGCGCCCGCGCGCCGCGCCGCTTCAGCGAGGGCGTTGCGACAGGCATTGTAGTCGAGATCGGTGGTGAGGATTTCGTCATCGGGTTGAAACCTCAGCGAACGCACGATCGCGTTTACACCAGTGGTCGCGTTGGTCACAAAGACCAGGTCACGAGACCGTGCCCCGACAAATTCCGCCAGGGCCACGCGCGCCGGCTCCAACCGTTCCTCGTAACGGCGCCAGAGGAATTGCACCGGCTCGGCTTCCAGTTGCTGACGCAGTTGCGATTGAAGTTCCAGGATCGGCCGGGGGCACGCCCCAAACGAGCCGTGGTTCAGGAAGACCGTGTTGGGCGCAAGCTGCCAGTGGCGACGGAATTCGGAAACGGACGGGCGAGCGATGTTCTTTTGTGTCACGCGGCGAGTCTAAGCAACCCAAGGCGGGAACGCCATGCCTGGGCTTGTTCCGAGGGACAGGCGTTGCGCCTGTCGCTGAATCCACGGTCTTCCCTTGAGGCTTGGACTGGATACAGATGACAACGAGGACTGGTTGGCGAAGGATGTGCCTCGAAGACGGTGACAAGCGCGACGCCTGTCCTATTGAAGTTGAGCAGACACTGGAAGTGCCGGCCGTCACTCCGGCTCGCTTGGTGACTTGTCTCTGAAATCGCCTCCGCTGACGCTGGCGCTTTTTTGGCAGACTGGTTCATTTCATCCGCCGTTGCTGGCGTGCGTCGCAAAAACGCCCGATTTCCGGCCCAAATCAGATGGCAACTCACCTGCTAAAACAACCGTGACAGGATTGTGGCCGCTCCGCCACCGCAGCGCCATCGTGCGGTGCGAACGGTTTGCGCGATCATGATGAAGACAGGCTACCTCATTGACATGGATGGTGTCATTTACCGGGAAAACCATTTGATTCCCGGGGTCACGCAATTCATCCAGGCGCTGATGACGACTGGCGCGCCGTTCTTGTTCCTGACCAACAACTCGGCGCCCACGCCGGAAGACTTGGCCGTGCGATTGAAACATCTGGGCATCTCCGGTTTGTCGGCCCGGCATTTCTATACCTCGGCTCTCAACACCGCCGATTTTCTCTGCGAAACGGATCCCGGCTGCACGGTCTTCGTGATTGGCGAGGGCGGATTGCTCGCCGCGTTGCACGAGCGCAAAATCGCCAGCGACGCCATCCAGCCGCGCTACGTGGTCGTGGGCGAAGGCACGACGACGATGGATCGCCTGACCAAAGCCCATGAGTGCATCGAGAAGGGCGCGCGCCTGCTGGCGACGAATCCCGACAACTGGTGTCCCGTCTCCAGCGACAAGACGCGGCCCGGCGCGGGCGCCACGGCGGCTTTTCTCGAAGCCAGCACCGGTCGCCGCGCGTATTACCTCGGCAAGCCCAACGGTTACATGTTTCACCGCGCGCGCCGCAAGCTCGCCGACCTCGCCTTGGGCGAACCCGAGCAGGTGGTCATGATTGGCGACACGATGGAGACGGACATCCGCGGCGCGTTCGAGGCCGGCATGCAATCGTATCTGGTCCTGAGCGGCTCGACGCAGTTCGAGGACGTCGCGGACTACGTGTATCAGCCCACGCGCATTCTCCGCAGCGTGGCGGAACTGACGGACGAGTTGCGGTCTGGAAAGCCTGCCGACCCGCTGGCGCACTTGGGCATGTCGGGCAACGGGTTCCGCTCAAGCAAAGGTGGACTGCGCCATCAAACCGACATCTTCGCGCTTCACAAACCGCGCCCGCGTCCTGCAATGACCAAATGAGGTGAACCCACTCGAGCTCGCGCCAATTTGAAACTCCCCAACGAGCCGGCAGGTTGCTGGCGCTTCTGGTAACGCCGACTTTCCGGCAGCCCGCTCGTCGCCGGTTGGAAAACCGGCGCTACAGGCGGCCATCGGTTCATGATCCCAATCAGCGATTGCGGATCGTGCAAGCTGACTACGAATCGCCCAGTCGTAACGCCGACTTTCCAGTCGGCTCGTTCCGTGGAGTGATTTGCCGGGAGTCCACAGCGCCGGGCTCGGGTTTTACTCCTCAGAGCGGGAGCCACCGGTTGGAAAACCGGCGGCACGCCCTTCTGGAACTCAAAGCGCGAACATCGGCCAGGAGAACTTCTCACTCGACCAGCAAGCGGCGGTGACGCTCGGCCTTCCGCAGCTTCGCCAGTTTGCCGACTTCGGCATAAAATTGTTCCAGGTCGCCGTTACGCGCGGCCAGCAGTCGTTCGAACGCTGGAACAAGATCGTAATAGGTGGCCACCGAGTTGAGTTGCGCGTTGTTCAGGCCGCCGGCGAACCATTCGTCATAACCGTCGTAACCGCCCCACTCGGCCTTGAGTTCCTGATATTGGCCGCGGAGTTGATCCTGGATGCGGCGTTTCTCTTGCCGAAGTTGTTCACGCGAAACGGCCGGCGGTTGCTTCGACGCCTTGAAAGTGCCGAGGGGCGTATATTCGTCGCCGTAGAGCACCGCGAGTTGGTTTCTGGCCCTCGTCACGAGTTGGACGAATTGGGCGTTGCGTTTCAGCGAAGCGGCGTAAGTCTCCGCCAACGCCGCGTCACCTTGGGACATCAACCACCGACGCGCACCCTCCTGGCCCACGACCGTGGCAAAAGCCTCGTTGAAGTCCGTGTCGCCGCTGGCGAAGACGCGTTGGTGGGCGAGTTCGTGAAAGAGGATTTCCGCCAGCGCCGCTTCGGGATGATGAAGGAACGTGTTGAGCAAAGGATCCCTGAACCAGCCCAGGGTCGAGTAAGCCTCCACCCCGGCCACGTAGGTATCGAACGCTCTGCGGGCGAGCCGCTCGGCGTAACGCTGGGCGCTTTCCTCGTTGAAATAACCGCGATAATCCAGCGAGCCGACCACCGGATACCACCAGGTCTTCGATTCGAGGGAAAACTCCGGGCTGGCCGTCACGTTCCAAACCACAAAGCGTCGTCCCACGTCGGCGTAACGTTGGTAGTGGCCGTTGACCGGCAGTTTGAGTTCGCGCTGGGCGAATTCACAGATCTCCCTTGCGAGCTTCAGTTTGGCCGTCAACTCCGCCGGGGTATTCGGGTCGGCGATCAACTTCTCGCAGGACTGTCGTCGGTTCAAAACCTGGCAATGCCCGCGCACCGCTTGAGTGTAATAACTCACGGTCTGGCAACCTGTGAGTACAGCCACGACAACAAGCAACAGCACAACCGCCAGAAGGTGGCGGCGTACGCGTTGTTTGGTTGACCGCATGGCCTGGACTCAACTGAAACGGCAATGGCGAGGTATTGACCAGCCGCTCCAACAGTCCGTTCGCGTGTCGCAAGTCTGTGAACACGAATGCGAAGGTGAAGCGGAGACCGAATTCTTTGCCATGGAGATTTAGATCGCGCGATCCAAAAACACCGTCCGATTGGGGAAATGCACCTCCAGGTGATGTTGGCGCAGCATGCCGGTTCCAACCAGAATCTCGGACGTATCGGCGAACGTCGCCTCGGCCAGGACCGTTTCACCATCGAAGGGGAAATTGACCAGAAAAGTGTCCTGGACCGCCGTGTGACCGGCGGCAAGCAAAAACCGAGTGCGGCCGATGAACCGTGCATCCACTGATGCTCGAAGTGTTGCTGGTAATTCCAAGTCACCGGTGAACGCGGTGTCAACCACGGCGCGCCATTCCCGGTCACCAATGCGAATGGGGATGACCGGTGCGCCGTCCGCACCGACAGTGCCGGCGATCACCGCCGTCCTCCCTTGCGTCCATAATAGTCCTGCCCGACACGCAGAAAGAGCAGCGGCGCGTGGATACCCTCGGCCTCCAGGCGCAGTACGATTGCCTTGGCCGAATCGCCGAACCAGACGCGCCCACTCGCGGGGTCAATGCCTACGGCTTGGCCCAAGTGTGCTGCAACATCATGCGTGTTTTGGAAGTCCCTCCAAATCTGGCTGGCCCGGACTGTATCGGCTTCGGTCCAGGTCGTGACTGTATTGCTCATGCCCAAAACCTATCAGGCCGCGGGCCAGTCGGCAACAGGGTGCTGGAAAATGCCGGTCCACATTTCACCGCGAACCTTGGGTTTATGGGGACACATCAGCAAGCGACAGGTTTTCTCGATCGCCTGGCCCCGTCTGGGTTATTCTGGAAGAGTTGGTTTGGCGATGACGGAATGCCGCTGGGCGGATCGCAAGAAATCTGTGCCACAGCTCGGCAGTGGTCGGAAGATTTTTTCGCTACAATTCCTGAAAGATTCGCCAGACTACCAACGTAGTCATCAGTGAGCGACTTGTGAAGATCACCGGAGACAACCGCAACTACGATGAGTTCCTGCCCACGCGCTGCAGCCTGTTGAGCCGGTTGCGCGACGTGGAGGACTCGGATTCCTGGCGCGATTTCTTTGAAACCTATTGGAAGCTCATCTTCAACGCCGCGATCAAAGCGGGCCTCTCTCCCTACGACGCCGAGGACGTCGTGCAAGACACCGTGGCCAACGTCGCGCGCAAGATGCCGGAGTTCCGCTACGATCCGGCCAAGGGTTCCTTCAAAGGCTGGCTCCTGCGGCTGACCAAGTGGCGGATACTCGATCATCTGCGCAGAAACCGGCGTCATGCCGCCTGCGAGCCGCTGACCCTGGCGGGTGAAGACACCGGCCCGGTCGAAAACGTCCCGGATCCCATCAGCGCCCAACTTGACACGCTCTGGGAGCAGGAGTGGCAACAGAACTTGATGGATGCCGCCATGCAACGGATCAAGCGCAAGGTCCGCCCCAAGCACTACCAAATCTTCGAGTTGCACGTCCTTAAACAATGGCCCGTGCAGAAGGTGACCAAGAACTTGGGCATCAGTCCGGCCGAAGTGCATCTGATCAAGCATCGCGTCGGCAACCTGATCAAGACCGAAGTGGCGCGATTGGAAAAGAACGGCGTATGAATTGCGCCCGCATCGTAGGACAGGCGTCGCGCCTGTCTCTGACTGCAAGATTCCGCCCTGAGGCGTGGATGGGGCACGGAAAACCACGAGCACGGTATGGTGAAGAATTTTCCGTGGAGATGGAGACATGCGCGACGCCTGTCCTGCGCGGGAAAAGTCCATGAAACCCAAACAGCCCAAGCCGGTGCGGGCGGGCGATTTCCGCGAGTACGGGGTCTTGTCGCCGGAAGACGCCTTCGTCGTCCGCCGAAAGCTGTTGCGCCGGCTGGCGATTTCGATTAGCAAAACCGCCGGCAGCAAGCCGAACAAGCCCGCTGCCCGACCGGATGCGTGACCCAGAAATAAACAAGGAGGGGCGAACACCGCAGACGCCGCCGCATGTCCCCGACCACGAACTGATCCGCCTCATCGGTGAAGGCAGCTACGGTGAAGTCTGGCTGGCGCGAAATTCCCTCGGCACCCACCGCGCCGTAAAGGTCATTCACTGCGGTCGCTTCAAGGACAACGACCGGCCCTACGAACGCGAATTCACCGGTTTGAAGAACTTCGAGCCGATCTCCCGTGGCCACGAAGGATTGGTGGACATTCTCCAGGTCGGCCGCACTGACGACGACGGTTATTTCTATTACGTGATGGAACTGGCCGATGACGGCCAAGGAAAAAGTCCAAAGTCCGATGTCCAAAGTCCAAAGTTAACAGCGGAGAATCAAACCGGCGCTCCACCGTCCGCGGCCTCTGAACCCAAGACCCTGGACTGGCAGAATTATCACCCGCTGACGTTGGAGGACAAAGTCCACGCCAATGGCCGGCTGCCCGTGGCCGAGTGTATCCGCATCGCGACGACGCTCGCCGACGCGCTCCGGTATCTGCACGAACAGCAACTGGTTCACCGCGACATCAAGCCCTCGAACATTGTGTTCGTGGACGGTGTGCCGAAGCTGGCGGACGTCGGCTTGGTGGCGCGCACCGACAGCGCCCGCACCTTTGTGGGCACGGAAGGCTTCATCCCGCCGGAAGGTCCGGGCACGCCCCAGGCGGACATCTACAGTCTGGGCAAATGCCTCTACGAAATGGCCATGGGCAAAGACCGTCAGGCATTTCCTA
>WYBW01000127.1 GCA_011525685.1 Verrucomicrobiia bacterium
CTTTGACTTTTCCAATCGAGCCTGATTGGAGTCTTAATTAATTTGGCTCGACAAACTGAGGGGAGAATGTGGGGGATTTTCATCGGTGCCAGTCCCCCGTTAGAAGCGTCGAAGAACCATTACCTGAAGACGGCGACGCTGACGCACCGTGACAAGCTCTGTTCGCCGACGGCTGCCGTGACTTGCCGCAGGTGTCGCGCTCAACTAGCCTGTTTCGTATCACGCCATGCTATGGTACTGACAAGCGAATTCAGGCGCCAAAGCGCTATTCAGAACACTTTGTGAATGTTCGTTATTGATACGTTGATACTCGTTACGGGCGTATTGCTACTGCTGGGAATTATCTCAAGCAAGCTGTCAAGCCGGCTGGGCATGCCCGTGC
Organism: Verrucomicrobiia bacterium; assembly: GCA_011525685.1. Taxonomy (GTDB): domain Bacteria; phylum Verrucomicrobiota; class Verrucomicrobiia; order Limisphaerales; family JADLHS01; genus WYBW01. The sequence continues at coordinate 383 of WYBW01000127.1, forward strand.
TCGTTCTCTTCCTGCTGGTCGGGATGTTCGCGGGATCCGAAGGCGTTGGTGGAATTGATTTCGAGAATTACCGTCTGGCTCACGCGATCGGCACCATCGCGCTGGTGATGATCCTGTTCGACGGAGGGCTTGGCACTTCGTTGGCCGCCATCCGCGTATCGTGGAAGCCTTCGATCTTGCTGGCCACTCTGGGGGTGCTCGTAACGGCGGTCATCACCGGGTTTGCGGCTGCGTGGATTCTAAATATTTCACTCCTTGAGGGGCTGCTCCTGGGAAGCATCGTAGGTTCAACCGACGCCTCGGCGGTCTTTGCGGTGTTGCGCTGGGGCGGCGTCGCGCTGCCCAAGCGGATTGCGGCCGTGCTGGAAGTGGAGAGCGCTTCGAATGATCCAATGGCTATCTTTCTGACGATCGGGTGTATTGAATTGTTGTTGGGACATGTGGCGTTTGGTCCGGGTTTGCTGAAATTGTTTGCTTCACAGATGATGATCGGCACGGTCCTCGGACTTTTGGGAGGCTATGTCGCGGTGTGGGTGGTCAATAAGATCGAGTTGGGCGCACCGGGAATGTATCCGGTGCTGGTCAGCGCGTTTGGATTGCTGACCTACGGGGCGGCGGTTCAGCTCGGCGGCAGCGGGTTTCTGGCGGTTTACCTTGCCGGAGTTGTTATCGGTAACAGGCCGCTGCCGTTTCAACAGGGCATTCGAAGATTTCACGACGCGATGGCATGGTTGGCCCAGATCGTCATGTTCGTGACGCTGGGATTGTTAAGCTTTCCCAGTCGTTTGTTGGAGGTGAGCGGCAAGGCCATTTTGGTGTGCGCCGCGTTGATGTTTGTCGCGCGTCCGACGGCTGTCCTGGTTTCAGCCCTGCCGTTTCGATTCAATTGGCGGGAGTTCACCTTTCTTTCATGGGTGGGGCTCAAAGGCGCCGTGCCCATTACGCTGGCGACGTTTCCGCTCATGTTTGCCACGCCCGAAACTCCGATGCACGCATCGCTGTTGTTTGACGTTGTGTTTTTCATCGTGGTAGCTTCCGCCATCATTCAAGGGACCAGTCTCACGCCTGTCGCCCGCTGGCTCGGATTGGAGTGTCCGCGTGAACCGGAACCACCAGTCACGCTCGAAATCAGTTCGCTTCGTCACGTAGATGGCAAAGTCCTGGACTATTTGGTCACTGAGGATTCTCGCGCCGCCGAAAGGCTGGTAAAAGAACTGGCGCTTCCCGGTGGAGTGGTGATCGCGATGATCACACGCGGGCAAAAAGTCATTCCGCCACAGGGAATCACCCGAATCCATGCCGGAGACCACGTGATTCTGGTCGTCAAACCCGGCGTGGAACCGCTGGTGGACCAGGTGTTTGTCCGCAATGAACAACGCAAGCCCGTTCCCCAAGAGATCGAGTTTCCGTTCCGCGCCTCCATCACGGTCGGCGAATTGCAGGAGACCTACTCAATTCAAATCAATGCTCCACCGACGGCGACGCTGGATGAAGTCATGCGACAGGAATTGGGCCCCGACCGAACGGAAGCAAACGCGGTAGTCGAGTTTGGCGCGATGCGGTTTCGAATCCAAAGGATGGGAAACGATGGGCGCATCGAGTTGGTGGGCATGTCAGTTTTGCCGGAAGCGGAAACACCGGGGTGAGGGAAGGTATCTCCGGGTTGCTTTCGCCTGTCCGTCGAGGAGGTGGCAGGCTGCTAAAAACAGGCTCAGTTTCAAACCGCTATCAATCAGTGATAGTTTATCGCGATGAAACCAAATCGGCCGCTTCATCTGCAGGTTCGGATCGGACATGTTCATTTGAAGGTGGCTGACCTTCAACGAGCGCTCGCATTTTACCGCGATGTGCTCGGCTTTGAACTCACGCAACGGTTCGGTGACCAGGCCGCATTCCTTTCCGCCGGAGGCTATCACCACCACATCGGGCTGAATACATGGGAAAGTTGGGCGGTTCTCCGCCGCCCGCACACGCCACCGGTCTTTACCATCTGGCGATTCTTTATCCCACGCGAACGGAATTGGCCGATGCTGCGCCGGCTTGTTAAGAATCCCCTTTGAAGGAGCCTCCGATCATGGCGTGAGCGAAGCCATATACCTGCGTGATCCAGATGGAAACGGAGTGGAGCTTTACTGGGATCGTCCGAAGGAACAATGGCCACGCACTTCAAGTGGCGAATTGGCCATGCACACTCTTCCGCTGGACCTCCAAGCCCTGCTCAAGGAAGCCCCGGACATCAGCGCTCCACAGGACGATACCTCGGAAGCACATTCCAATGCGGAACCGGAGCATTGAGAACCGGGGCCGGTACAAATCATTCCGATAATACTTCGTCACGCCAGCTCTGCTGTTGAAAAATCATCCGATTCGCAAGTGATTCAGCAAAAAGTGACCGTGGCACATGCCTAGCTAAAGGAAGTCAGAACAGTTGGAACAGTGCGCGATCAGTGGTCGCCTCGGCAATGTGGTTCGAGCGAGTCTGGAATGCGCACAGGTTCACCGACTCATTCCCGGCGGAGCGCAGCATCCGCCATGATTTTCGACTGCGGTTGTCGCTGGAATGATTCGGGCGATCCGGATAAGAAATGAGAAGCTGCACGACGAGCGCAATACTATGAACATCACTTGTGGAACTGATTTTTCGCTTCATGCCAACAAGGCGGCACTGGCTGCTGCGACGTTGGCTGCACGGCAGGGTGGCACGCTGTCCCTTGTGCATGTGCTTGATATCCGGCACTACTCGAATCCGTCGACCGAACTTCTGAAGCACCTGCGTGACAGCCGCCAAAAAAAACTGGATGCATTGGCCGACCGCGCCCGCCGGAGAGCGGCAAAAGTCGAAACGCATCTACTCGAAGGGTCACCCGCCATGGCGCTCACCGAATTCGGGAAGAAGGCCGCCACTCAATTGCTGGTGGTGTCTGCCAACGGGCAGATTGCGCCCACGAAGTGGTTTGCTGGGAGTGTGACCGATCAAGCAGCGCAGGCTGCATCCATTCCTACGATGGTCATTCGTGAGGCGGCAGGCATCGAAGCGTGGGCTTACGGAAAACGACCGCTTAATGTGCTTGTAGCGTATGACTTCTCGGCCAGTGCGGATGCGGCGTTGCGTTGGGCTGCATCCCTGCGGGAGATCGCGGCGTGCGAAATCACGGTTGTTTACGTGGCTTCAGCAGCCAATGAACGCGCTCGATTAGGCGTTGCTCCACCCATGTCTCCGCTCTATTACCCGTCGGGTCTCAGGAAATTCCTGGAGCAAGAGCTGAGGCAAAAGTGTGACGCCGTTTTCGGTGAGAACGCGGTCAAGCTTTGCGTGAAGGCGGATTGGGGTCGCCCGGATTCACATCTGATTGAGATCGCCGGAGAGAGTCGCGTGGACTTGCTCGTCGTCGGAACCAGTCAGCGGCGAGGTCTGGGGCGTCTTGGTTCAGTCTCGCGCGCTTTGGTGCACTACGCGCACATGAATGTGGCCTGTGTGCCGGCGCCAATGGCTGTTGCGCCGACCGTTAAAGGGACGGCCAGGTTTGAGCGCGTGTTAGTGCCAATCGCCTTTTCCCAGTCGGCCGAGCAAGCGGTGGCGTTGGGTTACGCGAGTGTCTGCCAAGGGGGAGAAGTGCGCTTACTGCACGTCGTACCGCCCGAACGGCGTAACGGACACTTAACGCACGATACGGAGCGCCGCTCCGAATCTTCCGGGCAACTCTCAGCTCGCATGGAAGCGTTTGTTCCAAGAACAGCGTTGGGAGGAGGAATCACGACGAGTACCGAGGTCGTGGAGCATAAGGAGCCGGCTGCGGCCATTTGCCAGATCGCCGACAAATTCGACGCTGACCTGATCTGCATGGTAGGTCGCAAACGGCGATGGTTGCACGGCGCGCTGTTTGGCTCCGTTTCGGAGAGCGTGATGGCGCGCAGCAGTCGCCCCGTATTGATTGCGCGGAGTCCTACGCGTGAGCGTAGCGCCATTGAAGTGAACGAGATGTTAACCAACAACGGAGACTGATATGAGAATTGTATGTGGAACAGATTTTTCGGTTCACGCGGCGAAAGCGGTTGACGTGGCAGCAGCAATCGCCGCGCGTAGCAAAACCACGCTCAGGTTGGTGCATGCTTTGGAGCCGGCCCGATTGGACCTGCTTCCCCAGACCCACGTGGACTATTTGCGTGAAAAGCTCCGTCGCAGCATCATTCTTGAGGGAAATCGACTACGCGGAACTGGAGCCGAGGTATTGGAAAGCCTGATAATCGGACGACCCCACGAAGTACTCGCGAATGCAGCACAACCTTCAAAAAGCGACCTGATAATCGTTGCAACTATCGGACAGGTGTCACCAAGTCGGTGGTTGGTGGGCAGTGTCGCCGAGAAAACGGCCCAACTCTCGCAAGTTCCAACCTTGGTGGTGCGGGACCATGAGTCTTTACTGGCTTGGGCCAAAGGCGAGCGAACTCTCAAGGTTTTGGTGGGCTACGATTTTTCGGCGAGTTCGGACGCGGCGCTTCGTTGGGTTGCGTCATTGCAGGAAGTCGGAGACTGTCGGATAAGCGTCACCTACGTTTCCTGGCCGCCGAAGGAAACCTGGCGGTTTGGCGCCGGTGGTTATGCTCATTTGACCGAGAACGACCTGGTAGTCCGGACATTACTGGAACGCGATCTCAAGGCACGCTGCGCGCAAGCCTTCGGCAAAGGAAGGCCAAAGCTTCGCGTCATTGCCAATTGGGGGCCGGTGGATGAAAAGCTCATCGAACTGGCGAAAGCCGAAGCGGCGGACTTGATCGTGATCGGCACCAATCAACGGCGCGGCTTGAGCCGATTCTGGCTCGGCTCCGTTTCGCGCGGCGTTCTCCACCACGCGCCGACGAATGTGGTGTGCGTCCCCGCTGCGGATGAACCGAAGCCCGCCGAAGAAGGTATTCCTGCTTACCGGAGAGTGTTGGTGCCGACGGATTTCTCGAAACAAGGCAATCGGGCCATCACTTTCGCCTACGGCGCCGCCCCACGCGGCGGAGAGGTGTGCCTGGTTCACGTCATTCCACCCACCGGCGGATTCAGGCCGGAAGCCGAGGACAAGGATGGCCCCAAGGCGAAACGCAAGCAGGAGTTGACGGCCCGGTTGGAGGCTTTGATTCCGGAGGAGGCGCGGCTTCGAGGAATTCGGAGCCGAGTCGAGATCGTGGAGCATCAACATCCGGATGCGGCGATCAGTCAAGCGGCAGAACGATTCGCGGCGGACCTCATCTGCATTGGTTCGCGCGGCCGTTCCGGCCTCAAAAAGAAACTGCTGGGTTCCGTCACAGAAAGGCTGATGAGGCGAAGCAGCCGTCCGGTGCTCGTCATCCGCGAATGAATTCAGCCGACAAGAGTACTCAATTATGAACACAACGCCGCGAAATAAAGTCATCACTCGCAAACCGAACGCACAGCCCCATTGCCGCCGTTCAAAAAGTAAGGCGCGATTCGAACTCGGAACTGTTTCGCAGAGGATACCGGTATCGAGTGCCGTGAAACTGGGATTGCAGCCCGTGGCTATCAAGCCGGGCCGAGTAAATCCCGAAAGCGGAGGCACTCATTCGCCGAATGCGGCGAAACTGGACGACCGGACCTGGACGATTGTTCTGGCGGGCGGCGAGGGAGAGCGTCTCCGGCCATTGATGACGCGCTGGTTGGGGGTTCACCGTCCCAAACAGTACTGCACCTTTGTCGGCAGTCACTCGATGCTGCGCCATACTTTGGACCGGGCCGAACGACTCACCGGTGTCGAACGCACGCTCGTCGTCGTGGCGAGCCATCATGAGCCACGGCAATGGGACCGACTGGAGTCGCACCACGACGAGGCGATTATCGCACAACCGCGCAATCGCGACACCGCGCCGGGAATTTTCTTGCCGCTTGCTTACATCGGCGCGCGTGATCCAGAAGCGATCGTGGTAATACTGCCTTCCGACCACTTCGTGCATCCGCAGGACGCCTTTCTGTCTACCATCCGGGGGGCGGTTCGGGTGGCACAAGGCCAACCGGATAAACTGGTTCTCCTGGGCGTGCGTCCCGATACGGCCGAGACTGAGTATGGCTGGATCCAACCCGGCAGTTCCCTCGGCAGCGTTGATGGACAGGTGATCCGTCGCGTGACTGGCTTTCGAGAAAAGCCGAACGCCAACGAAGCCCGGCGCCTACTGCGATCCGGTGGGCTGTGGAATACACTGGTGATCGCGGCAAGCCTTCCCACTCTTTGGCGACTTGGACGACGCTCCGTTCCAGCGATGATGAAACACTTTGAAGACTTTGCTCCGTCCATTGGCACGGACAAAGAGGTGCAAGCCCTGGACTCGCTTTACGATGTGCTTCCCTCCGCCAACTTTTCGACGCACGTGTTGCAGCAAGCCTTGGACTCGTTGGTCGTGATGGAACTTCGCGACGTGCTGTGGAGTGACTGGGGCAGTGAACGGAGGATTGTCGAGACGCTACAACGTATCGGCAAGACCCCCTTGTTCCTGCCCACGGCGATAAATTCTCCGACACAAACCGTTTCAACGCTGTGAACAAAACTGCCCCGATGCCGACGCACGGGAAACAATCGTAAGAACCATGAAAAACCATCTGGAGCTTCCCAATCGCTTGTCTGCGCCATCGCGGAACGAAAACCGGGCGACAAAAAGCGGAACAAGTCCTTCCGCTCGGGCAGGAGAGCCAGCAAAAATCGGCAGCCTTCGCGTGAACACGATCCTCGTACCGGTGGATTTCTCACCGGGCGCGCTGCATTCGCTGAATTTTGCGGTAGCGTTGGCCCGGCGGCTGGGCGCATCTATCGTGCTGGTACATGTGATGGACTCGCTCTACGTGTCTGGGCGCTTGGACTCAACGCGCTTGCGTTTGCTTCGCACGGAAGCGCACGAAAAGACGAAACGGCTGCTGGCAGAGTTGGCCAAGCGCCGCGTCAGGCCACATGTTCCGGTTCGGCGCTATTTACAGAAGGGAACTGCCTACGCAAAGATTGTTGAGATGGCGGCGAGAACGAGCGCTGATCTGATCGTGATGGGCAGCGAGGGGCGCAGTGGAATGAAGCGGTTCCTCGTCGGTAGTGTTGCCGAAAGGGTCATTCGCCACGCGCATTGTCCCGTCCTTGTCGTGCGAGATAGGTTTCACCGCGAGCCGGAGACCAAGCCATGAATACTGTCGCCACAATACCGGACAATACCAACCTCACTCCCGTCGAAGCGACCGGGCGCAGCATTCATCGCCGTCTCACACTCGCGCTCCAGCTGGTGATGCTCGCCGGACTGGGAGTCTCAATCTATGAACAGCAGTGGCTGAACTTCGCCGCGATCAGCGGGATTCTGTTGTTGACTGCGTTGCCGATGATGATCTTTCGCCGGTTGGAAATATTTATCCCACCGGAGTTCGAACTCCTCACGATCGGTTTTATTTTTGCGGCCCTCTTCCTCGGTGAAACGCAGGACTTTTACGGGCGGTTCTGGTGGTGGGACCTCGCGCTGCACACGACTTCCGGCGTGCTCTTGGGCATACTCGGATTCCTGCTGGTCTACGTTCTCAATGAGACTCCTCGGCTGGACGTGCACATGCAACCGGGGTTTGTTGCGTTCTTTGCATTCTGCTTTGCACTCACAGTCGGGGCGCTGTGGGAGGTGTTCGAGTTTGCAATGGACACGCTTACAGGCACGAACATGCAGAAGCGGTTTCTGGGCGACCCTTCCGGCTTGACTGATACCATGTGGGATCTGGCTGTAGATGCATTGGGCGCGCTCGCGATCGCACTGGCTGGCTACCTGTATATGAAGCGAGGCATGAGATCCTTCATCGTGCCCTGGATTCAACGGTTCATTGCAGGCAACCCACGACTGTTCAAGCGGAGCTGGGGGCTTGGCAGTCGTCCACCTATTGACGATGCGCATGATGCCACACTCGGCCGCAAAAAGCTTCGTAGCGGCATCCGTGTCTCACCTGAGCGGGCCTGCGCCTGCGGTAAAGGAGACGCTGAATGAGTCAAAAAGTAAATACGTCCCAGCCGCCACAGACCGCCGCGTGTGGAGAAAGAATGACTGAAATGGAGATCGACGAAACTTTGGCGGGATCATTCCCGGCGAGTGACCCCCCGTCGTGGACGCTCGGTATTGATCGCCAAACAACTAAAGGAAATCACTATGAAGAACAAACTCAACCAAACCAAAAACGACCTCTCGGAGCAAATACGCCGTAAGGTGATCGAAGTCTTGAATCAACATCTGGCCGCCGCGCTTGATCTCTATTCCCAGGCCAAACAGGCGCATTGGAACGTGAAGGGACCGAGTTTCTTCTCGCTTCACGAGCTGTTCGACAAAGTAGCTGAGGAGTTGGAGGGCTTCGCTGACGAAATCGCGGAGCGCACGGTGGCACTTGGCGGAGTCGCGCTTGGAACCGTAAGAGTCGCGGCGAGAAACTCATTTTTAAGTGAGTATCCGCTCGACACCAGCGTGAGCCATGCACACGTCGAAGCCCTATCCAGCGCGCTGGCGGGGTTTGGCAAGTCCGTTCGTAAAGCCATTGAAACCGCGACCAATGCAGGCGACGCCGATACCGCCGATCTGTTCACCGAAGTTTCGCGCGGTATCGACAAGTTGCTCTGGCTCATCGAGGCACACGCCCACGAGTGATAATTCCACCTGAGACAGCCGTGCGTGGTTACGACGTGCGGTAATCGTCTATTCGAAAACAATGCAAACCACCCAATTCATGCAAAGTCCCTTTGCTGTGCTCTCGCTGATTGCCGCTCCCGCCATCCTGACCAACGCCGCGAGCACCCTGGCGTTGAGCACGATAAACCGGATGTTTCGCACCCGGGACCGGATGCACGAACTGCTCAAAGAATCCGACACCAAGGATCTCCCGGAGACGGAAAAGGCGCACCTGCTGGAGCAGGTGAATCGTGTTGAGCGGCAGGCCGTGCTTCTCTTGCGCGCCCTGCATGCGATCTACGTAGCGCTCGGCGCGTTCGCTGCGGCCACGCTCGTGACGTTGCTCGCCGAAGGACTGGCTCCTTTATGGGGCGACTCGTGGTTTCGCGCAATGGCGGGCTTCGGCGTCGCTCTAGGCTTGCTGGGTGTAGGCGGGTTGGTCCTTGGTAGTGTCAAACTGTTCAACGCAACCAGGATGTCGATCGAAAACATTCGCATCGAAGCAACACTCATACGACGGCGTCAATCGCCAGCAAATGCAGGTACATCCGAAGAAGTGGGGGCGATCTCTGTAACGAAACACCGATTGAACTCGTTGTCGCGGCAGTCTGCGCCATCTGAAACGGTACTCTGATATGAAAAGCCCGATGAGTATTGAGAACAACGCGCACGGATTACTTCCTGCCGATGTTGCGGATCGCCTGGAACGCCTTCCTTTGGATGAAGCGCGACAAATGCTGCTGCAGCTTTCACCGGTTCAAGGCGCCGCCACTCTCGCCGAGTTGGATGCAAAGGATGCAGCCGGTTTGCTTGGCACCTTCACGCGCGACCAAATTATATCGAGGCTGCAGTTGCTTTCCCCGAACCAGGTTGCAGATCTTGTGCTCGCGCTGCCGCCGGAGCGCCGTGAGGAGGTGCTCAAGGCATTGCCGCCTGATATTTCGGCAAGCGTCACAGCATTACTACACCATCCTGCTGACTCGGCGGGCGGCATCATGGACAACCGCTTTATCGCGGTGACCGCGGATCTCAGCGTAGAAGCCTGCATCGCGAAACTTCGCGCCAGTTCCCGACAACGAACTGACGAACTGCTCTATGTCTACGTCACCGATGATTTCCAAAAGCTGGTCGGTGTGGTTTCATTGCGCGAACTGGTGTTTGCCGCTTCTGATCGACGCATTGGCGAGATCATGAATCGCGATGTCTGGTCTTTGGGTCTTACCGACGATCAGGAAGAGGTTTCCCGTCGGATTCAGCATCATGGCCTTCTCGGCCTGCCTGTCGTGGATGAGCAGCAGCGTTTGGTGGGGGTCGTGAAACTTCGAGACGCAATTCGCGTGGCGGAGAATGAGGCGACGGAAGATATGCAGTTGATGGTGGGTCTTTCGGGAGAGGAACGTCTTTGGACGCCGTGGAAGAACTCGATCGCCCGTCGGCTGCCGTGGCTTGGAGTGAACTTGATCACGGCCTTGGGGGCATCCGCGGTTGTAGGAGTTTTTGAAAACACGCTCGCCCGCTGGACCGCGCTCGTGGTGTTCCTGCCGCTCATCTCTGCCGTGGCTGGCAATACCGGTAATCAGGCGCTGACGGTCATCATCCGCGCGCTGGCGCTCGGTGAGGTTGCTCCTGGAGACGCTCTGCGAGTCATGCGCAAGGAACTGGTGATCGGTCTCGCAAACGGATGCCTGCTGGGCCTGGCGATTGGGCTGCTCGCCTTCGGATGGAAGGGTAGTGTATTGCTGGGAGCCGTGGTCGGCGCCGCGATGTTGTTGAACCAGATCGTGGGGGTGCTGTCCGGTGTGGCGGTCCCCTTTGGCTTGCGCCGCCTGGGAGTTGATCCGGCGTTGGCCTCCAGCATCTTCGTGACGACAATTACCGATATCATTGGTTTCTTCCTCTTTCTCGGATTGGCGACGATCGCAATCTGGAAGTTTGCCTTGTGAGCATGCAAAGGATCGAACCCTTGGGAGCAGAAATGAAAAAGAAGTACGCTGGCATACTCTTTGGACCACCCGGCAGCGGAAAGACCTCCGTGGTGAGATCACTGACCATCAATCGCCGCGTTGCGATCATCGAAACGGGGAATCTGTTGGAGCGAGAGGTTCAACTTGGAACTCCGGTTGGCCGGCAGATCAAGCTGGACAAAGCCGCCGGGAATCTGGTGCCAACGGATGTGGTCAAGGCCATTGTCCTGGCGGAATTGAAGAGAGTTGAAGGAGACGTTGTGCTGTTCGATGGGTTTCCCCGTCATCTGGAGCAGGTGGAAGTCTTCTTTCAATTACTGCGGCGGCACCGCCTGAAACTCTGCTCCGTGCTGGTTTTGACCTTGGACCTCAAGACGGCCACGCAGCGGATTGCGGGGCGTCGTTTTTGTTCGGGGTGCGGCGCTCTTTACAATCTGTACACGAATCCCCCAAAAGTCGCCAGGAAGTGTAATTCATGCAGACGACAACTCCTCCGGCGACCGGATGACCGCCAGGAAATCGTCCGCCGTCGGTTTGGCACCTACCGGCGTGAAACCATTCCGGTCATTGAATTCTTCAAGCGCGAGCACCCGGATCTTTATTCGGAGGAATTGGCAGCTGCACCCATCAGCGATGTCGGAAACCGCTTTAGCAAGCGGTTGGCGAGCTGTCTTAGACGTATAAGCACAGCCCAAAGGGCAAAGCGAGCAACCGCCGCATGAAGAATTCAGACCAAAGCCAAAGGCTCTGCCAATAGTCCATGATGGTCTCTCAATTACTCGGCGGAATCGGTTTGTTTCTCCTCGGCGTTTTTCTCCTGACCGACGGGCTGAAAACGGCGGCAGGCGACGCGTTGCGGCGCATTCTGGTCCGGTTCACGGGCCGACCGGCCGCCGCGTTTGTTTCGGGTGCGGGCATCACCGTGCTGGCGCAGTCATCGAGCGCGACTACCTTGGCCACAATTGGCTTCGTTAGTGCCGGCATTCTGACTTTTTCGCAAGCGATTGGGATCGTCATGGGCGCGAGCCTGGGGACGACAAGCACCGGCTGGCTCGTGTCACTGGTAGGTTTGAAGTTCGGAATCGGCAAACTGGCGTTCCCACTGGTCGGATTGGGAGCGCTGGCTCGGTTGATCTCGCACGGTCGCAACGCGGCCGTGGCGTTGGCTGTGGCAGGTTTTGGATTGATGTTCGTGGGCATTGACATCTTACAGGCAGGTCTGGTCCGCGTCTCGACATCGTTTTCGCCGGATAATCTTCCTCACGGGACAGTCCTCGGTCGTGCGCTGCTGGTCGGCATTGGCATTCTGCTGACCGTCTTGACTCAATCCTCCGCGGCGGCAGTAGCGATGACTTTAACAGCATTCCACTCGGGGATGGTTGATTTGGAACAGGGCACTTCGCTGATCATCGGCGCGAGCATCGGGACCACCTCTACGTCGGCAATGGCTGCCATCGGGGCAACGACCCCGGCGAAACGCACGGCGCTGGCTCACATTTTGTTTAGCCTCGCCGCCGGCGCACTGGCGTTTCTGCTGGTCCCGTTGTTTGTTTTCGCCGTGCGAGAGAGCGAACAATGGCTGGCGCAGCCATTCGGCGCGGTAATCCTCGCGGCGTTTCACTCGGGGTTTACATTGCTTGCCGCGCTGATGCTCCTTCCGAGCGTGAAGGTTTTCAGTGGTTTCGTGGAACGCCTGATCCCGGAGCGCGGTCCCAGACTGACACAGCATCTTGATGCTTCGCTTATTGAGGTGCCAGAAATTGCGATTGAAGCAGTGCGCCGCACCTTGCTGGACGTATATGCAGAAACTCTCCAAGCAATTGAGCGGGACATTCGCGGCGGCATTCTCGCAAAGCCGGAGCGGTTGGACACAGTGCTCGCAGCCTTGCGGGAGACCCGACGCTTTCTTGGCACTGTGGCGTTTCCCGCGTCACGCCCTGACCAATATTACGCGCGCGTCTCGATCATTCACGCGCTGGACCATCTGCACCAGTTGGCAGTCGTGGTGCAAGACGATTTCGAGCCGGGATTACTCGCCGATGAATCGCGATTGGAAATGCCAAAGCGGCTGATAATGGAGATGCTTGAAACCGTCACGGCAGCCATGCGCCGGAAAGCTCCGACCTTGGAGCGCGATCAATTGCAAAGGATTTCCCTCATGTTGGCAGAGCACCGACGCACTGGCCGCGCTGCCTTGCTGAAAGACAGTGCGCACGGAACGGTGGAGACAGGGCAGGCGCTGCACGCGCTCAACGGACTTCGTTGGCTGGATGCGGTTGGCTATCACACTTGGCGCACAGCGCATCATCTGGGTGCGGAGGCTGGCGAAGCCGAGGACAATGTTGACGGTCTTCGCCTGAAAGCAGAGTTCAGCAGTGATTGAAATGTGCTCGCCTCAACCGGGTGATGCAACAATCGCGATAACGATTCCCAAACGGCCTCTGCGAGATTCATTGATCGGTGAACCACCGTAGCCTGATTCAATACGCTGAGAATCGGCGTATTCCGAACCGGCAGCGGAACAAATCGTTTCGGCGATGCGCTGAGGCTTTCATTCGCAACTCTAAAACCCTCAGTAAAAGCCGACTTTTCGACGCTTTTTCAACGATGGCATGGCGCCAGCTAAAAGAGAGCTGAGCCGGCCAGTATTGGAACTTCAGCTTCAATTTCCGGGCGGCAACGGTTGGTCCGCTTGCGCACTAACGGTGAGAGTCCAGCAAGATGATGACCTGTTGCCTCCGGAATTAACTGGCAAGTGCGATGAACCATTCATCAATCGAAATATCATGAATACATTGAGTTTAGCAGCAGGCCGTTTGGAATCGGAGACACTTCCGATCCGTTTAACATCTCCGGGCACGATTGGCGCGAAGGACACGGCCGTGGCTTTGCCCGAATTGTCGAGTCTGCGTCTCCGTACGATCCTGGCGCCGTTTGATTTCTCGGACGTTTCCGCCGCGCTGCTGCGTCGTTTGATCACGCTGGCCGAGAAGTCCAACGCGACGGTACATGTACTTCACGTCGTCGAGCCGTCGGGTGGTCTGGTTGCCACTGAAGGAACACCGATTTATCCCGGAGCGCGGGCCGCAGCCGCCCGCATGCAGATCAGGCAATGGGTCGCACAAACCTTTTCCACCCCGGTCGCCATCACCACCACGGTGCGCGTGGGGCGGGCGGCAGACGAAATAGTAGCGCAAGCCCATGCGCTTTCCGCCGACCTGATTGTCATGAGCGCCCATTCGGGCAGCGGCAGGAAGAATGTCCTGTTGCGCACGACCACGGAACGGGTGGTGCGCCAGTCTCCGTGCCCAGTTCTGGTCGTGGCGCGCGATCACGTTCCGGAATTCCTGAACGAACCAGACGCGTTTCCACTGCGGACGTGGAAGCGCATCTTGTTGCCGGTTGATTTTTCCAGTGGCGTTGGCGAAGCGTTGGCGTATGCCGCGGCGATTGCCCGGGAAAACGGCGCCCGGCTGCACATTCTCCACGGCATCAATGGTGATACCGGCGGATCGAACGAAGCCGATCTCACCGTAGAGGCGCGACTGGCGGACTGGCTTGGGGCGGAACTTCGCTGGCCGGTGGAATATGAGGCCGTGATCTGGAACGACGTGCCGTTGCTCAACGCGATTCTGCACGAGGTGAAGCGTTCTGAAATTGACCTGATTGTTCTGCCCGCGCGCGATTGCGCCTGGTTCCGGCGGCATCGCTTGTGGAGCATCACCGACGGAATTCTGCGGCATGCCCCCTGCCCAGTGCTGAGTATCAACGCGAGTACCAAACAGTTAGTAGCCTGCGGGGAAAATTATTCAATTGCAACAAACAACAGCTAATACCGATGTCGGGCATTGATTTCATCCAGGATTTAGGCTTGGTGATGCTGGTCGCCGCTACGGCGGCGTGGCTTTGCCAGCGCATCCGTCTGCCCGTGGTGATTGGCTACATCACTGCCGGCATCCTCGTCGGACCGCACACGCATTCGTTCGCGTTGATCTCCAGCCCGGAGCGAATTCAGTCGCTGGCGCAAATCGGGCTGGTGTTCCTGATCTTCAGCATCGGGCAAGGGATCAAGTTGCAGCGACTGCGCAAGGTGGGACTGCCGCTGGTACTGGCCACGCTAGCCATCGCCGCGCTGGTGCTCGTTGGCTGCCGTCTGTTGGGAACTGCGATGGGTTGGCCGAGCACCTACAGTCTGGTCCTGGCGGGAATGCTCATGGTTTCGAGCACAGCCGTACTCGGCAAGAGTCTGCGCGAAGCCAACGCCACGCACAGCCGGTTCGGCCAGACCGCGCTCACGGTGACGGCACTGGACGACATGGTGGCCGTGGTCACGCTCACGGTGTTGACCTCGCTCATTCAATTGGGCCAGACGGATTCGCTGGTTGTATTTGGCACCGTGATTCGCTTGAAAGCGGTCATCGTCACGCTGGTCATCGGCGCACTGTTGCTGGTGCCACCGTTGCTCAATCGTTTGGGGAAGAGCGTCACGGCGGAAGTGCGCTCGTTGGTGATCGTTGGATTGCTGCTCGCCATGGCGTTGCTGTCGGCCAAGGCGGGATTCTCGGCGGCACTGGGCGCGTTTCTGCTGGGCGCGATCGTTTCCACTACGGGACGCGGCGAACAGATGGATCGTGTGCTGGGCGGATTGTGTGACGTGTTCGGGCCGGTGTTCTTTGTCGCGATTGGCATGCTGTTCGACTTCAGGCTGGTGGCAGACGTGTGGCCACTGGTGCTCGGGGTTTTCTTGATTGCGATCGTGTGGCGCACTTTCGCCGCCACGAGCGCGCTGCTGCTGGTGGGCCATCCCATGCGCGACGCCGCGCGGGCCGCGTTGTGCCTGACGCCAATCGGGGAATTCTCACTAATCATCGCGCTGACCGGCGTGCAGGGCGGGCTGGTGCCGGAATCGTTCTACGCAGTTGGCATCGGAGTTTGCCTGTTGACCTCGCTGACGACGCCACTGCTGATTCGCAAGTCCAGTGGATTTGGTGGTTGGATGGAGCGCAAACAACCGGGTTTCCTGACGCAATGGATCGGGTTCTATCACGAATGGATTGAACGCCTGAAGCACCGCCGGGCCGGTAGTTTGTTGTGGAAGCTCACCGCGCCACGGATGGTCCAGGTCGCGTCGCTCGTGTTCTTCATTTCTGGTCTGCTGATCTTCGCGCGACCGCTTTACGCGTTGGCGGAGAAATGGCTGGGCGCGGACTGGCCGGTGACCAGTGGATTGCCGCTGGTGTTCTGGTTTGGCTTTGGTGTGTTGTTATTGGCGCCGCTAATCGCTCTGTGGCGCAACGTTGAAGCTTTGGCCATGATTTACGCCGAGTCCGCCGCGCAAGGACGCGCGAAGCAGGCAGTGCTGCAACCGCTTTTTGAGAAGTTGCTCAAGGGAGTGGCTTCGGTCGGCATAATTCTGTGGTTGGCCGTCTTGGTGCCATTTGCCGCCTTCCCTTGGTGGGGTTTGGTCCTGTTGGTGGCGGCGTGCGTTACTCTGGCGGTGGTGTTCTGGCGCAAGCTTATCCGTCTGCAAAGCCGGTTCGAGCTTGAACTGCGAACGCACTTGGCGGATTCACCGTTTACGGATGGAAGACCGGTTTTGGCCGGCTTGACTCAATCCAATGGCCGCTGGGATTTGAACCTGTCGGAATGCACCATCGCCGAGAACTCACGAGCAGTGGTGCAACCGATCGCCGCATTGCCGCTGCGTGAGTTGTTCTCCTGCACGATTGTGAGCATCGAGCGCCAGGGCGTGACGATCCCCAATCCGGTGGCTGATACCGTTCTATTTCCGAACGACAAAATCCTGCTGCTGGGACACGACGAGAATTTGCGGCGCGCTGAACGCTGGCTTCATGCCGAGGCCGAAGTCGCAGCGGACAAGAGCGAAACGCCCAAGCTCGCGGACGTGGGGCTCGAACAACTCAGCGTGCCGGCCACTTCACGCCACGTCGGAAAACCGCTGGGCGAACTCGCGCTGAACTCGCTGTTCGGCATTCAGATCGTTGGCATTGAACGCGACCATCGCCCGGTGCTCGGTCCCGGGCGCTCAGAGTCGTTGCAGCCTGGCGACCAACTGCTGGTGCTCGGCACCCCCGGGCAAGTCAACGAAATGGCATTCTGGCTCTCGACTTGACCAAGGCCGGAGCTACGACCACAAGCATCAACCATAGAAAGGTAAATCACATGAACACCATTATGAATCCACGGGTCATATACATCACCGAGGCCGACATGCGGCGGCTCCAACCATTGATCGAATCCATGAGAACCTCACGCGACGATTTGCGCGGATTGCAGGCGGAATTGTCACAGGCGCGCGTGGTCGCGCCGAAGGACGTGCCCCCGGATGTCGTTACCATGAACTCCAAAACCCGCCTGCGAGATTTGGAAACCGGCGAGGAAGTCACTTACACGCTGGTGTTCCCTGACCAGGCAAACATTGAGCAAGGCAGGATTTCTGTCGTGGCTCCGGTCGGCACCGCCATGTTGGGCCACCGGGTCGGGGATGAATTTGAATGGGAAGTCCCGGCTGGCTCGGTGCGTTTGCGCGTCGAAGAGGTGCTCTACCAACCGGAGGCCGCCGGTCATTACCATTTATGAACCGCGCAAAGCCATCTTCTGCGGCCAGGATGCGAGCTGAAGTAGCCCGGTCCTATGTCAGCCCGGCAAACCTGGCCCGGGAGGCCGAAGAGGCCAAGCGCATCTCCTCGTTGAAGCCACACGTCGTGGTCTTGTGCGCGGCGATTATAGCGGCAACTGCCATCGGCTTTGCCGCAAAGCACTTGCTGGCCTCCGGTCATGTGCCGTGGGCGTGGCTGACATTGGGCCTCGCGCACGCGGTCGTCGCCCTCGCAGGATTCGTCATGTGGAAGCACGTCAGATCCGGCGCGGGACATTACGTTGTGTCCGATTTCACCAAGTCCGAGCGGATCTCATTTGATGATGTGTGCATGGTTGTGCGAGACCGCGGACTCATTTGGAATCGAGTCCACATACACTTCAGGCGACCGACCCGCTTTGGGTGGAGCGTCTCCTACGTCGCTGTTCCGCCGGCCGGGGGCTTCGCTTCTTTACTTGCGCCTTGGCGGCGGGGTCGGCCCGCCGGCGCACAATTGGCTGATGAAAGATGAAAGTTAGCGGCAAACGATTTGAATGAATAACAACCACAAAACCGAAAGGACAGTTATGGCAAAGAAAACCAAAACAGCATGTGAACAGACGTTCAGCATTCGCGCTCAAGGTGCTGCGAGCGTTCAGTTGGTTGGCGACTTTACCCATTGGCAGAAGTCGCCGATCCACCTTCGGCAAGCTGGCGACGGGATATGGAAAGCTGGTGTCCCGTTGAAGCCGGGCACATATCACTACCGCTTCCTCGTGGACGGACAGTGGCAGGACGACCCCGAATGCACACTCCGCGCTGCGAATCCTTTCGGTAGCGAAAACATGGTTCGGGAGGTAGCGTAAATTGAACCGTTGCGCAACTGCCGGGCCGGTTCACGCCGATTCAAGTCCGACTCGGTGCGCGAACTCACGTTGGAGTGCTTGTATTGTTTTTGATGCGCCAACTTTCCTCCGTCGCGGGGGCGAGGCGGATCAAGAGCAGCGTCAGTCCCGCGACCACCAACCCGACGGCGGAGAATTGAAACACCTTCGACAAATTCACTTGCCCATCGCGCAACGCGCCGCCGACGTAAAATCGTCGCGCCGCCCGCGAACGTGCTGAACAGGTTCAGGAATCCGTAGCCGGCCGCAGGGTATCTCGACCGGACGATATGACAAAGAATCGGCATCGTGCTCGTGCCCGAAAATCCCCGGCCCAGGCCATAGACTAGCATGCCCAGAATCGCGACGGCGAACGCGTCCGTGCTCGCCATCAAGAACAAAACCCGGCACGTAAAGCCGTCCGCACGGATTCCGCCGCACCCAAAGGATCCGACCACACGCCGACGAACGATGCGACTTGAATGTAACCCGTCGCGGACAATCCGCCTTTTCCTCCTCAGTTTGAACTGCCCGCGCTAACACGTGGGCAGCCAGCCGTTGATGCCCCAATTCGTCAGCGCGAAGAGCGTGAAATAGCCCAGCAACGCGAGGAACGGTGGCTGACCGAACAACGCGCGCAGCGAATCCAGCACGGAGGTGTGCCTCGCCTCGGGTGTTGCCGCGTCCGCATCGCGCGTCACCAGTTCACGCCGGTCGCGTGACAGGAAAAAGAGCACGATCGCATTGGCCAACCGGCATGCGTAGGTCGGAGCAACTTCGACATTCGACTTGCAGCGGCCCGAGTTTTTATCGCGACGGGATGCTTCTGGAGGGCGAGATGGCAATGTTTCTACGTTCTGCTCAACCGCCACTCTCCGCCCTCAAATCGATTGTGCGCGCGTCACTTGCTTGACGACATCCGCGCCAAGCAGCCAAGCTGGTTTGAAAGCCTGTTCGTGTGCGCTCCACAAAAGCTCAGGCTTTCCTAAAAACGGATTTCAGAATCGCGGATTTTTCGAGGTAGGAATCGCTGCCAAACAAACTGTCAAAGATCGAACGAATTACGAGTGAACCTTCAGCCTTACATCCGATCCCGTTACCCGATTCTTTACCTGGTTACGCCGGAGGAAAGTCGTGCGGAACTGGCCATCCTCAACACCGCCCGGGAAATGAAATACAAGCTGCGCATCTGGTCGCACACGGAGGGTTTCACGAATCCCGATGGCAAAGACGCTGAGCAGACCGAAGATCCCATCGAAGCGCTGCTGGCAATCAAGGGCGGCGCGAATAACACCATTTACGTGGCCCGCGATCTGCCAGCCTTCTTCTCGTCAGAAAAAGTCGTTCGCTTGCTTCGGGACATTGCCCGCGATTTCAAGCAAACGAGGAAAACCTTGATCATCACCAGCCCGGTGCGAAAGCTGTCGGCGGACTTGGAGCGCGACGTCACGCTGCTCGAATTTGAATTGCCCGGCCGCGAGGAAATCGAGCACGTCTTCAGTAAGCTTTACGAGCCGCACAAAGCCAAGATTGGCGCGCTCACTGACGATGAACGAGAGCGCATCGTCCAGGCCGCGATGGGCCTCACGACCGTGGAAGCGGAAAATGCGATCGCCAAAGCGATGGTTGAAAGCGTTTCGCAGGACAAAAAGGTCCGGCCTCCTATTTCCAAGCTGGTCCTAAAGGAGAAGAGTCTGGCCGTCCGTAAGACGGGCATTCTGGAATATTTTGAAGCCGCGCAAACCGCTGATGACATCGGCGGCCTGGAAAACCTGAAACACTGGCTCGCGATGCGCAGCAAGGCGTTCAGCGGCAAAGCGCGTTGCTTTCAAGGTGCCGATGACGCGCGGCATGTTGCTCGTGGGAATTCCCGGCTGCGGCAAATCCCTCTCCGCGAAGGCGGCGAGCAACATCATGGGAGTGCCTTTGATCCGATTCGACATCGGTCGCGTCTTTGGCGGCCTGGTCGCCGAATCGGAGACCAACATGCGGCTCGCGATTCAGACGGCGGAAGCCATCGGCAGTTGCGTTCTGTGGATCGATGAAATGGAAAAGGCGTTCGCCGGCATGGGCGGAAACGGTTCGATGGACGGCGGCACGAGCCAACGCGTTTTTGGAAGTTTTTTGTCGTGGATGCAGGAGAAGACCAAACCCTGTTTCGTCATCGCCACGATCAACCGAATCGAAGGACTGCCGCCGGAACTGCTTCGCAAAGGCCGCTTCGACGAAATCTTCTTCGTCGGACTGCCCACGCCGAAAGAGCGGGCGGCGATTCTTCGTATCCACATTCAGAAATTCGGGCGCAAGCTCGCCGACTTCGCCAAGGAACTCGACCAGATGGTCGTGGACTCAGAAGGCTTCAGCGGCGCGGAGTTGGAAGAGGCCGTAGTCACGGGACTTTACGACGCCTTCTATCACGACCGAGAACTCACGAGCGACGACAGCCACGTGGTCGCGTGATCTGAGGCGATCGCGGACCGCAAAAGCAACCATGAGCGTCCTGCCATGAGTCCATTATGAGTCCACCACTTCGCCAAGGCACGAGTCCGCACGGATCCGCACCTGTTGACTTTCCTAAGGAATTTGCAATAATAGGCCGGAAATCGAGCGGCTGACCCAACTCGAAATCAGGCTTAGGAGCAATCCTAACGGGGGTTCGAATCCCTCCCCTTCCGCCACCCTTTTGCCATCTCTTTACAAGGTGGGAGGTAGCAGAGGCTTATGCTGATTTCGCCTTTGCCGATCACAATCTTTTCAACGATGGATTCCACGATCGTGCGCTTTTCCTCACTGTCAAGCTTTGGCCAATGTTCAGCCAGCTTTAAGGCTTCGCCAGCAACTTCTTCGGCGGAAATGTTCTGCACCCTGCCCACGTCAATCTCTGCTTCAAGTCGCGGAATGGCGTCTTCTAATTGCTTTGTTCGTTCTTCGAGCGGCTTGTAGAACCTCCCGAAGCCATCAGTATCGAGCTTGCTCTCCTGATACAATTGGTAAACTCGCTTGATTTCCCGCTGGACTGTTTGCAGTTCTGCCTGCTGAACGGCGAGCAAATGCTCCTTCTCCGCAAGACCGTCGTCCGCTTTCTTCAGGTAGGCGGCTATCTCAGCCGGCGCAAATGCGTAGTCTTTGATTTCGTTGCAGAAGATGGCTTCGAGATCAACCATGGCGATCTTGTTTCGGCAGGCTTTGCAGACGTATTTTGGGCTGTTGGACGGCACATACATTTTGTTGCCGCAGGTGCATTCTGTGACTCCAGCAAATACATGCACCGCCTGCTTTGTTGGCCGCCTCTGAAGGCTGTAAGTCTGGTCAAGGATGCGGTTACATTCATCCCAAACTTCTGCCGTTACGACCGGCTCGACCTGTCCTATGACCCAATCGCTTTCCGGTTTCAAAAACCACCGCCCGCTTTGTCCGTTCCGGCTGGTGTAATTCATGCGGTGAATGCCTTTTGCAGTCGGATCTTGCAGCAGGCGTGTCAGAGTCTTGCTGGTGAAGCGCGCGCCGTTTCTCGTTCTGTGGCCAGGCGCAGGGTAAAGAGGCGAAGCTGTGTTTTGGCGGCCACATCCTGATGGAAAACCGCAACGGCCTGTGCGCCGACTTCACGATCCATGATCCCATCGCGGAACCCGAGCCGGTGGTGGCGCTGCA
>WYBW01000128.1 GCA_011525685.1 Verrucomicrobiia bacterium
GCAGGCAGGCATTCCTGGCGGAGCGCAGGTTTCCCAACCTGCGGTATCGCCGACTTCCAGTCGGCGGGCCCAGGCACGGCGTGGCAGGCCAGGAATTCGCCGCGTTTGCGGATTGGAAATCCGCGATCCGGCAGACTGGAAGTCTGCGCTACGGCATCGCCTCGGCGCCCCCTGCAAGAAAATGAGATGCGCCCCCGGGCAAAGCACCGAGTACTTTGGGATATACTTTTCGCGCCCGGTTGGCAGGATAACGATCAAGCCGATGA
The DNA here is from genome assembly GCA_011525685.1 of Verrucomicrobiia bacterium. Taxonomy (GTDB): domain Bacteria; phylum Verrucomicrobiota; class Verrucomicrobiia; order Limisphaerales; family JADLHS01; genus WYBW01. The sequence goes on from WYBW01000128.1 coordinate 267, forward strand.
ATACTGCGAAGTTGAGATTGCATTATTCCCGAAGCGTTCAGCCGCTGAAGCGCGCAACCAGGAAGACCATCCCCCTGCTGGCCCTGCTTGCGGTAACGCTCATCGCAGAAGTGCGCGCTGGCGCAGCAGAAGCGCCGCCGCCTCGGAGCCGGGCGGAAGTCGAAGCGGTGCTGGCACAGGCACCGCGGCCAGATGCAACAGCCCCGCTGCGACAATTGAACGTGCTATTGGTCGCCGGGCCCAAGGACCATGGACCGGGCGAGCACGATTATCCCGCGCGGCAGCGCCAGTGGGCGGCGCTCCTCGCCAAGGCGCCGGGCGTTCGCGTGTCCACGGCTTTTCCCTGGCCCGAACCGGAGCAGTGGGAGGGAGTTGATCTGGCGGTATTTTATTTGAAGACGCGTTGGGATGCACAACAGCTTGCCGAGATCCAACGATTCCAGGCGCGCGGCGGCGGAGTGGTCACCATCCACTGGGCCATCGGCTGCGATCAGGATTGGGAGAACCATGCGCGGCATTTCGGACTGTCCTACAAGGCGGCGTCCTATCGGCACGGCGCCACTGAATTGCGCCTGCCCCGGCCGGATCATCCGGTGCTGCTGGGTCTGCCGGGCACAATGCATTTCGTGGATGAACCTTATTGGCCGTTCATCGGCGATCACTCCAAGATCACGGTGCTGGCGACTTCCGACGAGAAGATTTACCAGGGCGATGATCGCAGGCGCAATCCGGGCGACGACACCGTCGAAACCGTACCGGTTTTCTGGACTTACGAACCGCCCGGCACTGATGCCCGGGTATTTGTTTCGATCTTCGGCCATTACTCATGGACCTTCGACGATCCGTTTTTCCGGCTGATGCTTCTGCGGGGCATGTGTTGGGCAGCCAAGGAGACTCCCTACCGCCTGGATCAACTGGCTTTGGAAGGTGTGAAACTGGCGGGCATCCCATCTCCCGGCGGCAGTTCGACGAATCGGACCAGCACTCCGCGGTGACGGAATCGTTGGATGAAGCTGTCAATGCAGGTCGGTCGTTTTATTACAAACCGGGCCATCCCCAGAATCCCGCCGAGTCATCCACGATCAACACATTGGCTGGATTCAAGGCGGACCGGATCTCGTGGCTTACCTGAAAGGCAGTGCTCCGTAGTTGCGCCACCTAGCAATCCACGTTGCGGCAGTTGTGCGGATCGTAATCGTTCAAGGCTTCACCTCTTGCGCACTTCCCAGTTTCCCCGCCAGATCGAGCAGAAAGGCGTAATCTTGGGCGGTTTCCCGATGCCGTTTGAATCGGCCCGTGGCACCTCCGTGGCCCGCGCCCATGTTCGTGTAGAGCAGCAGGCGATTGTTGTCCGTCTTGAGCGCCCTTAACCTGGCAACCCACTTGGCTGGCTCCCAATACTGCACTTGCGAATCCTGCAAGCCCGTGGTCACCAGCAGATTTGGATAACCCTTGGCCTCGACATTATCGTAAGGCGAATAGGACAGCATGTAATCGTAAAACTCCTTTTTGTGCGGGTTGCCCCACTCCTCATACTCGAAGGTCGTCAGCGGGATGGTGTCATCCAACATCGTCGTCACCACATCCACAAAGGGCACCGCCGCCACAACGCCGTGGAACAAATCGGGCCGCATGTTAATCACCGCACCCATCAACAGCCCGCCCGCGCTCCCGCCCATCGCGTAAACCCGCTTCGGGTCAGCGTAGCCCTCCTTCACCAGCAGTTCCGCGCAGTCAATGAAATCGGTGAAAGTGTTTTTCTTCTTTAGCAGCCGGCCCGATTCGTACCATTCGCGGCCCATTTCCTGGCCGCCGCGGACATGCGCAATGGCAAAGACAAAGCCTCGATCCAGCAGGCTCAGTCGGGGCGATGCAAAGGTTGCCTCGCTGGAAGAACCATAGGAGCCGTAGCCTTGGAGCAACAATGGACTCTTGCCATTCAACGGCGTCGTTTTGCGATACACAATGGAGATGGGAACGCGCTGCCCGTCGCGGGCCCGGGCGAATCGCCGCTCGGTCTTGTAGTTTGCCGGATCGAATCCTCCCAACACCTCCACCCGCTTCCGGAGGACGCGCTGGCGCTTGGCCATGTCGTAATCGTACGTGGAGGACGGCGTCGTGAGCGAAGTGTAGATGTAGCGCAAGGAACCCGTTTCCATTTCGGGATTGGCCCCGGTGCGCGCGAGATAGGCGGGTTCATCGAACTCGACGTAATGATCGTCCTTGCCGTCCCAACTCCGCACCCGCAGCCGATTCAGCCCCTCGCGCCGCTCTTGCAACACCATGTGATCTCGAAAGATCACGAATCCTTCCAGGAGCACATCCTCTCGATGGGGAATGACTTCCTGCCAGTTTAGTTTGGACGGACTGGCCACCGGCGCTTTCATCAACCGATGATTCTTCGCCTTCCAGTTCGTCTGGAAATAGAAATCGTCGCCGCGGTGTTCCACGGAGTAAATGTGCTCCGGCTCGCGGGCTTGAATGAGCTGGAACTCCGACTCCGGTCGGTCCGCCGCCAGCATCCGATACTCCGTGCTCTGCAAGTGGTGCGAGATCACGAAGAGATACTTCCGGGACTTGCTCCGGCTGACGTAACAGGAAAAAGTCTCATCCTTTTCCTCATAGGCCAGCACGTCTTTGGACGGCTCGGTGCCCAAGGTGTGGCGAAAGATACGGTAGGCGCGCAAGGTGTTCGGGTCTTGTTTGGCGTAGAACAGGGTCTTCCCATCCTCCGCCCAGACAAAGTTCTCGGTCACATTCGAGATGCTGTGCGGCAGAAACTCGCCCGTTTCCAGGTTCTTGAAGCGGATGGTGTTGAAACGACGGCCCACCGTGTCCACCGCAAACGCCACCAGCTTTTGCCCGGGATGGATGTCATCCCCTGCGAATGAAAAGAACTCGTGCCCTTTGGCCAGATCGTTTTCGTCCAGGATGATTTCCTCCGGCGCGTCCAGTCTCCCCTTCTTGCGGCAGTGAATCGCATACTCGCCGCCTTGGACAAAACGCGAGTAGTAATAATAGTCTTTGATCCGCACCGGCACCGTATCGTCGTCCTTCTTGATGCGCCCGACGATTTCCTCAAACAAGGCTGTCTGCAGATTGGTCGTATGCGCGAGCGAGCGGTTCAGGTAATCGTTTTCCTGTTTGAGATATTCAATCACGGCCGGGTTTTCGCGCTCTTTCATCCAGAAGTAAGGGTCCTCGCGCCGATGCCCGTGCTCCTCCAAAATCTTTGGAATCTTTTTCGCCACCGGCGCGGATGGCTCCTCCGCGGCACTGGCCAATGTCGCGGCCACACTCATGAGGCAGAGGATGACTGATAACGGGCGGGCCGTTGCGCTTTGGAAGCAGCGAGGTTTGATGCTGTCTTTCACGATCATGTTGGGTTCTTTGGTTTGCGGTCCTCTGTGCCTCACGGACGAATCGGCTGCGCGGCGCCGTAACCGGGGCCGTAGATCATCGCGTTGAGCAGGATGCGCGTGGGGCCGAGCGTGGCGGCGCGAAACGTCGGACGGCTCGCAAACAGGATGATTTGACCGCGGCCCACCGACTCGCGTGTGACGTAAGCGGAATTCGCCACGCGATGCGTGGCTTCGGGCCAGAGCAGACCGCTCATCCGTAGGTGCATCTCGGTACCAGGTGGCAGCGCGCTCCAGCCGACGCGCGGCGGCTCCTTCTTTTCCCTCTTTTCGGTGTCCGGTTTCTCGGAGGAGTCCGACTTGTTTATGGCATCGGCTTTTGCCGAGTTGGTTTTCGCGGCGTCGCCCGGATTGCTTTCCACTTTGGTCAGATAGCCCAGGCGCACCGGAACTTCGACGCCGTCGCCGGCCATGAGTACGGGACTGCGAAGGCTGAGCACCGGCAGCGGTTCCTCGCAGCCGAAGGTCAGCCAGTGCTTCGCATCCACGCGCGCGGCCACGATTGCGCCTTGTGGCATGAACAGGCTCAACCACGCATCGCGTTTCTTGAGTTCCTTTTCCTCCGCGTGCGCGCCGTCAATTGATTGCCAGGGATATTTCAATCCGGGCGCGGCTTTGTACGACCACACCGCGTCGGCGGGCGGCAAATCGCCGTCGCGCGCCAGCCATTCGCGGAACACCGCCAGTTCGTAATCACCCAGCTTGTTCAACACCTCGGGCAGCACCCGCACTTTGCCGAGGGCAGCCTTCTCGTCGGCGAATTGCGCGGCGGAACTGCCCATGGCAATAAGCGTCCCTCCTGCGTTCACCCAATCTTTAAGCCGGTTCGTCCACGCTCCCGGCAACGGCCCGCCAAAGCGCTCCGGCACGACAATTACGTTGTAGCGGGACAAATCCGGCGCTCCCTCGACGTTGACGCGCGCATGGCGGATGCCCAGTTCGTGATCGAGGAAGAACCAGACCTCGCCCTGGGCGTAGGTGCTGGTGCCGCCGCGGCTCAACAGCGCAATGCGCGGCGGCTCGAGGCGCTTGAAGTATTCGCCGCCCAGGTCGGGCAGGTCACCTTCGCCAAGCCCGCTGCGAATAGCGATGGCGCGCAAGCCCAGTTCGCGCGCGGTCGCGTCCACGGTGGCTCGCCAGTCGCCGGTGAAGTTGCGGTTGTCCAATCGGGTGATCACGACCGAACCGCGCGCGAACTTCTGCCCGTCGAAGTCAAACGCCTTTTCCGCCGCGCGCACTTGCAGGCCGCGCTCCATCAGGCGCGCCGCCGCCGTCACGGACAAGTCGTCCGCGCCGTCAATCGCGTAAGCCACAGGCGCTTCCACTTCACCAACCACTCCGATTTCCGCGCGGTCGGTGGGTTTGTAGGGCTGGGCCGCGGCAGGCAACTCGGTTGGCAGCGTCAACGCTTCCAACCCGAACATCATCGTCAGGTTCCATGCCGTCGTGTCATAGATGCGCGACCCGCCATTGCGCAAAATCTCCTGACGCTCGTCTTCGAGCGCCTTGGCCGGAATCCGGGTATCGAATTCGAGCGCGGCGGCGACGAGATGACCGAGTGGCTGGCGGTTCGGGATGAGGATGGTGCCGGCGGGGATCTTTCGATCCTTTAGTTCGCGGCCCAGTTGGTCTGTCGCGCTGGCGGCGGTGAATTCACTGGCGACCTGGAACAATTCAAATCCATGCAATTGCGAGAGCCGGATGAACTTATCCAGCCGGGAGCGATTGGCCGCGGGCAGCACGGCGAAGGTGCGTTTTGCATAAGGACCATCCGCGGCGCAAGCGCGCTGGCGGATCGTGTAGAAGTTCTCCAAGAGTTTCTTCCCATTTGCCTGAACCGTTTTGAGATTGGCCATGGAGCCGATGACGTGATGGAACACGGATTCGCGGTAGCTCAGAATGCGCCCTTCCGGCCGGCGCACGCCGTCCTCGGCGATGCGTGCCTGTTCGTAAAGAATGCCCACCGCTCCGCGAAACACCGGCCATGCGTCCGTGTAACCCGGATACCAGCCTTCATTCCACTCGCCGTGGTAATAGACGAGGCCATGTTGGTCGAACGCGGCGGCCTGGTCGCGCGCGAACAAGCGACCCCACTGCGCGTCGCTCGCTGGGAAATGCAGGTTGACCGGTTCGCGTGGCGGCGAGAACAGGTGCGTGTCCTGCGCCCCCATGCCATGCGCGTCCACCACCAGCACCGGATTCCATTGCGAAACGGCTTTCATGCGCCCGCGCGTTTCCGGGTGAACGCCGAAAAGCGGATCGCGGTTCAGGTCGAAGAAGTAGTGATTGCCACGGCCCCGGGCGTCATAACCGGTGTGTTGCAACGACTGATCATCAACGTTTGGCGTTGTGCCGCGGTTCTCGGCAATCATCTTGAGGAAGCGGTCGCGTCCATCAGGGTTTTGCAGCGGGTCAATAATCACCACGACCTCTTCAAGGAGCTTCGTCACTTCCGGATTCTCGGCGGCGATGAGATGGTAAAGCACCGCCAGCGCGGCATCCGAGCCTTCCGTTTCGTCGCCGTGGATGGTGTAACCCAGCCACGCAACCGGCACGAGCGTCTCAATAAGTTGCTTCGCATCGGCCTCCGTAAGCTTGCGGGGATCTTCCAGCTTCGCCGTGCCGCTTTGGATTTTTTCGAGCTGCGAGAGATTCCTAGGCGCAGTCACGATCAGGTAGTGCAGCGGACGGTCTTCGTAGCTGCGCGCGTATTCGACCAGCCGCGTGCGATCAGGCGCAGCCGCAGCCCAGGCCTTGAGGCACTTCTCGATTTCAGCCGAGCTGGCCGCGCGTTGGCCAATGGGATAGCCGAGCAACGACTCGCCTGTCGGTACCGCCACGCGGTACGTGCTGCCCGGAAAGAAAGCATTGGTCCAACGCAAGCCAGCCAGCTCCGTGGGCGGTAAAGGTGTGGCCCTTTCCTGGGAAATCGCGATGCTTTTCAAGAGCGTAGCGCCACAGATCAGCAGCACGACGGCGGGGCGCCGGAGCAGCGCCAGGCCGGATAGTTCACAAGCCCGCCAGGGGGACTGCACGGCCGCCGCTGGTAGCACAGGTCGAAAACCTGCCGTGTCGCCCAGTGGCACTCGGCAGACGGTCTCCGGCCTCGGGCGGGCGGGCGGGTTGCCAACCCGCGATACAGCCGATTGACAATCGGCGCAACGCCGAAGGATCTCGCGCAAGGTGTGAAATATCCGAGCTTGGGCGAATACTCGATGGATGGATGACAAAGTAGCGGTGGGGTTTCGATGGCTCGAGCTCATATCGGTCTTGTTTATGCAATGGCAAAGAGTGCGCGATGTTCTTTCGCAGTCACTCGCGGGTCAAGCCCGCAGCGGCGGAGATGGTAACCCACGCTCGCGGATGCGTTTGATTTCGCACACTTTGAGAGGTCCGAAGAGGCAACCACCGCAGCAGATGTGAAGCACTATTGGCTTTATGACGCCAGTGGAAGAGCCCCGCCCCTGCGATGATCTCTGTCACTCAGCCGATTTTTTGGGCGGCTCTGATCTCTTCAAGGTGACCACATGGGTGATTTGCGTGCCCCGGTTGAAGTAGTCATAGGACGCCCCAAAAAGCGATGCCAGGTCTTTCTCCCAGGTGACGAAGCCCGGCGCGGCAACGCGAAGCGTGCCGTAGAGGGAACATCTCCCCGAACGCCCTGCGAAGCCAGTGGCCGGAAACGCTTGTACCATGCGGCAATAACCGTCGGCACCGGTAAACTCTTTGGCAGCCTTGATCTGAACCTCCGCACCTTGGATGGGTGTGCTGTCGTCCTGGGCAACCACCCGTACCTGGAAACTGAGCGGCTCGCCGGAGGAGGTAAAACGCGCGCGAGCGAAATTGGGAATGACGATGGCCGCCATCAGCAACAGGATGATGACTGCAACAACGCCATAGATGGTTCTTCTGCTCATATCTGATCCTCGGTAATCCGGCCAGGTTCGTTAAACTGTCCGCAAAAGCAAATCCTGCCCTTACAGCCCGGGCTTTTACCAGCTATGATTAGCGGCGCGCGCTGCTCATAGCTAAACCAAGCGGTCACTACCTCCAGTCCCCTGCAGTCACTGCGCCAACCGGAAGAATTGCTGCCCGCCGGAGATCGAGTTGGTGTACGGGCTGGTCGCGCTGGGGACGTTGGTGAACGTGCCGGTGATGGTGGGCGCAGCTCGCGGGCCCAGCGCCGCGTTGGTCCAGCTCAGGACGACGAAGTTGCCGAAGCGTTGGATGTTCAGCGTGGGCGGAATGGCCTGCGCCGCATATTCAGGCAGAAATCAAATCGCCTCCATCAATTCACCTCCACCAGCCGGTAGAACCGCTGGGGCTGGCCGGGAATGACGGTGCTGTCGGTCACTTCCAGGTTCGCGCCAGTGCCGGTTACGTTGCCGCCGGGGAGGTTGAACCAGTTGTTGGGTGTGAGGTCGGTCGAGTATTGGATTTGATACGCCTGCCCGAGGAACGAGCGGAAACCGAGCACGACGTTCGAGCCGTCGCGCCGGATGGTGGAGAGTTTTGGGTCGAGGACCAGGGCGTAGCTGAGATTGCCGGACGTAGAGATGGCGACGACATTCTTCAGCGTGGCGGCGACGGCCTGGTAGGGGCCACCCCTCTCTGGAGCATTTGCGCCCCACACGACGACTTTGCCGTCGTCCTTCAGGGCGACACACTGAAACCACCCGGCGGCAATCGCTACCACGTTGCTGAGGTTTGCCGGAACATTCGTCTGTCCGGCAGAGTTGTTTTGTCCCCACGCCACGACCCGGCCGTTGTTGCGCAAGGCCAGGGCGAAGCCGGCACCGACAGAAACTTCCTTGACGTCACTCAGCGCGGGTTGGTTGGCGATCGGGTTTCCCCACGCCACCATGGTTCCGTTGCTGCGGAGGGCGATCGTGCTGTGCCCGCCCGCCGAGATGGACTTCACTCCCTCCAACCCGGGCGGAACATTGGTTTGCCCGAAGGTGTTGTCCCCCCACGCGATCACCCGGCCATCCGCGCGCAGCGCGACACTGTGCGCTTTCCCGGCGGAAACTGCGACGACGTTGGACAGGCCCTCGGGGACCGTGGACTGTCCCTGCAGATTGTCACCCCAGGCGACCACACGTCCGTCGCCGAGCAGGGCCAGGTAGTCGTAGGCTCCACCCGATGCGTCGCCCCCTTGGGCCACGAACACCACATTGGACAGAGCCGGCGGACGAACGCCATGGTAGAAGCCAGTGCCGACCATGGATCCAGAGCGATCGACAAACAGATGCCCGCTGCCGCCGCCGCCCGTGCCCAAGGACACCACGTCGGTGTGGAACGGCGGCAGGACTGTCTGGTAAAGGTAATTCTCGCCCCAGCCCACGAAAGAGCCATCACGCCTGCGCGCAATGGCGCTCTGAGACCAGGCTGAAACCTCGACGATGTCCCCCAAGTCGGGCGGGAGGTTGGTCACCCCGAGGGTGTCATTACTGCCGCCAAGACCACCATCGGCGCCCCAGGCGACCACGGTCCCGTCCAGGCGCACGGCAATCGCGGCGCTTCCTGTGCAGGCGATGGCGGTCACGTCGGTCAGGTTTTCCGGAACCTGATTGACGATGGTTTCGGCGCCCCAGGCGACCACCGTCCCGTCCCGGCGCAACGCCAGGCAATTCAAGCCTCCAACGGCAATGCGAATTACGTCGGTCAGGTCCGGCGGCACATCGGTGATGCAGCTGTCCCCCCAGGCCACCACCGTTCCGTTGCTGCGAAGGGCAAGGCTGCACCCACTCCCCGCGGCGATCGCCATGATATTTGTCGCCGACGATGGCACCTAGGCCTGCCCGAACTGATTGTTCCCCCAAGCCACCACGGTGCCGTTGCTCCGCAATGCCAGCACGTGGTTCATTCCACCCGCAATGGCGCTAATCCCCGTCAACCCTGCCGGCAGACTGCTCGCCGGGTTGTATCCCCAGGAAGCCACCGTGCCGTTGTTCCGCAGGGCCAAAAAGGACGTGTACAAACCAGCGCTCTGAATCGCAACCGCGGTCACGTTGCTCAAACCGGCTGGCGGATTAATCGAACCATGGAACCCTCCCCAAACGACCGGCCTGCCCTCCCGGGTAATTCCGATCGCGTAGTTCCAGGCGCAGAGCACGTTGGTGAAGACCGTGCCCGGCGGGATATTCGGCTGGCAGGCCCCGATCCCCCAACTCACCACGCGCCCGGCCGGAGTTTGCGCCGAGGAATCGAATCCGCAAACGGACAGGCAACAGAAGAGCAGGAGCAACGTTGGGAGGCGCCTGGCTTGGAGGAAGTGGACGTGGGTTTCCGCGCAGCCTTGCCGCGCGCCGGTCGTGTTTGGGCATTGGTTTTTCATCGTTCTCACCTCCACAAACGAAATCCGCGGGCAAACCGGATCATCAAAACGGAAACGAGCCGGCGGGCTGAAGGCTCATGAGCAGGCGAAGCGGAGCCGCAACAGCAGGTGATATCAACCGTTCTTGCGCCCGGCCTTCCTGAGGCTCACCGGCGCAATCCCGCACCACTCCGTCAATTCGCGATCACCGCCTGAAGCCATTCGCTCGTGCCAATCGTGACCCCTTTGCCTTTACACACCGACAGTTGGACAACGTATTCGTATTTTACAATTGGCCCGACCAAATGCATACTACGGATGCATGATCTCGAGGCCGTTCTGGATCGGACGTATCGAAGCTGCCTGGAAAGAAGCACCCATCGCCTGGCTGTGCGGAGTGAGGCGCGCCGGGAAGACGACTCTGGCCCAAAGTCTGGGAGAGAATGCGGTTCATTACGTCAACTGCGATCTGCCCGTGGTCGAGGAGCGGCTGCGCGACCCGGCGCTGTTCTACCGGGATTGCCAGAAGCCGGTGGTCGTTTTTGACGAGATCCATCAACTCCGCGATCCGAGCCGGGTGTTGAAGATTGGCGCGGACATGTACCCCGGACTCAAGATTCTGGCGACCGGCTCGTCCACACTGGCCGCCAGCAAGAAATTTCGCGACACGCTCACGGGCCGGAAGCGGCAGATCCATCTCACACCGGTTCTCCTGGGCGAACTCGGGGCGTTCGGCGTGAAGTTGCCCCAGCGACTGCTGCACGGTGGGCTGCCGCAGGCTTTGCTCGCCGAGACCAAAAAGCCGTCGATGTACCGCGAATGGATGGATTCGTTTTTTGCCCGGGACATTCAGCGACTTTTTGGGTTTCGGGATTTTGACCGATTCAATGCGCTGCTCGAATACCTGCTGCGTCAGAGCGGTGGCCAGCTTGAAGTGACCCGAACCGCCAATGCGCTGGGCATCTCGCGCCCCACAGTCGAGAGTCATTTGCGGGCTCTCGAGATCACTCACGCCATCACGCTCCTTCGTCCGTTTCACGGGGGCGGTCAAAAAGAGCTGGTTAAACAGCCCAAGGTCTATGGCTTTGATACGGGCTTCGTGAGCTTTGTGCGAGGCTGGGACTCGCTGCGTCCGGACGACTGCGGCAGCCTGTGGGAACACCTGGTTCTGGAACACCTCCAAGCCCACCGGCCTGACCTTCCAGTGCAATACTGGCGTGACAAGGCAGGACATGAAGTCGATTTCGTTCTGCCGCGCGGACGCGAGGCGGTGGACATCATTGAGTGCAAATGGAATCCCGATGCTCACGAGGCCCGCGGGCTGGTTGCCTTCCGCTCGTGTTACCCGAAGGGGCGCAACTACCTCGTGACGCCGGTGGAAGGCCCGGCCTACCGCAAGCGGATCGCGAACCTGGAGGTCCTGGTGTGCGGGCCAGAAGGAATTGAGGGCTGACCCGCTCTCGTTAATAGGTCACCCATTACTCTGGACACTACCCTCCTGCGCCCCGGCGCAGGTTCGGCACATGCGTCCACGATCCCATCTGCATACGGCTTGCGCTCCGCACCAGCGTCATCGTCGTCTCTTGCCGCAGCCGCCGGGCGATTCGCACCTTGCCCCGGTCGCCCTTGCGCCGCGCCGCCAGGTCCGCCTCCTGCCACCCCATTTCCGCCAGTTTCTTCCGCACCAACCGCCCTGCCCCGCCGGGCCGTCACTGGGCAACTGAACCTCCCCGACCAACCGTTCCATCCGTGGCCACGACCAGCGTCGGGAGGGCGGCTTGTGCGAGGCAGGGCGAAACGCCGCCGGAAGCCATCCGCCCGCTCCAATGGGTGAGGACTGCCCGTTTGAGACCGTCGGCCTGCTGAGTGACGAACTGAGCGCCTGGGAGAACGAGCGCCGTCAGCAGGAGGAGATTCAGGACGACCGTGATCCAAAGGAACAGGCCCGGCTTCGTCAGAACAGCCCGCGAATTGGGCGCGGAGAAAGGGCGACAGCGAGGCCGCGAGACGTGGGGAACCCAGGTCTTTAGCGAATTCTTGGCACGCCGCATGAGGGCATCGATCGGATTCGTCAATTCACCTCCACCAGCCGGTAGAACCGCTGGGGCTGGTCGGGGACGACGTTGCTGTCGGTCACTTCCATGTTCGCACCGGTGCCGGTCACATTGCCGCCGGGAAGGTTAAACCAACTGTTGGGTATGAGATCGGTGGAGTATTGGATTTGATACGCCTGATTGAGGAACGAGCGGAAGCCGAGCACGACGTTCGAGCCGTCGCGCCGGATGGAGAGTTGAGGATCGAGGACGATCGCGTAGCTGTCGTCTCCGGAGGTCGCGATGGAAATCACATTCCGCAATCCAGCTGGCACGGGATACACTGGAAGTCCAGGACCAGCTCCTGTGCCCCACGCCACCACGCTGCCATCGCTCCGCAGGGCCAGGCTGTGAAAGAATCCGGCCGCGATCGCCACCACGTTGCTCAAACCGGCGGGCACGTTCGTCTGGCCGAAGTTATTGATACCCCAGGCGACCACGCGCCCGTTGCTTCGCAGCGCCAGAGGGGAGGCGTTCCCGGCCGAAACCGCCACGACATCGTTGAGATCTGGCTGGTTCGGAGGAACCAGTCCCCATGTGACCATCGTTCCGTTGCTGCGGAGGGCGATGTTGTAATAGGCGCCGGCAGAGATGGCCTTCACGCCGGTGAGCGAGGGCGGCACGTTCGTCTGGCCGAAGTTATTGAGACCCCAGGCGACCACCCGGCCATCGGCTCGCAGAGCGACGCTGTGGTATCCTCCGGCGCTCACGGCCACCACGTTGCTGAGTCCGGCGGGGACGTCGGTTTGACCGTGAGGATTGTCGCCCCAGGCGACGACGGTGCCATCCCGACGAAGCGCCAGATTGTGATTGTAGGAAATAGCCCCGTTGGCACCGGGACCACCTCGGGCGAAGGCCACTACGTTGGTCAGGTCTGGTGGAGGCGGTGCGTATTCGAATCCCGTGCTCTCCAGTCGCCCGGCGCGGTTGAGGAAGAACGCGTCTTGTTGACGCAGGCTGGAACTGCTGCCTAACGACACGATGCCGGTGTGGAAGGGAGGGAGCGTGGCTTCGTAGGCAGCATTCACGCCCCAGCCGATGAATGTGCCGTCGCGCTTGCGCGCCATCGCGCTCTCAAAGTTGACCGAGACATCGATCACGTCCGCCAAACCGGGCGGCACATTCGTCAAGCCGCGACCTGCGAAAGCGTATTGTTCCGGTGGACGTCCAGTTCCCCACACCGCCACGGAGCCGTTGCTGCGGACGGCCACGGCGGCCGTGTTGCCACAGGCTGCAGAGACGACACCGGTAAGGTCCGGCGGAACATTGTTGACAGCATCGTTACCGCCCCACGCCACGACCGTGCCATTGCTTAAGATGGCGATGGAGTTGTCGCCGCCCGCGATGACACGAGCGACTCCGTCCACGGCCGTCGGCGGTACTGTTGTCGCCCAGGGAGCCCCCCACGCTTCCACCGACCCGTCGGCTTTGAGCGCCACGCTGTGGTGATTTCCAACAGTGATGGCCACAACATCGGAGAGTCCCGCAGGGACATTCGTCTGGCCGTAACGATTGTCAGGCCCCCATGCCGTAACCGTGCCGTTGCTCAGCAGAGCCAGCGCATGACCATCGCTCGCGGCTATGGCTTTTACGCCCGTCAAGTTGGGCGTGTAGTTTGTCCAATGCGCCCAGGCCACCACCGTGCCATCAGATTTCAAGGCGAGGTGATTCCCCGCTGTGGCGACGACATTGCTCAGGTTGGGAGGAACCGGGAAGGTCGCGTCGGGCCAGGCCAACACCCGGCCTTCCGAGGTGATGCCCAGTCGGCCGCAATCGACGTTGGTGAAGGTGACGCTGCCGGGGCGAACATCCGGCCAACTGCCACCCCACGCGTTCCAAGCGACGACCCGACCGGCGTGAATCTGCGCCGAGGAATCGAAGCCGCGCAGGGACAGGCAACAGAAGAGCAGGAGCAACGTTGGGAGGCGCCTGGCTTGCAGGAAGTGGACGTGGGTTTCCGCGCAGCCTTGCCGCGCGCCGGTCGTGTTTGTTTGGCAGTGACTCATGCTTCTCACCTCCACAAACGAAATCCGCGGGCAAAAGGGATCATGAATGTGAGAGGACAAATGCAACGTCGGACCGCTACCGATTTTCGTTCGGCGGCACTGCGGCCTTCACGCCGTTCGTGGCCGGGCTGGCCTCCAGGACTTCGATGACTGCGCCACGTTTCTTCGCTGCAATCCCGGGCGGTGGCACCGCCCCCACGGGAGCAAATCCCGGCCAACTGCCGGAGAGGCCCAGGGCGGCCAGGCGTCGCCGGATGGCTTCCAGTTGCCAAATGTGGACCACGCGTCCGTAGGCGGATGTAACCACCAACTCCCGATTGTCGGGGGTGAACGCCATCCAGCCCGCCCGGTCGCCGAACGGGTCCTCCAACCGCGCCGCCACACGTCCACTGGTCACCTCGCTGATTTCCACGATCCCCGGCGCCGCCATTCGCGCCATCAAGCGGCCATCTGGCGAGAACGCTACCGCATTGCCGTAGAGCGGGAGCTCGGACGCGAGTTCCTGGCCGGGCTTTCCGGTTTCCACGTTCCACGCCGTGAATTTGTCCGCACTGCAAATCCACAGGTGCTGGTTGTCCGGACTGAAGACCAACCGGGGGCGAAGTTGCCCGGTCCACTCCCGCACCTTGCGGCCGGTGTGCGCTTCCCACAATCGCACGAGCTCCGAGTGCCAGCCCGAAGTCGCCAGCCAGCGGCCATCGGCACTCTGGGCCAAAAAACCCGCGGCGTTGTGCTCGACCACCGGGCCGGCCGGAAAGCCCGCGGTCAGCCCCACGATCGTGGCCAGACCCTCATCCTCACTCACGACCGCGAGTTGGCGCCCCTGGGCGGCAAGGCTGATGCGCAAAGGATGGTTGAAGGGCAGCGGGACGGTGCGAGGCGGACCCAGGCGATAGCGATCCGTTGCCACGGCGGCAAAGGGCCAGTGCCGCACCATGCCCGCCCCGCACGTCCAGAGGCCTTGGCCACTCGGTTCAAAAATCGCGTTCTGGCCGGGGAAATTGGGCAATCGTGCCGAGATGCCTCCCGCCGCCAAGTCAAAGACAAGGACTTCCGGTTGCGTGGCCAATGCCAGCCAGCGGCCATCCGGACTGATGCTGCCTTCGTAAACCCCGATCAGGTCCATGGCCAGTGGGGTGTTCAGCGTGCGGTATTCGACGCTCGGGGTGACCTCCCAAAGATGAAACTTCTTCTCACCGCTCCACCCGAGGCCAACCCAGCGCCCGTCCTCGCTAAAGCGAATACAGATTTGCATCGGTGCCTGAAGCAGTTCACGACCGGACCAAATCTCCCACAACCTCAAGGTACCATCCCAGGAGTACGAGGCCAGCAAACCGCCATCCGGGTGAAAAGACAGGTCCGTGACATCCTGCACGTGACCGGTCAGCCGCGCGATCTGAACTTTGGCGCTCACGTTCCAGATCTGAATTCTGGGAAGATCTCCCGCGACCGCCAAATGATCGCCGTCCGGATGCCAGGCGACAATCTGGCGGACCAACCGACCCACCCGCAGTTCCACCGCGGGTCGGGCTTCGCCCAACGGTAAGATCGAGACGACGCCCGAAGAATAGTATCCCACGGCCAGGCGACGGTCCTGCGGGTCAAACGCCAACCGATAAACTTCCTGCGCAACCGTCCAACCGCTGAGCTCTTCGCCTGTTTCCAGGTCAAACCGGCGAATCTTCAAGCCCTGGCCAACGGCCAGTTGCCGGCTGTTGTGGCTGAAGGCCATCTCCACGCAATCCGCGGGTGTTTCGCGCAAGACGGGTTGCCCATCACTCACCCGCCAGACCCGCAAGCGCCCATTGGCTTCCAGCTTGGCCGCGAATTCGCCGTCCGGACTCAGCTTGAGCTGCCGTACCAGAATTCCCGGATCGGACGCCAGACGTTGCAGCACCCGGTCGTCGGACACCGCACAAACGCTGATCTCCCCGCCTGTCTCCAGCCGGGCGTAGCGCTGGTAATTGCCATCGAAGCTGAAGATTCGCCCCTCCGAAACCCAGCGATCGGAAGTCGGCCCACGCCGGAGGTCCGGCAACGCGAGCGCCGCGATGGCTTCATCCCGCAGTTGGTCGTCGGAACGAATTTTCGCCGCCTGCGCCAACGCCGCCAGGCTCTCCAGCCGCTGACCCACCCGCCGGCTGTAGCGATGGGCACGAGCTTGGCTGCGGAGCGATTCAAACAACTGCTCCTGCACTTCACCAGCCCGCCGGGCCGCCAACTCCATCGCCACGCCGCGTTCGCGCAACGCGGAGTCCTTCTCGTTGCGCTCGCGCGTGACGTGGATCGTCGCATAGATGAAGGCCGCGAGCGCCAGCACGATCGCCGAAAGCACCCCGGCGGCGGCGCTGAAGGCGAGCTTGTTGCGCTTGATCAATTTCTTGAGCAGGTAGCCTGTGGTCGGCGCCCGGGCGGTGATTGGTTCGTTGTTCAGATGCCGGCACAGATCCGCAGCGAGGCCATTGCTCGTCTCGTAACGGCGCGTCCGGTCCTTCTCCAGACATTTCATCACGATCCAATCCAGATCGCCTTGCAGAACTTTGCGCAATGCCGAGGCGTCGGTGTTTCGATGCGTGGTCACCACCGTCCGTTGTTCTTCCGTCAGCGTGCTCATCCGCGTCGAGGGCTTCACCGGCTCCTGCTCCACAATGATCCGTTGCATCTCCGCATACCCTTTGCTCAACAGTTCCTTCGCATCGAACGGCGTCGTACCCGTCAGCAGTTCATAAAGGAGCACGCCCAGGCTGTAGATGTCGCTGCGGGTGTCAATGTCCAGCCCGCTCATCTCCGCCTGCTCCGGACTCATGTAGGCCGGTGTGCCGATCAGCTGCGCGTAGTGGGTGAACAGCGTCTTCTCCGTCAGCCGCTGGTTCGTCGCCTTGGCCACGCCGAAATCAATCACCTTGGGCACGGGCACGCCGTCATGCAACGTGACCATCACGTTGGAGGGTTTGATGTCGCGGTGAATGATGCCTTTCTGGTGCGCGTGCTGGATCGCCTGGCAGACGGGGATGAACAGTTCCAGCCGTTGCTGGGTGGAGAGCTTGTTCTTGTCGCAATACTCGGTGATCGGCACGCCGTGGACCAGTTCCATGACGAAGTAGGGGCGGCCAATTGGGATCTCGGATTTCGGATTTCGGATTTCGGATTCGTCAGCCTCGGTCGTTCCCGCGTCCAACACCTTGGCAATGTTCGGATGATCCATCAATGCCAGCGCCTGGCGCTCGGCCTCGAAGCGGGCTACCACGGCCTTGGTGTCCATGCCCAGCTTGATGATCTTGAGGGCAACCTTCCGCACGACCGGCTCGGTCTGTTCGGCCATGTAAACGACGCCCATGCCGCCCTCACCAATTTTCTGGAGCAGCTTGTAGCGGCCAATCACCGTACCCGACGATTCTTCCGGGGCGAGATCGAGTTTGATGGTGGGGCGGGCTGCGAAGACTGCCGTTTCGAGGAACTCACCCGATTGGTCGTGCGCTTGCAGCAAGGCTTCCAGGTTTCGGCGCAGCTCCGGCTGAGCGGCACAGGCTTGATCCAAGTAGGCGGCGCGTTCGGCCGCGGTGCGGCATTTCAGCGCGCCCTCGAACAGCGTCTCATCGGGCAGGTCAGAGGCATTCATAGTTCAAGCGAGAAACGGCAGTTGACGCAAAGACGCCAAGAGGCAAAGGCGCAACAGAAGGACCGCGGCTGTGGTCGCAGACCCAGCCGCAGCACATTCGAGGTCACGGGCTGCTGCGGCTGGTGTTTCGCACCCAGCCGCGCCCCAGGAAGATCTTTGGAGGCATTGACAAGGTTGGCGAATCGTAATCCAAGACGGAGCGGGACTCCGGACGCAAACCGAGATCCGGCGATTCGGCAGGCGTGTGCTTGGTCACGTTTTCGAAACCATAGCGTCTTCGTGCCTTTGCGTCTTTGCGTTGATTCAGTTGTGTTTCTCGGGTTCAAGCAATGTCTTCACCCTGACAAACGAGATTTGACCGGGAAAAGGATTATGCCTCAGGAGCTTTCTCCATGAGTCTCTGATTGGTGGGGCGAGCGTGCTCGCGAGCAGAAGCCGGCCCAGCTTTCAGTTCCAAGCGGCTCGTCCGTAGCCTCGCCCCACCAAAAGAAACCAGTCCCCGCAGTGTTGGCGTGACCATGGTCCATGGCTTCACTTGCGCTGGGAACTAATCTCGTTGAACAGCCACGCACGAGCCAGCGCCCAGCGGCGCTTGGCGGTAGGTTCGGAGATCCCCAGTGCCGCGGCAGCCTCCCCGATTGTCATCCCGACGAAATAGCGGAGCTTGACCAGTTCGGCCTTCTCCGGGTCGGCCTGGGCCAACCGCTCCAACGCCTCGTTCACCGCAAGCAATTCTTCATCTTCGGCCGGTGCCGGGATGTCGAGGTCGGCATCGTCCACGCGCTGTTGACCTCCGCCGTGCCGCAGCGTCTGCTTGCGGCGGGCGCGGTCAATGAGGATGTGCCGCATCGCCTCGGCGGCGGCGGCAAAGAAATGAGTCCGATCGTGAAACTTCGGCTCAGGTTCCTTTCCGACGAGGCGCAACCAGGCTTCATGCACAAGGGCGGTGGGTTGTAGCGTATTTCCGGGCGCGCCATTGGCCATGCGTGCTGCGGCGACGCGGCGCAGTTCATCGTAAACGAGCGGCAACAGTTCCTCGGCGGCTTGGGGATCGCCTTGCTGGGCACGATTGAGAATGACGGTTACAGCGCACATGGAATGCCCTTCACATGGCAGAAAGGTTGGAGAAAGGAAAGCCGGGAACTCACTGATTGAGTTTCCAGTTCAACGGGAGTAATCTCCGTCAGCAAGCAGCTCGAATTGCCACGAATGATCATGAACCCAACCCAACCACCCCCGCTGCCAGGAGCACCGACCCAAAAATCCGGCCTGCCAACATGGGCCATCGTTTTGATCGTGGTCGGCGCTGTTGGATTTGTAGGCGTCGCAATGGTCGGCATGTTGGCCGCCATTGCCATTCCGAACTTCGCCAAGGCGCGCGCCACGGCGCAAATGAACCACTGCATCAATAACCTCCGCCAGATTGAAGCCGCGAAACAGCAGTGGGCGTTGGAGCATCAAAAGAAGGAAACTGACACGCCGACGCAATCCGACATCACCAGTTACTTGAAGAACAATCAATGGCCGGTTTGTCTCGCGGGAGGAAGTTACAGCATCAACGCCGGGAGCGAAGCAACAGCCTGCAGCTTTCCCGGTCACCAACTCGAAAACCGCCCCGGTTGGCCAGAGCGGTGATCGGTCATCCGTCGCGGTTCGGAAGCACGGGCCTGCCTCCCACCGCAGCCATCATGGTTTCTCGACCGGGAGCAACTCGAATGTCGCGGCGGCAAACCGCCCGTTGGCGGTCGTTTGACCCGTGACCTTGGCCTGGCGCACGGTGGTACACATGCCGCCGGCGGCGTGGTTGTCCGCTTCCAAGTCCGTGATTTTGAATCCGTCCACGAAATACGCCGTGCCATTGTGACGTATGGCGAGGTCGCAGCCCTTCCTCCCCTTCATTCCCAACTGGCACTGCCCGCAGGAAGCCTCGACTGTCGTCGGTGTGTCCAAGTTTATCGCCACCGTAGCTTCTGATTTGGGTCCGCAACCGGAGACGAGGGCTGAAAGGCAGATTCCGATGATCCACAATGGTGTTTTCATGAGGGACATTGTGCCGGCAACGGGCGCTCCTTGTAAATGAAATCTCCCGCAATCCCGCAGCCCCGCCGCGTCCCGGTGTGGCGAGCGCACCGGCAGGCGCGTACAGTCATCCAGCGGTTGCGGGAGGGGAAGGACGACATTCCATTGCGGCTCGATTCAACTGCCTAACTGGTTCTCGGAAAGTCCGAAATCCGGAGGCCGAGGTCCGAAAGAACTCCGAAAACTGAGGTCGGAACTGCTGGGATAGCCGAGCGTGCCCGTGTATTTCGGATTTCGGGCTTCGCGCTGCTTTCGGACTTCGGGCCTTGACCAGCACCAATGGCTGGCATTCGACATGAGAGCGGCTCGAGCGCCACTCTTTCGCCAAAATCTTGAATTGACACCTGCCTCCCGCCGTCAGAAGCATATCTGATATGAACAAGGCATTCAATCAAACCACCTCACGTCGCGATTTCATCAAGAACACCAGCCGTCTCGCCGCCGCTTCCGCCCTGGCGGGCGTCGCTCTCCCGCATGTCCACGCCGCGGGTGGCGACCTCATCCAGGTGGCATTGATTGGCTGCGGCGGGCGCGGCACGGGTGCCGCGGACAACGCGCTTTCCACCAAAGGCGGGCCCATGAAGCTGGTGGCGATGGCGGACGTCTTCGAGCAGAAGCTGCAGCGCAGTTATACTTCGCTCAAGAAGGAACACAGCGACAAGGTCGAGGTGACGCGCGATCGGATGTTTGTGGACTTCGACGGCTACCGGAAGGCGATGGATTGCTTGAAGCCCGGCGACCTGGCAATCTTCGCCACGCCGCCCGCGTTCCGGTGGGTTCACTTCGCCTACGCCATTCAAAAGGGGCTGAATGTCTTCATGGAAAAACCGATTACCGTGGACGGGCCGACGACGAAGAAGCTTCTGACCCTGGCCGAGGAATCGGAGAAGAAGAATCTCAAGGTGGGTGTGGGTTTGATGGTGCGGCATTGCAAAGCCCGCCTCGAGCTCTACGACCGGATCAAGTCGGGCGAGATCGGAGACATCACCATGCTGCGGGCTTATCGGCTGGGCGGACCGGCGGGCAATGCCGGGCCAAGGCCGGCCGGCTTGAGCGAACTGCTCTACCAGGTGCAGCGCTTCCATGGTTTCATGTGGGCCAGCGGCGGTCTGTTCAGCGATTACAACATTCACCAGATTGACGAGTGTTCGTGGATGAAAGACGCCTGGCCGATCAAGGCCCATGCGACGGGCGGCCGCCATTTCCGCGGCAACTCTCTGGACCAGAACTTTGACAATTACTCCATCGAATACACCTATCCGGACGGCACAAAAATGTTCTTCATCGGCCGCAGCCAGGCCGGTTGCTACGGCGAGTTCGCCAGTTACGCTCACGGACAGAAAGGGTCGGCCGTGATTTCGACTTCGGTCCATACTCCCGGCCGGTGTCGCACTTACAAGGGACACAACATGACCCGCGAGAACCTGCTCTGGGCGTTTCCTCAACCCGAACCCAATCCCTACCAATTGGAGTTCGACGACCTCGTGAGCGCCATCCGCCAGAACAAGCCTTACAACGAAGCCAAACGCGGCGCCATCGCCAGCCTCGTGACCTCCATGGGCCGCATGGCCGCGCACACCGGCCAGATGATCACCTACGAGGAAATGCTGGAGTGCGATCACGAATTTGCGCCGGACGTGGACAAGCTGACCATGGATGCGCCCGCGCCACTGCAATTGGACAAGGATGGGAAGTACCCCGTCCCCGAACCGGGGCAAAAGAAGCGGGAATATTGAGTTCCCCGACGCCTCAACCCCGCATCGGCATCAAGGCGCATCTCGCTTTCTTGCAACCGGGACCGCCCGCATGGGGCCGCGTGGACGGTGTGGACGCTGGAGAGGCGGCTTCCCAGCCGCCCCACAGGCAGACTGGCGGAATTGCAAGAAACCGAGAGGCAACCCCGGCATCACTTGCCGGCGGACAACTCGCCGATGACCGCGTCGAAGGCCGGCTTGGGCCGGCCCTGACGGTCGAACAGCAGGGGGTGGTTCACTCGTTGCCAGGGAAAATAGTTCAGCCAGCTCTGGCCGTCGTGCAGGTTCCAGAACGACACGCGGGCGATGACATCCGCATACTGGCGGAACAGCCGGAACAGTTGCGCATACTCGTCAGCCTGCTGCTTCAAAATCTCCGGCGGACAACCGTCCCGGTAAGGATCCAACTTCGCCAGTTCCTCACGATGCTTGCCTCCATCCGCCCACCAGCGCGCCCGCGGGATGGCGTCTATGTCGAGTTCGGACACCACCACTTTCACACCGAGTTCACGCATCCCCACCAGCGTGGCCTCCAAGTCCGCCAACGGCAGGCGGCCCAGTTCGTAATGGCCCTGCAACCCGACAGCGTGGACAGGAACGTTTTTTGCGCGGAGTGAACGGATGAGCCGGATGGTCTTCTCGCGCTTCGCCGGCAGTTCGTTGTTGTAATCGTTGTAGATCAGGAAGGCTTTTGGGTCCGCCTGGTGCGCGTACTCGAACGCCTTGGCGATGAACTCCTCCCCGCAAGCTTTCTCCCAGCCGGACGGGCGCAGAAAGTTCGTGCCGTCATCGAGCGCCTCGTTCACGACGTCCCACGCGGCAATGCGTCCACGATAGCGTCCGACCACGGTTTCGATGTGGCGGCGCATCCGCTGCAACAGAAGCTCGGCGCTGGCAGGCCGGTCTCCGTCGCGATAAAACCACGGCGGCGTGCGATCATCCTTGGCCCACACGAGACAATGTCCCACCACTTTCAGCCCATGCCGGGCCGCGAAATCCACAAAGGCATCGGCCTGCGCGAAATTGAACCGCCCGTCCGCGGGTTGAATCGCCACCGGCTTCATGCAGTTCTCGGGCGTCACCGCGCTGAACTGGGTGGTGAGCAACGGCCAGTCGTTCGTGCGCTCCGGGATCCGGTCACTGATGCCCACCCCCATTTCGAACCAGCCGGCGGCGGTTTCGCGCAAGGAGTGCGAGCCCGCGGCGAAGGAGCAAGATGCGCCCGCCAGCAGCACGCAACTCATCCAGGTCATCAGGAGCAATCCATTCACGCCGGCATGGTGACAGGAATCTCGAGGCTTGCGAACATAAAAACCCTTGCCCACCTGATGGTATCGGCCTCGGCCGGACCGTCCACGCCCAGGAAAAAGCGCCGCCTCACCTTACCGCGCGAGCCGTTGAATCTCGCGGTTGTCCAGCGCGTAGCCATAGACCCGCACATCGCGGAGGCTGCCGCGAAAATAGTCCGTCTGCCCGAAACCCAGCTTCCAAGGTTGACCGAGTGAAAGGTCATACTGCGCCCGAGCGAACTTCGCCGAAGCCGCTGCTGGCCGCCCGTCCACGTAGAGCTTCAATTGTTCGCCCTCGCGCACCGCGGCGAGATGATGCCAGCCGGGAGTCAGCGCGCGATCGTAAGTCACATTTCTCCCGGCTTCAAAGGACCACACCCGGCCCGAAGGCAAAGTTCCGCAGAAGAGCCGGCCCTGGAATTCCGCCATCGTCCACGCCCGGCGATATTTTACGTCCGGCGTGGTGTCCAGTTGCGCGAGCCGGGCCCAGTTCTCCAAGTCGTCTAAGCGATACACCTCCGCCAGCGGCAGACTGCCGGCGTAAAGTTTTCCGTTGTGAACCATCATGCCCATGACCTCGAGTTCCTGGCCGAGCCGGCCCATGTCCTGCCAGTCGTTGTCGCCGTCATAACGATAAACCCGGCCCGTGCTCCATGTGCCGACATAAAGGCGGCCTTCGTAAACGGCGAAGGAATAAGTCTGCGTGTTCTCCGGCGGCCCAACCTGACCGCAATCCGTCCAGCCCATCCCCTCGAAGCGGAACACATGACCCGCGTCATAGCTCGAAGCGAAAAGTTGTCCGTCAAAGACGCACATCGCCTCGACTCGCTTGCCAAACGGAACCGGCAGCGATGTCCAAGTCTGCCCGCCTTCGTAACGGAAGAAGCCCGCCGGCCGGTAAAGCGACGAGGCGTAAAGTTTACCGCGATAGACGACCAATCCACCGACGGCTTCGGTGTCCGGCAACTGCCCGCAGTCCTCCCACGACTGACCACCTGTGTAGCGATACACCTTGCCGCCCAAGTGAGGATTCTCCGACTCCGGCAGCGAGGAACCCGCGAGGCGGTATTTCGAAACACCCGCATACAGTTGGCCATTGAACTCGGCGAGCGCGGACACCGAATTGCATGGGTGCGGACTGCCACAATCCACCCAGTTCGTTCCGCCGGCAAAACGATAAACGCGACCGGACTGGTCTTTGCCCGGTTCACAAGTGCCGGCGTAAAGCGCGCCATCATAAGCGGCCAGCGCAAAAATCAGGATGGCATGGCCGGGCCGGCCATGATCGGTCCAATTCGCCCCGCCCTGACGGTCATCAATCCCGAACTGCACGTTGCGCGTGTTTGGCTGGCTGGTCGTGACCCCGGTGTTGTGCGTGATGCGAAAGTTGAACCCGCGCCGAAGACCCGGATCGAACTGGCCGAGAATGTCGCCATACGAATCGTCCTGCCGGTGCTCCTCCGGCACGCACACCCAGGCGGCGATGGTGAAATCACTCGTGCCCAGCCGCAGCGATGGGCTGGGAGTCACCTCGATCCAGCTCGCGCGACCATCAAACTGTGCCGCTTTCTTGCGCGCCATGGTCGTGAACTTGACGCCGTGATTCCGGCCGTGGTTTCCGTTGCCGGAGCTGTCACGGCAATCCTCGGTGAGCTTCCAGTGAGCGACCAGCTTGCGCCCTGGCCGCGATTGAGCCTCGACGCCATGCGAGCCCACATTCCACATCAACAGCACCAGCGCCAGCAGCAGGTGTGTGGAGTGGTTCGGTTGCGACATTCCTGATCCGCTTGGAGCTGCTTTCATGGTCATGGTGTGGCGGCATTGTTTCCGCGCGCATCGTTCGCGCAAGGCAATTGTAAGTCGTCCGGCGCGTGACGATCCCGCCCAATGCAAAGCCGGAAGCGGACCCCTTGATCGTCATGTTGGTCGAAGTCTCAACCCAGACGCTGGCGGCAGCCCAACAAAGGCAACTGAACACGCACCTGGCCGGCATGGTGGCGCTGGTTCAAAGCCCGCGCGCTGGTGTGGTGAAAGTCCATGGTCATGGCCGGAGTCCGCGGAAGCAGGCGAGCACCTGGTGAGCACCATCCCGGGAAACTGCTTGTGCGGGCCGGGCCGGCTTGCCACTACTTGCCGAGCCGCCTGGGTCTCACCTCGTGACGGCTGGCCGGTGGCTGCCGGCGGGCGTCGAACCGCAGCCGCTTGGCGCGTGGAATGTTGAAAGATCCAGTCGAAGTGTTCCGATATATTGGTGACATGTCATGCGGGCCCAAGTCAGTGCCTGAACGCGAAGAGCTGCTGCCCACCCGCCACAGCCTGCTCGACCGTCTGCGCAATTGGGAGGATCAGGCGAGCTGGCGCGACTTCTTCAATACTTACTGGAAGTTCATCTACGGCGTGGCCATCAAATCGGGCTTGAGCGATTCCGAGGCGGAGGACGTCGTGCAGGAAACCGTGCTCTCCGTTGCGAAGAAGATGCCGGACTTTGTCTATGACCCGGCCCATTGCTCGTTCAAAGGCTGGCTCATGCACGTCACCCGTCTGCGCATCATGGACCAGCTGCGCCGCCGCCAGCCCGCTTTCCAGCAGATGCCCGCCGGCGACGCCGATTCCCAACGCACGGCCACGGTCGAACGTGTGCCCGATCCCTCAGCCAACGCGCAGCAGGATGCGGCGTGGGATGAGGAATGGGAGCGCAACCTGGTGGACGCCGCCATGGAGCGTGTGAAACTCCGCGTCAAAGCCGAGCACTACCAGATCTTCCACCTGAGCGCCGTGAAAGGCCTGAAGACGATGGAAATCGCACGGATGCTCAAGGTCAACGTTGGACAGGTTTATCTCGTGCGGCATCGCCTCGCGAAAGACGTGAAACGCGAGATTGAACGGTTGAAGGAGAAACCGTTGTAATTCACGATGAACCACGAAACACACCAAGCACACGAAACCTGAAGAGTCCGAATCATGAACCACCTGCTCCAAGCTCTCGTGGACTGGCTGCGCCCGCCGCGCTTTGCCAGGTATCGCCCCGCCGTGCGCGTTGGAACTCGCCGGGTTGAAACCCGCCTCCTACGGCGGCTGGCGTGGAACACGGTAGAGACTGCTCAATGAGAACGCATTCCAATTGGAGAGCCGGGTTTCACGAAACTCCGGCTACTCACAGGCCCGGTGGGCTGGCAGATAATTGCCCCGGCCGTGAGGCCGGGGTGATTTCGCCAATTAGCCAAAGCCCTGTCAGGGGCGAAAGAGCCTCTGCCGCCCCTGCCGGGGCTAATCATGCTTCGACCAACAACCCACGGCTTACGCCGTGGGCTATTTTCTATCGCGCCTCCGGCGCTGTTTGGGATCTGCATCCATTCGTGTTTATCCACGCCCATCCGCGGTTAATAATTCCCCATGCCCCCTGAGCCTAAACCTCGAGCCACCGCCACCACCGGCCAGCCCTCGTGGATGGCCCCGGTGATGCCGGTCGTGCCCGACCACGAACTGCTGCGGCGCATCGGCGGCGGCAGCTACGGCGATGTGTGGCTCGCGCGCACCGCCGTCGGGACGTGGCGCGCGGTGAAGGTTGTGTTCCGCGACCGCTTCACCGATGCCCGGCCCTACGAACGTGAGTTCAATGGCATCCAGAAATTCGAACCACTCTCGCGCAGCAACGAAGCCTTCATTGACATCCTCCAGATCGGCCGCAACGAGGCCGAGGGATATTTCTACTACGTCATGGAACTGGCGGATGATGCCGTAGCGCCGGTTTTCCAACCGGCGAGTTTGATCTTCGGATCACGCCGACAGAAATGTCGGCGCTACGCACGCCACGGAGCGCGGACCGCCGAGTCCGCGTGTTCCTGTCGCACCCATTGGAACGAGCGGACAAAGCTGTCCGCGCTCCGGGCGAAGGGCGGCGACTTTTCCGTCTGGGCGGCTTGGCGGCTTGGCGGCTTGGTGTTGATCTCGGGTTCCGTCATTCCGCTGGGTCAGCCCAATCGAAAGCAGCGTGGAACTTCGCTTCCCGCCGCGTTCCAAAATACTGCCACCGTCACCGCAACGAACCGCAGCGTGCAACTGCCGATCACCGGCCCTGCCCAAGTCTTCCGCCTCCGCCAGCCGTGAGCGGGAGTTAAAACGCAAAGGCGCAAAGACGCAAAGACGCAAGGAAATCCTCGCTTGGAGCGCGGCGTTCACGCCGCTGCAGCGTTCGCCAGATCCAGCCTGCCGCAAATCTCATCACCGCCCGAATTCAATGCGTCGAAGCGGCATGAATGCCGCGCTCCGTTTTGGCTGCCGCTTCGCGCCTTGGCGTCTTGGCGTCTTGGCGTTGAATCCGGTGGTTCTGCAATGGCCCGGTCGCGTGTAAAGCGGGGCTCGAGCAAACCAACGGCGTTCATTCTCCCCGGACACAGCGCCCCCCTGCGCCTCCGAACCGCCGCCCAATTCTTCCGCTTCCGCCAGCCGTGAGCCGTAGCGCCGGTTTTCCAACCGGCGTGTTGCAGACCACAAGGAGAGTCGGTATCGTGGCGGCATGAAACTCGCAGAAATCGAACAAGAGGCACTGGCGCTGACCGAGGGTGAGCGCGCGGCGTTGGCCACGAAACTCCTCGACACGCTGCCGCCCCCGGGAACGGACGTTTCGGATGAAGAGGTTGAGCGGCGGGAACGGGAGTTGGAGTCAGGGCAAGTCGCCGCGATTTCGCATGAGGAGTTCGTTCGTCGGGTCCGAGGGGAACGCGGCCGATGAAGGTGGTTTACCACCCGGACGTGCAGCGAGACGTCTCACAAATTCTGCGCTACTACGACAGCATCAACGACCACTTGGGCGACGAGTTTTGGGAGGAGTTAAACTCGTTCATCAGCCAGGCGGCGGCCAACCCACAGCGTTTCCATTTCGCGGCGCGAGATCGGCGACGGGTCAATTTGAGGCGCTTTCCCTATCATTTCCTCTTCCGGGAAATCCCCGGCGGCATTCGCATCACTGTCGTTCGCCATCACAGACAGCATTCGGACCGCGGACTCGAACGACGCTAACCACACTGCAATCGCATCCGGGAAGTTCCCGGCTTCAGGTAGCGCTTGCAACGCACCCCCAGCGTAACCGGCCCATGCAACGAATTATTTGTAGGCAGCCACCACTTCGCTGCCGACAGTTTCGTGGACGACGGTCACGAACACCCCCCACCGTCACCGCGACGAACCCCAGCGTGCAACTGCCGCTCACCGGCCCCGCCCAATTCTTCCGCCTCCGCAAGCCGTCAGCCGTAGCGCCGGTTTTCCAACCGGCGAGTAGGGACTGCGGATCAGGCCGACAGGAATGTCGGCGTTACCCCACTAACGGAGCGCGGACCGCCGAGTCCGCGTGTTCCTGTCGCACCCATTGGAACGAGCGGACAAAGCTGTCCGCGCTCCGGGCGAAGGGCGGCGACTTTTCCGTCTGGGCGGCTTGGCCGCTTTGCGCCTTGGTGTTGATTTCGGGTTCCGTAATTCCGCTGGGTCAGTCCAATTCAAAGCGGGACAGGGCTCCCACACTCTCCCCCTTCGCCCCTGTCTGTCTTTTCCTTCGGCGGACAAGCAAACGCTGGCGTGTTCGCCAAGCGCCGCCGAGCGCCAGGTCGCCGTTCTGGCGTTGAAAACACGAGGGTTTGAGGTGCAACCGGATCCTTTCAAGCGCGGAAACCCTTGGCCTGCAAGGCGGCAACCTGCATTCTTGAAAATGCAAACGGGGCGTTTTAATTTTCAAGGAAGTCATTTAGGCCATGATTGAACGAACACAATACTTGGAAGCGATCCGCGAGCGGCTGAAACGATTTCCGGTGGTTTCGGTGCTTGGACCCAGGCAAGTCGGCAAGACCACACTGGCGCAACAGATCGCCGGGGAACAGCCGAGTCAGTTCTTCGACTTGGAGGATGTGGATGCGCAGCGGCGACTGGCCGAACCGAAGGTGGCACTGGAGCGGCTGGCCGGGTTGGTGGTGCTGGATGAAGTGCAGCGGATGCCGGAGTTGTTTGCCCTGCTGCGGGTGCTGGCCGACCGCAAGCCGGTGAAGGCGCGTTTTCTACTGACGGGCAGCGCGTCCCCGGCGCTGGTGCGCGGGGTGTCGGAATCGCTGGCGGGGCGCGTGGCGCTGGTGCAGGTGTCCGGGTTCAGCCTGGCGGAAGTGGGCACGGACGCGTGGCGAACGCTGTGGTGGCGAGGCGGTTTTCCCCTGGCATACCTGGCGGAAACGGACGCAGCCAGCCGCGAGTGGCAGGAGGAATTCGTGGCGACGCTGCTGGAGCGGGACCTGCCACAATTGGGCATCACGATTCCGGCGGCGGCCTTGCGGCGATTCTGGCTCATGCTCACGCACTATCACGGGCAGGTGTGGAAAGGATCAGAACTGGCGCGGTCGCTCGGTGCGTCTGAACCCACGATGCGCAAGTACCTGGACATTCTGAGCTCGACCTTCATGGTGCGGCAGCTTGCGCCGTGGCATGAGAACCTGAGCAAACGGCAGGTGAAGTCGCCGAAGGTTTACCTGCGGGATTCCGGGCTGTTGCACTGCCTGATGCGCGTGGCGTCCTTTGCCGATCTGGAAGCGCATCCGAAACTGGGCGCGTCGTGGGAGGGTTTTGCGCTGGAGCAAGTGCTGCAAGTCACCGGCGACCGGGAGGCTTACTTTTGGGGCACGCACGGTGGGGCGGAGTTGGACTTGATGGCGAACTGGCAGGGCCGGAGGTACGGCTTTGAGTTCAAATATGGCGATGCGCCGTCCATGACGAAATCCATGCACGTGGCTTTGCAGGATTTGAAACTGGAGCGGCTGTTTGTGGTTCATCCCGGCAGGGACTCCTACGAGATGAACGACCAAGCGGAAGCGGTGGCCATCGCAAACCTGCAGGCGCGGCTGGCCCAGGCCGGAATCGGCGGCGCTGGACGCTGAATCGCGAAACCCCGGAAGGCCTGAGCACGGGGTTGGAAATGCAAAGACCGTCCGGCTCAGCGCTGTATTCGGAGCAGGAACTTCAGGTCCTCGACGGCCTTGGGACGGGCGCAGGCGGCCTTGTTGCGAATCAAGTCGGCCAACCCCAAATGGAACAGCGGCCCTTCTCCTGTCGGCGTCCGAATGGTCAGTCCTGCATGAGCCTTCCACGCTTCCGCTAAGGTCACGTCATCAATGCGGTTCAACAGGTCAATCCGGTTGGGCGGGACGCCGAATTGAATTGGTCGCGTGGCATGCGCGCATGTCCTTTGGATGGCGCCCGTACACACGCTCCCGGAGTTGGCGGGCGGCCAATCACCGCTCCCGGGGCGTCATCCGAACTTGTTGCTGAATATCCCAGGCGGCAGGAGCCCGAAATGTCCGAGCCTTGTGAACCGTTCGTTCCATGCCGGAATTGGATGGCAAAGACGCGGCGGATTGAAGCGGATTCTCCCGATTCCAGAGCCACCCAACCCCTGCGGCGCTTTGGAACGGTGAGGATCCGCAAACACCCCCCACCGTCACCGCAACGAACCGCAGCGTGCAATTGCTGCTTACGGGCACCGCCAAATTCTTCCGCCTCCGCCAGCCGTGAGCCGTGACGCCGGTTTTCCAACCGGCGCGAACTGCAACACGCCGACTGGAAAATCGGCGTTGCGAGTGCTTCATCCAGAGGGCACATCTGATTTTTTTTGCAGGGGGCCTCGGGCCGATGCTGTAGCGCAGACATCCAGTCTGCCGGATCACCGATTTCCAATCCGCAAACGCGGCGAACTCCTGGCTTGCCACCCCGTGCCTGGGCCAGCCAACTGGAAGTCGGCGGTACCGCAGGTTGGGAAACCTGCGCTACGCCAGGAATCCCAAGCTGCGCTAAACTGAGATGCGCCTTCGTCCAGAGCCCCATCCAGAAATGACTTGTGTGGAAGAGCCCGCGTTGTCACAACTGGCCCATGAGAAAGCGGTCTTCCATTCGGGATTCTCAGCCCCCAGCCCGCGGCCTTCGCCAAACCCGTCGCCAGTTTCTGCGAACGTCCGCGGTCGCCTTGGGCGCGCTTCAAATCCTGCCATCCCGCGTGTTCGGGACGGTGGAAAATCCGGGCGCAAGTCACCGCTTCACCGTCGCTCACATCGGCGTCGGCGGCATGGGCATGACGCACGTGCAAAACATGCTGCGCTTCGAGAAGGAGGACAAAGTCCGCATCGCCGCCGTTTGCGACGTGGATGAAAACCGGCTCGAAGCCGCCATCAACAACTGCGCGCCGGGAGTCACGCCGTATCGTGATTACCGATACATCCTGGAGCGGAAGGACATTGATGCCGTCATCATTGCCACACCGGATCACTGGCACGCCGTGCAAACCGTTCACGCTTGTCAGACCGGCAAACACGTCTATGTCGAGAAGCCCGCGTCCGTCACGGTGCGCGAGGGCCAGGCGATGGTGGACGCCGCCCGGGCTGCGAATGTTTCGGTGCAAGTCGGCGCCCAGGCGCGCACGGCCCTCGGCGCCTGGCAGACGTGCCGCGCCATCCGCAATGGCATCGTCGGCAAGGTGAAGAAAGTCACTTGCTGGCATTACGCGAGCCCGGCGGATGATAACCCGGTGCCTGACAGCGAACCGCCCGAGTGGTTGGATTGGGATTTGTGGCTCGGCCCATTGCCGTGGCGACCCTACAACAAACGGTATTGCCCCGGGACGTTTCGCTGGATCATGGAGTCGGGCGGTGGCCAGATTCGCGACCGCGGCGCGCACCAGTTCAGCACGATCCTATGGTGCATGAATGCCGATCATCAAACCTCGTTCACCGTCGAGGCCACAGGCACCGTGCCGATGAAGGGTCTCTGGGATACGGCGATTGACATGCGCGTGATCTATCAGTTCAAGAACCCAGACTGGACGCTCGAATGGGGCCAGCCGGGCAACAAGGTCGGCAAGCTCGAATTCGGTAACGTCTTCTGGGGCGAACATGGTCATCTCGTGTTGGAATGGGAGGGCGGCTACAAACCCGCGAATCCCGAAGCGATCAATTTCCAAATGCCACCCGGCGGCCAGGAGGTTTATCGCACTGCCGAATACGAAGACTTCAACATGAATCACAAGGCCGATTGGTTTAAGTCCATCCGCGAAGGGCATCATCGTCCGGCGGTGGATATCGAGATCGGACATCGCGTGGCGACGTTGTGCAACCTGGGCAACCTCTCGATGATACTCGGGCGGAAGTTGGTTTGGGATGGGAAGAAGCAGGAAGTGGTCGGCGACGCGGCGGCGAATCGGATGCTGAGCCGGCCACAAAGGTATCCGTATGTGATTTGAGAAAGTATGGAGGGATTTCTGACGCCGCGCGATTTCGGCTGCCTGATGGATGAGACGAAAGGGGCTTTGAGGCTTTCGGACATTTCTCCCTCACCCCGGCCCTCTCCCGCTGGGAGAGGGAGAGTCGTTCGCCGGTTTGGGAAGGATTGGAAGTCGAAGACAGTTCGCGCGGCTCGCGAGCGAATCAAAATGTGCGACTGCTGTTCCCTCTCCCAGCGGGAGAGGGTTAGGGTGAGGGAGAGTCGTAGGAGTCGTTTGGACTGCCGATAACGAAACAAGCCGATACCAGCATTAGCCAAATCATCATGAACCGCCGCCAATTTCTCGCTGCCGCCACCTTCGCCACCGCCAGTGCTTTGACCTCCTTTTCAGGTCACACGACTACCGCAGTCCAGCGACCCCGCCTGCGGCTTTCCACCTCTTCCATCCACTTCAAAGACCTGCCCATCGAGCAGGCGTGTGAACAGATCGCCCGTCTGGGCTTCGAGGGAATTGACATCTGGTGCGCCTATGACAAGTGCCCGCACCTCGACGACGTCGCCGCGCGACTTGGTCCGGAAGGGTTGAAGGAAATGCTGGCGAGAAATCGGTTGAAGCTTTACGCCTTTTCCACCTACGTCGGCGGGTACGCGAAGTATGCCGAACTGCTGGGCCAGGCGGGCGGCGGCGTGGCGATCCAAGGCAGCGCGGCGCCGTGCAAGCCGGACGAACTCACCGCGAAGATGAAATCCTTTTTGGAAAGCCTCAAGCCGCTCGCGGATCTCGCCGAACAGCACAGTTCCTGGCTGGCCATCGAGAACCACGGCACGGCACTCCTGGACTCGCCCGATTCCTTCAAAGCGTTTGTTGATTTGAATCCGCACCGACGAGTGGGCATCGCGCTCGCGCCTTATCATCTGCAAGCCATCGGCGCGCCGGTCGAGGAAGCCATCCGCATTGCCGGCCGGCAATTGTTGTTCTTCTATGCCTGGCAGAAGGCGGACGGGATGAACCAACTGCCCGGGCACGACGCGACCGATTTCCAGCCGTGGCTCGCCGCGCTGGCGGAAGTGAACTATCGCTGGTTCGTAAATCCGTTCATGCACGGCCAGGTTGAACCGGCGACCATGGCCAGGGCACTGGCCAAATCACGCGATTATTTGCGGCAAGTGGCCCAGCCGGCCTGGCGAGTCTAAATAAATCACGAACATGAACGCTCAACCGATTGGCCCGGACAACACCGTCGTCACGCTCATCGCCAATTTGTCCAGCCCGGACGACGCCATTCGCGGGGCGGCTTGGCAGGGAGCAGCCGGGTTCGGATCGCTGGCCGTGCAGCCGCTGGCTGAACTGATGGCGCACCCCGATTTCGAGATTGCGCGTTCCGCCAAACGTGCGTTGTGGAAAATCGTGCGTCACGCCGGCAGGCCCAAGGCTGAAAAGGAGCGCAAGGCGGTTCAAGCCGAGTTGGTCAAGTTGCTCGAATCATCACCGGACATGGTTCGGAGCGAGGCAGCTTGGATGCTGTCGGAAATTGGTGACAGCCGCGTGGTTCAGAGCATTGCGCGCCTCCTGGACGATGTGCCGGTTCGCGAGGCCGCCCGTTGCGTGTTGGAACGGATTCCCGGCGTCAAAGCGATTCGTGCGCTGGAGCAGGCAATGAAGTCAGCACCGGAAGAATTTCGACCGGCCCTGGCCAACTCGCTCAGGGCGCGCGGGCGCAAGATCACGGATTATCCCAGTCAGAAGTTGCAGCCGACGCGAAAGACTTCAGTAGAAGCGAAACGTTGAGCGTAGCTTTGCAGCGACAGCCGGTCGCTTGGATGATTACGGCGACTCTCCCTCACCCCTGCCCTCTCCCGCTGGGAGAGGGAATACCTCTCGGCAGAGCTTTGACGATCGAGAGCGCTCGAGCATCGCTCGCTCTCATGATTTCGGTGTGTGTCGCAAATTCTCCCTCACCTGATCGCGCTGTGAGTGGCTCGCGTGTTTCCCTCCCCATGAACCGACCGTGCTGCGGGTCGCAGACCCGCGCTCCGGAGCGCGCCTCTGTGAGGCGCAGCGGTTCAGGGATGCAACGCGCGAAATCTTTCGGAGAAGTCTCTCCCGGCGGGAGAGGGACAGAAAGGTGAGGGAGAATGGCACAACCATGAACCGCTTCATCCCTGCCCACTGAAAACCTCAGCGAGGTATTATTTCCATCCAGTAAAGGACTTGGGTGCGCTGAGGTGGGCAATGAAGCCTCCACCCGGTCGCAAGTTGAGTGACACTCGGCCGTTCTGAGGCGGCTTCACATTCGCTTCGATCTCGCAGGCTGCGACTTCCTGGCCGTCGCGGTAAAGCGTCATCTCCTGCCCCTCCACGTTGAGGAAGGAAAGATCGAGTTCGAGCGCGCGCGCCTCGGAGCGGCAGTTGAGCGCGGCCACGTACCACTCACTGCCCTTTCGTCGCGCCATGATGACCGTGTCGCCAATGATCGAACCGGGCAGGATACGCGTTTCATCCCAGGTAACCGGGACGGTGCGGACGAACTGGAGCAAAGGGCTGTTGAGGTAGGCTTCCGGATTGTCCGGCCAACACAGAAAGGGAGAGCTGAACACGATTACTGAGGCCATCTGGAAAATCGGCGTGGTGTTCTTCAGGAAACGGCGCTGCACGTAACCGGGAAGAAAATCGGCGTGGCCCACCGCCATGCGCGTAAACGGCAGCGCGCCGTAATGCGCCAGCGGCAGCGTGTCCCATAGCACGTACTCCTGTTCGCGGATGCCTTCCCGCGTGATCTCGTTGGGCCAGGTCCGCGGCTCGCCGGTCGGTTTGTGGGCCCCGTGAAAGTTGACCAGCAATTGGTACTTGGCTGCGCGTCGTAGAAGGTCTTCGTAGGCTTCGATGGTCGCCTTGCTTTCCGAGTTGAAGAAATCAATCTTCACGCCCTTCACGCCGGCCTTTTGACAGTTGCGAAACAGTTCCTCCCGCGCCTCGACCGTGGTCAATCCGGGGCTGTCGTCGCGGCCCTCGGGATAGGCGTGCCATAACACGATGCCGACGTTGCGCTCCGCCGCGTATCGGCAAAGCTCCGCCGCGCGCCCCCATAAATCGCCGCCGTCCTTGAGCCAGCCCCAGCGCTCACTGCGCCAGCCGGCGTCCACCAGCAGATACTCGCAGCCCGTGGCCGCCGCGAGGTCCACGAACCACTTCTGGCGATGCCACTGCGCGCCGTCATTGCCATAAACCATCCAGGTGCAGGGCGCCTTGCCGGGCTTGAGCCAGGCGGTGTTCATACCGTCGGGAAATAGTTTGAGATCAGGCGGCTCGCACAGCGCGGGGATAAGGTCGCCGTTGACCAGACCATTCAAGTCCCGGCTCAACACCATCACCCGCCAAGGTGAAAGGATCGTTCCCTCGTGCGACCAACCGTTGCGATCGTCCTGAAACACCGCGCGCAGTCTTGCCTCCCCCTCGGGCTTCAACGACATCCCACTGTAATTGTAAAGCGCTGCCTCGCTGATCAGCCCGAAGCCTCCGTCCGGAAATTCCACCGTCACCGGCGGCCCGAGATGCACCGGGCGTTTCTTCTCCCTCACCTGCTCCTCCAATGGAATTTGGTCCGCGCGGCACGATTGATAAGCGCCCTCGTACGCACCAGCACCGATGGAAGTTTGAAACCACACCTTGGAAGCCTTGGGCAATTGCCAGGTGGTGGATTCGCCTTGAATCCGTCGTGTGCCCTCGCCCGGCACGCGATAACGAAACCCGACGCCGTCGTTGAAGACGCGGACCTCCAGTGTCCAGCCGGCGCTCGTTCGCGGCTTGACGGGGATTTCGTAAGCCTCGCAGAGATTGGTGGCGGTCGTCTTGTTGCCGCGCCACGGGAAGACTTCCGACAAGCGACGTGCTTGAGGCACACCGGGAGTCACCCCATCCCCGAGATTAACGTTGTCAACGATCACACCCAGCCGCGCGGGTTGCAGTCGTTGCTGGCCGCCGGCCGTGACCGAGTAGAGCAGTTGTCCCTCGGGGTTGGTGGACAGTTGAAACCGCACGTGGCCGTCGGGACTTTTGAAGTCGAGCGTCTGAGCGAGAGCAACCAGACCCGAGGAAGCGATCAGCAGAACCAGAAAGCTCCGTTTCATGGCCAACTGATATGAGCGCACCAAGCCGCCGCGTCAACCACGAACCCCGGCTGAAACACAGTGCTTTACTCGATCACAAACCAGTTCATGCCCTGCGCCGGAACCCTCACGGGCAAGGCGATGGTGTAGTCGCGGTTTAGTTTGAAGGTGGTTGCTCGCCGACCTTGTTCACTCACGCGCGCTTTGTCGGTCAGGCCGGTGTAATAAAGATTCACTTGCACCGTTCTCGCCACGGGCTGGTTCAGTGGATTGAACACCACGAGCATTCCCTTCTCCTTCAACTTTGGATTCACGTGGAGCATCCAGTCGAGATCGCGGGCGTCGGCGCGGCGACCGTGGATGAGATCGCTTTCGAGGATGTCGCGATGCGCTTTGAACCAGTCCACCCAACGCTTGACCATCTGTTTCGTTCGTTCGGTGTCGTAGAGGCGCGGGCCGCGGTAACACGCCTGCACGCCCAGCGCGAGGTTGCTGTTGAGCATCCGTTCGTAATGATCCAGATGCTCGTCGAGCGGTTCAATGGTCGCTGCCGCGCCGCCGCCTTGATACTCGGTGAGCGGCACAAACATCCAGCCCATGCTCGGCGCTTTCTCCCATGTGCCGTCGAAGATGTTCTGCCGCGTGTGGATGACCTGTTGTTCGCGTTCGAGCGACCAGTTCGTTTCGCGGTAGCCCATGCCGGTCTTGCTGGAGCCGGACAGAAAATAATGGTCCGGCACGTTTAGATAAAATCCCTGCCCGCGGCACCACTTGTAGAAATCCGTGATCGCCCGCCACTGATTCCAACGCGAGTCGGCCAGCCCACTATGACCCGGATGCTGGTCGCTTTGGCAAATGTCGCCGGGGTACGAGCCGTCATGCTCCAGCAAGGAGAAGCCGCTGTCGCGATGAAACTCGTAGAGCCGACGGAAGTAATTCGTGCCCCAGGAACTGACGAGGCAGGGTGAGTTGCCAAAGGTCGGGCTTTGACCCGGTGGCATCACCACATCATTGCCGCCGCCGACACGGCGCGATGCCAGCAACGAATAGCTGCCGATCTCAATTCCTTTGGCGCGGGCGTAATCGGCATAGCGCCGCGCCCGGGCGAGTGTTTCCGGCTTCTCGTTTTCCAGATCGAAGCCGCTGCCGAAACTGAGAATGACCATCTCGAAGCCGACTTCGGCGCACTGATTGATCGCGTTGGTCACGGTGCGTTCGTCTGCCGAACGAACGTGCATCATGAGCGGGTTCTCCGTTACCCACGGTGCGATGACCCGATACATGCGGCGCACGGCGAGGCCAGAGCGTTCACGGTCGAAATTCTCGAACGGCAACACCCACGCCCGAAACGACTCGAAAGCGCCGCCCGGAAGGATTTCCTGTGCCGGCCCGAGGTCCGGACCGATCTCAAGGAGGCACGGGGTTTTCTTCTCGTAATTCACCTGCGTGTGGAAATCCGGATCGGTCAGCCAGCGATAGGAGCGCCGATTCGCGCCGGCGGCCATCATCCCGCCGAAAGCCATGTCGGTTTCGATGTGCAGGTTCGGGGTCTGCCGACCGGCGGTAAGTTCATCCACCTCCGCAACGCGCTCGACGACGGCGAGGATTTCACTCGAGAACCGGTCCACGCGGATGACCTTGCTTGTGCCGTTGCTCACCGTGAGCCATTTGCTGTAACAGGGCAGGCCATCGTAAAGCTCGTAATGAACGGAGACGCGAATCGCCCGCGACGCAGACTCGTTGGTTCCGATTGGCATGTCGTAATCCATTCTCAGATGAACGCCGGCAGGTGGCCACTTCACGTCCGGGGCATGATGACGAACGCGCTTCCAGGCGAAGCGTTCCTTCGGTTGGCCGACTTCGAGACCCACGAAATGAAATGCTGCCGGATCGGCGCGCAACTGTTCGATCCACTCGGGGCGGAGGAACGCGTAGTTCGGCTGACCCTTCAGCCCGCCGATTTCGTAACGCACGCCGTCAATTTCCAGTATCGCTTCGGGTTTCACCCCGCGGAGCAACGCTTCGCCGGTGATCAGATTGTCGAGGCCCACCGTGGCCGCGTTGGGCGCGAGACGAAACGTGCGCGCGAGCAGGCCGTTCGAGAGCTTGATTTCACGACCGTCGGCATTGGTGACAACTTGCGCGCGGTATGAGGATGCATCAATCAGCCAGTCGGGCGGTGGGTCTGATTGCGCCGCCAGGGCCATGGCACAGGGTGTCGCAAGGGCCGCGCAAATCAGAAGCGTTCTTCTCATGGCCAAGAGGGAATACAGGCTTCGCGGATGGATTCAATGCCGGAGTTAAGCGGTGTAAGACCGGAGTCAGCCGCCACTCTTGGGGTGGCAGTTCTCGCGCTGCGGGAACTCCGGCCGCGCCGAGCGGGCGGGCGCATCGCGTTCAATCGTCCAGTTCCGCCAAAGTTTTGCGCCGATGCATGTGCCGTCAAGGCTCTAGCGCTGCGTCCCATCGCGCCATTTTGAGAATGTGCCATTGCCCCCACAACAAGCCTGTTGGTAGGCTGCGGGCGTGACCTTTACTCAGACCAAACACTTTTGGCCCGCTACTCTTCTCGCGTCGCTCATGTTCATTGCCACCGGTTGCCGGAACTTGCCTGACCAGGCAACGAACCTTGCGACCAATGAACCCGTTGGCCAGCTCGGCACGAACCGCTGGTACACGCCCGCGAACCAAATCCTCACCCCCGCTGGCAGACAGGTCGAACTGCCCGGCTTGCGACCCCAAGCCATTGCGCTGAGTCCCGACGGCAAATTGCTGGTGACCGCCGGCAAGACGAAGGAACTCGTGGTCGTTGATCCCGCCACAGGCGACATCCGCCAACGCGTGCTGTTGCCTTCGGAGAAAGATCAGGACCCCCAGCCCGACGCCGTTTCCACGCACATCCTTGAGCCGGACAAGGAAGGCCAGGTCAGTTATACCGGCCTGGTGTTTTCGCCGGATGGCCGGCGCATCTACCTGGCCAACGTCAACGGCAGCCTCAAGGTGTTCGGCGTGCAGGACGACCAGAAGGTCGTCGGGCTGTTCACGATGCCGCTGCCACCGGCCGAGGCGCCGAAGCGCAAAGCGGAAATTCCTTCGGGCCTCGCTCTCTCGCCCGATGGCAAGCGCCTCTATGTGTGCGGCAATCTCTCCAATCGCCTGCTGGAGCTGGACGCCACCACCGGCAATTTGTTACGAGCCTGGGATGTCGGTGTTGCGCCCTACGATGTCGTGCTCGTGCGCGGCAAAGCCTACGTGAGCAACTGGGGCGGACGCCGGCCTGATGCGCAAAGCGTCACCGGCCCGGCGGGTCGCGGCACGTTGGTGCGCGTGGATCCGGTGCGCCACATTGCCAGCGAAGGTTCGGTGTCGGTGATTGAGCTGGATGCCAAATCCGAAATCCGAAATCCGAAATCCGAGATTCTGACCGGCCTCCACGCATCCGCGCTGGCGCTCTCGCCGAACGGGCATTGGCTCGTCGTGGCCAATGCCGGCAGTGACACGCTCAGCGTGCTCGACACGCGCACCGACAAGATCGTGGAATCGGTCTGGATGCGCCAACACCCGGCGGACTTGTTCGGCGCGCAGCCCAACGCGCTGGCGTTCGACAAGTCTGGCAAGAAGCTCTTCGTCTGCAACGGTTCGCAAAACGCCGTGGCCGTGGTGGATTTCAAGCCGGGCAGTTCCAAGCCGCGCGGCCTGATTCCGGTTGGCTGGTTCCCGGGCGCCATCGCGTATCATCCGTCGCTCAATCAGCTTTGCGTGGCCAACATCAAGGGCATCGGTTCGACCCGGCGCCTCAAGCCCGGCGACAAGGTCGAGTTCAACTCGCACAATTACTTTGGCACGCTGTCGCTGGTTAACGTGCCGGCCAAACGCGACCTGGCCGGCATGACGCAGGTTTCGCTGGCCAACATGCGCTATGGCCTGTTGCAGGAAGCCAAGCTCCCGCCGCGACCCAATCAGCCGCCGCGCCCCGTGCCCGAACGCGTCGGCGAGCCGAGCGTGTTCAAGCACGTCGTTTATATCATCAAGGAGAACCGCACTTACGACCAGGTGTTGGGAGACCTCCCCGAAGGCAAGGGCGATCCTTCCCTGTGCATCTTTGGCGAACACATCACGCCCAACCAGCACAAGATGGTGCGCGAGTTCGTGCTGCTGGACAACACTTATTGCTCGGGCATCTTGAGCGCGGACGGCCATCAATGGTCGGACACCGGCATCACCACGGATTACATGGAGAAATCCTTCGCCGGTTTCCCGCGCAGTTATCCCGACGGCATGGAGGACGACGACGTGGACGCACTGGCTTATTCACCCGCGGGTTTCATCTGGGACAACGTGCTCGCGCACAGAAAGACTCTGCGCATTTACGGCGAATTTGCGGGCACGGAAAAACGCTGGACCGATCCCAACCGCAAAGGGCCGATCAAATTTGCCGACCATTGGAAGGACTTCACGACCGGCGCGGGCGAAATCACCATCTGGAGCCGGCCCATGATTGAATCCATCCGCCCGTATCTCTGCACCAACACGGTCGGTTGGGACATGGACATCCCGGACGTGTTCCGCGCGCGCGAGTTCATCAAGGAACTGCGCGAATACGAAAAGGCCGGCAGCCTGCCGAACTTCATCGTCATCTGCCTGCCAAACGATCACGCCAGCGGCACGCGGGTCGGCTCGCCCACTCCCGCCGCGCACGTGGCCGACAATGACCTCGCCTTCGGTCAGATTGTGGAAGCGTTGAGCAAGAGTCCGTTCTGGAAGGAAATGTGCATCTTCGCGATCGAAGACGATCCACAGGCCGGCTGGGATCACGTCAGCGGTTATCGCACGACGGCTTACGTCGTCAGCCCTTACACCAAGCGCGGCGCGGTGGTGAGCACGCAATACAATCAAACGAGCCTGCTGCGCACGATGGAACTGATGCTCGGTCTGCCGCCGATGAACCAGTTCGACGCCACCGCCACGCCGATGACGGATTGCTTCACGGCCACGCCCGACTTCACGCCGTTCACCGCGGTGCCGAACAACATCCCGCTCGACCAGATGAATCCCGACCCGAAGGCCATCCACGATCCGTTGTTGCGCAAAAACGCCTTCGCCTCGGCGCGCCTGCCGCTGCACCAGATTGATGCCTGCCCCGAAGACCTCTACAACCGCATCCTCTGGCACGCGATGAAAGGCTCGCAAGTTCCTTATCCCGAGTGGGCGATTACCAAAGTCGAGGAGGATGACGATTGAGCGGCTCGAGCTGCGGACTGGTGCTGGTCCATGGAAAGTCAAAATGAGGGGGTCAAAATAATTCTGACCTGATTATTCTGAGCATGTTTCCGCACCCGATCCTTCTGCGAACATCAGCGAAAAGCTCGGCGACCTCGGTGATGATAGTTGATCCTCAAGGCCTCCTTCACCCCGACTCTTCCAATGAACCTCGCACTGCCGAACTGTCCCCTCACCCGGCCCTTTCCCCCACTGGTGGAGCGGGTGACGTCTCGCCGGGTGCGGGGGTTCATGGATCAGGGGTGCGGAAGGCCGTGAATGAGGTGCAAAGCCTGACACCGGGCTTGAACGGAATCTGCGGACGGTTAGCATCACGTTCGTGAGGCGGGCGCTTCAGGTGCTTCTCGTCTTGGCGTTGCTCGGAACGCGGGTGGCCGCGTTTTCGTTGCTCGGCCCCTACGCGGACTGGATGGATTACACCAAGAGTTACCGGCAACCGTGGGACATCGGCGGGCCGATGAACATCGCCGAGGGCTACCGCTGGAACATCCCGGTGGTCACCTATGGCTTCGAGCGATCCTTCCTCGACTATTTCGGCTCAAACGGCCTGGCCGCGGTTGAAGGGGCCATCGTGATCCTCAACCAGCTTCCGCCTGCCTCCGAAATGGAACTTGAGGATGATCCGATCGAGCCCTGGCAATACAATTTCCACGGATATGAGCAAAACCTGACGGATTGGACGACATTGACCACGTTGACCAATTCCGGCGCGCCGTTCCTTTTCGAGTTCGAGGCCTTGCACGGGGAAATCTCCCGCTTCTTCCGCACGATTCCCCAGCGGTGATCGCCAGGAAACATCCAG
Source organism: Verrucomicrobiia bacterium (assembly GCA_011525685.1). Classification (GTDB taxonomy): domain Bacteria; phylum Verrucomicrobiota; class Verrucomicrobiia; order Limisphaerales; family JADLHS01; genus WYBW01. The sequence goes on from WYBW01000128.1 coordinate 42,274, forward strand.
GCTAAAACTTCACAAACCACTTCTTCCGATACATCGCCCAGGCCACCCCGTACAGCATGGCCACCCACATCAGCGCCCAGAGCAAGGAGGCGATTTTCGGACTGGCCAACGGCGCGAACAGGTTCTCGTAAAGCAGCGTCTTGAGCGCCACGGATTTGCCCTCCGCGCCCGGCAACTTGATTTCGATCATCAACCGGCCCAGCAGGCCGGACAGCACGAACACCGTGATGGCGTTCATGCCGTAAATGGCGAACGGTTTCGCAAAGGTGTGACAGCCCTTCACGTCCACGAACCAGTAACAGACGCCAAAGCAAATCATCGCCAGCCCGGCCATGAACACGGAGTAGGAACTGGTCCAAATGGGTTTGTTGATCGGCAGCCAGAGATTCATCAACTGGCCGAGCCACATCAGCAACGCACCCGTAACCATGAGCCACGCGGTTCGTTCCGACTGGCTTCGCTTCGCGCGCAACAGGTGTCCCGTCAAAATCCCAAACAGGCAGGTGGCAATCGCCGGCAGGGTGCTCACGATGCCTTCCGGATCCCAGGGCTTGGTGTTGCGCCAGACGTGCGTGCCGATGATCGGCCCGTTCAAGACGACGCTGTCCACGTAAGCGGAAAAATTGTCATCGCGCTCGAACACGCCCGAGATATGGCGGGTATCGCCATGCACGTTCACCGGGAACGGCGCGAACGCCATCAGCAGCCAGTAGCCGAGCAGCAGGCCGACGGTCCAATAAATCTGCCCACGAACCCCGGTGCGCAGGAAGATCACCATCGCGATCAAATAACACACCGCGATGCGTTGCAGTACGCCGGGGATGCGGACGTTGGTCAGATACTGATGCAACCATTCGCCGAAGGCCATCCGCCCCACGGCCAGGTCCACCAGGAAACCGAAGGACGCGAGGAACAGCCCCAGCCCGAACAGAATTGCCGCCCGCCGGAGCGCATGGAGGAACAGTTGCCGCCGGCTCTGGCCCAGTTCCAAACGGCGGGAGATGGACAGCGGAATCGCGACACCCACAATCCAGATGAAGAACGGAAAGATCGTGTCGGTGAACGTCCAGCCGTGCCACTCGGCGTGCAGCAGCGGCGCGTAAACCGCGCCCCAGTTGCCCGGATTGTTGACGAGCATCATCGAGGCGATGGTCACGCCGCGGAACACGTCAAGCGACATCAACCGCCCCGCGCCGGGCGCGGTCGTTGGGGACGGTAGGCTGTCGCTCACGCGCGTGACGCTAGGCGGTTTGGCCGGGCAAGGAAATCTTTTTCCAAAGCGGCACGCCGGTTGGGAGGCTGCGGAGGGCCGGCTTGCCAGCCACCCGGCTCCACTGGGCGGCTGGTAAGACGCCTCGGCCTCATGTTTGCGAATTGACCTGGGCGTGAACGGAGCGCAATGTCCCGCTGTCCAAGCTGTGACTGATACCATGAATGCAAAGCTTCCTTTTCTTTCGAGACTGCTCTCCGCCTCTCTGGCAGCGATGATCACCGGTCTGGCCGCGCAAGCGTTTGCCCAGACTGAAACCCTGTTGCCCTCCACCGTCGTGCGCTTGAACGGCAGCGCGCGCGGGTCGTCGGACGGCGGAAAGAGCTGGCGAACCCTCAAAGCCGGCGACGCCGTGGAGTCCGGCGCGTTGATCCAAACCGCGTTCAACTCGGACCTGGACCTTGCCCTGGGCGCGCGGACCGACCAGGTGGTGAACCTGGCGGAGGACACGTTGCTGCGGTTGGATCGAATCGCCAGCAAAACCATTCCCGGAGCGTCCTCCGCCGCGGAGGAGATTTCCCTGGACCTCCGTAAAGGCACCATCACCGGCACGGTGCGAAGCCGGTCCAGCCAGTCGCGTTACGAGATGGTCTTCGCCCATGGCGTGGCGGGTCTGCAAGAAGGCAGCTACCGGATGCGCGCGACCGGCGAGCTGGCGGTGTCGCAGGGCAAGGCATTCATCGCGCTGACCGACGGCCGCCCGGTCCGGGAGATTGTCGCGGGACAGCAATTCAATCCGGCCACGGGCCTGATTACCGCGCTGCCTGCGCAAACGATTTCCTCGCCGGCCGCGCGGCCTGCCGCGGCAACCGGTTCGCAGACCGACCCGGCCAAGTCAGAATCCACGGCGCGACAAACCGCGCCCCCGAGGCGGAAAGTGGAGTTTCCCTCCACCGGTCTGCGCCGAGTCGGGCCGTGATTCAACGCCTGGCTGGTGTGTCGCGCCAGCCGGTGTGGTGAGGCTGGTTTGAAGGAAGAGGCACGCTGAATGCCAGTTCCGCAGCGCCGCTGGTGTAATCCGTCGCACCCGAGGCACTTTCCGCTTTGGCCGCTGCGCATCGCTCCTTAGACTCCGCGCGCGATGTCGCAGATGCTCAAGTCGTCCGGCGCGATGGCCGCCGCCACCCTGACCAGCCGCCTGCTGGGCATGGTGCGCGAAATGGTCTATGCGCGGTTCATGGGCGACGGCTGGGTGGCCGGCGCCTTCCAGCTTGCGTTCACCATCCCTAACCTGTTCCGACGGCTGTTGGGGGAGGGCGCGCTGACCGCGGCGTTCATCCCGATCTTCAAGGAAAAAGAACGCACCGCCACCGAGCAGGAAGTGTGGCGTTCGGCCAACGCGGTGATTTCCGGCTTTCTCGTCCTGGCCTCGGTGATTGTGGCGCTGGTCATCCTCGGCGTCTCGGCGGCGCTCGCCGTCGGGCAGTTCGAGGCGCAAACGCACCTCATGCTCCGGCTGTTGCGCGTGATGTTTCCCTACATGCTCCTCGTGTGTGTGGCGGCGGTGCTCATGGGCATGCTCAACGCCCGCGGCCATTTCTTCATTCCTTCCATCGGCGCCGCCACGATGAACCTCGTCATGATCGCTTCGGTGCTCTGGCTTGCCCCGGTCATGGGACCGGAATTGCACGAGCAGATTTTTGCCCTGGCGATTGGCGTGCTGGCGGCGGGCGTGGCCCAGGCGGCCTTTCAACTGCCCACGCTCCATCGCGAGGGTTACCGGTTTGGGTGGGTGACACCGTGGCGCGATGAAACCGTGCGGCGCGTCGTGCGACGCATGTTGCCCGCGATCATCGGCGTGGCCGGTTACCAGGTGAACGTGCTGCTCACCCAGACCATCGCGTTCCGCGTGGATGCCCAGATCGTGGCCTCGTTCAACTACGCGGTGCGGCTGATGGAACTGCCCCAGGGATTGTTCGGCGTTTCCCTGGCCACGTTTCTCCTGCCCACACTGGCCGGCCTGGCGGCGGAAAAGAGTTATCCCGAGTTTCGCACCCTGTTGCGACAGGGTCTGGGCACGCTCTTGTTCGCCAACCTGATTGCCGCGGTTCTGCTGGTGGTGCTGGCCGAGCCCATCATCCGGTTGTTGTTCGAGCGGGGCAAATTCACCGCCGACGCGACAGACCGGGCCACGTTCGCCTTGATCTGCCTGGCGCCCGGGCTGCTCGCCTTCTCCGTCGTCAACGTCCTCGCCCGCGCCTTTTTCGCGCTGGGCGATACGAAGACTCCCATGAAGATCAGTCTATTTTGTCTGGGGCTGAACGTCGTACTGACGCTGGTGCTGGTGCATCCGTTCCGGCAGGGCGGCCTGGGCATGGCCAACACCACCACCTCGACAATCAACCTGGTGCTGCTGGCTTACGCGCTGCGGCGCAAGCTCGGCCACCTCGACATGGCGGAATTGCGCAAGGCGTTGCTGCCGATGATCGTTGCGGGCGCGGCGGCGGGAGCAACCGCATGGTGGAGCGCCCGCCTCTGGGAACGCTCCCTCGGCCATGAAACGCTCGTGGTGAAAATCGGCGCGGTGTTCGCGCCCGCGCTGGCCGCGGCGTTGGTTTACTGGTTGATCGCGACGTGGGCGCGCCTTCCCGCGGCGCGGGAGATCAATGCGGTGATCCGGTCGCGGTGGAGGAAAACGAGGATTTCTTGAGGCGCTGGAGGAAGAGAGTTTTCGGTCCGGTCAAAATCGGATGATCGCGGAGACTCACCCGCGCGGATCAAAGCGGCAACTTCAGCAGCGGGCGCAGGTTGCTTCCAAACAGTTCAAACCTTCGTACTGCCGCGGTGCCTTACGTGAAATGCTCCGCCTCGCTTACCGATGATTCTGCTCCCAACCGGCGGGCGCTGCCTTACCGCCCAAAATGCCGGTCCGCGAATTTCAGATACTGCTCCCAGTCATACTCCTTCACGTCGTGATTGCCCGTGCGGATGTGATAGCCAATTGTGTCGCCAACGGGCTGGTTGACCGGCGGCATATCTTCCACACCCAGGCCCTTTTCGCCGAACAACCGATAGACCGGCTCGGCGTGTTTGGCGGACAGGAATTCGCCGCGCGGATCGGCCCAACGATCCTCCTCGGCGCTGGCCACATAGACGGGCCGCGGCGCGATGAGCGCAATCAACTGGTGCTGGTCCACCGGCAGGTCGGCTTCCTTGAGATTGTATCGCTTGAAGTTGCCGCAGAACCAGTGCGGGAAGGCGTTGTTGATGCGCTCCACCGTCTCGCCAAACGCCCGCCGGCTCAACGCGGCGCCGCCGCACCCCGAGTCGTTAGAAATGGTGATCGCGAACCGCTCGTCCTGCGCCCCGGCCCACAGCGCGGTCTTCCCAAGCCGAGAGTGGCCGATCACCGCGACGCGCTTTGCGTCAAGGTCCGCATCCGCTTCCAGATAGTCCAAGGCGCGGCTCAGTCCCCAGGCCCATGCGCCGATTGCTCCCCACTCGTCCGGTGCGAACGCCGTGTCGGCACCCTTCGGACTCAGCGCGGCGCGAACGCCCATCTTCCAGCCCTCGGCGAAGTCCGGCTCGATGTCGCCATAGTAAATCGTCGCCAGCGCGTAGCCGCGTTGCAGGACTTTCTCCACCTGCCAGCGGCTGGCTTCCTTGCCGCGCGAGGCTTCGGTGGCGCGATTGTTCACCACACCAGCCTCCTTCGAATCCCGCATCCATTGACGCGACAGCGTGATGCCCGGATCGGAATGAATGGCGTGATTGCCGCCGAAGTTGAGACCGAGAAAGGCTGGCACGGGTTTCTTCGCGTTGTTGGGCAGATAAATGAGCATGTCCATCTTCGGCCCGTCCTTCCTGCCGGTGAAATAAACGGAAACCTCCTTGCGCGTGGCGATGCCGCCCAACGCGTCGCGAATCTGGGACGTAAGTTCAAACGTCATGTCCATCGGCCGGCCGGGGCTGCGGCCATAGACGTGCGTCTGAAAAAGTCCCAGGACCTCCGGCCGCCGCCTCGCCTGCCAGGACCTCGCATCCGTGACTTTCTCCCCGTTTGCCAGCGTGAGCGGGTCGGGGAGGGTGTAGGGAGGGACTTTGGATTCGTCGTAGTTGGGTTTGAAGGCTTCTCCCCCGCTGGTCCGGCACACGGCAAGGAGGAAGCTGCTCATCAGGAGTCCCAGCAGAAGGCAATCGGAGCTTGTGTGCATGGTGCTTGAGATTACCCGCAAGGGCCGCCGCTTCGCAAGCCGGTCGTCAGCGATGCGAGTGGAAGGGGTGCTTGAATCCGGGCGTGGCAGTTCTCGCGCTGTGAGAAGCCCTCCCCGCGTCAGAACGGGCGGAATGAATCATCGAAAGACCGGACTGGCAGTGGCAGGCACCTCCACCAATGAACCACTGCTCGCAGTTGCCTCTCTTCAGCCCCAATCCTTGCCCTGACCTGGCGCGCTTGGCAGACTTGTCCCGGCATGCGTGAGAAGTTCCGGGCTTGGACCGAAAGTCTCGAAACCTTCGTCCTCGAAGTCATCTTCGAGGAGCGCCGCGGCGCCGCCGCCGCGCTCGCGCGGGCCCTGCTCTTCGGCGGTTCAAAACTGTTTCAAGTGGCCGTCAAAGCCCGGCGCTTTCTTTACAACGCCCGGATCCTGCGCGATTCCACGCTGGGCGTGCAGGTCATCGCCATTGGCAATCTCACGGTCGGCGGCACGGGCAAGACCCCCGTGGTCGAAAAGTTCGCCCGCGAGCTGCGCGACCAGGGCCGCAACGTGGCCATCCTCTCGCGCGGCTACCGCTCCAAGCCCCGGCCCTTTCACGAATGGCTCTTGAACAAAATGTTGTTTCGCGAGGACGCCACTCCGCCGCGCATCGTGTCCGATGGCAAATCGCTGTTGCTGGACTCCGAAATGGCCGGCGACGAACCCTACATGCTCGCGTCGAACCTCAAGGACGTGGTGGTGCTCGTGGACAAGGACCGCGTCAAGAGCGGGCGGTTTGCCATCGAGAAGTATGGCTGCGACACCCTGCTCCTCGACGATGGCTTCCAATACTGGGACCTGCGCGGACGCCGCCACGACGTTGTGTTGGTGGACCGGCAACAACCTTTCGGCAACGAGCACCTGCTCCCCCGCGGCACGCTGCGCGAGCCGCCGTCGCATCTTGTCCGTGCCGACACCATCTTCATCACCAAGAGCGATGGCAATACCGCCGGCCTGCGCCGCCGCATTGCCGAACTGAATCCGGAGGCGGCCATCATCGAGTGCGTCCACAGCCCGCTGTACCTCGAGGACGTGTTCACCGGCAAACGCGAGACGCTGGAACTGCTCAAAGGGCGCAAGGTCGCCTCGCTCAGCGGCATCGCCCAGCCGGAAAGTTTCGAGCAGAGCCTCGTGAAGCTCGGAGCGGACCTGGTTTATTCCAAGCGCTTTGCCGACCATCACCGGTTCACCCAACAGGAGGTGCTCAACGCCATCAACCGCGGCAAGAAGCGTCAGGCCGAGATCATCATCACCACGCAGAAGGACGCCGTGCGCTTTCCCAAGATTGACCGCCGCGACCTGCCGATTTACTTCATGCGCGTGGAGATCAAGATCGTCAGTGGCGCCGAGGACTTCGAGGATTGTGTCCGGCGAATCTGCTTCCGCTGACATGGACGGGCTGCTCCATTTCATCGCCCGCGCGCTGATTGCTCTCATTCAAGCACTCCCGCTGCGCTGGGTGGCCCGGCTCGGACGCGCCGGGGGCGCGCTGGCCTATCGCCTTGATGGCCGGCATCGCCGGGTGGCCCTCAAGAACCTGACAATGTGTTTTGGCCGGGAGCGATCTCCTGACGAACTCGCCGAGCTGGCCCGGGAAAACTTTCGCCGGCTCGGTGAGAACTACACCAGCGCGATCAAAACCGCTTCGATGACCGCGGAGCAATTGCGGCCGCACTTTGAGTTTGTCGGCGCGGAAAAGGTGTTGCCGCGCCCGGCCAGCCGAGGGTCAACCAATCGCGTCGTGGCCCTCGGGCACTTTGGAAATTTCGAACTCTACGCCCGCTTCGGCCAGTTTGTGCCCGGCTTCCAATGCGCCACGACCTACCGCGCCCTGCCGCAGCCCGCGCTCAACCGCCTGATGCAATCGTTGCGCGAGCGTTCGGGCTGCCGGTTCTTCGAACGGCGCACCGAGGCCGCGGCCCTCAAGGCGGCCATGAACGAGGGTGGGATGTTGCTGGGCCTGCTGTCGGATCAGCGCGCGCCGCGCGGCGGATTGCGCCTGCCGTTTCTGGGGCACGAATGTCTCACCTCCGCCGCCCCTGCCGTGTTCGCGTTGCGTTATCGTTGCCCGCTGTACACGGCCATCTGCTATCGGATCGGCCTGGCCCGCTGGCGAATTGAGGCCGGGGACGAAATCCCCACGCACAAGCATGATCAGCCGCGAACCACCAAGGATATCATGGGCGACGTAAACCGCGCCTTTGAAATTGCCGTGCGCCGCGACCCGGCCAACTGGTTCTGGGTGCATGACCGGTGGAAACAATCCCACCCGGCCGCGCCGAGTCCACAGTCCGTAGGCCCAAGTCCGGAGTCCGCGATCAAAGCAACCGAACCTGTTCTGTGAATCCGCCCTCCCGCCTCCCGCGTTCCGCACCGCGCATCCTCGTGCGCGGCGTGAACTGGCTGGGCGACGCCGTGATGTCCACGCCGGCGTTGATGCGATTGCGCGAACGATTTCCCGAAGCACAGATCACCTTGTTCACGCCCGAGAAGTTGCGAGAGCTCTGGCTGCGCCATCCGGCCGTGAATGAAGTTGTTTCCTTCGTGGACGGCGAAGGGCTGATTTCGGTCAGCCGCAGATTGAAAGAAGGAGATTTCAGCCTCGCCGTGGTATTGCCCAATTCACCCCGCTCAGCCTTGGAGGTTTGGCTGGCGCAAATTCCCCAGCGTGTCGGACTCGCTCGACCCTGGCGAAACTGGTTTCTCACGGAGCTGGTCCGGGAGCGTCCCGGCGCCGTCGCGATGCGCAAACGGTCCATTGCTGAGATCCACGCACTCACTTCCGACAAACCCGGACGGCCGAGATCCAACATCCAGTATCCCGCTTCCGCCCATCACCTTCACCACTACCTCCACCTTGTTGCCGCACTGGGTGCCAATCCCGAACCGCTCGCGCCACGGTTGGTGGTTGCGGACGATGAGGTAACGGCGGTCCGGAAGAAGCTCGATCTTGAGGAGGCAAGTGTGGGTGGGCGACCGTTGTTTGCCCTGAACCCCGGCGCGGAATACGGCCCGGCCAAACGCTGGCCCGTCGAACGTTTCATCGAGGCCGCCAGGAGAATTCAGCAACACACCAACTGTGTCTGGCTGGTTCTCGGCGGCAGGGGTGATGTCGCGCTGGCGAATCAGATTGACTCCGCCCTCCGCGCTCCGCCCGCCGCAGTCCGCACTCTGGCCGGGCAAACCACTTTGCGCGAACTCATGGCGCTGCTGAAACTCTGCCGCGGGTTGCTCACCAACGACACCGGGCCGATGCACGTTGCCGCCGCGCTGGGCACGCCGGTGGTGGTTCCTTTCGGCAGCACCTCGCCCGAACTCACCGGACCCGGGCTGCCGGGCGACCCGGGCGTTCAGGTGCTCAAATCCGACGCGCCCTGCGCACCCTGTTTTCTGCGCGAATGTCCGATTGATTTCCGCTGCATGAACGGCATCAGCGTCGAGCGCGTGGTGGAAGCGATGTTCCGCGCGGCCGTCGGTTGAAGCAGCATCCATGATGCTCTTGTCCCATTGACTAATCGCCAGGGTGTTGCCTCACCCGCTATACTCTGCGTGGCTTCCAAAGTGGCGGGTCGGCAGGTGGCGCTTATGCAGATTGATGATCTCAGACAAGTCTTGCGGTGGACGACAGCCCGCGCGGGTTGGCTGGCGATCCTGGCGGCCCTCTCGCCGGGCGGGTGGGCAGCGCAGGATGCTTTCACACCGCCACCAGCATCATTCACCAACGCCGCCCAGGTGCATGCCCTTCCGGCGGACGTCGCGGCCAGACACCTGCTGGTCCGACTCGAGGGCGTGGTCACGCATTATCATCACCGGCTGGGTGATGGCTTCTTTCTCCAGGATGATTCGGATGGAATTTACGTCCGCCTCCTCGGACAGAGGCCGGTGGTGCGCGTCGGCGACCGCATCCTGCTGGAGGGAGAAACGGGTGCGGGTGACTATGCGCCGGTCGTCCGTCTGCGTCGCTTGCAGAACCTCGGACCTGGCATACTGCCCGCGCCCGAGGTGGTAACCGCGAGCGCGCTGGCGACGGGACGGTACGATTCGAGACGGGTCGAAGTGCGCGGCGTCGTGCGCTCCGCGGCCCCGGCGTTGCGGACCGCCGAAGCCCATCTGGCGGTTCTCTTGCGCTCGGACGGGAAGGACCTGCTCCTGGGCGTCAACGAGTACTCACCGTCGAGCACAAACTTGGTGGATGCCGAAGTCCTCGTCCGTGGCGTGGCGGCCGGCGTGTTCAGCCGGCAACGACAACTGCTCGAACCAGTGGTCGTCGTGGAATCCGACACGGACATCGAGGTCCTCAACCCGCCTCAGCCACTGGACAGTCTGCCGGTGAAGACCATCCAATCGCTTTTCCGTTACTCACCGGCGGGTTTTCCCGAGCGACGCGTGAGCCTGCGCGGGCAGTTGTTGGGGCAACAGGAAGGCAAGTGGCTGGCCGTGCGCGATGCCACCAGCGGTCTGTTCGTTGAATCGCCTGAAGGCCATAACTTCTCGCCCGGTGACGAATTGGAACTGATGGGTTTCCCCGAGATGCGCGATCAAACGCTGTGGCTGGTGAAACCCCTGGTGCGGCTTGTGTCGGCAGGGCCGGTGCCGCGCGCCGTGGTCAGCAGTGTCACGAATGCCCTGTCGCATCCGGTGGAACTGCACCGCATCGAGGGACTGCTGGCCGCTCCACCGCGCCCCGGCGAAGGGAGCTGGGTCCTGAGTCTGCGCGATGGCGACAGGGAATTCGAGGCCTGGTTGCCCGCCGCGGGCGGGACTTATCCATCCGGCTGGCGCGAGGGAGCCCGACTGGCAGTCACCGGCATCACCGAACCGTTCTTCACGGCCAGCCACCGTCCGACCATGTTTCCCTTTCCACGCGGCTTGCGGCTGCACACCCGCTCACTGGCGGACGTGGAGATTCTTCAGGCGGCGCCGTGGTGGACTTCTCCGCGGCTGACCCGGACGGTGTTGGTCACCCTCGCAGGCTCGCTGGTCTTGTTGGGCCTGACCAGCCTGGCAGCCGCGTTGTTGGCCCGCAAGAACACGGCGTTGCGCGAAGCGCGGGAGCAACTCCGCACCGCGCGCGACGAACTGGCCAAACGTTACACGGTTCGCACCGGGGAATGGCGGGAAGAACTGGCCGCCCGCCACGCGGCGGAGGCGGACTTTGCGCTTTTGACCGCGGAGCGGACGCGTCTGGCTCGCGAACTCCACGACACCCTCGAGCAAACGCTGGCCAGCACCGCCCTCCAATTGGATGCGGCGCGAGGATTTTTCCGGGAACAACCGCAGGAGTCGGAGCGTTTGCTGGTCGCTGCCACCGAACAACTCCGGGAAAGCCAGTCGGAAGTCCGCCGTTCCATCTGGAACCTGCGCTCGGTCAAACTTGAGAAGGCCACGCTGCCCGAGGCGCTGGAGCAACTCGGCAAGGCACTGGCCGAGACGCGCGGGCCGGCCGTCGCGGTGCGATGCGAGGGCAAACTCGTCCACGTGCCGCCAGGCGCGGCGAGCCACCTGTTCCGCATTGCCCAGGAAGGAGTCACGAATGCGCTCAAGCACGCGGGCGCCAGCCGCATTGATATTCACCTGGCCTTTGGTTCCGACGCGCTTGAATTGTCGGTGAGCGATGATGGCTGCGGATTCGATCCCGCCGCCGCCGAGGTCAACGGCCACTTCGGTCTGCGCGGCATGAAGGAGCGGGCGCGGGCGTTGGCGGCGGAACTGACGCTAGACTCCAAACCCGGCCGGGGTACGCGACTGCGCCTGGTCGTGGCCAACCGCCGACTCAAGGAGAGCTGAGTCATGGCTTCCTTCCACCCGCCATTGACGCTGTTGATCGTGGACGACCACTACGTGTTTCGCGCCGGGCTTAGGGCGGTGTTGAGCCTGCGGAAGGATTTCCGGGTGGTCGCCGAAGCCGGCGACGGCACGGAAGCGTTGACCGCCTTCCGGGAGCATGAGCCGGGCATGACCTTGATGGATTTGCGGCTGCCGGACGCCACCGGCATCGAAACACTGCGGCGCATCCGGCAAGAATTCCCCGCGGCGCGGGTGTTGATGCTGACGACCTTTGACGGGGACGAGGACATTCACCGCGCACTGGAGGCGGGCGCCTGTGGGTATTTGCTCAAGAGCGTTCCCGGGCCGGAATTGTTGCAGGCCATTGAAGCCGCGGCGCTGGGCAGGCGCTACATTCCGCCGCAGGTGCAAAAGCGGTTGGAGGAACGGGCGACATTCGGCGAACTAACCGATCGCGAACGCGAGGTCCTGCCGCTGGTCGTGAAGGGCCTGACGAACAAAGACATCGCCGGCATACTGGGGTTCACCGAGTTTACCGCCAAGGCGCATGTGCGCAGCCTGCTCTCGAAACTTGGGGCGGCGGATCGGACGGAACTGGTTTCGATTGCGGTTCAACGCGGACTTGTTCACCTGGAATAAGCTTCGTCGCGGTACGGCACGGTTGCTCGGACGAACACTCATTGCCCCGCGCCATCCCCTCCCGGACAAAGAGCTCGCTTTCAAGCGGTCCACTCACCTTTCCTCTGGCCGCGTTCTCGCGGCCATTGACCGATCCAACCGCTGATTGAGGGCGAAACCGGCATCGCCGACCTCGCAGGACTCTGATCAGTGCCATTATCCGAATGGACAATAGGCGCGGGCTTAATACACACGCTAACATGGGTTAAATGCTTATCCAGATGCCATGGCTTGCCGTCATCGCAAACATGCCCGCACCATCTCCCATGAAAACCATCCTTCGCCAATCCAAACTGATGATTCGATCGTTCCTCTCCAGCGCTCCAGCCGTCTTGACCGTGGCGGCTGTGTTGCTGGCCGGCCCGCTCCTCTGCCCGGCGGCGCTCGTCGTTCATTTCCCGTATGACAATCTTGCGGCGACCAACTCCGGCACGGGAGGTCCGACCTACGACGGAGTTTTGTTCAACGGCACCACCCTCATCACCACGGACTCCATCCTCGGCAACGGCTCGGCCTCATTCGACAGTTCTTTGTCCAGCTACATCGCGCACGGCCCGAGTCCCATCTCGGGCACGCAGGATCGGACGTTGAGTTTGTGGACCAAGAACACTCTCGTGGCGGCCGACGGTCAGCGGAGCGTCATCGCCATCGGCAACGGCGAAAACGGAGCGCCCAACGGTGGGAAGATGGACATAGACCTGGACGCCAGCGGAGGCCCGGCGGGCGTGGGTCGCGTCGAAATCGGCGTGGCGGGTGGCCGCACCGCCCCCAATTACGCCAGCCCGGGTGTGAACAGCAACGTCTGGTCGCTGGTCACTGTCACTTGGTCCGCCAGCCGGGGCGGCGGCCTGAACGGGGCGCGAATCTATGTAAACGGCCAGTTCGTCTATGCCCCGGGCGCCGCCACCCCGGCGATCAACACCGGCAACGGCGGATTCAATGATTTCTTCGTGGGCAAAAGCGTCAATTCCCTCATCGCTTTCCCCGGTATTCAGCAGTACTACAATGGACTGTTGGATGACGTTTCCGTGTGGAGCGTCAACCTGTCCGATACCGAGGTGCTGGCGCTCTATCAGGTGGCGACCGAGCCGGCCTTGAAATATGACGCGGGTGATTTCGCCGCGCTCAAAGCCCTCCACGATGCCGCGTCCGGCTCGGTCACGATTGGCGCGCGCACTTGGAGTTATGCCACCAATCTGCTCACCAGCGCCGGTCTCACCAACACCGCTGCCGGCCACCTGCTGGTGTTCAACACCGCCAACGGCACCGGTGTGGCCAACTGGAGCGCCACCCCGCCGCAGATGCTCACTCAACCGGTGTCCCAGACTAACGCAGTCGGCTCCGCGGCCACGTTCAGCGCCTTTGCCCTCGGCCAGCAACCGCTCGCCTTTCAGTGGTATTTCAACAGCAACCCGCTCGAGGGAGCCACTGCCTCCAGTTTGACCCGCGATCCCGTCCAACTGGCCGATGGCGGCAGTTACTTTGTGGTCGTCACCAACATTCACGGCGCGACCACCAGCAGCGTGGTGAGCTTGACCGTAGTGGACAACACACCGCCGTTCATCACCGCCAACCCGACCAACGTCACGGTTGTACGGGGGCAACCAGTCACTCTCGAAGCGGCGGCGGACGGCTCCCCACCCCTTTCCTTCCAATGGCGCAGAGATGGCGCACCCATGAGTGGCGCAACCACCAACCCGCTGCACATCCCCGGCGCGGCCTACAGCGATGCCGGCAATTGGGATCTGGTCGTGACCAACAGTTTTGGAGCCGCCACGAGCCAGGTGGCGGTGGTCACGGTGCTCGACGTGACGGCACCGCTGATCCTCAACGCCACCAACATCATCGTCGCGCCAACCGGACCCTCCGGCACGATCGTCAGCCTGTCGCACATCATTGCCAACGATGACAGGGACGGAGTGATGCCGGTGATTCTGAACCCGCCCGGCGGTTCGCTGTTTCCGCCTGGAGCGACGGTCGTGAGTGCCCTGGCCGCAGACGCCGCCGGCAATCAGGCGAAGACCTACTTCACGGTTATGGTGCTGGCGACGGTGCCGTGGCAGACCAATTTCCTGGACACCTTCACGGTCAGCGCCAACAGCACGGACCTCAACTTCGAGTATGACGTTGTCGGCAGGCAATCCGGGGTGCTGTCGCCTCTGCCGTACGCCGAAAGCATCGCCACGGCTGTGCTGGGCCAGCAGGATGCCTTTTCGCAGGTTGAGCATCCTTCCTACCCGGGCAAGCTGTATCTGAGCTCGGACGCCTCGACCAGCACCGTGGTGGCCACGCCGGCCAACAATTTCGTCGAGAGCGCCACGTTTGCGGTTGAGTTCGAGGTGCAGCCGCCAATCGAGGCGGACGCCAACCTGGACTGGGCGGCCGTCAGTTGGGGAGCGGTCACGGCCAACCGGTTTCCCAACGAGACCACGGTGAGTCCCATCAACGGCATGGGCGTTCTGTTCCGCGGGTCGCCGGTCACCAACGAAATCGTCTTCTTCCAAGGTGCAACCACTTTGCACCGAGGTTACCCGTATTACGAAGGCACCGGTTTGGAACCGCTGCCTTCGCCGCCCTACAACGTCCGCATCGAGGTTTACGGCTCGGCCTTTGGGGATGGTTCGCCAGCTTTGGTGCGGACGCTCATCAACGGACGGCCCGTGCGAATCTCGGACACCACCACGAACGAGTTCCATTGGATCAAGACCAACGGTTTCGCGGGCAATCTCATCAGCCTGGCGGTGTTCCGGCAGGTCGGCCTGGCCAAAGAATCGGCGTTCGACAATTTCCGCGTCACCGCCCTGCCGAGCATCTGGCCCTCGCGCACCGCCATCACGACGATTCAAGGCAGCAACAACCAAGCGTTCGACGTTGTCGTGCCACCTTCGCTGGTCGCGACCAGCCTGGTGACAGTGGTCATCTCTAACGCCCATCCGGCGGTGGCGTCACTGGCGGGTGAGGTGGGTGGCTTGCGCACCTTGACCTTCAACGCCGGCGGGCCGAATCGCCAAAGCGTTACGGTCATTGGTCAGGCCGTCGGCAACTCCACGTTCACCCTTGGCACCACCGCGGGCGTGCCCATTGGGCGAACGCCGGTCAGTGTGAAGGTCATTCCGCCGCCTTTGCACATCGCGAATCCCAGCTTTGAAGAGCCGCCCATCCCGGGATTCCCGGGCAGCGGCGCGGTGACCGGTTGGGCCGCCAGTGAACCGGAGTGGATCGGCCTCAGTCCGAACCTCGAAATTGGCGGCGCGCTGGCCAACAACAGCTTCACCTTGGATGGCAGTTACGCGGCGATTTTGCGCAGCGTGCCGGCCCAGGGATTCCTGGACACGCAGTTGAGTACGACAATCAGCAACCTTGCCGTCGGGCAGGTCTATCAACTGAGTTTCCGCGCCAACGCCGGCGCCGGCGGCGCCACCACGCTGATGGACGTGGTGCTGGACGGGGCTTCGGCCCTCAGCACTCGCGTCGCCCCGGTCGGCTTTGCCTCGCTGTTGGATTACAAGCCGGTGAGCCTCGTGTTTACGGCCGCTGCCAGCACGGTTTCCCTCGCCATCTCGAACCAGTCGCCTGCGGTCGCCGAAGGCCGGCTGCTGGTGGACAGCTTCGGCGTGCAGGCGATAAGCGGCCCGTTAAAGTGGAGCATCGCCCCGTGGACAGGGGATGAGGATTCGGGAGTCTGGAGCACAAACACTTACACCCATGCCTATAACTTTGGCCGTGCCGAGAACATTCTCATCAATGGCGTCAGCTTCACCGGGATTGCCGGTGGCAATCCCTCCGTCAACGGGCGGTTCGTATTCGCGGGGCAACCGACCCAGCTTCAGAATGCCAGCGGGGCGAACACTCCGGCCATGACGGGTGAGAGCTTCAATCTGGCGAAGGACTTCATTTACAACGGGCAGAACCCCACGTTGACCCTTCAGGGACTCACGGCCGGAGCCAAGTATCGTTTCAAGCTCTTTGGCTTTGGCTTCGGCGCCACACCCAATGACCGGGTGTCCACGTTCACCGCCGGCGGACAAAGCATCACCGTGGATGAGGGCCTCTTTGGTCAGGGCCAGGGCATCATCCTCAACTACGACTTCACGGCCACCGGTTCGACGGAAGTCATCACGTGGCGGGTCGTGGGCGGCGGCACCTATCACACGGCGGGCTTTGCCAACCAGTTGGTCGAACTGCCCGTGACCTTGACGATCACCCAGGTTTCGCCCACCCAGGTCCGCATCGCCTGGCCGGCGGCGGCGACGGGTTACGAGTTGTACACTTCCCCGCATGTCGGCGCTGGTTATGCCAGCCTCGGCGTCGCCCCCGCAATCGAGGGCAATGAGTCGGTGGTATATCAGACCATCAGTGGCAGCCGCTACTATCGGCTGGTCAAACCGTAACTCGACCCTCTGCCTCCAGCACGGTCAGGATGTAAACCGAGCTTTTGAGGCTCGGGGTTTGGGCCGCATTGGTCCGCACCCGCTGAAACCAGCGCTTGCGGGCCGTGGGACGCGCACCACATCCCTGCACTGCCATGCCGCGAAATCATTTCGCGCCGCGCGGATTTCTCCGGCGATTCAGGGCGTGCGGTCTCCCCTTTGTTCAGACCGCCGGGGCATGCTGTTCCACTTTGGTTGCGCACCTCGGCGTCTGCGCCCTTGCGGCCGGGTGTTGGAGTCGTCTTCAGTCTGGATTGTCCCAACGGACAATGGCGGGGACGCGAGCCTGCGCTAACTTCCTTTGCAAGAATTTCACCGAAGCACTTGAACCACGATGCCCTCGCGCCGAAGACACTCAGCCCGCCCAGCCGGCTTCACTTTGATCGAACTGCTCGTGGTGATCGCGATCATTGCGATCCTTGCGGCCATGCTCCTTCCGGCCTTGAGCAGGGCCAAGGAACGGGCGCGCAGCATCAGTTGTCTGAACAACCTCAAGCAACTCGCCCTGGCCCACCAGATTTACATTCTCGACAACAACGATCGCCCGTTCGCCTACCCCAGTGTGGCTCGGGTGTGGTTGGACGTGATGTACGACAGCTACGCCAAAGCCGATGCCGTGCGCCTTTGTGCCACGACCCGCAATCCCGCGCCTGGCTCCCGCACGGACGCCCAAGCCGGCCGTTGGAACGAAACTTGGTACTGGACACCGTCCGGCAACACGAACCACTGGGGCAGTTACGCGCTCAACGGCTGGTTTTACGCCGGCGGTTGGGAGGCTTACCTGGGCAGCGGCAACGCTGACCCGGCCAAGGCATTCAAGTCCGCGTCGGCTGTGGCACAACCCTCGAAAGCCCCGGTCTTCGCGGATGGGATCTGGCCGGATGCCTGGCCGCAGGCCACTGACCGCGCCTCGGCCAGCCTCAGCGGGACCACCGTTAGCGGACTGGGTGGCATGTCCCGGATTCAAATCGCCCGCCATGGAAACCGGCCGTCCCCGCCACCCACCGCTTACAATGTGGCCCAACCTCTGCCGGCCTCGATCAACAGCGCATTCTTCGATGGACACACCGAATCGGTGCGCTTGGAAAATCTGTGGCAACAATTCTGGCATGTGGGCTATGTCGAGCCGCGCCAACGCCCGCGCTGACCTTCCCGGGTGACGCCTTGCCGCCGGCTTGCGGCCCGCACGCATATCAGAACTTCAGCAGGCGGCGATGAAAAACCCTCGACCTTGCGGATCTCTCGTCAGCACCCGGCTTTCGTTCATGGGCGTCAGGACAGCATGGCGCTGCTGTGGGACACGACATTCCGGTTGTCAGCAGTCGCCGCCTGTTCACGGCGTCGGTTTGCCGTCTATGGCCTGGTTTCAAACACAAGCTGATACGGCACGGAGGAATGGCCCTCGGTGTCGCGGAAGCTCTGAAACTTCCCCAGGTTAAGCCAGAGCACGTAAGTCCTGCCGGGCTGCAGTTTCACCGGCATGACGCGCGTGCGCCTGTCCGGGAGATAGTGAATCTTGCCGCCTGACTCGGGAAAGTGTTCCTTCGAGACTTGGCAGACCGACCAGTTGCCTTTCACCATGTCCTTGCTGAAGGTGAACTTTAGTTCCTTTAGCGCCGGGTCCACGTCAGTCGCGCCGGCTTGCGGCACGGTCTTCACCACTGAGGGTGGCAATGCCTTGACTGAATACTCCCTGGCGGCCTGGGCCAGGGCGGCAACTGCCAGCATCGTTGAGGCAATCGCGATTCCACTGATCAGTTTCGGTTTGTTTTTCATTTCAGTTCTCCGATTTGGTTTGCGAAGTTTCCTTCGGGCGCAAGCTTGCAAGGAACTTCTCGTCACTCTCGTTCAGGGATTGGCCCAGTGTGTCGGGTTCAGCCTGGCCGTTCCACCAGCGGATGATTTCGGTTTTGTAAGGCGGCTGGCCGTTTTGGTCGTTCCACCATTTGCCCCAGGCGTTCCAGTCTTTGGCAAAATTCTTACCCGTGATTCGCACCAGTGAAATCTGCGCCCACCAGCGCGTGTTGACGTTGCCGTGATAAACCAGATGGATCAAATCCGGCACCGATTCCTTGTCGCCAATGATGCCCAACGCGCGAATGGCCATCCAGCGGTCGCGATTGTTCCGGTCCACGCGCTCGGAAGCGATCTCGCGCAGGCGGGGCAGCGCCCTGGTGGAACGCATGGCGGCAAGCGTGTTGATCGCCTGATAATACTCGGTCGAGCGCGGGCCGCTGAGGGCGTCAATCAACTTCCTTTCGAGTGCGGCGCGCTCCTGGTCGGACCAACCATCGAAGGTGCGTGCATCGAAGAAACTGCGGAACTGGCGATCCGTCCAAGCAAGGACGGCACGTTGGTCGTCGTTGAGCAACTGCGTCCAGTCCGCGGGCACGCCGCTTTCACGCCTGATCGAGCCCGGAGTCGCGTCGCGCGTCCGAAACGTCAGCAGGTAAGGCACTGCGGGGCGTCCACCGGTGTCCTTGAAATTCTTGAAGCGGTCGCTGTTGAGCCAGGTCGCGTAAAACTTTCCAGGCTGGAGTTTCACCTTGAGCACACAGGTGCGCCCGTCGTCGAGATATTTCGGTTGGCCAACCATTTCCGGAAAATTCTCTTCGCCCCAGGTGGACCAGGACCAACTGCCATCCTGCATCTTCTTGCTGAATTGAACCACGATTTCCGAGGTGCGCGGATCAACGTTGGTGGCCCCGGCGACCGGTTCGGTTTTCACGACGACAGGCGGCGCGGATTCAAGCGTGATTTCAGCGGTGAGGCTCGTCGCCGCCAGCAGAACCAGCAGCGCGGCAATGGCGACGGGGTTCTTAATCTTAATCTTCCTCTTAATCCCCAACGCCGAGTGATTAAGATTGCGATCAAGAGTAAGATTAAGAGTAAGAGTAAGAAGCTCAGTGTTTGTTTTCATAATTCATTTCCTCGTTTCAAAGATGAGCACATAAGGCACGGCGGATTGTCCCTCGCGGTCTTTGAAATCGTGGTGATACTCGGAGTTGAGCCAGAGGGCGTAGAGTTTTCCCGGCTTCAGTTTCACGGGCAGCACGCACGTCCGTCCGTCCGCGAGATAGCGCGCGGACCCGGTCGTTTCCGGAAAGTTTTCCTCGCCCCAGATCGTCCAGGACCAACTGCCGTCACGCATCAGCTTGCTGAACGTGACGCGAAGTTCCGTCAATGCGGGATCAACATTAGCGGCGCCGGATTCAGGAAAAGTTTGAATCACTACCGGCGGCACTCGTGGTTCCATCGTTGAGCCGGCCACCGGCTGAAGCTGAAAGTCCCGGCTTGCGTTTCTCTCGCCGAGACCGCGCGGGCTGAGATCGGTGGTCAGCGTGTCGTAACCGGGTGCCGAAACCAAAACCAGTGCAGCGGCCAGAATGCCGATGAGGGAGAAGAAAATCCCGAGTAGCCACGCGGCTCCTTTGCGGCTTCCCAGGTTCACCGTCCACCCGAGCGCCGGAATTTGCTTGGGCACCCAAACCCGCGAGTCGCGTTTGCTGAAGTAAAGCGAGAGCCACTTCGGGCCGCTCCAATTGCGTGGGTTCTTCCATTCGGCTTCGTTGACGGCTGCCTGGCTGGTCATTGAACCTGCTTTGGTCATCGTTGGCCTCCCTTTGCGCCGTTTGGCAAATTCGATCATGCTCGCGACGCCAATCAGCCCGAAGAAGCCGGCGAAACCGGAAAAGCCAAAGCACCTGTGCCAGCCCGGCAGCGGCACGTAGCCAAGAAAAGCCAGGCTGGCGAGAAAGCCGAGCGCCGAGACGTTGATCAGCTTGCACGCCAGTGGGGACGTGAACGTGATGCCAAACAAGATTTCCAGGATGCGAACCAGCGGTGATTTGTTCGTCGCCGTCCCGGTCGTCCGGGCGTCAACCCGGGCAAGCGGGACGCCCGCGCTACCGGGAGTTGTCGCAATTGTCTCCACGTCCGTCTTCACTTCGCTGGCGTGCTGATAGCGACGATCGGGTTCCTTTTCCAGCGCGTGCAATACCACTTCGTCCAACCGCACATCCACCTGCACTTTCTTCGACGGCGATTGAAATTTCCCCAGCGGCAGTTCGCCTGTGAGCATTTCGTAGAACACCACGCCCAGCGAATAAATATCCGCCCGATGATCCACCTTGGTCGGCTTTTCGATCTGCTCGGGCGCCATGTAATGGGGCGTGCCGATGACGTCTTTCGCGCCGGTTAACGATGCTCCCGCAGTAGTGGCGCCGAGAATCTTGGCGATGCCAAAGTCGGCAATCTTCACCCGTCCCTGTTTGTCGAGCAGGATGTTTTCCGGCTTGATGTCGCGATGGACGATGCCGCGCTCGTGTGCGAATTGCAGCGCCTCACAAATCTTCGGCACGATGGCCAGGGCCTCCTCGGGCGCGATTCTTTTGCTTTGCAGCAATTGTCGCAGTGTCAAGCCATCCACGAATTCCATCAGTAGGTAATGTACTGGGGCAGGCGTCCCGCCTGCCAAAGTCCCGGCGACTGTCCCGGTTGCCGGATCAGACCCGCTGGTAGCCGGGATCACCTCCCCGAAATCGTAAACCGCGACGATGTCCGGGTGATTGAGCCGCGCGAGCGCCCGGGCTTCCTGCTGAAAGCGCGCGGCGAATTCCGTGTCCGTGATGCCGTTGGCCTGGCGGCGGGTGAGAATCTTCAGCGCGACGAACCGATCGAGCTTCGGTTGGCGCGCTTTATAGACCGCGCCCATGCCGCCGCGGCCGAGACATTCGAGGATCTCCAGTTGCGGAAAGTGAGGTGCGATCTCCTCAATGCCAGGCACGGGTTGAGGCAATGGTTTGCCCACGACCGTGCCGTCCGGCCCGACTTCGCCGGTTTCGACCAGTCCGGCCTTGAGCATGCACTCCGGGCAAATCCCTTGCAGCGCCGTGGTTTGCACGGGTTTGCCGCAGAACGGGCAGATGTTTTCGGTCGCGGTCACTTTGTCCCTCACCCTTTACCAAGGATTTCCCGCTCCAAGGTTACGCGGATTCGTCGGGAAAAGCACGTCCGCAAACCGGCAGACTCGCCCAGTGGGCGCATCTCAATTTATTGCAGGCAGGCATTCCTGGCGTAGCGCAGGTTTCCCAACCTGCGGTATCGCCGACTTCCAGTCGGCGGGCCCAGGCACGGCGTGGCAGGCCAGGAATTCGC
>WYBW01000129.1 GCA_011525685.1 Verrucomicrobiia bacterium
ACATTGCCTCCAAAGACACGCTCTATGACCTGCTCAAGACGGCAGCCAGTTCGACCCTTAAGAACCTGGCAGACCTGGCGATGGAACGGGCCGAGTTCGCGGGGGCCGACGAATACGGCACCAAGGTCGCCAAGACCGTCGGCAAATCGCTGAACGTGTTGAGCAAAATCAGCGCCGTGGCGCAGGGAGTCGAGCGGGTGACCGGGCTGGTCAATGGGGGCACACTGGCCGTGGAACGCACCGTCGTGGTGGTGGGCAACCCCTTTGCTCCGCGCATCACCTCGTTCTTCCCGACGGCCGGGCGGGGCGGCGAGGTGATCACCATCCAGGGCGCCAACTTTGGTAACACCACCAATGGCTTGAGTGTGAGTTTCCGCCAGTTCGCCAGCACGGACGATCCGACCGCCTACACCAAGCGCGTCGAATTGGAAGTGCTCACCAACTCGAACACCAGCATCGCCGCGCGGGTGCCGTGGTGGGATTACGCAACGGACTTTCCCAATGGCCGGGCCTACGTCGTGGTCGAGCGTGGCAACACGAATTCGGTCGGCAGTTCTGCGGCCTTGAGTCCTCGGTTTCGCGAGTTCCGCTTTCTGCTGCCGCCGACGATCACATCCGTGTTTCCCGATCCGGTGCGGCCGGGCGACATGCTCGAATTGCGCGGGCTGGGATTCGATAACGAGCTGGCCCGAGAGTATGAAGTGAACATAGACAGTTCTTACCAGAGTATCGGACTCACGGCGGACGGGTCTGGCGCGCGAATGATGTTTCGAGTGCCTCCGAACCTGGAAACCGGAGAACACGAGCTCGCTATCAAGCTGCGCGGGCAAACGGGCGCCAGTTTTCCGTTCACCGTCGAGTATCCGGCCTATCAGACACCGCACGGCGAGGCGCCCGGTTACGGCATCTTTGTCAACCAACCCGACTTCAGCAACGTTGCGGACGGTAAAGTCAGCGTCCAGGAAGCCTTTCTGATCATCGCCGGCCAACTGGGGCGGCAGATCGAGCAACATCCGCCTTGTGAATTTCTGCCACCCGATGAGCCGGGTTATTGTCCGCCCCAAGCCCGGGAAACCGACTTCGTTTATGGCGATGAACCACAAACCGTTCTGGGGCCGGTGCATACCATCACTTTTGATGGCAATCTAACGATCATGGGCGCGCTGCCGCCGCTGCGCGAGCGTGTGCATTATCAGTTTGGCATTGCCGGTCAACCGGTGGTTCTGGATGGCACCGGCACGCCGCCGGGCACGTCGGGTCTGGTGCTGGACGGCGTCAACGGCGTGCGCGTGAGCGGATCGTTGATCATCCGCAACTTCAGCGGGCCGGGCGTTCATCTGCGCAATGGCGCGCAAAACAGTTCGCTCGAAGGCATCAGCGTCGTGAATTGCGGCAGCGGGTTTCTCGTGGAAGGTGGGTCTGCGGGGAATGAATTACGGGACTGTGCCGTTACGAACGTTGCTGGTCACGGTGTTCATTTCACGGGAGTCGGCACGGAACGCAACTTGATGTCCTCCAGCCGGGGCGGCGGGTTTCCGCTCTCGCCCTATACCGTGATCACGGGCTGCGGCGGGAACGGCATCCGCTTGGACAATGGCGCCAGCTTCAACAACATCGTTCCGGGAACCATCCGCAATTGCCAGGCGGCGGGCATCTACCTGGGCGGGGCCTCGAACAATTTCTTCGGCTGGCCCACCGAGGAGTTGCGGCGGCGATACGACCTCGTGAACAACCAGACGGCGGGGGCGCATCTGGGGCCGGGCGCCGTGGGCAATGTGCTGCGCTATCTGAATCCCCTCGGCAACCAGGGCGACGGAGTGCTGCTTCAGGGACCGGGTTGTTCGAACAACGTCGTGGACCGCACTTTTGCCGGCGTCAATCTCTATGAAGGTGGCACGTCGTTGACCATTGCCAACGAAGGCTCGGGCATCCGCCTCACGGAAGGCGCGCAATACAACCTGGTCGGCACCCGCCTCGTGAGCCTCGGCCAGCACGGCTCCATCAGCGGCAATCGCGATGACGGAGTGCTCTTGGAGGGTGCGAACACCGCCTTTAACACGGTCAACGCGCAATTCATTGGAGTGTTGGACCCGTACATCGGGGCGGCGGGTCTGCGGTTCTCGGCCAATGGCCGCAGCGGCATCGCCCTGCGGAATGGCGCACGCGACAACACCATCGGCGATCACAACGCGGACCTTGCCAATGCCATCTTCACCTGCCCGGACGCGGGCATCGAACTGCAAGGGACGGGCACGGACAACAATCTGGTCTTCGGCAATCAGATCGGGGCGTTCTTTTCCAGTTGGGTGTTGCTGGCGGGCAATCCAAACCGGCCCCGGATCGGTGTCTGGATTCACGACGGCCCGCGCAACAACACCATCGGCTTGCCCGGTGCGCGGTTGATCGTGCCGCGCTTTCCTGGCGATCCACTGGGGTCACCCGTTCAAGGCTGGAACGCCATCAACTCCTGCACCGAAGCCGGCGTGTTGATCGAGAACGCCAGCGGCACGGTGGGAACGGATGGTGTGCTCTCGGGTGCGAATGTCATCCAGGCCAACCACCTCGGGGAGCTCGACAACGGCAATCTCGCGCCCTCGGGTGAAGGGGCCGGGCTGAAGCTCGGCGCAGGTGCCGAAGCCAACTTGATCGGCGGTCGTACGCCCGAACTGGGCAATCGCATCCGCGGATGGTTTCGCGCGGGTATCTGGATTGACCAAAACCATCTTGCGGGTCCGGCACAACGCAATCGCATTGAGAACAATTTCATCGAAGGGCCGGGCTTGGGTATTTCCTACCGCTTCACCGATTACCTCACGTCCACGCCGTCGGGCGGCGTCGGCGTGTTGTTGACGGCCTCCAGCGGCCACGTGGTGGGGGAATCGCAACTGACCCGAAACACCCTCTACGTGAACCGTCTGGGTGTGTACCTTTCGGACAGTTCCAGCAACGTCGTCCAGGGTTTCTACATCACCAACTCCTTCAATGCCGGTCTGGTTGTGCGCGGCGGTCAGGGCAACCTGCTTGGCGGCGACGACCCGGGCCTGGGCAACTTGATCCACGCGTTCGGATTTCGTGACGAACCCAACTGGGCGGGGCTGGCCCTTTCGCTCACCAGCCACAACCGCGTGCGGAACAACGAGATTGGGTTGCTGGCCCCCGGACGCGGCGCCATGGGGATGTATCTCACCAACGCCGCGAACAACGAGATCGGCGGCCCGGCCCGAATCAATGGCAACATCGTGATTGCCAATTACACCCACGGCATCGTCCTTGGCGGGACGGCTTGCGTCGGCAACAGATTCTTCAACAACCGCATCGGCCTCGACCGCGATGACAACTTCCAGCCCAACAACGGCGACGGGGTGCGTTTGGAGGCCGGGGCGCGCGACAATTACATCGGCGGGTTGGCCGAGGTGACGCGGGCGGTGAGCAACCTCGTGTATTCCACTTCCCTGCCGTTGGGCAACCTGATTCTGGCCAACGCGCAGGCGGGCGTGCGGGTCGTGGGCGGCAGCACCACCGGCAATCGGATTCTTTACAATCAGATCAGCGGCAACCTCGGCAAGGGCATCCTGCACGAGGCCGGCGGAAACAACCTCCAGCCGCCGCCGGTGTTCCTCGCGTTTGATGGCAAGTCGGTTTCGGGCAATGTCGCCAGCCTTGCGGTCACGCCGCCAGGCAGTCTCATACAGTTGTTCACCGACCCGGACGCCGGTGATCCCGAGGGCGATGCATTTCTCGGTGAAGCGACTGTGGGTCCGACGGGCCATTGGCGCGCGTCGCTGGTGGGAAGCTTGCGGCATCCCATCATCACCATGACCGCCACGCATGGTGGGAATGGTTCGACCTCGGAATTCGGCACCGGCGACACGACACTGGTTGGTTTCAGCATCGAGCGGGCGGATTCCACACCGCAAAGCTCGATCCCGGCCGGCGCCGTTCAGGCACCGGTATTTCTGCTTCTGCTCAAAGCGTTGAACGCCGACGTGCGGGTCAACTCGATAATCTTCGATACCACGGGCACTCTCCCCGATCAAACTGCGGTGGTGGCGGCGCGATTGTATCGCGACGATGACCAGAACGGCACGGTGACATCCGCGGACAGCCTGCTGGCCGGGCCGGTGACTTTTTCCGATGACAACGGACGGTTGACCTTCGCCAACATGAACCCGGTAATCGAAGCCAACTCGACACAACAGTGGGCACTGGCATATTCGCTGTCTCCAGCGGCGCCGGCGGGCGCGACTTTCCAGCTCATCCTTACCAACGCGCAGGTGGTGGACGCCCAGTTCATCAATCCACTGGCGCTGGCGGTCAACCCGCAGGGTGACTTCGCCATCCTTTCGGCGGAGTTCACGGTGGGTGACGCTCCGGCAGGACAAACTTACGCCGCTTGGGCCTCGGACGTGTTTACTCCGGCACAACTCGCCGACCCGGAGATCAGCGGGCCGGATCAGGATCCAGATGGCGATGGACTGACGAACCTGGGCGAATATGCCTATAACCTGAATCCGCTGTTGTCGGATCGCCATGTGAGCAGCGCCGACCGCGGCATTCCCACGGGCAGCCTCGCTGGAAATGACCTACGCATCACCTTCGTGCGCCGCAAAGCGCCCGTGGACCTGGTCTATGAACTGGATCACGCTGCCAACCTGCAATCGTGGTCCGATGCGCTTTCGCCGCCCGCTTATCTGACCTTGGAAAGCCAGGTGGACGTTGGACCGCCCGGGACGTTGGAGCGGGTGGTTTACCGCACAGTCCAACCCGCGGTGGGCAGCGGCCACTTCGTCCGGGTGCGGGTGCGGAAAACTCCTTGAGCCAAAGCGTGATGCCCGCCATGTGGAGCGGTGCAGGCGATACGGTTGTCGGGGATATGGCTTGTTGATTTGCTGAAACAGTGATTATCTTGTTGGCAGGTTTTGGAAGGGCGGAGGATCGCCCAGCCCTTCTTGAAGTTCAGGGATTGAGAACGGCACAAATGATCTGAATGGGTCGGGTCAGGCTCGGTTAATGGATTTCAAGAAGGGCTGGGAGGAAAGTCCGAACACCATAGGGCGCGATGCCGCGTAACCCGTGGCCGCTGACGCAAGGAGGCGGACCGCGGGATACACGCGGGCGGCGACGATGCGAGTCGTCCCGACGGACAGTGCCACAGAAAACAGACTACCCGTTCCGGCAACGGAGCGGGAAAAGGTGAAAAGGTGGGGTAAGAGCCCACCGCCCGAAGCGCAAGCGACGGGGCACGGAAAACCCCATCGGGTGCAAGGCCAAATAGGGAACCGCGGAGCGGCCCGCTCCCCGGCCAGAGTGGGACAGGCATCTTGCCTGTCGGACAGTGTCAGCGGGGCATGGACAGGCTGGAAGCCCGTCCCACTTTGGTTCAGGTTCCGGGTATTGGCCGCTGAGACAAATGATTCTCGCCGCTTCGCAAGAGGCGGAACAGAATTCGGCTTACAGCCCTTCCAAAACCACTTTCCTTTTCGCGGTGGGTCGTCCCGCTATCCTTTGCGTGCCAATGGATGTTGGCGATTGGCCAGCGGCAGCGAAACGCGAGCCCGGGCCAGCCCGGCGGCAAACACCGCGTGCGCCATCTCCAAAGCGCGCATGCCCGCCAACCCGCTGCAAGCCGGTTCGCGGTCGGTCCGGATCGCGTCCAGCCAGTCATCCACGACGCGCTGGTTGGCCCGTGCCACGCTCTTCTCCTCGGCGGTCCAGTCGAGGGTTGGGTCGCCCTCCACCGGCACCCATCGTTCGGTGCTGCCGGATGCGGACCACTCCAGTGGCCGTCGCAGAAAAATGCGCGGGGAAATGTCGGCAAGGATTCGCACTGTACCGCGCGTGCCGATCAATTCCATGCCCCAAGGGCCGGCCACCGCCTGATAATCCCGCCGGCTGCTGAAACTGGCGGTGACTCCCTTCGGGAAACCAAACTGGGCAAGAAGATTGTCGCCAGCCACCGGACCAATGTCCTCCGTGGCCGGGCGGGCATCTTCGAGAGTGATGTCGCGACCATCCTGAAGCAGCCGGCCGGAGCACCACTGCGGATCCCCGGCAAACCAGCGCATGAGATCGAACAGATGCACCCCCAACACGATGAGGTCCTCGCCCC
Source organism: Verrucomicrobiia bacterium (assembly GCA_011525685.1). GTDB lineage: Bacteria > Verrucomicrobiota > Verrucomicrobiia > Limisphaerales > JADLHS01 > WYBW01. The sequence continues at coordinate 6,110 of WYBW01000129.1, forward strand.
CGGCGCGATGGTCCTGCTTGCCGTGGGCGCGGATTTGGAGCAGCTCGCCAATCAGGCCCGCCTCAAGTTGCTGTTTGAGAAACACCAGGTTGGGCGCAAGCCGCATCTGGTGGGCGACGGCAATTTTGAGCCTGGCGCGCCGGGCAACGGACAGCAATTCATCCGCCTCGGCCAGCGTGCGGGTGATCGGTTTCTCAAGGAACACGTGTGCCCCGGCGTGCAGGGCCGCCAACGCCATCGCGTGATGCTGCCTGGTCCAGCGCGGGGCCACGCTCACGAGGTCCGGCTTCTCCCGGTTCAGCATTTCTTGATAATCGGCATAGGCCCGGGCGGCGCCGTTGCGCGCGGCGGCTTTTGCCCGTCCGTCCGCATCGGCATCAGCCACAGCGACGACCTCCACGTCCGGCCGGCCGGTAAAGATCATATCCAGCCCGTGACCATAATTCCCGGCGCCGGTGTGGCCAATGATGGCGGCGCGAAAGGGTTTACCTTCAGCCGCCGACAGGGAGGAAGAAAGCAATCCTGGCAGGGCGACCGGCATCGCTAAAGCGGCGGTGCGTTTGAGAAACTGCCGCCGCGTGGGAGGGCGTATGGTTTTGGCAGGTGGCATGATGCGATTTCGGAGCGGGCGAATTATGCCTTGCCAACCGCTGGTCGGCCAAGTTGAATGTCGCCCCGCGATAGGTCGGCTGGATAGCTCAGTCGGTAGAGCAGAGGACTGAAAATCCTTGTGTCGGCGGTTCGATTCCGTCTCCAGCCACCATCTTAGTCAATAAAATCAAGGGTTCCGTGACGCACCCCCAAAACCCCGCCGGACGGCGTTTTCGCTTTGGGTTACTTTTGGCTTACTTTTTAACCTTGGCTTGGGAAGGGATCCTTCGGCTGTCTCCACGCTCACCACCGCAGGCTTGCGCCATGTTTGGTGTCACTCGTCTTGGAAAAGCCAGACGCAGGCCGCGCAGCGCGTGGCGCGCCGGAGACGGTTGGGGCGTTGAGTCCGTTGGCGGATCGGGATTGATTTATTATCGCCAAACGATAAGGTGTCTCGGTGATTGTGAGTTTCGCTTGTGCCGAAACTGAGCGCATTTTCCGCGGCGAGCGTTCGCGGAGGTTTCCGCCGGACATTCAGAACACTGCGCGGCGCAAGCTCGAATACTTGCACCGGGCCAGACTCTTGAATGATTTGCGGATGCCGCCGGGCAACCGGTTGGAGGCATTGGCCGGCGGGCGGAAAGGGCAACAGAGCATCCGCGTGAACGATCAATGGCGGATTTGCTTCGTCTGGCGCGAGGGCAACGCGGAGAGGGTCGAAATCGTGGACGATCACTGAACGATTATGAGCAAGCCAACAGAGCGATTGAATTCGGTTCATCCGGGCGACGTGCTGCGCGAGGATTTTATGAAGCCGATGGGCTTGAGTGCCTACGCGGTCGCCAAAGCCATCGGCACGACGCCCATTGCCATCAGCCAGATTTGCCGGGGCAGGCGGAGTGTCAGCGCGGAAATGGCCCTGAAGCTGGGGAGACTGTTCAACGTGTCGCCCGAATTGTGGATTGGCATCCAGGCGGATTACGACTTGGAAGTTGCCCGGCGGCGGTGCGAGAAGCGCATTGTGCGTGACGTTCATCCGCTGGCGGAATTGCAGGCAGCCGCAGCTTGAAGTTCGCGCCAGGGCGGGCACATAGCGCGCACCGCTCCCGCTTGTTGTCAGACGGCTTCGAATCGGTGACGAGCACATTGCCCCATGGAAATCCAATCCTTGTGTCGGCGGTTCGATACCGTCTCCAGCCACCATCCTTTTCATTGTGCGGCGCGCCTGGACACCGCAAAGTAACTCCCGGCCATTTTGAAAACGCTGCACCGATACGTCACCCGCCAGGTCCTCGGCTCGCTGGTGATGACGATGTTCGTGTTCACCTTCGTGCTGTTGCTGGGGAACGTACTCAAGGCGGTATTGCCGTTGCTGGTGAACCGGCAGGCCACCTTCGGCCTGTTCCTCGAGGCCGTGGGTTTGCTGATTCCCTTCGTGTGGGCCTTCGCCCTGCCCATGGCCATGTTGACGGCCACGCTGCTCGTGTTCGGCCGGTTCAGCGCCGACCAGGAACTCACGGCCATGCGGGCCAGCGGCATCAGCGTGGTGTCGCTGATCATGCCGGTCCTGCTGCTGAGTCTGCTGCTGTGCGGGGTGAGCGCGCTCGTCAACCTGGAACTCGCGCCCCGCTGCCGAGTGGCCTACAAAAACCTTCTGTTTCGCGTTGGCGCGGAGCTGTCCAGCGCGCAACTGCCCGAGGGCCGGTTCATCAAGGAGCATCCCGGTTACATTTTTTACGTGGAGAAGAACCGCAACCAGGTCCTGCAAAACGTCATCGTCATTCAACTGCCGCAGAAGAGCAACACGGCCACCACCACCATCCAGTCGCCGCGCGGCCAGTACCGGGTGGACGCGGCCAATGGTCAGATCATTCTGGAGTTGTTTGACGCGCGCTACGTGATTATGTCCGACGGCGAGGGGTTTCCCGGTTTCACCACGAACCTGACGATCACGCTCGAGCCCAAGCTTGCCCGGCCGGCGCGGAAGCGAACCGGGCTGGGGGAAATGACGTTCAACGAACTCAAGGCCGAACTTCGTGAACTTGAGGAACAAATCACGGCGCCGCTTTTGCCGCGTCCGGAGTCGGAAGGTTCGCGGGAGGGGGTGGAGCGGGACTTGAAAAAGCAGTTGGGCGATTTGACCTCGCCGGTGCGTGTGCAACTGCACCGGCAGTTGGCGTTTTCGTTTGCCTGTTTCGGGTTCACGCTGGTGGGCATTCCGCTGGGCATCCGGGTGCATCGCCGCGAAACGAACGTGGGCGTGGCGGTCGCGTTGGTGCTGGTGTTGATCTATTACAGCTTTTTGCATCTGGGCCAGTCCTTGGCGGCGCGTCCGGAATACGCGCCGCATCTGATCGTCTGGCTGCCCAATTTCATTTTCCAGGCTGTTGGGGTGGTCTTGCTGTGGCGGGCGGACCGTGGGGGATGAGCTCGCTCGGACTGCGAATGGCATAAGCGGGCGGCGGGCTTCACGAAGAACCCAAAACCGTAACGCCGACTTTCCCGTCGGCTCGCCCTGCGCAGCATTTCGTAAGAGTCCGCATTGCCGCGCACGAGTCTTACTCCACAGGGCAAGCGCTCCGGTTGGAAAACCGGCGTTACGCCATCGCGGCTCGAGAACGTGAAAGTGTAGTGCAGACTTCATGCGTTCCGGAGACAGGCAGGCAGAAAACCTGCCCCATTAACTGCCATGTGGTTCACCAGGCCCAAGCGTGAACTTTCGATGCGCAGATTTTTACCTTTGGCGGATTGCCCGGGTCAGTATTCCCTTGAGGTACGGACTGCGCGTGCGGGAAGTGCAACTTGCCAAGGCCGAGTGGGCCCTCTATTGTCACGGTGAACTCGACCAAGCTCGATATGAAACGAAGTCTGACTTACACGCTGGTGGTGACGTTGCTGTTGGTGAACCTGGCCATCGGCGCGCGGATGTACCTCTCCTCGGCCGCCGCGGCCGAGAAGGATTCGGTGTATCCAAACCTCGAGTTGTTTTCCTACGTCATGGAGCGGGTGAGGAAGGATTACGTGGACGGGAAGGACCTGACCTATCAGGACCTGGTTTACGGCGCGCTCAAAGGCATGGTGGGCACGTTGGATCCTCACAGCGAGTTCCTCGATCCGGATCGTTACCGGGAACTCCAGGGCGACACCCAGGGAACATTCGGCGGGTTGGGCATCGTGGTGCAAATGCGCGACAACTTCGTGACGGTCGTGACGCCCATCGAGGACACGCCGGGATTCAAGGCGGGCATTCTCTCCGGCGACCGCATCATCCGGATTGACGGACGGAGCACGGAGAAAATGTCCCTCCAGGACGCGGTGAAGAATCTCCGCGGCGAACCCGGCAGCCAGGTTTCCCTGACCATCCAGCGTCCGTCCACCGGTGAGGAAAAGGAGCACCGGTTGACCCGCGCGGTCATCAACGTGGACATGGCCAAGGACATCAACGGCCGCAAGGAATTTCCGCTCGGCGAAAACAAGATTGGCTACGTGCGGCTGACACAGTTCGGCGAGAAGACCAGCGAGGAACTGGAAACCGCTTTGAGAAAGCTCAAGGCTCAGGGCATGGAAGCCTTGGTGCTGGACTTGCGCTGGAATCCGGGCGGACTGCTCGATCAAGCCGTGGAGGTGTGCGAGAAGTTCCTGCCCCGCCGGCAACTGGTCGTGACCACCGAAGGCCGCAACCCCGGTCAAAGTTCCGTCCGCCAAGTGACGGGACGAAACGGTGCTTATCGCAATCTGCCGGTCGTGGTACTGGTGAACCTCGGCAGCGCCAGCGCGTCGGAAATCGTCGCCGGCGCTTTGCAAGACTGCGCCGCGCTCGGGCTGTGCAAGGCGATCATCGTGGGCGAGAAAACCTTTGGCAAAGGGTCCGTGCAAAGCATCCTGCCGTTGCAGGACGGCTCCGCGCTGCGCCTGACCACGGCCAAGTATTACACCCCGAGTCACAAGGTCATTCATGAGGAAGGCATCACACCCGACATCATCGTGACCATGACCGACGAGGAAGAGAGCATCGCGCGGCTGCGGCTGACGCCCGGCGGCGTGGAGTCATTGGACGATCGGGAGCGCGAACGCGTGGCCACGGTGCGCGATCCGCAACTGGACCGGGCCATGGATGTGCTCAAGGGCATCATGATCTTTGCGCAACGGTTGCCGGACGAGAAAGGCTCATCGGAACCCGACCGCATGGCGGTCGCCAAGTGACTCTGCTCGCTTGCGAAACCTCCTGTGACGAGACCAGCGCCGCGGTCGTGCGCCAGGGCGAGGTCATCTCGAACGTTGTTGCCTCGCAAATTCAACTTCACGCGCAATACGGTGGTGTCGTGCCCGAGCTCGCCGTGCGGGAACACCTGCGGAACTTCCACCCCGTTGTCACGCAAGCTTTGCGCGAAGCGGGAGTGAGCGCGAGTCAACTCGATGCCGTGGCGGCGACCCAGGGGCCGGGCCTGCCCAGCGCGCTGCTCGTCGGCCTCAAGGCCGCGCAGGCCATGGCCTTTGCTCTGCGCAAGCCTTTCGTGGGCATTCATCATCACGAGGCGCATCTTTATTCGCCGTGGATTGGCGGCACACCCTTGCGGGCCGAGTTCGAGCGCTTCGAGCCGAATGTTTCGCTGATCGTCAGTGGCGGCCACACCCTGCTGGTGCTCGTGCAAGCGGAATTTGAACATCGCGTGCTCGGATCAACGATGGACGACGCGGCGGGCGAATGTTTTGACAAAACGGGCAAGCTGATGGGGCTTGCGTATCCGGCCGGGCCGGAAATAGATCGCCTGGCGGGGCAAGGGAATCCAGCGGCCTACTCCTTTCCGCGCCCTCTTCTGAATGAGGCCAACGATGATTTCAGCTTCAGCGGTTTGAAAACCTCGGTTCGCTATTTTCTGCGGGATCATCCCGGATTGCTCGAGGACAGTCAGGCGATCCGTGATCTGTGCGCCAGCATTCAAGCCGCCATCGTCGAGGTTTTGGTGATCAAGACCGTTCGTGCGGCCAGGCGGGAGGGCGTGCGTTGCGTGACCGCCTCGGGCGGGGTGACGTGCAATCGCGCACTGCGAACCGAACTGACCGCTGCCTGCCAGCGCGCGGGTCTGCGCCTGCGCCTGGCGGAGAGAAGCCTTTGCACCGACAACGCGGCGATGATCGGCATCCTGGCCGAGCGAAAACTGCAGCGAACTGACGTTCGGCAGGACTACGACGCGGACATTGCGCCGGCGCTGCAATTAGCATGAGCCAGCCGGCAACGAATTCCACGGACCTCGTTTCCCGGCTTTGCCCCAACTGTGGACTCTGCTGCAACGGCGTGTTGTTCGGTGATGTGGAATTGCAGCCTGGCGACAACCCGAAGCGCCTTACGGAACAGGGGTTGAACTTGTTTCACAAGAGTCGGAAGACCTGCTTTCGTCAGCCTTGTGCCTGCTTCGATGGGAAGTGGTGCCAGGTCTATGCGGATCGTCCAAACCGTTGCCGGACTTTCGAGTGCCGGCTGCTCAAGCAGGTCCAAGCTGGAGAGGTTACGGTGACCGCAGCGCTTCGCAACATTGCCGAGGCGCGCCGGGCGACCGAGCAGGTGCGGAGGCTCGTGCGGGAACTCGGTCACACCGACGAAAGCGTGCCGCTCAACCGTCGCTACGCCGCCATAGCCGCGCAGCCGATTGATCTGGCGACGGACGAGGAGCGGGTGGAGCGGCGCAGTGAGCTGATGCTGGCGGTGGGCCGTCTGGTCAGGATTCTCGAACGGGATTTTCTGGGTCAGGGCTGAACCAGACTTCTTCGCGCGTGTAGCTCGGCTTTTTGCAGGTGCGCCAGTCTCCCGGAGGGGCGGCTTACCGGCCGCCCTACAGGCCAGGCTGCCGATAAGCCGCCTCCCCAGCCTCCACGCCGTCCACGCCGCCACATGCAGGCAGACCTGGTTGCAAGATGGTTAGATGCGTCTCCTCATCGCGCGCCCGCAGATTTTCGTGGCCAAGCGCCGCGGCACCGGTTAGAACCCCTGCGTGTCCAACGCCACCCCAGCCCGTGCGGACCACCCGCCGTCAGCCAATCCGCCCGACGGCACGCCGGCTTCACGATTGACTTCGGTGGATGCCTTTCGCGGCTTTGTCATGTTTTTGATGATGGCGGAGGTGCTGCATCTTTCGGGGGTGGCGCGGGCGTTGCCGGAGAGCGGGTTCTGGAAGTTTCTGGCCTATCACCAGAGTCACGTCGAGTGGATCGGCTGCTCGCTGCACGATTTGATTCAACCGGCGTTTTCGTTCCTGGTGGGCGTGGCGCTGCCGTTCTCGCTCGCCAGCCGGATGGGGCGCGGTCAATCCCGGACGCGGATCACCTGGCACGCCGCGTGGCGGGCGCTGGTGCTGATCTTTCTGGGGGTCTTCCTGCGGTCCATTGGCAAGCCACAAACGTACTGGACGTTCGAGGACACACTTTCGCAAATCGGTCTGGGCTACTTCGCGCTGTTCCTGCTGGGTTTTCGACCGGTGCGCGATCAGTGGATTGCGCTGGGACTGATCCTCGCGGGTTATTGGTCGGCGTTTGCGCTTTATCCGTTGCCCGGGCCGGACTTCGAGTACGCGAAAGTCGGCGTGCCCAACGACTGGCCACACTTGATGAGCGGGCTGGCGGCGCATTGGAACAAGAACAGCAATCTGGCCTGGGCCTTTGACACGTGGTTTCTGAATTTGTTCCCGCGCGAAACGCCATTCGAGTTCAACGGCGGCGGTTATGCCACGCTCAGTTTCATTCCAACGTTGGGAACGATGATCCTTGGGCTGATCGCCGGCGGGATGTTGCGCCGCGAACGCTCGTCGTTGGACAAGTTGAAATGGCTGGCCCTCGCTGGCCTGGTCTCGTTGGCCGCGGGCGCGGCGCTGGGCTGGCTTGGCCTCTGTCCGGTGGTCAAGCGCATCTGGACGCCAAGCTGGGCGCTTTACAGCGGCGGCTGGTGTTTCCTGATGCTGGCCGGATTCCTTGCCGTGGTTGACTGGTGGGGGCGCAAGGGCTGGGCATTTCCGATTGTGGTCATCGGGATGAACTCGATTGCCGCATATTGCATCGCGCACCTGTTCGACGGCTTCATCGGAAAGGCGCTGAAGACGCATCTTGGCCAGGATGCGTTCAAGCTGTTGGGCGACGCCTACGAACCGCTCGTCCATGGCGCGGCGATCCTGTTCTTCCTGTGGTTAATCTTGTTCTGGATGTATCGGCGGAAGTTGTTCTTGAAGATTTAGGTTCTGGCGATCGGCGGTTGCTTTGCGTGTCATGCCGAGAGCCCGGGAACGTGAGCGGAAATCTATGGTGGCCATGCTCGGTGGCGACGTAGCTGTCAATGGGGATGAACTTCGACGAGTCGCCAACCAGCCGGAATTTCGTGGCCTCTCTGAGTATGCCGCAACTGTCGGAGCTGTAGCCGATGAACTCAAAATCCAGAATCCCTTCGATTCCCGTTGAAGGTTCGATCAGCTACGAAGACTGGCTCAAGGGACGTCGTTACTGGCGTGAACTGAGCGAGCGGGTTGCGCCGGGGATCATCCGCCGCAAGAGCAGTTCGAAGGACCGGCGGCTGAGAAAGCTCTTCAACGGCGGGCGCGGACTGCCCTTCACGCCGACCGAGGATTTGTGATGGTCGGGACTCCATGCGAACGGAATGACAACCAAACGCGAAGACGAACGTGAACCGAACGCCTCCGCGTCCGTCTCGGCGAATAATTCGGGCCGCTGAGGATGAGCCGAATGAGCCGAGAGAAGGATTCGCCTGCCGCCCAAACCAAGCGCGCCTGGCAGTGGAGAATTGGCCGCGAGTACAAAGCGCAACTGATCAGCTTGAACCCGCCCCATCGGGCACCGTCTATCGGAGATTTCGGCAGAATCTCTCGATCCGCTCACACCCTTTCTGAAGGTTCGCCATGCTGGTCGCGTAGCTGAGGCGGATGTAATCGTCAGCACCGAAGGCAATCCCCGGGACGGCAGCCACTTTTTCCGCTTCAAGCAATCTGGCGCAAAACTCCGTGGACTTGAGCCCAGTCTTGGAAATGTTCGGAAACAGATAGAACGCTCCTTTCGCATTCACGCACGAGAGGCCGGGAATACTGTTCAGTTTCTGATGAGCGTAGGTGCGGCGCCGGTTGTATTCTGCGAGCCAGCCGGGCAGGTGGTCCTGCGGTCCCGTGAGCGCGGCCACACCGCCCTTCTGCGCGAAGGAGGTGGGATTGCTCGTGCTGTGACTTTGGATGGCGTCCATCGCCTTGGCAATCGGTTCAGGCGCGGCAGTCCAGCCCAGCCGCCAGCCGGTCATGCTCCAAGCCTTGGCAAAGCCGTGAACCAGGATGGTGTGTTCGTAGTGCCTTTGCGAGAAACTGGCCACGCTTTTGTGAACCGCCCCATCGTAGAGCAGGTGCTCGTAAATCTCATCGCTCATGATGAGCACGCCCTTTTCAAGGCAAATGTCGCCCAAGGTCTTGATTTCGTCGGGGGTGTAAACGCTCCCGGTGGGATTGCTCGGTGAGTTGAGCAGGAAAATTCGGGTGCGCGGCGTGAGGGCGTCGCGGAGTTGTTGCGGGGTGATTTTGAACTCCGTCGCGTCCGTGGTTTCGACAATGACGGGTTTGGCGCCGGCCAGCTTCACCATTTCCGGATAACTCAACCAGTAAGGCGCGGGGATGATGACTTCATCACCTTCCTGGCACGTGGCCATGAAGACGTTGTAGCAGGAATGTTTGCCGCCGCAGGAGACGATGATTTGCGAAGGCTTGTAGGTGAGGCCGTTTTCGCGTTTGTGCTTGTCGGCAATGGCCTGGCGCAACTCGGGGATGCCGGCGGCGGGAGTGTATTTGGTGAAGCCCTCGGCGAGGGCTTTGGCCGCGGCGTCCTTGATGTGTTGCGGCGTGTCGAAATCCGGCTCGCCCGCGCCGAAACCGACCACGTCCAGCCCCTCGGCCTTCATCTGCTTGGCCTTGGAATCTATTGCCAAAGTTAGCGAAGGTGCAAGGGAAGCCGCCCGCTGAGAAATCCTGTAGTTCATAAACCGGGGAAAACATGAGCAGCGGGTCAGGAGAGCGCAAGCGGGAATTGGCGCGAGGCGATGGCTTAACTCCGGGTAACTGGGCCAAATGATGGCCGATTCACCAGGTCTTGCGAATCACCTCTTGAACGCGGCGGTAATCCGGATACTCCTCCGCCAGCACGTTCTGGCCCAGGTACCGGAAGACCTTGGGCACTTTCCATTTCCAGCGTTCGGCCCGACCGTCGGCAAAGGACAGGCTCGCGCCTTGGTTGTGTCGGTTGGCCGGCAGGTCGAACCAGATGCCTTCCCACGGGCTGCCGGGTGGTGGAATGCCGAACAGCGCGTCGAGAATCCCGCCCTCATGCACATCAATGAACACGAAAATGTCGGCGGTGTTCTTGATTTCCGCCAACCGCTGGTAGCTGGGTATCCGCCACAAGGAATGCACACCGGGGATCGAGCCGCTGCTGCCGTTGATGGACTGGCTCATGTTGTAACTGCGGGTGCGCGGGAACGGCAGGGTTACGCCGGGGCTGAGCTCGACCAACGACCGGTCGGCCGGGCAGCGATAAATCGCCGGGTTGCGATTGTAGTTGTAGAGAAAGCCCTTTTCGATGTTGGCAGTGTTGGTGTCCAGGCGGGTATTTCCCGGGCACCAGGTCTGGCTCAAATCCACGCCGGGGATCGGCGCGCCGGTGTTGACGTCATAGACCGAGTTGTTCGGAGGCAACCGGTCGTCGTTGTCATGGGTGTACATGGACCAGCAAAGTGTCAGTTGCTTGAGGTTGTTGAGGCAGGCCACGTTCAACGCATGGCTTTTGGAACGAGCCAGGGCCGGCAAAAGCAGGGCCGCAAGTGTGGCAATAATGGCGATGACCACCAGGAGCTCGATCAAGGTAAAGGCACGATTGGCCGCCGTCGCGCCAAAGCGGCGCTTTAGCGTGCCGCGAAGGCCGGATGAGGTCGCCGCCTGCTCGAGGGCGCTTGGCAGCCACTGTGCGTGCGTGATTCCCCGCGGATGGTTCATTCTTGGTTTGAACGGTTTTTGACGTGAAAACAATAACCGTGGTAGTCCGGCAGCGCCAATCGAATTTGTTGAGCCGCGCGCACGACGAAGGCGATTGATCGGCGCTCAGTAGGTCAGCAACCCGAGAGCGTTTTCTCCCTGGGTCGTCAATTCCCAACGCCCGGCGCGTTTGGTGACCAGCCGGCGACAGGGATTCTTGCTTTGCTCGGCCGCGTTGACGGACAGCAGATGGTATTTCGATTTGCCGCCCATCTCGGAACCCGCACGGGGAATCACGCGGAACGGGATCGCGTTGAAATTGAGCGCCAGTTCGTATCCGGCCACCCCTTCCGCTTCGGCGCGCGAGTTCGGCTGAATGAGCGGGGCGTAGCGTTTGATCCAGGGAAAATTCGTGGCGCGCACCTGCACGCGGCACAGTTCGGTTTCACCGCGGAGGTGCTGGAGGAGATTGAACTTCGCGCCGAGGCGGCGTTGCTCCAGCAGGATTTTGCCCGCGTCCAGACCCACGAGGTTCTGTCCGTTCCAGGCGTCATGATCGTTGCGCTGGCCGGGGAAAGTTTTCTTATACCATTCGGGGAAACGGTCGTTGACGAACAGATTCAGCTCGAAGTGCAGGTGGGCGCGCTCCCGGGAAATGCCCTCGCGGGTGTTCGCGGTGCGTCCCATGATGCCGATCACCTCGCCCGCCTTGACGTTTTGTCCGGCCCTCAGGCCGTCACGGATTTCGCTCAGGTGCGCGTAAACCGAATAGACCTCGAGGCCGTCAATCCGGTGGCGGAGCACCAGGTATTTGCCAAAATTGGAGAGAGCGGCCCGGGAGTTGAGGTAGGCGACCTGACCGTCGGCGGTGGCCATGATCGGGTCGGTGGGTTCACCGCGTTTGTCGCGTTGCAAGCAGCGGATGTCGAGGCCCTCGTGGATTTGCCATCCTTCGCTCCGCACGCAGCCAAAAGTGCCGCTGGTCCAGGGCTTGCCCACGGTGCCGACGAAAAATCTGTCCTCGCCGCCGCGCTCGAGGAGCGCTTGATTGGCGGTGGGAAGCTGGAAGGGTTGAGCGAGGCCGTTAGAGGTAAGTCCGAATATGAAGCCGCCAGCAACTACGAAACCCCACCACCAGATCGGAAGGCGCCCCGACTTCATTACTTGATGGGTTTGGGTTGGTTGTCCTTGGCGTAGTTGTTCAAGCCGTGTGAAATCTTCTCGGTTTCCTCCCGATCCGCGTCGGGGGTGAAGGTGAGCAGTCCATTCGAAATGCGCTGGTAAATCATGGGTGCCGCGAGCCAGCGGGCAAATTCGAGGTCTTCGCCAAATTGAGTGTAGATGGCCAGCCGCCGGCGTGGATTGGAGCCGGTGTATTGCTCCAGCAACCAGGTGCCGCGCTGGTCAAACTGAATCTGGAGCGCGAATCCGCCAACCGCTTCGATGATCCGGGCTTCCGCGACGTTTTCCTCGGTCAGGAAGGGATTGCGGTGAATATTGACGGCGATGGGGCTGGTCCGCCCGATACTGACGGGTTGATTGAAGGGCGTGCCATCGGCCGTCGCTTCCAAGTGAACCCGTAGGGCAGCTTTCTGCTTCTTCTGCTGCTTTTCCTCGGGAGTGGTCGTCTGGCAACCCAGAGCGGCTGCCAGCAGCAGTGCCAAGCACAAATAGGTGTTGAATCGCCATGCCCGAATTACCATATTGGCAACACCAAATCGGAATGTGCCAACGAAGTAAAGACTGTTATGGGGAAACAATACAACAAAGCTGAGAAACGAAGACGACGGGCGCGCTACCTGAAGCGCAAAGCCTTGGCCGCCCGCCAGAAGAAGGCCGCTCAGGCCAAAAAGCCGGACACAGCGCCGGCGCCGGCTTGAACTGAGCGCATCGCTCTTCCACGAGGCCACCCTGACCGGGTGGCCTTTTCTTTTGGCGGACCAGCCAAACCAGCTTGGGAGGGCTTGGTCGAGCCGGTTTTCATCCGACTGCGGATCGAAAGTTATTCACCGCGCCCTTGGAATGTTGCTGCCGGCTGTGAACAATTCTCCGGCCGGTTTGAGAAACCTTTGGATTGTCGGGAGATTTGACCTCGCCGCATGTTTTCACACCGCTGCGATCCGTTAATAAGCTGTGGACAAGAATTCATTGAGGGAATTGGGAATCGAGATAAGCTGAGAACAGTTCATTGAAAGAACTGAAGCGGACGGTGCGGTCGTGAGATTGAGGCCGGACGTTTCAAGGATAATCCCAGGCGACTGGGGAAAGGTCGAGTCAGGCTGGTTGGCTTGGCCCCTCTCAAGCCGGATCGTGAGGTCCGGAAGCGGAGGCAGGATTCACCAGTTCCTCTGGCGGCGTTCGCGCGCTGTCAGTCACGCGAAGCAGGAACTCGGCGGCCAGGAGCGATGAGAAACCGCTCCGAGCCGGGTCAAGTAACTCCGGCTGGTTTCGGGTCGGAGCGAAACGCAGTTACCCAGAGGGTATCCGGTTGCTACTGTGTATCAGCACGGGGCGGGCGACTCTGGCGGATTCAATCAACCGTTTGAAACCGCCCAATGAAAAACACCGAAAGGTGCAACAAACGGAGCGCGCGCACTGGGAAGGACACGAGGACTCGGCAGGTCCTGTGAAAACCTTCCGAACGCCGGCGATGTTAAAAACGACACCGCTGGCCTGTGAGTGAAAGGCAACCTGAGAGATAAGAGGCGAGACCCGTGGCCTTGGCCAACGCACCGCCAAAAGCGGTGGCCGACCAGTGCCAATGGGTCAAGACGCGGAACCGATTCGCAGGCGTGTCTTGACCTGGTTCGCAAGCCGGTGGCGCAACCACCTGCCCAAGCGAGCTGAAAAGCCTCACTCGAAATCCAGTGCCGCAAGACGCTGGACGGCCCTGCTACGAGGCCGATGACTCCGCTTGCCGTGGAGAATAGCGTCGGGAAGCCGGCAGCCACCGCGAGGTGCGCGCCTAATGCCGGCACGGGAAAGAGAGCGTGGCGAACTCCCATCCCCCATTTGTCCCTGCTTGGCCGCAAGGCCGGGCAGGGACTTATTGTTTGCGTCGAGCATCCGAATTGCTTCGCTGATGACTTGATGGACGTCGTCCTCGGAAGGCAACGCTTTCGACGCATCCTCCGGTAAGCCCCCCATCCATGTCCTGCCGGTTTTCGGGACAACAGTCTTATTTTGGCACAACAGAACCCCCGAAGGATGGGTAGGCGTCTTGTGGCAAGGCACGTGCTAGAAAACTGACTGAGTGCTCAAAACAAGGAAGTTGGGACCTGTCGGTCACCAGTCAAGGCTCGAGACACGATGAACATCCGCTGCGTTGGCAAAGGCAATCAAGGCATGACGCTGGTCGAAGTGGTCATGGCGACGGGTATTCTCACCATCGTGGCCGGCGCGCTGATTGGCACTTATAACTGCGGCTTCTTCGTCATGCAGTCGGTCCGCGAGAACCAGCGCGCCACCCAGATTCTCATGGAAAAGGTCGAAACCATCCGGCTGTACAGTTGGTCGCAGGTCAATACCCCCAATTTCATTCCGGCCACGTTCTCCGATTATTACGACCCCCAATCCGCGCAAGGTTCTCAAGGCGTGCGATACGACGGCGAAATCGAAATCAGCGACTTCCCGTTCAACACCAGTTACCGCACGAATCTGAAGCAGATTGAAGTCACCTTGACGTGGAAGTCGCGCGGCAACACCACCCATACGCGGAAGGCCAGCACGTTCATCGCCAAGGACGGAGTTCAAAACTATGTTTATTAAGCCAGCTCGGAAATCGCATGACGCCTTCACCCTCGTCGAGGCGGTGGTGGCGATGGGGGTGTTTTCCATCAGCGGATTGGCGCTGGCAGCCATCTTCCTGTTCAGCATCCACAGCTTCGCGGCCATTGCCAACTACTCGACTCTCGAGCAGGCCAACCGCACCGCGATGGACAAGTTGACCACCGAAATCCGCCAGGCCCGCGCGGTGGTGGCCGTCTCCACCAACAGCATTACGGTCATTGACGGTGACGGTATCAGCATCACCTACCACTTCAATCCGCAGAACAGACAGTTCATCCGCAACGCCAGCGATGGCAGCCGGAAGGTGCTGCTGGAGAACTGCAATCTGCTGAACTTCAAATTGTATCAACGCAACCCCGTCAACGGCACCTACGACATTTACCCCGCCGCCACGAACAACTGGCAGGCGACCGTGAAAGTCGTCCAGCTTTCCTGGAAAACCTCCCGCACCCTGCTCCATGGCAGGATCAACAGTGAAAACGTCCAGACCGCCCGCGTGGTCATTCGCAAAAGGCCCGATCCGATATGAAAACCACCTGCTCCATTCGACAAACCCAGCACGGCGGCACGATGCTCGCCGTGGTGGTCATTTGTGCCGTGCTCTCGTTTACGGCCATCAGCTATCTGTTGCTGGTTCAACATCACCATCGCTCCAGTTTCCGATCGCAAAACTGGAATCTGGCCATCTCGGTGGCCGAGGCCGGCATCGAGGAAGGTCTCCAGCATTTGAATCAGAATTTCGGCGCGCTGAGCAGCGACGGCTGGGAATTCGATGGCGTCAACTATGTGCGCAGCCGCACCTTGAGCAGCGGCGACAGCTACACCGTGAAAGTCAACGCCACCAGCGATCCGCAAAATCCCACCATCGAGTCGCGGGGCTTTGTCAATCTCGCCACGCTCGCGCAGAACCAGCCGCCGGCCATGTTGGCGGCGGTGGGCGTGTCGGCCAATTCGGTCAGGTCCTCCCATCTCACCCGCGCCGTCCGGGTGCGATGCAACCGCGGCAGCCTGTTTCTCGCGTCCATGGTCGCCAAGGACAAGATTGACCTCAAGGGCAACGGCATCATGTCCGACAGTTTTGATTCGGGCGATCCAACCAAGAGCACCAATGGCCACTATGACCCGGCGAAGGCGCAAAGCAACGGTGACGTGGCCTCCAACGGGGGCATCGTCGGCGTGGTGAGCGTTCAGAACGCCAACATCTTCGGCAAGGTGCATACCGGACCGGGCGGCACCGTCGAGATCGGTTCGCAAGGCGGCGTCGGCTCTCATGCCTGGCAAGCGGCCAACAACTACAAGGGCATCGAGCCTGGTTGGACCACCGATGACGCGAATTACACCTTCCCCGACACCAGGCTGCCCTACAGTTCCGGGGTTGAACCGCAGCCGGGCCAAATCCTGACCGTCACCGGCTACACGACCAACACCACTTATGTCAACGGCTCAACGACCTACCCCGGCGCGCCCCCCTCGGGGACCACCATGAGCCCGGTGACCACCAACACGGCTTTCTTTACCGTCTCCACCTATCCGGGCGACAAGGCGGGCATGACCACCAACAGCGGCTACGTTACAGTCGTGGCCTATCCGGGCGCCATGCCAGGGTTGGTCACGAACTCTCTGACCTTCGCAACCTCGGCCAGTTACCCGGGAGCGCTCTACGGCCTGACCACCAACGTTTCTTCGACCACCACCTCGACGTATCCTGGTGCGCAACCAGGGATGACCACCAACGTGACGACCACGTTTACCAGCAGCAAGACATATCCGGAAGCGGGCACCTATGTAGGCACTGTGACCACTCGTGTCGTCACCAACGGTCCCCAGTCAGGTCGCGGTACCTGGTATGACTACTACCGCATTACCGGCAGGACTTACACGTACCTCGTTTACAGTTACACCTATCCCACGAGCTTCAGCTACTCGTATCTCGCGCCCACCTACACTTTCCCGCAATTCACCTACAGCTACGCCATTTACGAGAGCAGCGCGGTATATTCGACGAATACCTACGATTACATCCTTGGTAACGGAGACTATCTGGCCACCTCGTTGAGCGGTCGAGTGTATGTCAAAGGCAAGGCGCGGCTGGTTCTTCCCAATGGATTGAGCATGAGCGGCAATGACAGCTTCATCATTGGCGCCAACGGCAGCGTTGAAGTGTACGCGGGCGGCACCTCGGTTACCGTGGGAGGAAATGGTGTCATCAATCCCAGCGGCTTTGCCGGCAACTTCATCCTGTATTGCGCCCCCACTGTGACGAGCCTGGCCCTGAACGGCAACGGAGAGTTCACCGGGGTACTGGTCGCTCCCAATGCGGACGTGGCCATGAACGGCGGTGGCAATTCTTCCCAGGATTTCATCGGTTGTTTGATGGTGAATTCCGTGAAGATGAACGGTCACTTCAAATTCCACTACGACGAAGCCTTGGGTCGCATGCCTTCGAGCGGCCGCTTCTTGATCACGGCTTGGGACGAAATCCCGTGAGGGCTTGAGCGGCAGGGATGGTTTGGGATGAGGCAAGCTGCAGGGGTTGGAGACTTGGATGCGTGGCGAAGCCGCCACCCTAGTGGGACAGCGCGTCCCGCCTGTCCGGGCGGAAGGGGAAAAGAGAGCAAGGGAAGGCCACACGTCAATCCCGGCATCGCTGAATGAATCCTCACGGCGCCAGCGGCCTCGGACGGACAGCGGGGCAATGGACATAAGGAGAACAAGCCAGGAGATCGTATGAGCACGCCAAATCCCCAGCGGCCCGGGTTATTGAGACTCCCGGTGTTGACCAAAGCGCGGATTGGGTTTTCGGTCGCGCTGTTCAGCCTTTTGACCCTGTTGGGCGTCTTCGTCTGCAATTCGGTTTCCGCGTTGCACCATCGAGTGGAACTTGTTTGTGTGGCGATCGGAGCGGTTGGCCTGGCGCTTTGGCTCATCGGGGGCATTGCCGCCTCGCGCCAGGGACTCGGAGAAGGAGTCTTCGGCACGGCGGACCATCCGTTGGTGTTTCTCAAGAGCTGGGAGTATTGGGGCTTGATCGTGGCCGGGGCTGCGGTCTTGATCTACGCGTTTGCCTCCCGCCCCGAGTTGGTGATGGCGAGTCCTCCAGTCTCGCGTCCGCCTGTGATCAAACCAGCGCAGCCCGCCCTTTCCACCAACGTCCCGGTGTTCTTTCCTCAACTCAATTGCCGGGGCGTGGTCCCGAACGGCGAGAAAGCCACCGCGGTCATCAATGGCCGCACGGTCGCCATCGGGGAGATGATCGAGGGCGTTACGGTTGTCGCCATTGAGCCGGATTCCGTCACGGTGGAGTTCAAGGGGGAGCAAAAGGTGGTCTGGCTGGAGTAAACGCCCCGTGGTCCAGGCGATTCGACCACGGCTGAAGTTCGTCCGGGGATGCCGCGCTGTACGCAATCTGGGCAGTCGGCCTCTCGGAGGGGACGGCTGGTTCAGGAGAGCATAGGGGAACACACCCGGCAGATGAATTGCTGACAAACCGGGCAAGAATGATGAACGGATGCGCCAAACGTGAGAATGCGGGCAGCCAGTCCCGTCGCTTGGACTCGCCGGTCTGCCCTTTGGTGGCGGTTCGACAGACCAAGGCCTTCACGCTGGTGGAGGTCATGATGAGTCTGGCGGTGACCGGCCTTGTGTTCAGCGGAATCCTCGCAGGCTATCTTCATTGCACGACTCTTGCGCTGCGTTGAGCGCCTGGAAGGGAAAACTCCTCGTTTGCGACTCGTCATGGGACTGAATCACCGGTTTGCCTTTGCTTCCATACGGAAGGCCGGATTGAGCCTGCGCAATTTGCGGGCTGAGAGTTGAGATGCGCGCCTTCCCAAGTTGAACTTTGCACTTTGAACTTTTCCTCACGCCCCCTATAACCACCGCGTGTCGGAGCCGTTCCCCAAGCCGTTGGACGCGCGCACTCGTTACTGCGCGGTGCTCGGCTTTCCGGTCAAACATTCCGCCTCGCCCGCGATGCAGAACGCCGGCATCGCCGAACTGGGTTTGAACTGGCGCTACCTGGCCTTTGAAGTGCGACCGGAGGAACTGCGCCCCGCCCTGATCGGTGCCCAGACGATGCAGTTCATCGGCCTCAATCTCACGGTACCGCATAAACTGCTCGCCCTCGACATGGTGGACACTCTGGACGAATCGGCCAAGCTGTGGAGCGCCGTGAACACCATTCAATTTGAGGGGCGCGACCGGGGCCGGAGCTGGCTGCCGTTGACGCACTTCGAGGACGCGCCGCCGGAGAAGATCCGCTCCCGTGGTTACAACACGGACGCCGAAGCCATCGTGCGGTCGTTGCGGGAGGATTTGCGGATCGAACTGCGCGGGGCGCGGGTGTTGCTGCTCGGCGCGGGTGGGGCAGGGCGGGTGGCGGCGCTGAAGCTCGCCTCGCAGGAGGTCGCCGAACTGTTCCTGGTCAACCGCACCTCTTCCAAAGCGGCCACCGTCGCGGCCGAGATTCGCCGGCGGCATCCCGCGGTGAAAGTGCAACTCGGCTATCCCCGCGGCGAGGTGGACCTGGCGATCAACGCCACTTCGCTCGGGCTGTCTCCGAGCGATCCGCTGCCGGTGGAGGACAAGCAGTTTTCCCTGCGGCAGGCGCTGGCGCTTTACGACATGGTCTATCGGCCGGCGGAAACCCCGCTCCTCCGCGCGGCGAAAGCGGCGGGTTGCCGCACGGCCAATGGACTGGGGATGCTCCTGTATCAGGGGGCGAAGGCGCTGGAGATCTGGAGCGGTAAGCCCGCCCCCATCGCCGTGATGCGCCGCGCCCTGGAACAGAACGTGTATGGGTCTTGACGCCATTTTCGATTCCCGCAACTGGGCGCCCGTGCCGTTCCATTTCTGGTCGCTGGTGTGGTTCATGCTCGGCTGCATCGTGGGCAGTTTTCTCAATGTCTGCATCCACCGCCTGCCGCTGGGCATGAGCGTGATTGCCCCGCCGTCGCACTGTCCGCACTGCAAGTATTCGATTCCCTGGTTTCTCAACGTGCCACTGGTGACGTGGCTGTGGCTGGGCGGGAAATGCAAGAACTGCCGGGCGCCGATCTCGCCGCGCTATTTCCTGGTCGAACTGGTGACCGGCGTGGCTTTTCTGGCGTGCTGGCTGGCGTTTGGCCGGCAGTCGGTCTTGCTCGCGCTGGTGTACGCGATGCTCCTGGCCGGTCTGATTGCGGCCACATTCATTGACTTCGAACACTTCATCATCCCGGATGAAATCACCATCGGCGGCACGGTGGTCGGCTTTGTCTGCTCCTTTCTGGTGCCGGCCTTGCACCACGCCGATTCGTTGACCACCGCGATGAAACGCTCGGTGCTTGGCCTGGTGGTCGGCGGCGGATTGATCTATCTCATCCTGCGACTGGGCAAGTTGCTGTTTGGCCGGCAACGGGTCGAGTTGCCGGAGAACACGAAGATTGTGTTTTCGGAAACCGCGGTGCATCTGCCGGACAAGGACATTCCCTATGAGGAACTGTTTTACCGTCAATCCGATGTCATCACGTTGCAGGCGCGGACGGTGGAACTCGTGGATCGCTGTTACAAGGACGCGCTGGTGCGGCTTTCACCGGAGCGCTTGATGATCGGGGAGGAACAATGGCCGCCCGAGAAGGTGCCGCACATGGAAGCCGTGTGCGCGGGCATCGTCCTGCCGCGCGAGGCGATGGGCTTTGGCGATGTCAAATTCATGGCCGCCATTGGGGCGTTCCTGGGCTGGCAGGCCGTGGTCTTTTCACTGCTGGCCAGTTCGCTGATCGGCTCCGTGGTGGGCGTGAGCCTGATTGTCATGGGCCGGCGCGAATGGTCTTCGCGGCTGCCTTATGGCCCCTACATCGCGGCTGCCGCGGTGTTGTGGGTGTTTCTGCCCGCGCATCTTCAGGAAGCCTGGGCTTGGAATCTGCGCGTGGCCGGTCATCTGTTCTTCCGCATCCCGCTTCCTGACGGGGCGACGACCGGAATGTAACTGGATACGCCGTGGCCTGACGCCAGTGGGGCGGCTGGTAAGCCGCCTCTCCGCCCGCCCGTCGGACCTGCCAAGAAGTCGGAATGGTCCCGAGAAGCGTCGGCCGCAAAAATATCTTTGAATTCCCCGTCGCTCGCCGCCAACATCCGCGCGCACAATGGATGCTGAATCCCACCGTCCGGATTCCACGCTCCGCTTTGAGATGAAACGAACGCATCACTGCAACGAATTGCGCCCGGCACACATCGGGCAGACCGTAACCTTGACCGGCTGGGTTCATTCCCGTCGTGACCTCGGCGGGCTGATTTTCATAGACGTGCGCGACCGCGAAGGCCGCACGCAGACCGTGTTCGATCCTTCCGATCTGTCCGCGGAACTGTTCAAGCGCGCCGAACAGCTTCGCAGTGAGTGGGTCGTCGCGGTCACCGGCAAGGTGCGCCGCCGTCCGGAAGGCACGAACAATCCCAAAATCGCCACCGGCGAAGTCGAAGTGATGGCCGTCTCGCTCGAGGTGTTGAACGTGGCCGAGGTCCTGCCGTTTCCGGTGGATGATCCCGAGGCGGCGGCCAGGGTGAACGAGGAATTGCGGCTCAAGTATCGCTTCCTGGATCTGCGCCGCCCGGAGATTGCGCGCAACCTGCGCTTGCGCAGCAAAGTGGCCACGGCCACGCGCGTGTTCTTTGATGAAGAAGGCTTTCTCGAAGTCGAGACGCCCATCCTGTTCAAGTCCACCCCCGAGGGGGCGCGGGAGTTCATCGTGCCGAATCGCCGCGAACCGGGGACCTTTTATGCCCTGCCGCAATCGCCGCAGCAGTTCAAGCAAATCCTCATGGTCGCCGGCGTGGAGAAGTACTACCAGCTTGCGCGCTGCTTTCGCGACGAGGACCAGCGCGCGGACCGGCAGCTCGAGTTCACGCAGATTGACATCGAGATGTCGTTCATCGAGCGCGAGGACATTTACCGGCTGATCGAGGGATTGCTGAAGCGCATCTGGAAGGTGGCGCTGAACGTGGACATTCCCACGCCGTTCCGGCGGTTGAAGTACGAGGAGGCCATCAACCGTTACGGCATAGACAAACCGGACACGCGGTTCGGCATGGAGATCGTGGACTTCACGGAGGAGTTCCGCGGCAGTTCGTTCAAGGTCTTCAGCGGCGCGGTGGCCAATGGCGGCGTGGTGAAGGCGCTCAATGCCAAGGGCCTGGCCGGGGCGACCCAGGGCCAGATGGAAACGATGACCGACACCGCCCGGAGTTTCGGCGCGAAGGGACTGGCCTACATCAAGGTGGAGGGCGGCGAATGGAAATCGCCCATCGTGAAGTTTTTCACCGAGACGGAAAAAGCCGCGCTCACCGCCAAACTGGCCATCGAGGAGGGCGACTTGATCTTGTTCGCCGCGGACCAGTGGCTCAACGCCTGCGAGATCCTCGGCAAGATCCGCCTCTATTGCGCCGAAGTGTTGCGAGGGCAGGGGAAGCTGAACCTCCCCGCGGACCGGTTCGACTTTCTGTGGGTGGTGGACTTTCCGCTGCTCAGTTTCGACAAGGAAAACAACCGCTGGTATTCGAGTCATCATCCCTTCACTGCGCCGGTGGCCGAAGACATCCCGCTGCTCAAGACCGACCCGAAGAGAGTGCGCGGGCAGCATTACGACATCGTGGTCAACGGCACGGAGCTTGGCGGCGGCTCGATTCGTATCCACCAGCCGGACGTGCAGAAGACGGTGTTCGAGGAAGTGCTGCAAATTCCACCGGACCTTGTCAAAGCGCGCTTTGGTTACATGCTGGAAGCCTTCAAGTACGGCGCGCCTCCGCACGGCGGCATTGCCTTGGGCTTCGATCGCTTGAACGCCATCCTCTGCAACACCCCGAGCATTCGCGACGTGATTGCCTTTCCCAAAACGGCCAAGGGCGTCTGCCTGATGACCGAATCCCCCGGAAGCGTCGAGCCAAAGCAACTGCGCGAACTGCACCTGGAGTTGAAGGTGCCGAGGAAGGATTGATTCAGCCAAGTCGCGCTCCGACGAATTGGGCGAGCTTTTGCGCGTCGGCGTGGAACAGGCGGATGCCCTCGGCGGTTTTCTCCGTGGCCATGGCGTTTTCGTTGAGCAGCCAGCGGAATCTCTTTTCGTCCAGCGACAGGCGTTCCAGCGGACTTTCCCTGGCGAGGGCCGGGCTGAGTTTGCGCTCAACCGGTTCGGTGGAGTTCTTCAACTCGCCCAGCAGTTGCGGACTGATGGTGAGGAGGTCGCATCCAGCCAGTTCCAGGATTTCACCCTTGTTGCGGAAGCTCGCGCCCATGACTTCGGTCGCGTGGCCAAACTTCTTGTAATAGGCGTAAATCTCCTTCACGGACAGCACGCCGGGATCCTCCGCCGGCGCAAAGTCTTTTCCGGTGCTCTTCTTGTACCAATCGAGGATGCGGCCGACGAACGGCGAAATGAGTTTGGCCCCGGCCTCCGCGCAGGCCACCGCCTGTGGCAGCGAGAACAACAGCGTCATATTGCAGTTGATGCCTTCACGCTGGAGGATCTCGCACGCGCGGATGCCCTCCCACGACGAGGCAATCTTGATGAGGACGCGCTCGCGGCCGATGCCTTGTCGCTGGTAAAGCTCAATGAAGCGGCGTGCCTTGGCGACCAGCCGCTCGGTGTCGAAGGACAGGTTCGCGTCCGTCTCGGTGGAAACCCGGCCGGGAACGATCTTCAAAATCTCCACACCAAAGGCGATGAGCAGAGCGTCCATGACTTCATCCAGAAGCTTTTGCCCCGACGCAGCGGTCTTCCTGGCGTCGGTGATGGCCCTTTCGACAACGGACCTGTATTCCGTCATCTGCGCGGCTTTGAGAATGAGGGAGGGATTCGTGGTGGCGTCCCGCGGGGCGAATTGTTTCAGCGTGGCGAAATCGCCGGTGTCGGCCACAACCACGGTGAGGGCCTTGAGTTGATCCAACTGGCTGAGGGCTTGGCTTGCGTTCGACATGGTGGTGTCAGGGGCGAGGTTCTTCAGCGAGTTTCGCGGCGACCGAGGTTTAGAGTTGCTCGGGATGAGTCATCAGGTCGGCTATACGGGTCAGCAAACGACCCGCCGCCCCGCCATCGAGCACGCGATGATCGAAGCTGAGCGTGAGATTCGCTTCGATCACCGGCAGAAACTGGCCCTTGGCTTCATCCCAATGGGGCACTTTGCGTCCGGCGCCCATGCCCAGCACGAGGGTCTGCTCCGGCAGGGGGATGGGCGTGGCCAGGACCAGACCGAACGTGCCGTAATTGGTGACGGTGGCGATGGACATGCCTGTGGCGTCTGTCGGCAACTTTCGCGCGCGGGCCAGTTCGACCAGTTCGTTGTAACGAGGAACGAGGTCCTTCAAGGATTGTTTGTCAGCGCCGCGAATGACGGGCACGAGCACGCCATCCTCCGCCTCGACCGCAAATCCCACGTCAATGCTCGAGGGATGCACAATCTTGCTGCCCACCAGACGGCCGGCGGGTGCGCTGTTTTCGGCCAGGGCGATGGCCAGGGCGCGCAGGGCATACAGAGCGGGACCGGGTTTGGGATTCGAGTTCTTGCGGTGTGCCAGCAGCGGGTCCATCAAGGCCGGCAAACCCACGGTCGCCAGGGGTCGCGTCCAACTGCGGCGCATCGCGTCCGCCACGGCCACGCGCATCGTGGAAGCCTGGGTGAGTTTCTGCTTCTCGAGGTTCGTGATGTATTTCTCGAAGTCCTCAATCGTCACGCGCCCCGCCGCGCCGCTGCCGGCGATGCCGGCGAGGTCCGCGGCGTGCAGACCGAGTTCGTTCATGCGCGCCCTCATGCGGGGGGACATGTAGCTGGCGCCGGCGGCGTGCGCCGGCACCGGCAAACCGCGGATCGTCGGTTTCACTCCCCGCCGGCCACTCTCGGTGCCGGTTTGCGTGGAGGATTGCAACTGTTCTGTATCGCCGGCCGGCTTCGCGGGTGCGACATCCAGTCCCAGACGGACGGTTTCCTCCTGCGTGGCCTCGATGTGCCCCAGCGCCGCGCCCACCGGATAACTTTCGTTGAGCTTGGCGGTGAACTGGGCAATCCGTCCGCGGCACGGTGCGGCCAGGTTCATGTTTGCCTTGTTGGTTTCAACTTCGATGATGTCCTGGTCGGCCTCCACCGAGTCACCGGGTTGCACCAGGAAGCTGACGATGGTGGCCTCGGCGATGGATTCGCCGAGCTGCGGCATGATGATGGGAACTTGAGGCATGGAGGCAGGATGCTGGGGTCTGGTTTATTGGCGCAGGATCTTCCGGGCCGCGGCCGCGACGCTGCGGGCGGTCGGGCGATGTGCGGCCCAGAGGTTCGGATGATAGGGCACAGGCGTGTCCTTGGCGTTGAGCCGCTGCGGCGGCGCATCGAGCAGGTCGAATCCTTCGGTCGCCACACGCGCGATGACTTCAGCCGAAACTCCGCCCCAGGGCCAGGATTCGCCGACGCAGAGCAGGCGGCCGGTTCGCGCGACACTGGCCATGACCGTGTCCGTGTCCAGCGGCTTCACCGTGCGCAAGTCCACGACCTCGATTTCCCAGCCCTCGGGCTTCAATTCATCGGCGGCGGCGAGTGCCTCATGCACCATCGCGCTGTAGGTGACGATGGTCATATCACGGCCTTCGCGCGCCAACCGGGCCTTGCCCACGGGCAATGCCTCCGTGGGCAGGGCATCGGCCTTCAAGTGGTAGTAAAGCAGTTTATGTTCGCAAAACACCACCGGGTCATCTATGGCCACGGCTTCCAGCAACATGCTGTAAGCATCCTCGACGGTGGCCGGCGTCATGACAATCAACCCGGGGTAATGGGCGTAAATCGTTTCCATCGTCTGGCTGTGAAACGGACCGCTGCCCGAGGTGGCCCCGCAGGGAAGCCGCACAGTGATCGGGCAGGGCACCTGGGTGCGCCAGTACAACGTCGCCGCCTGGTTCACAATCTGATTGAAAGCGACCGTCGAGAAGTCGGCGAACTGCATCTCAATGATCGGCCGTAGCCCTTCGATGGCGGCGCCAACCGCCAGACCGGCAATGGCATCCTCACTGATGGGTGCATCCAGTACACGTCCGGGAAATTCGTTGGCCAGATTCTTGGTGGCTTTGAATGCGCCTCCAAAAGCACCCACGTCCTGACCGTAAATGAACACTCTCGGGTCTTCGGCCAGCGCGCGTGCTTGCGCGGCCCGGATGGCTTCGAGATAGGTGACGCTCATGCCAGTGCTCGCTCAGATATCTACGGGGCCGGGGGATTCCTCGTCGTGCAACTCGGTCAGTTGTCGTGATGACAATGCCGTCCACTCCTCGGCGAAGGGGTCGGGCGCAGGCTCGCGCTGCACTGTGGCCACCGCCTCCTCCACCCTTTGGATCGCCTCACTACGCCACGCGGCCAGATCGGTTTCGCTGGCCCAGGATTGTTGCCGCAGGAATTCCTCGGCTACCTTGAGACAATCTCGTCCGACTGGCGAACTCTTGAGTTTCGTGTCCACATAATCCGCGACGTCGTGCTCCCCGTGACCACAAAGCCGGAGCAGTTGGGCCACCACCAGTTGTGGGCCGTGGCCGGCGCGGGCCTGAGCCACGGCCTGGCCGACCGTATTCAGGCAGGCGCACAAGTCCGTGCCATCCACGCCGTGGCCTGCAACGCCGTAACCGGCCGCCCGATCGAGCAAAGACTGGCAGGCGAACTGGCGGGAGTTGGGCGTCGAATACGCATATTGGTTGTCGGCCAGGACCAGCACCAGCGGCAGCTTCTCGACCGCCGCCTGGTTGAGCGCCTCGTGAAACGCGCCGGTGGAGGTGGCCCCGTCGCCGATGCAGGCGGCGCCGACCGTGCCGGAGATGCCTTTCATGCGACGGGCGAACAGCGTGCCATTGACGACGGCAATCATCGCTCCCAAATGGCTGATCATCGGGAGCAGGCCTTGGAGCGGGCGACCGCGGTGGACGTTGCCGTCACGACCACGCATCGGTCCCAGCGAGGAGCCGAGGTAAGTGCGCACGGCGTCCAAGATGGATTCGCCGAAGGCCAGCCGGCCTGCTTGGTCACGAATCAAGGGCGCGAAGATGTCACCCTCGCGCAGGCTCAACCCCACAGCCACACTCAAGGCTTCCTGTCCACGGCCGAGGAACACTCCGCCGTGGATTTTTCCCGCGCGGTAAAGGCTGGCAAACTTGTCATCCAGGACGCGAGCCAGCAGCATGAGCCGGTAGGCGTTGATGTGCGTCGCACGCGAGGTGGATTCTTCAGCAACCGGTCCGGTTTCGAGCACCGTCTGAACCATGCGCGGTATTTTTGCGAGTTTGACCGGCCCGCGCAACGTTTCTTTCCGTACTGGAGCCGCTTGCGAACTTCGATCAAGTGGATGTCCCGAAGCGGAATCAATTTGTCTCATTTCAGGTCATCAAGCACCGCCTGACGCCGAAGCGCTCCGCATTTTGAGATGGCACGCACGGGACTTTTCAAGAATTGCATCAAACCGGTCGGGCGCGTTGGTGGAATTTCGCGTTGGCGTTTGCGGCGGATTGGTGTTGAATGTGCTAAAACTTCGGTTGTCTCATGAAGTCAGATGTTCCGAGCGCGGTGGTTGGTTGAATCCGACAAAATGAATTTGCCTCCGTCACAAGTGCTCCTGGTCGAGGACGACCCAAAAATGCCCGAGGTGCTGGCCGGCCTGTTGCAGGAGGCCAACATCACCCTGACCCATGCCGCCACCGGAGCCGAGGCGCTGCGGCTGGTGAAGGACACGCACGTGGATCTGGTGCTGCTGGACCTGGGCCTTCCCGACCTGAATGGCTTTGAACTGCTCCAGCGGCTCAAACAGGCGCCGGAAACCCAGTCCATTCCCGTCATCGTGCTCACGGCGTGGAACAGCACCAAGGACAAGCTGCGCGGCTTTGAGCTGGGGGCCGCTGATTACCTGACCAAACCGTTCGAGGCGGCGGAATTGCGCGCCCGGCTTTGCGCGGCGCTGCGGGCCAAACGCTTGCAGGACGAATTGACGCAAGCCAACCGGGATTTGACAGCAGCCCGCATCGCCGCCGAATCCGCGGTGCGCGCCAAGGCGGAGTTCCTCGCCAACATGAGCCATGAAATCCGCACCCCCATGAACGGGGTCATCGCGATGTCCGGCCTCCTGCTGGAAACGCAACTAACTCCCGAGCAACGCGGCTATGTTGAGACGATCTACAACAGCGGCGAATCCCTGCTCACGATCATCAACGACATCCTCGATTTCTCCAAGATCGAGTCCGGCCGACTCGAGTTGGAACTGCAACCCTTCGACTTGCGGGTCTGCGTCGAGGAAGCTTTGGACCTGCTGGCGCCCAAGGCCGCGGAGAAAAAGCTCGACCTGGCCTACCAGATGGACGATGGCGTCCCGCCGCGGTTGCTGGGCGACGTGACCCGCGTGCGGCAGGTGTTGGTCAACTTGCTCGGCAACGCCATCAAGTTCACGGAGCGCGGGGAGGTGTTCACCCAGATTCGCGTGCTCTCCTCGACTGCCGGCAACGGCGAGAGGTCGGGCGCGTGGCATCTGCACCTGTCGGTGCGCGATACCGGCATCGGGATTCCGGTGGACCGGCTGGCTCGATTGTTCAAGCCGTTCACCCAGGCGGAGGCTTCCACCGCCCGCAGGTATGGCGGCACGGGACTCGGATTGGCCATCAGCCGGCGGTTGGTGGAGCTGATGGGTGGCAAGATGTGGGCCGAGAGCGTGCCGGGCAAAGGCTCGACCTTCCATTTCACATTGCAGTTTCAAGCCGCGGTCGAGCCCGGGCGGTTTCCGTTGGAGAGCGCCCAGCCGCAACTGGCCGATCTGCGCCTGCTCATCGTGGATGACAACCCGACCAACTGCCGCATCCTGACCTTGCAGACCAGCAAGTGGGGCATGGTGCCTCGCGACGCGCAGAGCGCCCGGCAGGCTTTGGACTGGCTGCGCGCCGGCGAGCAGTTCGATCTCGCCATTCTCGACATGCAAATGCCGGGCATGGACGGCCTGATGCTGGCGGCCGAAATCCGCAAACTGCCCCACGCCGCCAAACTGCCGTTGGTGCTTCTCACCTCGATGGGCGTGCGCTCCGACAATCCAAGTTTTGCGCATGCGGCTTTTGCCAGTTGCCTGACGAAGCCGATCAAGCCCACGCAACTTTATGAAACCCTGGCGCGCGTCGTTTCCGGCCATCGGCCGGTCGCAAGCAAGAGCGCGGGTCCGGCACGGCTCGATCCTACGCTGGCCAGCCGCCTGCCCTTGCGCGTGCTGTTGTGCGACGACAACGTAATCAACCAAAAGGTTGCCCTCCGGTTGCTCCAGCAGATGGGCTATCGCGCCCAGCTTGCGGCCAATGGGATCGAAGCCCTGGCTGCCCTGGACCGCCAGCCTTTCGATTTGATTTTCATGGACGTCATGATGCCGGAAATGGATGGTTTGGAGGCCACACGCGCCATCCGCGAGCGGCAGCGTGACGTCGCGAAGCATCCCAATTACAAAACCCCCATCATCATCGTGGCCATGACTGCCAGCGCGATGCCGGGCGATCGGGAGAAGTGTCTGGCCGCCGGGATGGATGATTACATCGCCAAGCCGGTGCGGCCCGAGGACGTCCGCAGCATCGTCGAGCGCTGGGGAACTTCGGCGGGTTTCACCGCGCCGGCCAAGACCGCCGCCCCGGTGGTTTCCGCGCGAGCCGAAATTCCGCCTCCGCTCCCGCCCGCCCCGGAAGAGCCGCCCGTGAATCTCGACCGGCTGATGGATTTTACCGATGGCAACACGGACAATCTTCGCGAATTGGTCAGCCTTTATCTGGATCAAACTGCCAGCCAACTGGAACAGCTCGAAACGGCGGTGCGGTCCGACCAGGCGCAGGAGGCCCGTCGGATCGCGCACAGTTGCGCTGGTGCCAGTGCCACTTGTGGCGTGACCAAGCTGGTGCCGCTGTTGCGGGAACTCGAGCGGCAGGGTCAGCAGGGCCGGCTGACCAGCGGGGCGTCCTTGATGGACCAGATCACGAAAGAGTTTGCGCGGGTGAAAGCCGTTCTGGCACCCTACCAGAACGCTGGCGCCGACCTGGCTGCCAGGCCCTGAGCATGAAGAAAGTTTTGATCATTGAAGACGATCAGATCGTCGCCAACATCTACCGCAACAAGTTCACCGTTGATGGCTACCAGGTCGAGATCGCCCTCGATGGCGAAACGGGACTTGAGTTGATCAAAAGCTTCCGGCCGGACGCGGTGATCCTCGACCTCATGTTGCCGAAGATCACCGGAGTGGAGTTGATGAAACAAATCCGGGCGGAGACGGATTTCGCCAATCTGCCGTTGATCGTCTTTTCCAATACCTACCTCTCGAACATGGTGCAGGAGGCCTGGAAAGCGGGCGCCACCAAGTGTCTTTCCAAGGCCAACTGCACGCCGCGCCAGGTCATTGAAGTGATCCGCAGCCTCATCGGTGGCAACGAGGTAAATGAATCGCTCCCAACGACCACGCCCCCGGCCCGCTCGACCGCTGCCTCCCCGCGGCCCGTCGTCAGCGCGCCAGCGGTCAGGGTCAGCACGGCCGACGCCGACGAGGCGTTTCAGGCCGAGCTCCGCAAATCCTTTATCGAGGGCCTGCCGGCCATCTTGAGCGCGCTGCGCAGCCTTCTCAAAGGCATGGTCAAGGCGGAGAACGAAACCGAGCGCCTGAAGGAGGTGGCCGAGCTGCACCGCCGCATCCGGGCCTTGACGGGCAACGCCGGCATCGCCGGCATGTTGCCCATTGCCCACATGTCCGACGCGCTCGAAGCGCTGCTCAAGGAGCTCCAGGAAAAACCGAAGAATCTGAATGCCTCCACCATCCGGACCGTGGCCACGGCCGTTGACTTCCTGGGGGTGCTGTTTGACCACGCCGGACAGGCGCAGCGCGACCTGCCACCCGCCAAAATCCTGGTGGTGGACGATGAGGCCATCTCGCGCCGCGCCATCACCCATGCGCTGGAAAAGGCCAAGCTGCCTTCGATGAACGTCGAGGATCCCCAGGTTGCCTACAAACTGCTGACCGAGCAGCCGTTCGATCTGGTGTTCCTCGACGTGGACATGCCTGGAATGAACGGCTTCGAGTTATGCACCAAGCTCCGCGCGCTGCCGGCGCACAAAAAGACGCCGGTGGTTTTCGTCACCAGCCTGAACGACCTGGAGAATCGCGCCAGCTCGATGATGAGCGGTGGCAACGATTTCATCGGCAAACCATTCTTGTTCATCGAACTTGCGGTGAAAGCCCTCGTTTATGTTCTGCGCGGCAAGCTGGCCACCCTCCCCAAGCCGGTGAAGGCCTGAGCGCTGGGCCGCTCGCAAGTCGGACACAAACCGTTGACTCGAGTCGAAGTCCGAAATCCGAAAAACCGAAATCCGCACGAAGCCCGAAACCCAAAGGGCGAGGGCACGTTCGAACAGCCAAGCCATTCGGACTTCGGATTTCGGAATTCTTTCGGCCCCCGGATTTCGGCCTTCGGATTCTTGCTCCAGGGCTTGCGCATGCGATTCGAGCGGTCCTGGCCTGGCGCGACGGTGCTTGTCGGTTTTTGACTTTGCGGTCCGGTCTGAATACTGTTGCCCCATGGAATCGCTCCATGCCCCTTGGCGGATCGAATACATTCTTGCGCCCAAACCGGTCCAGGATGACAGCCTCTTTACCCGCATCGCCCAGTCGAACGAGGATGAGGCGAATCTGGTGGTGGCCCGCGCCCGCACCTGTTACGCCGTGCTCAACCGCTACCCGTACAACGGCGGACACTTGATGGTCGTGCCTTACAAGCAAACGCCCGATTTCAACGGTTTGACCGACGAGGAGACGGCGGATCTGTGGAAGCTCGTGCGCCGGTGCGTCAACGCGCTGACCACGTTGATGAAACCTCAAGGGTTCAACATTGGCATCAACCTCGGGCAGGTCGCCGGCGCGGGCATCCTCGATCACCTGCACATCCATGTCGTGCCCCGCTGGAACGGGGATACGAATTTCATGCCGGTGATCGGCCACACCAGCGTGGTGCCGCAGGCGCTGGACGAACTGGCGGGCCAGTTGCGCGGTCTCCTGGCACAATGATCCTCCCGCGCAGACATTCAATCTGACTTCTCCACTCAATGGCGACCGAAACCCTGCACTTTGAAAGCGCGCGCGTCGCGCAGCAGCTCTTCAATAACGAACCGCGCAACCTCCAGGCCCTCGAGGCCGAGTTGGGCGTGAAGGCGACCGCGCGCGAGGGCTGGATCAAACTGGAGGGTCCCGACGACGGTTTGGAGCGTGCCCGGCAACTGTTCATCTCGCTCGAAGCTTCGCTCAAGGCAGGCTCGCCGGTTCGCAATCGGGAATTCACGCACGCCCTCCAGGTTGTCAAGCAAGAGGGAGTTTCCATGCTCAAGGACTTGATGAGCGATCGCGTGCTGACCCACGAGCGCAAGCCCGGAGTTACCGCCAAGACCGTCGGTCAGAAGAAGTACCTTGATGCGATTCGGAAGCACGACGTCACTTTCGGCATCGGCCCGGCCGGCACGGGAAAAACCTACCTGGCGGTCGCCATGGCCCTGGCGGCGTTGCGGGAGGGCAAGGTGTCCCGCATCATTCTCACCCGGCCCGCGGTCGAGGCCGGCGAGGCGCTCGGCTTCCTGCCAGGCGACCTCTACGAGAAGATCATGCCCTACCTGCGCCCGCTCCATGACGCATTGCACGACATGTTGCCAGCCGAGGAACTCCAGAAGCACACCGAGCGCAGCACGATTGAGATTGCGCCACTGGCCTACATGCGTGGACGCACGCTCAACCACGCCTTCATCATTCTGGACGAGGCGCAAAACTCGACCACCGAACAAATGCTCATGTTCCTCACGCGGCTCGGTCACGGTTCCAAGGCGGTTATCACCGGGGATGAAACGCAGATTGACCTGCCGCCGCATAAACATTCGGGATTGCTCGAAGCCCATCGCGTGCTGCGGAACGTGGACGGCATTGCGGTCATCGAGTTCGGCAAACGCGACGTGGTGCGGCATCCGCTCGTCCAGCGCATCATCGGCGCCTATGAAGAACACCGGGGCAAGACCAAGCCGGCCTGACACCGCCACCGCTGCGGCGCCTGATTCCGCGATGCCGGATGGCTTTCACCTTATCCTCGTCAACCGACAGCGAACGCGCTCGGTCAATGGACGGCTCTTTAGGCGGATTCTGACAACTTGGTTGGCGGAACAGTTGAAGCTTCCTCATGCGGAACTCGTCCTGCACCTGGTGACCAGCCGGGAGATTGCCAAGTTGAATGAATCATTCCTTCGGCACGCCGGAGCTACGGATGTAATCACGTTCGACTGCTCCGAACCTTCCGCCCGCCGGAATTCAGCCGAACGAGCAATCCACGGGGAAATCTTCATCTGCGTGGATGAAG
This sequence comes from Verrucomicrobiia bacterium, assembly GCA_011525685.1. Lineage (GTDB taxonomy): Bacteria > Verrucomicrobiota > Verrucomicrobiia > Limisphaerales > JADLHS01 > WYBW01. Next base: position 38,871 of record WYBW01000129.1, read on the forward strand.
CGGTTGTCCAAGCGCGGCGCTTTCGCGCAACCTGGCAATCTGAACTGCTTCGCTACGCCATCCACGGCGTCCTTCATCTGCTGGGTTATGACGATGTGTCGGCCCCGGCTCGGCAACGCATGAAGCGCGTCGAAGACCGTCACCTGCGCCGCCTCGCCCGCCGTTTTTCGCTGACAAAACTCGCCAGACGGCGCGTGCTTCGCTAATCTTGGGTCGTGAGAAAGAAGCTGATGCCGCATTGGCGGGCGAACTTCGTGGCCGGGCTGGCAGTGGTACTGCCGGCCGTGGTGTCCATTGCCATCGTAGTCTGGCTCTTCGGCAGTGTGGCCAACATCACCGACACGCTGTTGTTCTTTCTAAAATACGTGTTGGATCCGGAGTACATCTACGTGGATGGCCGGTCCGGCCAGATGTTCTGGTACTGGAGTCTCGCGGCTCTGTTGCTGGCGGTGGCCCTCGTCTGGCTGGTGGGTCTGGCCGCCCGTCATTATCTCGGCAAGCAACTCATCCAGTTCGGCGAGAACCTGTTCCTTCAGGTGCCATTGATCAACAAGGTCTATGGCGCCATCAAGCAAATCAACGAGGCGTTCGCCACCAGCAAGAAGAGCGCGTTCAAAACCGTGGTGCTCGTCCAGTTTCCGCGCCCGGGTATCTACTGTCTTGGTTTCATCACCGGCGAGCAGCACGATGAAGTGCAGTTCAAGACCCGGGAACACGTCGTGTGCGTGTTCGTGCCCACCACGCCCAATCCGACCACCGGGTTTCTCATTCTGGTGCCGGACCATGAGGTGATCCGGATGGATATGTCTGTGCCCGACGCCATCAAGTTCATCATCAGCCTGGGCACCGTGTCGCCCGAATACCGGCCCGCCGCGCCCGTGGCGGTCTTTTCGCCCCCGCCCGCCTCCGTCACGCCGCCATGATTGAAACCGCCTCCGGATTGATTCTGCGGACGCGGCCGCTTACCGAATCCAGTCTGATTGTTCAATGGCTCACGCCGGATTTCGGCCGTTTGGCCACAGCCGCCAAGGGCGCCCGGCGACCCAAGTCCCCCTTCCTCGGCAAGCTGGATTTGTTTTACGAGGCCGACTTCACGTTCAGCCGCAGCCGCCGCTCGGATCTGCACACGCTTCGGGAAGTCAGGCTGCGCGAAGCCCATCCCACACTGCGGCAGGACCTCGGTTATCTCCGACAGGCCGCCTGGTGCGCCCGGCTCATCGAGCAAGTGACCGAAACCGAAACGCCGTTGCCCGGCTTGTTTGAACTCATGCGGGGACTGCTGGCCCATATTCCCGGGCAACCGCCCCAGGCTCAAACCATCCTCGCTTTCGAGTTGAAACTGCTAGAGGAACTGGGACTCAAGCCGGACCTGACCCGAAGCCACCTGAGTCCGGGCGCGCGGCAAATCGTGAACAATCTCCTGGCGCGCGATTGGCCGGGCATTTCCCGTTTGCGACTGAGCGAGACTCAAACGGCCGAGGTGCGCCAGTTCCTGCACGGCTTTCTGATTTACCACTTGGGGCGAATTCCATCCGGTCGTGCCCATGCCCTCGGCTGCGGGTAAGCGATTTGACTGGATGCTGGAGAGGCGGCTTGCCAGCCGCCGAATGAGCCGGGTGGCCAATGAGCCATCGTGACGGCAGACCGGCCGATCTTCAAAGTGCTGAGATGCTCGCGGATCGCCCGTGCCACAATGCCGAACCGCGATTTTGCGGGTTGACGCTGCCCGCATATTGTTGAACTTTATCACCCTGAAGCCAGGCAGCGACGAATTGAACCAGCATGAATTCATTGCATCATCGCCCAAGATTGGAAGATCACTTCCTGACCCGGCGCGACTTTCTTTGCCGTTGCGGCATGGGCTTGGGCATGCTGGGGCTCGCGAATTTGCTGGGGCCGGAAATCCTCGGTTCGGCCGTGGCGGCGGACGGCGTCAACGGCAACTCTCCGCTCGCGCCCCGGTCACCGCACTTTCCGGCGAAAGCCAGGCGGGTCATCCACATCTTCGCCAACGGCGGGCCTTCTCACCTGGACACCTTTGATCCCAAGCCGGAACTCACGCGGTTGCACGGCCAGCCTTTGCCGATGGACAACCTGAAAACGGAGCGGAAAACCGGCGCAGCCTGGAAATCGCCGTTCACCTTCAAGCAGTACGGGCAGAGCGGCATCGAAGTCAGTGAGTTGTTCCAGCACGTCGCCGAAAGCATAGATGACATTGCCGTGATCCGCTCCATGCATGCGGACGTGCCGAATCACGAGCCGTCGCTCATGCTCATGAATTGCGGCGATGCGCGATTGCCGCGGCCCAGTCTGGGTGCGTGGGTGACCTACGGCCTCGGTTCGGAAAACCAGAACCTTCCCGGCTTCATCAGCCTGTGCCCGGGCTATCCGATTCAGGAATCGCAAAACTGGCAGAGCGCCTTTCTGCCGGGCATCTACCAGGGGACGCACATCAACACGAAGCACGAGAAGGTCGAGCAACTCATCGAACACATCAAAAGCAACTCCGTGTCGCTGGAAGAGCAACGGAAACAACTCGACCTGCTGCATCAGTTGAACGAGCGCCACGCCCGTCGCCGCGCCAATGACGCGCAACTCGAGGCCCGCATTCAATCCTTCGAGCTGGCTTACCGGATGCAGATGGATGCCACTGACGCCTTCGACATCAGCCAGGAGCCGGCGGCGATTCGCGAACTCTATGGCAAGGGCACGCAGGCCAGGCAACTGCTGATCGCGCGCCGGTTGCTCGAGCGCGGCGTGCGCTTCATCCAGGTCTGGCACGGGGACGGCCAGCCTTGGGATAACCACGACGACCTTGAAGAGGGCCATCGAAAGCTGGCGAAGGAGTCGGATCAACCGATCGGTGCGCTGCTGAAGGACCTCAAGCAGCGTGGCATGTTGGACGATACGCTGGTCATCTGGGGCGGAGAATTTGGCCGTACGCCCACGGTTGAGCTGCCCACTCCCGGCGCGAACGCCGGCAAAATCAACGGGCGCGATCACAATCATTATGGTTTCACCATGTGGATGGCGGGAGGCGGCGTGCGCGGAGGTTACGTTCATGGCGCGACCGACGACTTTGGATTCAAGGCGGTGGAGAAGCCCGTTCACGTTCACGACCTGCACGCCACCATCCTTCATTTGCTGGGATTCGATCACACCCGGTTGACCTTCCGCCACGCGGGCCGGGATTTCCGGTTGACCGACGTGCATGGGAACGTGGTCAAGGAGTTGATTGCGTGAGCGGGAGAAATTCACTGAAACACCCAAGTACCCAAGTACCGAAGCGAATTGTGTGTTTGGGTGTTTGGGTGCTTGCGTCCGTGGCTGCCCTTGCCTCTGTTCCCGCCGCCGACCAGATCGAATTCTTCGAGAAGAGAATCCGGCCCGTTCTCGTCGAGCATTGCTACTCATGCCACAGCGACAAGTCGGAGAAGATTCGCGGCGGCCTGCGGCTGGACAACCGTGAAGCGACCCTCAAGGGCGGCACTTCTGGCCCGGCCATCGTGCCCGGTGACGCCGCGGCGAGTTTGTTGATCAAGGCCGTGCGCTACGAGGATGAAGACCTCCAGATGCCGCCCAAGGATGAGAAACTCTCCGCGGAACAGATCGCCGATCTCGAAGCCTGGGTCAACATGGGCGCGCCCGACCCGCGAGTGGACGACGGTCCAAAGCCGCTGACGGATGTTGCCGAGGCGCGCGCCCGGCATTGGGCGTTTCAGCCGGTGCAGACGCCCGCGTTACCCAAGGTCAAAAGGAAACAGTGGGTTCAGACTCCGGTGGATCAATTTGTCCTCGCAAAGCTGGAGCAAGGAAGACTTTCGCCCGCCAAACCCGCCGACCGCCGCACCTTGATTCGCCGTGTCAGCTACGATCTCACCGGCCTTCCGCCCATGCCGGAAGATGTGGAGTCGTTCATCAACGACAAACACCCCGATGCTTATGCCCGGCTGGTGGACCGTTTGCTCGCTTCGCCGCACTACGGCGAACGCTGGGGTCGCCACTGGCTGGATGTGGCGCGCTACGCGGACACCAAAGGCTATCTGGCTGGTGGCGAGGAGCGGCGTTATCCGTTCTCCTACACCTACCGCGATTACGTCATCCGCGCCTTCAACGAAGACAAACCCTACGATCAATTCCTGATCGAGCAGATCGCCGCCGACCGCCTGCCGTTGGGCGAAGAGAAGGACGCGCTCGCGGCGCTCGGCTTTCTCACGCTGGGCCGCCGGTTCCTGAACAACCCGCACGACATCATTGACGACCGCATTGACGTCGTCACCCGCGGCACGCTGGGTTTGACCGTCAGTTGCGCGCGTTGCCATGATCACAAGTTCGACCCCATTTCGGCGCAGGATTATTACGCGCTGTATGGCGTCTTTGCGAGCAGCGAAGAGCCGGCGGAGAAACCCTTGATCCGCCCGCTGCACGATTCCCCGGACTACCAGGATTACCTGAAGGCCGTGGCGAAGATCGAGGCCGAGATCGAGGAATTCCAGGACAAGGAGATCGCCAAGTTCATCGGCGAACTGCGCAAGAACGTGGGCGACTATTTGCTCGGCGCACGCGACGCGACGCAGTTGGAAGACCGGTCCAAGTTCGACACCTTCGCCCAGGAACGAAAACTCATTCCCGCGGTCCTGCGCCGTTGGATCAAGGATCTCGACGAGCGCCGCAACAGCCCTGACCCCATCTTCACTCCCTGGTTTGAGTTGTCGGCGCTGGTGGAACAGGATTTTTCGGCGAACGCGAAAGCGCTGCTCGAAAAGTATCTGGCCGGTACAACGCTGTACAATCCAACCATCGCCAAAGCACTTGCTGAGAAGCCGGCGGATTCTCTGAAATCGGTGGTTGAAGTTTACAACAATATCTTTGCCGATGTTGACGAGTCGTGGAAGAAGTCCTTGGAGACGGCCACCAAGGAAAAGCAAGACCCGCCGACGTGTTTGCCGGATGCAGACCGCGAGGCGTTGCGGCTGATCCTTTACGCCGAGGGCACGCCCATCAACCTGCCCAAGGACGAAGTCCGCACCATTCACGCACGGCGCTTGCGCGAAGGCTCCGCACCCATCCGCAACAAGATCGAGGCGTTGAGCTGGACTCATCCTGGCGTGCCGCTGCGCGCGATGGCGCTGGTGGACAAGTCGCGGCCCGCCAACTCGCACGTCTTCATCCGCGGCAACCCGGGCAACCGCGGACCGGAAGTGCCGCGGCGGTTTCTCGAGGTCTTGAGCGACTCCACCCCTCCGGCGTTCACCGACGGAAGCGGACGGTTGGAACTGGCGCGGAGCATCGCGAGTCGCGACAACCCGCTGACGGCCCGTGTTTATGTCAACCGCGTCTGGCTGCATCATTTCGGCGAAGGTTTGGTCAACACGCCGGGAGATTTTGGCGTGCGCACCGAAGCCCCGCTGCACCGCGAGTTGTTGGACTTTCTGGCCGCCACCTTCATGGAGGACGGCTGGAGCACCAAGAAGCTGCATCGGTTGATTCTGCTCTCGGCAACCTACCAGCAGAGCAGCGAGGTCAACGCGAAGACCCTCGAAGCCGACCCGGACAACCGCTATTTCAGCCGCATGAACCGCCGCCGCCTCGACTTTGAGGCCATGCGCGACACCTTGCTCGCGGTTTCCGGCAAGCTCGATCTCCAATCCGGCGGCGTGCCCGTGGACATCGTCACCGAACCATTCGCCACCCGCCGCACGGTGTATGGCTTGATTGACCGGCAAAATCTGCCCGGCATGTTTCGCACGTTCGACTTCGCCAATCCCGACGTAAGCAATCAGGGCCGCTTCGCCACGACGGTGCCGCAACAGGCGCTGTTCATGTTGAACAGTCCCTTTGTGATCGAACAGGCGCGCGCGCTGGTCCAACGCGAAGAAGTCAAAGGCAGGGAAGATTCCGCCGGAAAAATTCTGGCGATGTATGAACTTATTGCGCAACGTCCGCCGGAACACGATGAGGTCCGAATGGCGGAGCAGTTTCTCGCCGCCCAGCCGGCCACCGACGCGAAACTCTCGCCGCTGGAAAAATACGCCCAGGTGCTGCTGGTCTCGAACGAAGTGATGTTCGTGGATTGAATCACCGCTCCTGAACCGCGTAGAGATGACTCATCGTGGCGACGTAGAGGACGCCGTTGGCGGCGGTGGCTGTGCCGCTGATTGGGGAAACCAGTTCCAATTCCGCGAGCACCTTCTTCTCCCGGCGCGCGGCGAACACGTAAAACGCTCCGCCGCGTGTGCCAAGGTAAACCTTGCCATCGGCCACGTAGGGTGACGCCCAGACTTCGCCTTTGATTTCATGCGTCCAAAGCCGTTGGCCCGTCCTGGCCTCGACACAATGAAATGTGCGTCCGCAATCGGCCATGAACACCATTCCCTCGTACACCGCCGCCGTGGACATGACGTGCTTTTCGAGGGGGTACGACCAGAGCAAGCCTTCCGCCCCAGCGACACTACCTTCCGATGCGAGAGGGTGAGCGCCAGGGCGGGCGAGGGCAGTCGCATCAATGCACTTGAGCCAGGCTTCATTCTTGCCCCACCAAAGGTCGCCGCCGCCGGCCACGTAGAGCCGGCCCTCATGGAAGACGGGCATGCCGTAGATGTTGCTCGGACCTTCCCGCCGGTTGCTGTTGTAGCGATGGACGTTCTCCTTGGGCGCGGTCGGATCGAAATCGAATTCAAAGACTTTGCTCAACTTGAGCACTTCGCCGGGAGGTGGATTGGTGCGCAACGTGTCGAAGGCGTAAACCACGCCGTTGCCCGCGGCAAAGAAGATCAGCGGCCGACCATTCACCGTCGCGAGCGAGGGTGACGACCAGGTGCAATGAAAAATGTTTGGCGCAATGCGTTCATCGTCCCGTGCGAGCAGGCGGCCCGTGCGCTTGTCGAGCACGACCAGACTTGGGGCGTCCGGTTTGCGGATGCGCTTGTGCGTGTTGTCCACGCCGGTGCAAGAGTTCAAATAGAGGTGGTCGCCGTGGATCAAGATGGAACTGTGCGCGGCGTCGTGCGGCCAGGTGCCCGCGCCGGTGACGAGATCAAACACCCAGAGGATGTCGGCATCGGTCGGTCCCGGCTTCAGGAGTTCCGCGCCCGGTGGCGGGGCGAGTGGCAACGGGTTGATCTCCGCGCCCGGGACTGGTCGTGGCGGCGCGCCGGAACCGGGAGCCACGGTCATGCGTGCGCCCTCGTCCAGGAACGGACCGTCGTTCCCATCCGCCATGCCGCGGGTGTCCAGGCAAAGCACTTCTCCGCGATTGCTCACCAGGTAAACGCGGTCGCCCTCGACGGTCGCGGTCGAGGAAATGCCGCTCCTGGGCCAGTCGAAATAAGGGTCTTCCTCCCGCTTCGGCACCACCAACTGCCAGAGGAAGTTCCCCGTCTGTTCGTCGAAACACATCAACACGCCACGATCCCCCTGATGTTTCGGATCGCGTGGCTCGCCGTTGTTCGTGCCGATGTAAACCCGGCCACCGGCGATGATGGGTGTGGAGTGGGTCTCCGTGCCAAGCTTGGCGGTCCACTTGAGGTTGCGGCCGGTTTTCGGGTCGAACGAATCGGGCAAGCCCTTCTCAGTCGAAACCATGTTGCGCGTCCAGGCGTGGCCCCATTGCGGCTGGTCGGCTGCGACGGTGCGGAAAGTTCCGATTACCACCGCCAGGCTCGCCGCCAGCAGTGCCCGGGTTGAACTTGATTGCACAGATGACACCGCGTCAGGGAAACCGAAGTGCGCCCAATCAACAAGGATTGTTTGGCAACCCGGATCCACTCGTGCGGCCAACCCGCAGGTTGCCGACGATGACCGCGCCGGCCTCGACGACCAGATGCTGCGTGTCCACATCGCCAAACATCCGCGCGCTGGACTTGAGCACGACCGTGCCGGTCGCACGGAGATTGGCCACAAGTTCCCCACCGATTTCCGCCGAGCCAACATCGAGCGGTTCAACCCAGTGAAAGTGGTTCGTCTCGGGGATCACCAGTCGGCCGGCCTTGAAACTCCCTTTGATCTCCGCGGTCGAGTAGATCGTCAGCGAACGCTCCGTCACCAACCTGCCCAGGAAACGACCCTTGAGCACTGCCTCGCCGACGATGGCTTCGGTGTTGAACACGTAGCCCTTGGGTTCAACCACAAACGCGCCGCGGGTCTTGAAGTTTTTGGAAACGGCGCTCGTGATGCGATAATCCTTCAGGTCCTGGTAGCGGCTGCAACGTTTGCATATCGTGGATTCCGCGCTGGATGACACTTCGAGTTCCGTGCCGCAATCGAAACAGGTGACGCGCTTCAGTCCGGGTAAAGGTTCCGCCAGTCGTTCGGATCGTTTGCGCGCCGGTTTGCGAATTTCATCTGTTCCAATGTGTTGGCGGCATTTCTTGCAGATGGTGGAAATCACCCCGCGAGGCTCGCGCTGCTGGTGGCCGCACTTCGGGCAAACCACCACCTGGTCCTGCTGGCTTGGCGGCATCGGTTCGGTCGTGAGAGGCCCGGCAAGTTTCCGCGCCCGCTCGCGCCAGGAGGAGAGTCAGGACACGCCCGGCCCAGCTCGCCTTCTGGATCGAGGAAGGGATCGTGGATTCAGCGGCCCTGGGGCCTGACCGGCTCGGGAGCCTTGACGCCCTCACCCGCGCGGACCGGCGGCGGAGTCGGCGTGACCTTGTTCGGGTTGACTTCCGTCTTGCCCACAAACGTCACCCCTTCTTCAACGACCAGTTTGGTCGCGCGGATGTCGCCAAACAGCTCGGCCTTGGCCTTGATCTCGATCTTCTCCTTGGCCGTGATGTTGCCGTTGATTCTCCCACGCACGACGACCGATTGGGCGTTGATGTTGCCGGTAATGACGGCCGTGTCCCCGAGGTTCAACAACCCATCCGTCTGGACTTCGCCCTCCAGTTTGCCCTCGAACGTCAATTCCCCGGCGAACTTGAGATTGCCATGGATCTCGACATCCGAGTTGAGGACGTTTTTTGATGCGTTACCTGTTGTGCTCATATTCTTGGTTTCGGTTTCATCCCTGTTTCAGAGATTCGACATAGCTAGTCAACCGGCGCGCGCGCGTCAAAGCTTTGTTTGAGAATCTGGAGACTGATTTCAATTGGAGCGGATTCGACAGATAAATAGCCCGTGATGGGGGCAGTTCTCGCGCTGCGAGAACCCCGCCCGCCCCGCCCGGGAAGAGGTTGCTCGTTGGACATGGCTAGGATTTCTCCCACGCGCATCGCCAACGCCTCCAGCCCCTTGACGCCCTGAGCGTTTGCCAGCAGCGCCACGGCCAGTCTTTCCTCCGGCTGATGCAGGAAATAGGTCGTCCCGCCGGTCGCACCACCGCTATGGCCGACCCACAGCCTCTCCGCTTTGTCTCTGCGCAATCGCCAGCCCAGCCCGTAATCCGTGCGCGTGCCGTCGGCCAGCACGCCCGGTTCATACATCCGCGCCGTGGTCTTGGCGCGCAACAGTTTTCCTTGCTGCAAGGCGAGGCAAAACCGCACCAAATCCTCCGCCGTCCCCGCCATGCCGCCTCCAGCCCACTTGCAACTCAGATCAACGGTGGGCGCAACAACGAAACTGTCACCTCTGCGCACGTACTGCCGGGCGCGTTCCTCGACGGCCTCCTCGAGCAACTCCAAGTCCGCGGCCGTCATGCCTGCCGGGCCGAACACATTCTTCTTGAGATAGTCACGAAACGATTGGCCGGACTTCGCTTCGACAACCGCCGCCAGGATGTTGTAGCCGTAGGAGGAATACTGGTACTTCGCGCCCGGGACGAATTCCAGCGCGTCGTCTTTGAAAATCCCCAGAGCCGCCTCCACGGTTTCGTAACGTTGATTGCTCAACATTTCCAATCCGCGGTAATGGCGGATGCCTGAAGTGTGCGTCATCAAATGGCGCAACGTGATTTCGCCCTCGGGCTTCTCGGGAAATGTGGGAACGTAGCGTTGAATCGGGGCATCCAGGACCACCTTTCTCCGCTCGGCCAGTTGCATCACGGCGGTGGCGGCGATGGGCTTGGAAATGGAGGCGTAACGGTAAACCGTCCGGCTGCCGGCCGGCTTCTGGTTCTCGAGATCGGCAAAGCCAAATCCGCCGGTCCAGACAACCTCACGATCCACGGCCACCGCCACCGACAACCCCGGCGTCAGCAACGCCGGAAACGCCTGCTCCACCGTCCGCTTGAGCTTCGCCAGGGTCTCCGCATTCTGGGCAAATGCGACTTCGACCGCGAAGACGACGGCCAGGAGCAAAAGCCTGAGGCGATGATCAAATCTCATGGGTTGGGCATGACGCTGATTTGTCATTTCTTGTGTTTCCGCTCACCGAGCCCGGTCCCTCCTGACGGTTGGTGGTCACTCGGTAATTCTGTAATCATGAGATCGAAACACCCTCGGGAGAACTCGCGACACAACTCTTCTCGCGGCGAGACCGTAGGCCAGACGTTTCCCGCGCGTCAAACCTCAAATCCGCTCCAGGCGGCCCGCCGGGCGCGGGCTGGATTGGTTGCAGCGCCTCCACGGCCAGTGAAGCCGGCTGGCCTTGGCCAGGAACAGCGCGTGGTAGAACTGCTCGCGCTGCGAGCAGTAGCGCCGCGTGGAGCGGCGCAAGGAATCCTCCCGCTGAACCGACTGTCGGTAACGCCGGCTTTCCAGTCGGCGCGTGAGCCGAAACAGGTCCGCGCCGGTTGGAAGACCGGCGTTACGCCTTTGGGGTTCTTATGCCATTGAGCAGGTCGGCAAGGAGACGTCGTCTTCTCAAGCGAGCCGTTGGATGCGGGCCGGGTGGTCGCAGCCCGACCACCACCACCCGACCTGGCACTACAAGGCTGCAACCCAGGGAGCGCGGACCGCCGAGTCCGCGCTCCCAGCCCCCGGTAAGCGTTGGTCCCGTTGCCGGGTTTCCTTGCGTTGATGGCATTTACCGGGCAAAACAAAGGCGGAGTTTGGGAATGAAGCAATTGGAGTCAGCCATCTGGCATCAACTGGAAACCGACGAGGTCCTGCGCAAGTTGGAGGCGGACTTCAAAGCCGGTCTGTCCGCCGACGAGGTGAAGCGGCGGCGGGCGGAAGCATGACGGCGATGATTTTCAGACTGGTCGGTGGTATCGGCCTGTTCCTCATGGGCATGGTGCTGCTGACGGATGGCTTGAAGGCGTTAGCAGGCGAAGCCTTGCGGCGGGCGCTGGTAAGGTTCACGGGCACGCCGCTCAAGGCGTTCGGCTCGGGCGCGCTGGTCACCGCGATGGTGCAATCCTCCAGCGCCACGACGGTGACAGTGATTGGCTTTGTGAGCGCGGGTCTGCTCACGTTTCCGCAGGCGGTGGGCGTCGTCATGGGTGCGAGCCTCGGGACGACGGGCACGGGCTGGATCGTGGCGGTGCTGGGTTTGAAAGTCAGTCTCGGATACTATGCGCTGCCGTTGGTGGGGGTGGGCGCATTCCTGCGGTTGCTGGGCCGCGGTCGGGCCAGGTCGTTGGGTCTGGCGCTGGCCGGTTTTGGCCTGATCTTCATCGGCATCGAAACCTTGCAAGCCGGGATGCAGGGGCTTGCCGGGGTGTTCAATCTGGCAAAACTGCCCGCCGGCGGACTGTGGGGGCATCTCCTGGCGATGGTCATCGGCATCGTGATGACGGTGATCATGCAATCGTCGAGCGCGGCGGTGGCGACGACGTTGACCGCGCTGCACGCCAATGCCATCAACTTCGAGCAGGCGGCGTCGCTGGTGATTGGCGCGGCCATTGGGACAACCGTGACGGGCGCGCTGGCAGCCATTGGCGGCAGTGTGCCGGCGAAACGTACGGCGCTGGCGCATGTGCTCTTTAATCTGGCCACGGGATTGATCGCCGTGGTGCTGCTGCCGGTTTTTTTGTGGGGGATCAATTGGGCGCAGCAGCACGCGGGTCTGGATGCCGGCGCAACGAGTCTGGCGGCGTTCCACACGGCGTTCATTGCCGTTGGTGTGGCCATCTTTCTGCCGTTTGCCCACGGCTTCGCCGAATGGATCGAGCGGCGGTTGCCGGACAAAGGGCCGGCGTTGACACAACACCTCGATCCGACGTTGTTACATGCTCCGGCGGTGGCGCTGGAAGCCACGCGGCGTGTGCTTTGCGAGATCACGGCGGAGGTGTTCACCGCGGCCCGTGCGATCACTTCGGGGGAAGCGGGAGGACAGGAGGACATCCGGCAGGCGCGGATTCAACAGGCGCTGGAGCGGACGCAGGAATTCTTTGCGCAGATACCGCCCGTGAGCGAAGACGAGCCGCCGTCGCAGTCGCGGGTGGCGCAATTACATGCCATTGACCATCTCACGCGGCTCTGGGCGCATCTGCAGAGTCAGTCGGTGGTTCAGCGCGTGTTGAACGAGGAACGAGTGCGACCGATGGCCGCGCAGTGCCGGAGCGTCCTGGAGCTGGGCGCGAGGGGATTGCATGACGGAGCGGTGGCGGACTGGCTGGCGCAGGTGGAGCGGCTGGCAGCCGAGTTGGCGGAGCTGCGGCGACAGGAGAGGCCGGAGGTGCTTCGAGAAACAGCGGGCGGCCGGGGCGACCCCGCGCACGCTCTGGAATTGCTCGATGCCATGCGGTGGTTGGATCGGGTGGGGTATCACACCTGGCGGATCTGCAATTACCTGGGCGGTGACGGCAAGCCGGAGCGCGAGCCTTCGCCGGAGGCGTGAGGGCGGAGTTGTGCCCGCCCGACAAACGTGGCGTCAATCAGTGGCTTCCACCACGGCATTGGGACCGCTGTGGCCGATGATTTTCACGAAGCGGCCTTTCTCGACCAGTTCCCCGCGTGTGACCACGTCCAGCAGTTCGTCACCGAACCGGGCCTTGCCGCCGGGATATAGTTGGGAGACGGCCACTCCGATTCGGCCCAGCCGTTCTTGCTGACGCGCTTCGAGCGCGGCCACCGAACTGACGCCGCTGGCGGTTTCGGAAACCAAGCGATGATACAACGGCGTTTGGGGAAAGAATCGCGCCAGCACGAGCGCCAGCACGAAGGAGACGCCCACAGCCAGACCCATGTCGCGCAAAGGCAACTGCAACTGCGGAAACGTGGGCAGCGTGGGCGAGCCGGGATACATGTCCACCATCCCCATGACCAGGGCCACGAGCATCAGCACGGCGCCGCTGATGCCGGCGATGTAAGTACCGGGAAACACAAGCAACTCCACCAGCACCAGGATCAGGCCCAGGATGAAAACAATCACCCAGCCGGCGGCGGACAAGCCCGCCACGTAGCCACCCAGGAAGTAGAGTCCAAAAGCCAGGATGCCGATGATGCCCGGCAGGCCGAATCCGGGCGTCTTGAATTCGATGTACAACCCGATGATGCCGATGATCAGCAGGATGGGCGAAATGGTGTTGATCCAGGTGCCGAGCTTCTCCGCGCCGGTGGGCTGGATTTCCACGCGGCGCGCGCCGGCGTAACCAAGCAATTCCAACAGCGCGTCGAGCGATTCCACCGTGCCGGAAGAAAGCAGGGGTTTGGGCGGGTCACCGTATTCCTTGGCGGCCTGGCGGTCCGTAAGCGTGAGAATGTTGCCTTCCTTGTTGAGCACCTCCCCCTCGATGATCAACTCCTTGGTCTTGTCAATCATGGCCTCGATGACCTCGACGTTGTGACCGTTCTTCTCGGCCTGGGCTCGCACCAACGCCCGGATGGCGGAGGTCATTTTTGCCTCGTAGGTATCCGGCAATCGCTCCACCCCCGTTCCGCCGGGCGAAATCGCGATGGGAGCCGCCGCGCCAATGACACTTTGCGGGGCCATGTAAATCTTCTGGGTCGCCACCGAGATGAACGCCCCGGCGGAGAACGCGCGGTCGTTGACGTAGGTGACCGTCTGACCTTTGAACCGGCTGATGATTTCGATGATGTCCTCGGTCACGTCCACGCGGCCACCGTCGGTGTTCATGTCGAAGATGATCGCATCGGCCTTGGCCTCCATCGCCTCCTTGACGCCGCGGCGGACGACATAAACCAGGGGCGGCATGATGTTTTCGCGGATGGGCACGATGTAAACCGTCGCCGGCCTGGACGCGAGCAGGTCGGGTTTTGCTTCACCCAGTTCGGCTGCCGGAGCGGCCGACAACGCCCCCATGGCCAGGAGGGCAAGCACGCGCTTCAAATTCATGCCGCAAGTTAGCGTGAGGATTCGCGGTTCACAACGCCGAAACCCGCCCCGAGCCGCGCGCGCGGTCCAGCTCACTTTGCCGCAACCGCGTCTGCCCACAGAGGGCTGCGGGGCGGGGCGGGATGCAGGAAGGGCGGCTGGTAAGCCGCCTCTCCGCCCGTGGCGGGAAGTGTTGAAGTGCCGCCGTATATGCTTGTTTCGCCGTCAAGCCCGGGGCCATCATGCGCCCATGAAGCTGAATCTCATTCAATTCGGACTGTTGCCCGGCAACTTTGACGTGGTGCTTTACGGCATTGGTGCCGTCGTACTGCTGGTCATCGCCATCCTCGTGATCAACTTCGGCGTGATCTACATTCGCGCCCTGTTCTCCGGCGCGAAGGTCACCTTCACCGAACTGATCGCGCTGCGCCTGCGGGGCGTGCCGGTAGGGTTGGTGGTGGACGCGCGCATCACCGCCGTCAAGTCCGGCCTGCCACTCACGATTGATGATTTGTCCACGCATTATCTGGCCGGCGGCAACGTGCAGATGGTGGTGCTGGCCCTGATTGCGGCCAAGAAAGCCTCCATCAACCTGCCCTTCGACCGCGCCTGCGCCATTGATCTGGCCACGAAAGGCACCGGCAAGACCGTGCTCGAGGCCGTCAAAACTTCGGTCAACCCCAAGGTGATTGACTGCCCGGCCCAGAACTCCGGTAAAAGCACCATTGACGCGGTAGCCAAGGACGGCATCGTCATCCGGGCCAAGGCGCGCGTGACGGTGCGCACGAACCTGGACCGTTTCGTTGGCGGTGCGACCGAGGAAACCATCATTGCGCGGGTGGGAGAAGGCATCGTCTCCACCATTGGTTCGGCCGAAACTTACAAGGAGGTTTTGGAAAACCCGGATCGCATCTCCAAGACGGTGTTGGACAAGGCCCTGGACAGCAACACGGCGTTCGAAATCCTGTCCATTGACATTGCCGACGTGGATGTGGGCGAGAATGTCGGCGCGAAATTGCAGGCCGAGCAGGCCGAGGCGAAC
The DNA here is from genome assembly GCA_011525685.1 of Verrucomicrobiia bacterium. Taxonomy (GTDB): domain Bacteria; phylum Verrucomicrobiota; class Verrucomicrobiia; order Limisphaerales; family JADLHS01; genus WYBW01. The sequence goes on from WYBW01000129.1 coordinate 54,010, forward strand.
AAGTTGATCGCCCAGGCGCAGGCGGAGGTTCGTCGCGCTGCCGCCGTCGCGACCGAGCAGGAGATGATCGCGCGGGTTTCCGAGATGCGGGCGCGGGTGGTCGAGGCGGAGGCGCGGATCCCCATCGCGATTGCCGGCGCGTTTGAGAAGGGTCATTTGGGCATCATGGACTATTACCGCATTCGGAATGTGCAGGCGGACACGACCATGCGCGAAAACATCGCTGGTGAGGGAGCACAGGCGAGTCCCTCCGGCGCGGAATCGGCCAAGAGGTAACCTCTGGATTTGGTTGCCATGAACTTACTGATCGCCGCCAGCATTTTCGACAGCCCCTGGCTGCTGGCGCTGTTCATCATCTTGGGCGTTTTGTCCAACTGGCTGATGAAGCGGCGGCAGGAGAAGGAAGGCGGGGATCAGTCGTCAGGCGGGCCACCGACCCGGCCAGGGCAGACTGAAGGGCAGCCGGACTTTGAGGCGGCCTTGCGTCGTTTGTTGGGTGAAGAGGTTCCTCCAAAACAGCCGCCTGTGGTCCCGTCGCCGCCGCCGCTTCCTCGATCCGCCGAGCCGTCGTGGTCGGATGCGGAGGTGTTTGAGCCCGCTTGGGGTGAGGAAAGTCCCGAAGGGCGCACGGCCCAACCGGCCACATTCGTTCCTCCTCCGTCACCCGTGCAGCGATCTGCTCCCAGACCACCGCCCGTGCCCGCGACGGCTGCGACTGCGGTCAGTCGCGGTGCCGTCCGGTCGCCCAGCGAGGCCCAACGCCAGGCGGCGCGCCGATTTGCCCAACGCCTTCAGCCGGGTGGCAAGGCGGGGACGACGACCTCCGGTGCGCAGCGGCGACTGCTCGCGGGCCGGCGAGCGGAGTATTGGCGCGATCCGGGCAATGCGCGCGAGGCGTTTGTGGCTTCACTGGTTTTCGGTCCTCCCAAGGGCTTGGAATCATAAGCGGGCCGAGTGTCCTCTGGTTGAACTATGGCGATCATCATCACGCTGTTGATTCTGGGCGCCCTTTTGCTGTTCCTCGAGACATTGCTGCCCGGATTGGTGGCCGGCATCATCGGTTTGATATGTTTGATGGCAGCGGTGTATTTCGGCTACCGCGATTTTGGCTACCAGACCGGCGGTTTGATCCTGGTCGGCGTCCTGGTGGGATTGGCGGTCGGGACCTGGTGCTGGCTCAAGTTTTTTCCCGAGAGTCGCATGGCCCGGAAGTTTATCTCCCGCGGCGCCGTCGGAGAATTGGGTGTGGAGAAGCCGGAGTTGCTGAACGCCACCGGCGAAGCACTGACACGCCTGCGGCCTTCGGGCGTGGCGCGCATCAACGGCCAGCGGCTGGACGTGGTCACGGAAGGCGGCATGATCGAGCGCGGCGCCCAGGTCAAGGTGGTGTCGGTCGAAGGATCGCGCATTGTCGTGCGGGAAATCTGACCGTCGCGTTTGAGTCCCGCAAAGCACTCACTCCAAACGGGCTGCTCACCGAAAGTCGTTCCGCCTGCTTCGGCAAGCTCGCCTCAGGCCATGAAGCTGGTCTTTGCTCAAAGCAAGGGAGCAATATCCGATAAAAGATTGCCAATGCGCGGTTGGTAATAGTTAGCCAGTTGGCTAAGTGTGCAAGCAGTGATTATGACTGCTGCAACTCTCTCGCGCTACAAAGTTCAGGCCGCGATTCTCAAGGCCCTTGCGCATCCCACCCGCCTCTTCATCGTGGACGAACTCTCCCGAGGCGAGCGCTGCGTCAATGACCTCACCGAGATGATTGGTGTCGAGATGCCCACGGTGTCCCGCCATCTGAGCCAGCTCAAGCACGCCGGCATCCTGGAGGATGAAAAGCGCGGGGTTCAGGTGTTTTACCGGCTCAAGACGCCCTGTGTGATGAACTTCTTCCAATGCGTGGCGGCGGTGGCGAGCGAGGAAAGCAGCGCGCTGGTTCGGCGGGCTGCCTGATGCTGATCTTTTTTTAACCGGACATTTAGCGAATTGGCGAAATGACAACAGACTGGCGCATTGAATGGAAACCGCTGGCCGCGATCATGGTAGTGTTCCTGGCCTGTTTCTTTTTGCCGGTCGGTGCGGCACGGTTTGACAACGCCGTGACCGAGGCGTTTGAACTCGTGAAGTGGTATGCGCAGGAGCATGTCATTCTCTGCCTCATCCCGGCGTTCTTCATCGCCGGGGCAATTGGCGTGTTCGTAAGCCAGACGTCGGTAATGAAATATCTCGGGCCAAAGGCGCACAAGGCGCTGGCTTACGGTGTCGCGTCGGTGTCCGGGACGATTCTCGCGGTGTGTTCCTGCACCGTGCTGCCGTTGTTCGCCGGCATCTGGCGGATGGGCGCGGGACTCGGGCCGGCGACGGCGTTTCTGTATTCCGGCCCGGCGATCAACGTGCTGGCCATCATTCTGACGGCGCGGATTCTCGGCTTGGAACTGGGCATCGCCCGTGCGGTTGGGGCGGTGGTGTTCAGCATCGTGATTGGACTTGCGATGCACTTCATCTTTCGCAAGGAGGAACAGGAGAAGGCGGATGCAGCAGCGCAGTTGCCCGAGCCGGAGGTGAAACGGCCGCTTTGGCAGACGGTGCTTTATTTCGCAGCGATGATCGGGATTCTGGTGTTCGCCAACTGGGGCAAGCCCGATGGCGATGGCGGCTTCTGGCATGCGGTGTGGACCTGGAAATGGCCGATCACGGCGGCGTTCAGCGTGGCGTTGGGAATCATGCTGGTGAAGTGGATTGGGCTGGCATGGTGGAAAGTGGCGCTGATCGCCGCGCCCACCGTTGCGCTGGCGTTTGCATTCCCGCAAGAACCCGTGATTGCCTTCGTCGTGGGCGCGCTTGGTTTGTCCGTGATCACCAGCACCAGCGAGGGCGAATCGGGCGAATGGTTCTCGGCTACCTGGACGTTTGCGAAGCAAATTCTGCCGCTACTGCTGATCGGCGTGCTGGTAGCCGGATTCTTGCTGGGCCGGCCGGGGCACGAAGGACTCATTCCCAACGCCTGGGTGACGAATCTGGTGGGCGGCAATTCGCTGTGGGCAAACTTCTTCGCGTCGTTCGTCGGCGCTTTCATGTATTTCGCCACGTTGACGGAAGTGCCGATTCTCCAGGGCTTGATCGGCAGCGGCATGGGCAAAGGCCCGGCGCTGGCGCTGCTGCTCGCGGGCCCGGCGTTGTCGCTGCCCAACATGCTGGTGTTGCGCGGCATCATGGGCACGAAAAAGACGGTGGTGTTCGTCGCGCTCGTCATCGTGATGGCCACGATCAGCGGCATGATTTACGGAGCTTTGTTTTAACCAACCAACCAAGGACAGAGATATGCAACTACTCGTTATCGGACCGGGCTGCACGAAGTGCAAAACCCTCGCGCAATTCACGGAACAAGCCGTCAAGGAACTCGGCGTGCAGGCCGAGATCAACAAGGTCACCGATCTCAAGCAAATCATGGCTCTCGGCGTGATGATGACGCCGGCACTGGCGATCAACGGCACCGTCAAAGTTACGGGCAAAGTCCCTAGCGTGGCGGAACTCAAGACGCTCCTGAGCCAGGCGGCGGAGGCGGAAAAGGCGGCGAAGTAACTGGGGAAAGGAGCAGCCATGCACCACAAGGCCATCGGATTTATTGGAGGCGGGCGCATCACCCGCATCTTCCTCGAAGGCTGGCAACGTGCGCAGAAGCTGCCCGCCCGAATCGTGGTGAGCGACTGCAACACCGACGCGCTGGCCAAGATCAAGGCTCACTGGCCCAGCGTGGAAACGACTTCCACCAGCACTGCGGCCGCCGGACAGGACATCGTCTTTCTGGCCGTGCATCCGCCGGTCATGGCCGAGGTTTGCGCCAGCATCAAGGGAGCGCTCAAGCCGGATGCAATCGTCGTATCACTGGCGCCGAAGTTTAGCGTGGCGAAGCTGACCGAACTGTTGGGCGGATTCGGTCGGCTGGCGCGTGTGATTCCCAACGCGCCGTCCCTGGTGAACTGGGGCTTCAATCCGATGGCGTTCGGCCCGGCATTGACGGCGGCGGACAAAACTGAACTCACCGACCTGCTCTCACCACTTGGGGAATGTCCGGAGGTGGCCGAAGCGAAGCTGGAAGGTTACGCGCTGCTCACGGGCATGGGGCCGACGTACCTGTGGTTTCAATTGCAGGCGTTGCGGGAAGTGACGGCCGGATTTGGATTGAGCGACGCGGACATCGGTTGGGCGCTGCGGCGCACCGTGTGCGGCGCCATGCGGACGCTGTTCGAGTCCGGCCTGACTCCGGAGGAAGTGATGGACCTCATCCCCGTGAAACCGCTGGCCGAAATGGAATCGCAAGTAACCGAGATGTATCGCACGCGGCTGCCTGCGCTTTACCAAAAAGTCAAACCGTGACTGCTGCGTTTCATCGTAGCGCAGACTTCCAGTCTGCTGTATCGCGGGTTTCCAACCCGCTGCCGCCGCAACTGCTCCTATGCTCTGAGACAACCAACGCCCAGCCGACTGGAAGTCGGCGACACGGCAGGTTGGAAACCTGCGCTACGACTGCCAACCATCCCCAGTCCAATTCAACAACCGATAGCCATCAACTCTTATGAGAACACCCGTCAAAATCCTGATCATCGCCGCTGTGGCGATTGCCGCCGTGGCCGCCGTGGCGCTCAAGCAAACCAGGTCGTCCACTGAAGCTCAGACTCCGGCAGCCACCCCCTCCGCCGTTGCGGCAGCAGCGGTCGAGTCGGCTGCGCCCGCACCCGCACCCGCGCCTGCCAGGCTGCCCAAGCTTATTGATCTCGGTGCTGACAAATGCATTCCGTGCAAAATGATGGCCCCGATTCTCGCCGAGTTTAAGCGGGACTACGCGGATCAGTTTGTAACGGAGTTCATTGACGTGTGGAAAGATTCCGCGCCAGCCAGGGAATACGGCATCCGTGCCATTCCCACGCAAATCTACTTTGATGCCGAGGGCAAGGAATTGTTCCGGCACGAAGGCTTCTATGGTAAAGACGACATGCTCAACAAATGGAAGGAACTGGGCGTGGAGATTCGCAGTCCGGCGACGGCAAAGAATTGAACTTGGAACGCCCTTGCAAACAAGCACCACCTGTCAAACCGAGGCAAACCATGAGAACGAACAATGATGCTCGCCGCAATGGCAACCCTCCTACTGCTTGCGCTGACCGGTCGTATCTTCGCTGCAAACCGATACGATCACGCTGCGTAGCGCAGGTTTCCAACCTGCTGACTTGTGCCGCTTGGGAAGCGTCACAAGGGATTGCCGGAGCAAAGCGACGGCAAGGCCCGCAGGGCCGAGCGAGCGGGCGCGAGCGAGCCGATCGCCGACTTCCAGTCGGCAACGCGTGGCGAGGCGTGGCGAGTCCGGGTATTCGCACCGTTCGCGGATTGGAAATCCGCGATACGGCAGACTGGAAGTCTGCGCTACGAGGCCGCAGCCCGCTCCGTTCGATCTTCGTGTTCGGAGCTGTCCTGCTTGGCTGCGTCTTGGTTTCTGGTGGGTCAGCCACGGCGGAAGCCAACGACACGGGCAAGCGTCCCGTGCGCATCTGTCCGCCCTACCAGTTAAAGGATGAACTGGGCAATGTGATTGACCCGGTCAAGGGCATCAATGCCAACGCGCCTTATTCGCCGCGACAAACTTGCGGCGCAGTCGGCTGTCACGATTACAACAAGATCACCGAGGGTTACCACTTTCAGCAGGGCAAGGGCGAAGCCGTGCCTGCGGACATGGCGGCGCGCTTTCAATGGGTGTCCTCGCCCGGCAACTACGGTGGCACGTGGTGTTCGCCCGCGCCGCTCTATCGCTATCTCGCGCCCAAGAGCAACAACTCGCCCGTCACCATTGACATGACCTCGGCCACGTTCATCACGGCGGGTTGTGGCAATTGTCATCCCGGCGGCGGACCACTGGAGTTTGATCGCGACGGCAAACGCTACGACGAATGGATGCGCGATCCAGCGAGCGGCCTGACGCCCGGCGGCGACAATCGCTTTGATGGTGATTACTTCAAAACCCGCTGGTCCGATTCCGGCGTCATCGAGGCTGACTGTCTTATCTGCCATCTGCCCGAATACGACCTCAACAAGCGCAACGACCATCTCAAGAAACTGAACTTCCGCTGGGCGGCCACGGAAGGCGCGGGCTTCGGCAAAGTCAGCGGCATCGTCGCCAGCAATCAAACGCCGCAGGTCGCTTACGACCTGAAACAGTTCGATGCCAGTGGCAACGTCAAGGTGCGCGTCGTGACTCAACCTCGAAACGAAACCTGCCTCAACTGCCACGCGCAACCTGGCTGGAAAAAGCGCGGCGCGGACTATCGCACCCGCACGGATGTTCATCTGCGCGCCGGAATGCGCTGCGTGGATTGCCATCCCGCCGGCGGCAACGCCGACGACCCGCGCATCAACGGGCGCGAGGTACATCAATTCAGCAAGGGCGACGATCCCGGCGGTCGCGTGCGCGATGATTTGGACAACACCGTGCGGAATTGCACGAGTTGCCACAGCAGCGGTCAGTTCGGCGCGCCCATCGCCACGCATCCGTGGCTGCCGCCGCTCCATCTGGAAACCATCGCCTGCCAGACCTGCCACACGCCCACAAAGCAGGTGATGCCCATCCAGGTGCAGGCCAGCGACGTGTTCAATCGCGACGCATGGATTGATCCCGGCATGAAGGAACTCTGGACCTTCTACGGCGTGGACGGCGCTTACCGCAATCACTACGGCATCCTCAAGGTCATGGGTTACGACGACAAACCCACCGAGACCTTCCGGCCCGTGCTGGCTGATTACAAAGGGAAAATCTATCCCGTGAACCGCATCCACTCGACCTGGCCGGGCATCGAAACGCCCGGCAAGCCCGGCCTCATGCAGCCGCGTCCGCCGGACATCGTAGCGATGTGGAAAGCGCACTTCGCGGACACGAACCAACACGCCGAACTGGCAATGATCAAGGACGACGACGGCGACGGTGCGCTGGAGATCAATCGCCCCGAGGAAGTGGACGCGCTCATCGCCGCCGTGACGCGACACCTGACCTCGCTCAAATACGATCTGGAGGGCAAGCGGGTGGTATGGGTTTCCAGCGACCGGGTGTATTCCTCGGGAAAAGAATATCGCATCATGGACAAGGCCGAATGGGAAGCGTCGCCCTACGCCAACGTGCATAAATACAATCACGACATCGCGCCGGCCCGGGCCGCGCTCGGCTCGGGTGGCTGCACGGACTGCCACTCGTCGAAGTCGGAATTCTTTGATCGCGCAGTTCTGCTGACAGCCTTTTCACCCGAGGACGGCGGGCCGCGCTGGACAGCGAACTCGAAGGTTCTGGGATACTCGTCGGCCTCAGTCTGGCTGGGGGCGTTCCGCGAACAAACACTGAAGCCGGTCCTCTACGCGCTGCTGGCGCTGCTGGGCGGTCTGCTGATCATTCTCGGCCTGCGCGGCGTGGCGGTGCGTCACCAGGTGTTGTCGCCATCGGCGGTGGTCGGTTGGTCCTGGCTGGCGCTTGCGGCCCTGGTCGTGGGTGGAATTCTGGTCGCCCGTTCGCCCGAACTGACGGAATACATGACCGCGCGCCGGTTCACGCTCGACGCGGCGCACTTCTGGGTCGGCATCGGCGTGCTGCTTGTGGGCCTGGTGCTCGCGTTGCAGCAACCGTCTGCCGGCACGTCCAACGGGACGCCCGCCGGACTCCGCCGCGCGCTCTGGTTGTTGCTGGTCATCACCGGCGCGTGCGGCGCGCTGGTGTTAGTGAAGTTCAACTGGCTCGCTACGCTGACCCGCTGGGCTTACACCGGCTTTGATGTGGGTGTGACGCTGATCGCGGTGGTGTCAATCATCGCGCTGCTCGCGCGCTTGGGCCGGCCGGTCGCGCTGCAACCACATCTCCAACACCCCCAACCCGCAACCACGTGACGGTGGCTTGGAACAATGCGGCACGGCCCTGCCTCGTAGCGCAGGTTTCCAACCTGCTGTATCGCCGACTTCTAGTCGGCAGGGCTTGGCGAGGCGTGGCGCGTTTGGATATTCGCGAAGTTCGCGGATTGGAAATCCGCGATACGGCAGACTGGAAGTCTGCGCTACGGTTTCCAAGCTGGCGCTGCACAGCGATTGTAGCGCAGGTTTCCAACCTGCTGTTTCGCCGACTTCCAGTCGGCAGGGCTTGGCGAGGCGTGGCGCGTCCGGATATTCGCACCGTTCGCGGATTGGAAATCCGCGATACGGCAGACTGGAAGTCTGCGCTACGGTTTCCA
>WYBW01000130.1 GCA_011525685.1 Verrucomicrobiia bacterium
CAAGCCTTTGCCGCGGTTTTGATAGTTTGACCTGGGCGATACCCTTCCTTAAACTCCTTGTTCCGTTCTATGAAGATACTGGTCTGTGACCCGATTTCGCCCAAGGGGATTTCACTCTTGCAGCAGCGCCCGGAATTTCAGGTGGAAGTGCTGTCCACCCGGTTGTCCGAGGCCGAACTGCTGCCGCGGGTGGCCAACGTGACCGCGATGCTCGTGCGCTCCGAAACCAAGGTCACGCGCGCGGTCCTTGAAGCCGCCCCCAAACTCCGCGTGGTCGGCCGCGCCGGTGTGGGTGTGGACAACGTGGACGTGGAGGCCGCGACGCAACGGGGCGTGGTGGTCATGAACACGCCGGGCGGCAACACGGTTTCCACGGCGGAACTGTCGTTCGCGATGATTCTCGCGCTGGCCCGCAAGGTGCCGCAGGCGCAGGTCTCGATGGCGCAGGGCCGGTGGGACCGGAAACAGTTTCAGGGCGTCGAACTGGCAGGCAAGATCCTCGGGGTGCTCGGCATGGGTCGCATCGGCAGCGAAGTGGCCCGGCGGGCACTGGCTTTCGGCATGAAGGTCAAGGGCTATGACCCGTTTCTCACCGAGGAGCGCGCCCGCGCGCTGGGAATCGAACTGGCCAGCGATCTTGACGATTTGTACCACGACGCGGATTTCATCACGGTTCACATGCCGGTGACCGACCTGACGCGCGGCATGTTGAACGCCAACGCCTTTTCCAAAATGAAACCCGGGGTGCGTGTCGTGAATTGCGCGCGGGGTGAGATCATCGTCGAGGCGGACTTGTTGGCGGCGCTGGATGCCGGAAAAGTCGCGGCGGCGGCGCTGGACGTCTTTTCCGTGGAGCCGCTGCCAGCCGACCACCCGTTCCGCAAGCATCCGGGCATCACACTCACGCCCCACCTCGGCGCGAGCACGGCGGAGGCGCAGGAAAAGTGCGGCCTCGAAGTGGCCGAGGTCATCACCTCGTATTTGCTCACGGGCGAGGTCCGCAACGCGGTGAACCTGCCGTTCCTGGATGCCAAGACCTACGAACAGGTCAAGCCGTACATGACCTTGGGTGAGAAACTGGGCCGGCTGCTGGCCCAACTGGCCCCGCCGCAGGTGGACCGCCTTCACATCACCTACGGCGGCAAGGCGCAGGACCTGCCAAACATTGACCCGGTCACTCGCGCCATCGTGCTGGGCTTCCTTTCCCGTGCGGCAGTCAAGGATTTGAACAACATCAACGTGCGCAGCATCGCCTCCACCCTGGGTCTGACCGTCGAGGAGAAGCGTTCGAATGAACCTGTCACCTTCAACGAATGGCTGCACGTGCAGGTATTCAACGGTGATGAGAAAGTGATTTCGGCGGGCGGCACCTTCTTCGGTTCGCCGAACAACCCGCGGATTGTGCGGTTGTACAGCACCCCGGTGGAAATTCCCATCAGCGGCACGCTGCTGCTGCTCCGGAACAAGGACCGGCCCGGCATTGTGGGACATCTCGGCACCCTCTTGAGCAAGCATCAGGTCAACATTGCCAATATGAGCCTCAACCGCGACGTGGCGGGCGGTCACGCCCTGACCGTCCTGAGCCTCGACAGCCAGCCGCCGCCGGCCGTCCTCGACGAACTTCAGAATGACCCGGACATCAGCAACGTGAGAGTTGTCCAATTGTAGTCTTAACCGAAATACCTTTATGATTCCATCCATCCTTCGTGTTTTCTGCTGCGGCATGCTCGCCGCGACGGTGTCGGCGTCCGCCGACCGCGCCTTGGCGCAAGCGCCCGCTCCTGCTCCCAAACCGGCCGACAAGATCGCCGAATTGTTCGGCGATGAGGTCCTGGCCCGGGGCAAGGGCTTCGAGATCAAGCGCAGTGAATTCGACGCCGCGCTTGTGGCTGTGAAATCAGCGGCGACCGCGCGCGGCTCGCGCATCCCGCCGGAGTATTTGAGCACCCTCGAGCGACAGGTCCTCAACGATTTGATCGGCATGCGCCTGCTCTTGAGCAAGGCCACCCCCGAGGACCGGACGAAGGCGCGGCAGGAATTTGAGACGGCCTTCAAAAAGTACAAGGCCGAGCAGGAAATCAGCGACGCGGACTTCGAGGAGAAGCTCGCCCCCCAACTGCTGGCGCAAGGCATCACGCGGGAGCGCTGGGAGCAGCAGCGGGTGGATCAAACCGTGGTCAAGCTGGTGCTGGAGCGCGAGTTGAAGCCCAGCGTCACGGACGAAGACGTGAAGAAGTTTTACGAAGAGCATCCCTCAAACTTCGAGCAACCCGAAATGGTCCGGGCCAGCCACATCCTGCTGGGCACGCGCGACCCGGCCACGGGCGCGGAACTGACCGAAGCCCAGAAACAGGCCAAGCGCAAACAAATGGAGGAGATCCTGAAGCGGGCCCGCGCCGGGGAGGATTTCGCGAAGCTGGCGCAGCAGTATTCCGAGGATCCCGGCTCGAAGGACAAGGGCGGCGAATACACGTTCCCGCGCGGCCGAATGGTGCCGCCCTTCGAAGCGGCGGCGTTCGCCCTGGGTGTCAATCAGATCAGCGACATTGTCACCACCCAGTTCGGCTACCACATCATCAAACTCTCCGAGAAGATTCCGGCCAAACACCTTGAATTTGCCAAGGTGGCCGACGACTTGAAGGAGCAACTCACCCAGCGGGCCATCCAGGAGGAGTTGAAGGATTACATGCCCAAACTGATCCAGGAGTCCAACGTCGAAATCCTCGACGAGAAACTCAAGCCCCGGGACAACACCCCGCCACCGATCCCGGTGGACGTGGGCGCACCCAAGAAGCCTTGACGGCCCACGAACCGGTCACGTCGGATACTTCTTCGAGAATCGCTTGGCTGAGGATTCCGTCGAGGACAAGTCCGCGCCGGATTCAACTGCGGGTTGACCGCCGGAGGCGGGGGGCGCCGCTTTGTCGGCGGGCGGCGGAGCAGGGGCGGTCTGGTCGGTCGCTGGCGGCGATTCCACCGCTTCGACAAACGCCAGCCGCAGCGTCATCAGGGTCTGTTTGAGCAACCCTTCCTCCTCTTTCGTGAGGTTGCCCTTCGTCTTGGCCTCGAGGGCCTCCAGTTGGTCAATGAACATCCGCGCCGCGTCCAAGTCCCGCACCGTCTGGCCGCTGCGCGGGTCGGGCGACTTGCCCAACAGCATCATGGCCATGTTGGACTGTTGCAGAACCAGTTGAATGAAGAGCAGCGAATGAGTTTCCTCGCGGCTCAACCCGGCGAACTGCTGGCTTTCAGTTTTTGACTCACTCATGGCGTCCTTTCCGGCGGCTGCCCAGGTCGCGCATCAGAAACTGGATCAGCCGCCGCAACCGCGTCTCGACATCCACCGCCTCCAGGATGGCTTGTCGCTCGGCGGCTTTGGGCAACACGGCAATCGTGATTTGATCCGCGGCCTGTTCCGGATCGGTGATCGAATCCAGGTAATTCAGCACGTCCTTCGACGAGAACGGCGGCGGCGGAGGGTTTTTCTGGGATTGCGGCAGAAACGGCGCGGGCATTGACAGCCCCTGTTTCAGGCGCTCCCGCAGCAACTCGCGCACTTTGGCGAGCAACGCGTCGGCGGTCACGGTGTCGCAGGGCGGCGTGGTGAGCGGACGGATGCGCTGGATGCGGTAGGGTCGCGTACGCACCGGTGCTTCCAGCTCCACCCGCGTCAGACCTTGCAGGATCAGATGCGAGGTGCCGTCCTTGTGCCCCACCGAGACGCGGATCAGACCCAACCCGGCCACCGCCAAAGGAGTCTCGCGCTGGCGATCCGGCCGCTGCATCGCCACCGAAAACATGCGGTGCGAGTGCAGCGCATCGGCCAGCATCTGACGGTACTTTGGCTCAAAAATGTACAGCGGCAGCAACGCCTGCGGGAACAACGTGGCGTTGGGCAGCGTCATGACCGGCACTTCGCGCGGCAGTTTCACGCCCTCAATGTAGGAAAGCAGGGCGCCGGCGCAAGTGGCGGCTGCGCCCCGGGCGCATCTCAGTTTATTGCAGGCAGGCATTGCGGGCGTAGCGCAGGTTTCCCAACCTGCGGTATCGCCGACTTCCAGTCGGCGGGCCCAGGCACGGCGTGGCAGGCCAGGAATTCGCCGCGTTTGCGGATTGGAAATCCGCGACCCGGCAGACTGGAAG
>WYBW01000131.1 GCA_011525685.1 Verrucomicrobiia bacterium
CAGACGAGGCGCAGATGCCTTCTTGATCGAGCAGAATGAGCAGAGCCTCGGATTCGATGCCGTGGAAGGTGATGTTGGTGGTATTGGACAGGCGCTGGATCGGGTGGCCGTTCAATTCGGTGTTCGGGATGCCTGCCCCCTCTCCCGTCCTGCGGACACTCTCTCCCCCGCCGGGGGAGAGGGACGGGGTTAAGGGGTGGCTCAGGATTCCCTGCTCCAGCGCATCGCGCAGCGGGCGGACTTTCTTTTCGTACTCCGGCAGATGTTTGCGCGCCAGTTCCGCCGCTTTGCCCATACCGACAATCAAGGGCACACACTCCGTTCCGCCGCGCAAACCGCGCTCCTGATGCCCGCCGTGAAGGAGCGGTGTGAACGGCGCATTCCGTCGCACGTAGAGCGTGCCAACGCCTTTGGGCGCATGAAACTTGTGGCCGGTGAGCGAGAGGTAATCGGCCGGCACCTTCCGAACGTCAATCGCCACCTTGCCCGCCGCCTGCACCGCGTCGCAGTGATAAGGCACGCCTCGCGCGCGGCAAATCTCGGCGATCTCCTTCACGGGGAATAACACGCCCGTCTCGTTGTTCGCCCACATCAGCGACACGACGGCGGTGTCCTCGGTGATTGCATTTTCCAAATCAGCCAGCTTGAGCAAACCGTCCCGATCCACCGGCAGATAGGTGACGCGGCAGCCTCCTTCCGCGACTGTAGCAGCCGACGTGAGTCGGCTCTGATCTCCCTCCGAAGAAGTTTGAGCGGACTCACGTCCGCTGCTACGTGGTGAGGATTGCTTCGTGTAAACTCGTGTCCACTCGTGGTTACCCACCAGCGCCCGGCAATAATTCAACACTGACGAGTGTTCCACTGCTGATGTGATGATGTGTCGCTTATTAGGATTGGCCTTGAGTGCCGCCTGAATCGCCGCGTTGTTGCTCTCTGTGGCGCACGATGTGAAGATTACCTCGCGTGACTGCGCCCCAATCAACTCCGCCACCTGCGCCCGTGCCGTTTCAATCACTCCTTTGAGCTTTGCCCCGAACTTGTAGCTGCTGGACGGATTGCCCCACTCGGTCGTCAGGTACGGCATCATTGCCTCCAGCACCTCTGGCGCAATGGGCGTCGTTGCGTTGTGGTCCAGGTAAATCAAGGTTGTTGGATGCTAGTCGGTGGCGCAGACACCCGGCAAGCACCAGCGTCTGCGAGCGCTTCAATAGCTCATCTTGTCCAGCTTCACCTTGCCCCGGAAGATCCAGTAGATGCTCACGGTGTAGGCCAGCACAATCGGCACGCCAATCAGGGCGATGGTCAACATGATCCCCAGCGTCTTTTGCGAGGACGCGGCGTTGTGGATTGTCAGGCTGTGGGCCGCCTCGGGATTGCTCAACACCAGGTTCGGATACATCTCCAGCCCGAACAACGTCATCATGGCAATCATCGCCACGCAGGAGGAAATGAAGGCGCGCCCGTCGCGCTGCCGGGACACTTCGCGCGGAATGTTGGCAATGGCCAGCATGTTCACCAGGGCGATGCTGAACAGCCACGGATTTTCCCGCAACCGCGCCGCCATGTGCGGCACGTAGATCAACGTGGCCATCGTCATGGTCGCGTAGCAGATGATGAAGAAGATGATCGTGTGGTTGATCCAGCCCCGCAGTTTCTGCTGGAGTTCGCCCTCGGTCTTCATCACGGCGTAGATCGCGCCGTGCATCATGAACAGGGAAACGGTGGTGACACCCAGCAGGATGGGATAGGGGCCGAGCAGCGTCCAGAACGTGCCGGCGTACTCGCCCTTTTCATCCAGCGGCACGCCCCAGGCGATGTTGCCCATCGCCACGCCGATCAAGAAACTCGACAGAATGCTGCCACCGGCGAAGCCCACGTCCCACATCTGTCGCCACCAGCGCATCGGCTGTTTGCTGCGAAACTCAATGGCCACGGCGCGGAAGATCAAGGCCACGAGCAGCAGCACAAACGCGAAATAGAAACCGGAAAACACCGTGGCATAGACGTTCGGAAACGCCGCGAACAACGCCCCGCCGCCGGTAACCAGCCAGACTTCGTTGCCGTCCCAGACCGGGCCGATGGCGTTGAGCATGATCCGGCGTTCCTCATCCTTCTTCGTGAACAGATGGAGCGCACCCACGCCGAGATCGAAGCCATCGAGCATCGCGTAGCCGGTGAACAGCACGCCGATGAGCAGAAACCAAACGGTGTTGAGATCAAGCTCGCCGTAGTTCATGAGCAAGGAAGTAGTGTCAGGCATCCTGCCTGACGTGGAGGGCGGCATCTTTGCCGCCCGGAACCAGCCCCAGCTTGCGCACACATCTCTGGAATGACCGACATCATTGGCGAAGCGTCCGGTCGTTTCCGCCGGGCTGGAAGCCCGGCTCTACGGCAGGCAGGGATGCCCGCCGCTACAGCTACGCATCGCGCCGCCCGCCGTTCGGATTGCCCATGGTTCATGCGCGATGACCTCCCATGGCCTCGGCCAGCCTGCCGGTGGGCGTCAAATCGGCTTCATCCGGCCCGTGTTGGATTTTGTCGTTCAACAGGTACACGAACACCGCGAAGAGCAGCAGATAGATGAAGGTGAACAACACCAGCGAGCCGAGCACCGCGTTTGCGGTCACCACCGCGGAGAGTCCTTCCGAAGTCCGCATCAGGCCGTAAACGATCCACGGCTGGCGGCCCATCTCGGCGGCGAACCAGCCGGCCTGGTTGGCGATTTGCGGCCCGAGCACGGACAGCACGAGCAACCACAGCATCCAGCGTCGCTCGAAGAGCACACCGCGCCAGCAGAAGTATGTGCCAAACACCGCCAGCCCGATCATGGCGAACCCGATGCCGACCATCAGGTGATACAACTGAAACACGCGCTGCACCGGCGGCCGGTCTTCAGGCTGGAATTCGTTCAACCCGGTCACCGATTTGCTGGCGTCCCCGTGCGTGAGATAACTCAACAGGCCCGGAATCTCCGGGCCGACGACCCGCTCGTTCTTTTCATCCACCCAGCCGAACAGCACGAGCGGCGCGTTCGTGGTGGTTTCGTAAAGGCCCTCGAACGCGGCGAGTTTGGCGGGTTGATTCTTCGCCACGCCGATGGCGCTGTCGTGCCCGCTCACCAGCGACAACAACGCCGCCACCAATCCCACGCCCAACCCGACGCGCATGGAGCGTTTGGCGAACTCGACGTGCTTGTGCTTCAGCAGATACCACGCGCTCACGCTGACCACGAGAAACGCCCCTGCCTGCCAGCAGCCGCACAAGGTGTGAAACAACCGGTCCATCGAGGACGGATTGAACACCATGGCCCAGAAATCCGTGATCTCGGCGCGCGGCCCGTTGGCGGTTTCGACGATGTGATAGCCGGCCGGGGTTTGCATCCACGAGTTGGCCACCACAATCCAGATGGCGCTGAAGTGCGCCCCGAGACACACCATGCACGTGGAGAAGAAGTGCATTTTCCGGCTCACCTTGTCCCAGCCAAACAGCAGCACGGCGAGAAAGCCGGATTCGAGAAAGAACGCGAAGATGCCCTCCGCCGCCAGTGCGCTGCCAAAGACATCACCCACGAAGCGCGAGTAAGTGGCCCAGTTCGTGCCGAACTCAAATTCCATCACAATGCCCGTGGCCACGCCGATGGCGAACGTGAGCGCAAAGACCTTGGTCCAGAACCGCGCCATCTGATGATAGATGGGGTTGCCGGTCTTGAGCCACAGCGCCTCCATGATCACGAGCGCCACGCCCAGGCCGATGCTCAACGGCGGATAGATGTAGTGAAACGAAATCGTCGCCGCGAACTGGATCCGGGAAAGCGTCAGCACGTCCATGGGCTTCAGTCCTCCGTTCTTTGTCCGGCCTCCGCCGGCTTCGGCGCGAGCCAGCGCTCGGTGTAGATGTAGAGCACGGGCAGCAGGGCCAGCGTGAGGAAGGTGGAACTGATGATGCCGCCAATGACCACGGTGGCCAGCGGACGTTGCACTTCCGCGCCCGGACCGGTCGCCAATGCCATCGGCACGAAGCCGAGGCTGGCCACAAACGCCGTCATCAACACCGGACGCAGGCGCGTCATTGCACCCTGGACCACCGCGTCGCGCAGGTTGCGCCCCTGCTCGCGCAGGTCGTTGATGTAACTGATCATGACCACCCCGTTGAGCACGGCCACGCCGCTCAGGGCGATGAATCCGACCGCCGCCGAAATGCTGAACGGCATGCCGCGCGCCCAGAGCGTCAGCACTCCGCCGGTGACCGCCAGCGGCACACCGGTGTAAATGACAAACGCCTGCCGCAGACTGCCAAATGCCATGAAGACCAGGAGGAAAATCATCACCAGCGTCACGGGCACGACAAACATCAGTCGCAGCCGCGCCTCCTGCAAATTCTTGAACTGCCCGCCAAACTCCAGCGTGTAACCCTCGGGCATGGGCACTTGCGCGGCGATCTTCTGCTGCGCCTCCTTCACGAAGCCTTCCACATCGCGGCCGCGCAGGTTCACCATCAACGCCACGCGGCGGTGACCGTCCTCCCGCACGATGGGGTCCACGCTCGAGACGGTGCGGAACTCGGCCACTTTCTCCAACGCCACCAACCCGTGCTCACCCACGCGGACCGGCAACGCGCGAATCGCCTCGATTCGATCGCGCAACTCGCCCTTGAGCCGCACCACGATCTCGCGCCGCCGGTCGCCGTCATAACCGAGGCCGACCGTTTCGCCGGCCAGCGCGGTGGCAATGGTGCGATTCACGTCGGCCGCGTGCAGGTTGTAACGGCGCAGCGCGTCGCGGTTGACGATGATCTCCAGCACGGGCGCGCGCCCCTGCGCCTCGAACTCGACTTCGCCCAGTCCCGGGACGGTTTCCAGAATGTCCTTCACCTTCGCGGCCAGTTCTTCCATCACGTCGTAGTCCTGACCGATGATCTTGACCGACAAATCGGAACGCACGCCCTCAAGCAGTTCGTTGAAGCGCATTTCAATGGGCTGGGCGAACAGGAACGACTGATCGGGCAACTGCTTCTGCACTTCCTCCTCGATGAGGGCGGCGAGGTCGGACTTGGTGATCCGGCGGCCGTCCACCTTCCGCCACTCGGACCGCGGCTTGTAGAAGATGTAAAGATCGTTCTGACTCGGCGGCATGGGATCGGTGGCCACTTCGCTCGTGCCGAGCCGGCAGAACACGCGTTCGACCTCGGGAATCGTGAGCAGCAGCTTTTCGGTGGCCAGTTCCATCGCGAGCGAAACCTCGAGGTTCATGCTGTTGGTGCGATACACCATGACGGTGTGCGAGCCTTCGTCGAGCTTGGGCACGAATTCCGCGCCGAGTTGCCGGAACGCCAGGACCGACAGCGCCGTCCAGATGATCGTGCTCACGACGATGAGCCACGGCTTGGCAAGCACGAGAAGCAGCGCGGGTTCATAGGCTCGCTTCAGCAGGCGCACGAAGAAGTTGTCGCCTTCGCGGATGCGCCCGCCGAGCAGGTAGGAACAGAGGACCGGCATGAGCGTCAACGCCAGCACCAACGCGCCGCCCAGCGCCAGCATCACCGTGATGGCCATGGGATGGAACATTTTCCCCTCGATACCCGTCAGCGCGAGAATCGGGATATAGACGATGGTGATGATGAGCACGCCAAAGAACATCGGGTTGGCGACCTGTTTGCTGGCCGCGGCCACGGTCTGCACCCGCTCAGCCACCGTCAGCGTGCGCCCCAGGTGTTTTTGCTTTTCGCCGAGCTGGCGGACGATGTTTTCGACCATCACCACCGCGCCATCAATGATGAGGCCAAAATCCACCGCGCCGAGGCTCATCAAGTTGCCGGAAATCCCAAAGCGCACCATGCCGGTGAGCGCCCACAGGAAGGAAAGCGGAATGGCCGCCGCCACGATGAGCGCCGCGCGCCAGTTGCCCAACATGCCCAACAGCACCACCACCACCACGAGAATCGCGCCCTCGAAGAGGTTCTTGCGCACGGTGGCGATCGTCGCGTCCACCAGGTCGGCGCGGTCGTATTGGGTGCGAATCTCGATCCCGGGCGGCAGGCGGGTGGCGATTTCCTCGATGCGCTCCTTGAAGCGCTTCGCCACGGTGCGACTGTTTTGCCCGGCCAACATCATGGCCGTGCCCAGCACCGCTTCCTCGCCATTCTCGGTGGCCGCGCCGGTGCGAAAGGCCGAACCGATTGCCACGTCGGCCACGTCGCCGACCAGCAACGGTTTCACACCGCTGGCAAACTTGATGGGCAGTCCGGCGATTTCCGCCGTGGTGCTGACGCGCGCCACGGAGCGCACCATCAATTGATCGTCGCCGCTGTGAATCACACCGCCGCCCGTGTTCTCGACGTTCGCCGCCACGATGGCCGCGAGGTCGGCAAAGGTTAATCCGGCCTTCGCCAGATCCTCCGGTCGCGGCTGGATGACCAGTTGCCGCTCGTAACCGCCGTTGACGTTGATCTCCGCGATGCCCGGCGTGGTGCGCAGCATGGGTTTGACGACGAACTCGTGGATTTCGCGCAACTCGCGCAGTTCCTCGAGGCGATCCGGCGGGCGGTTCGTGGCGTCTCTCCGGTAGGCGAGGGTGTAATAGTAGATCTCGCCCAGGCCCGTGCTGATGGGCGCGAGTTGTGGCGTGAGTCCGGGCGGCAGCCGGCTGGCGGCGGTCTGCAAACGCTCGGCGACGAGTTGCCGGTCGCGATAGATGTCCGAGTGATCGCTGAAGATCAATGTCACTTGCGACAGGCCGAACTTGGTGAGCGAGCGCATCTCCTGCACGCCCTGGATGCCGGACATTTCCATTTCGAGCGGAATGGTCACGGCCTTCTCGGTTTCCTCCGGCGCGAGCGCGGGCACTTCGGTGTTGATCTGCACCTGCGGACTGGTGATGTCCGGCACGGCGTCAATCGGCAGGTTGTTGGCCGACCACAAACCGATGAACACCGAGACGGCCGCCACGATGAGCAGGAAGGCGCGCTGCCGGAGCGAGGCTTCGATGATGCGCTGGAGCATGTTCCCTCCTCAGCGATCGGAAAGTGAATCCAGCGGCCGGCCGACCAGCAATTCCAGTTGCTGGCGATGCTCCAACGCTTCCCGTCGCGTGGCCAGCAGCGCTTCCAATGCCTCCAGATATTGGTTCTGCATTTCCAGGTAGGTCGTCACCGGCACGGCGCCGAGACGATAGTGCCGGTCGGCCAGTTCCGCCGCCTCGCGCAACTGCGCCTCCGCGCCGGGTTGCCACTTCGCCATCTCGGCCAGTTTGGTTTCAAGCGCCAGCGCCTGATCCGTGACCGCGCGCTCCACCTCGCGCACCATCACGCGCAGCGAGGCCTCGGCCTGCTGCTCCCGCGCGGTGGCAGCTTCGACGTTGCCCTGGTTCTGATTCCACAACGGCAACGGCAAACTCAGCCCCAGCCCGACAATGCGTTCCTCGTCCGCGGCGCGCTCCGAGGAGTAGTAAGGCGACAGCGTGACGCGCGGATAACGCTCGTTCCGGGCCAGCCGCACCTGGAATCCCTGCTGCGCCAACTCAACCTGTCGCGAGCGGACCTCGAAATTGTTGGTGGCGGCGACGGCGAGCAACCCGGAGAGCGCCGGCAGGTTTGTGGCCACGGCCAGTTGCCCCGTAAGCCGGATCGGCGCATTCGCCGGCTGGCCGCGCAGTTGATTCAGCTCCAGCAGGGCGGATTGCACCTCGCGCTCGGCTTCGGTCGCGCGCCGGTTCAACGTGATCGCGCTGGCCTCCACGATGCGCTGCTCCAGCAGCGGCGTGACGCCCGCGGGTTCCCGCTGCACCACGACCTCCAGCAAGGCGCGATACCGGGCGGCCACCTCCTGGGCCGCGTCCGCCTTTTGCCGCGCCGCCAGCACGGCATGACCCAGCGACCGCGCCCGCGCGGCCAGCGCGGCTTGGAACTGTTGCAGCCCCAGCTCGGCGATCTCGATCTGCTGATTGGCGATGGCCTTGCGCAGACTCACGCGGCCCGGCCACTCGAACGGCTGCGCCAGACTCACGGCCCATGCCGCTCCGTCACCCAGCGTCGAACCGCTGCGGTCCCAAACCTTCTTGCTGCCCAGTTCCGCGGAGATCTCCGGATTCTCCCAACGCGCGGCGGACTTCCGTCCAGCCCGCGCCGCGGCGATTTCGGCGCGGTAGAAGTCCAGTTCCGGGTTCGCGTTTTGCACTTCACGCACCAGTTCCTCCACGGAAAGCGGGGTGCCGGTCGCCAGTCCGGAGTTCGCCGCCTGTGCTTGCGCATCGAGTGGATTGAGGAAAAAGGCAATTGCCGTTGTGACCGGCAGCCATCCAGCCGGCCGTGATTGGGAGAGAGTCAGGAATCGCATAAGGAGTTCAGAATGTTGTGGCGATAAATCAATTTGCCGGCGAATGGCCTGGTGGATCCCCGACCTCACGCCATTTTCCATAAATGCCCCGGAGAATTTCATTTGGAGCGGGCCTTCGCGCGGCGCGGTCATTACTCGCTGCAGCCCGGAGTTGCCCCGCATGCGGCCCTGATTCTAGGACGAGCAGATAAGTCCGGCAATCGTGTTCTTGCCAGAAGCTCAAGCAACCGCTCAACGCGCCAGCAAAGGATGCCACTGATCAATCCGGTCCTCCGGTTCATAGATGGCCCGAAACTCGCGCGCTTCCGCATGGCCGTCGGCGAAAATGTAATTTGATCTCCGTCCATGACGCCGCTTGGCCACGTCGGTCGTGTCGGCCGGACTCACCCAGAAATTCGGCATGATGTGGTCGGTGGTGCTGTTGTTCTCGGCAAAGAGAATCGTCACGGACGGGCGCGGCACTTGCACGGTGCGCCGCCAGGTTTGTGGCTTGCCGACGTAGTCGTCATTGGGGCCGAGTTCAAAATAGACGTTCAAGCCATAGCTGAAACTCCAGAGGGCGGGGCGGCGATCCGACGGACAATGGTAAAGACCCTCAAGCAGGTTCGTCCATAGAAGGGTCGTGGAGCCCAACAGGGGCGCCAGGGATCGCTCCCATGGAAGCTGTCCGTTTGCGAACGCGGAGTGTTGGCTGCGCGGGAATTCGTCGCCGTGATCTTCCGCGTAAAGCCGCACCGCCATTCCGATCTGCCGCATCTGATTCAAGCACTGCGTCGCCTGCGCGGATTCCTTTCCGCGGGAGAGCGCCGGCAGCAACATGCCCGCCAGCAAAGAAATAATGGCGATGACCACCAGAAGCTCGATCAAGGTGAAGGCGCGAAGCCGGTGGCACGTTGACCGCCCACGATGTTCCGGCTTGATCAACTTCACCGCGCGGCTGACACGGCTGCCAAAGAGCCGGACGGACGCTGCAAAGCGGACGAACATTCTGCCTCTCCCAGCGGGAGAGGGCTGGGGTGAGGGAGACTGCCCCGAGAAAGTGGCAACTCTGGCTGACTCCACCTCGGCTCGTGAGGCAGCATGTTCTCCCTCACCCTTAATCCCTCTCCCGCTGGGAGAGGGAGACAGCGGACGGAGGACCACTGAAATTCTCGCCGTGTTTGCGCGAAGTCTCGTCATGGGCCTACGGGAAGTAGCGCATGCGGAAGTATTGCTGGTCGCTGCCGCGGTCGAGCACCACACAGGGCTCGCCGTCCACGACCACCGGCGCGTTGGTGACCCGCGTCCAGGTTGTGGCATTGGCGGAGGCGGCCGCCTCCAGCACCCAGTTCGTGGTCGTGGCCGGCGGCCAGGCGACGACGATCTTTTGCGCGATGCTCAACGCGGGTCGTCCGTCCGACACGTTGGTCAAATCGAACACCAGTGGACCGCTGCTCGAGTTGGGCACGGGTTGGCCGGTTGTGGTATCCAGCAGATAGACCTCAAAGGTCACCGCGAGGGCGTTCGTTCCCGGAGGGGCGGTGATGGCCGGATGAAACATGCTTCCATCCCAATACAGCGCGTTGGTCCCACCCTCGGTTCCGAAAATGGGATCAAACGCCTTCGGCACGGAGGCGGCGTAGCGGAAGAACCTCAATTCCGGCGGACCGGACAGTTTGCGAATCCACATTTGCGTCCCGTCGGGGAGCGGGTCGGTCATCGCCGCCATCACGAAACCGTAGCGCCGGCTGAACGAAGCGCCGCGACGGCTGGGATCCAGCTCGTCAAACCACGGGTCGGCCGGATTGAAGCTGTCGGCCGGATTGCTCACCAGCAAGGGCGTGAGCTGCGGAATCTCCGAAGGCATCATCACCTGGATTCTTCCGGCGGCGGCGTTGTAGGACACCATCGGCATGACCATGCCGCCCTGCATGGGCACGGCGTTCAGCACCGCGGCACGGACCGCTGAAGCTCCGCCCATCACGATGATGGCGGCAGCGGCAAAACAAACAAATCGAACAGACGAATTCTTCATGGCTATAAATTCTCGGATTCACATTTGGCCGGCAGGCACGCCGCGGGCAGCGTTCAAGCTCCGAAAGCGACAGCGCTGAACCGACCGGGTTCAAAGACGGTCAGATGTGGAGACTCACCCGAGTCACCACGAGCAACGAGGGCTGGCAGTCAGATGACCGCGGAGGAACGGGGCGGAGGGGTGGGAGGAGACTCTACAAAATCGGACAACAGTCGTGGCACGAACGCCACCGCGTCCCGGCCTGAATCCGGCGCGGCGGGCACCACCACGCGGCGCGCGTCGCAGAAAAGCTCGCGCGACTTCTCGCTCTTGAGCAGGGGCGCTTCGCGTTGCTCGCGCTGCGCCTGCTGCCGGCCTTCGCGCACGCTGAGGCACAGGTTGCAGGGATGTTCACCATCGAACGTCATTGCCACCGCCTGCCCGAGCGATTCGGTTTGGGAAAACTCCGCCAACATGCGCGCCCAGGCGACCGATTGCAGCGTGAGCCAATGCCCGCCCATCATTACGAACAGGGCGAACAGGCTGGCGGCGACGCCGGTGGCTCTGAGAAGTCGCGACTGCATTGAACCCCAGCATGAGACAGGCAAACGCGGGCGGAGTCAAGGCGCGGCCGAGGTTTGCGCCGCCGGCTCAGGGTGATGGTGCTCCGCCTCGGGCACGTGGCCAAAGCGGGCAATCAACACCGCCACGCCCAGGCCCGCCAGCAGGGCCAGCGAGAGCTTGACGCGGTCGTGGGTGTGAAATTGCAACTCCGGCAGCAGGTCGGCGCAGGCGATGCACAGAAACGTGCCGGCGCAGAACGCCAGCGCCGCGCCCAGCCACACCGGCTCTTCGTGAGCCAGATGCCCGGCCCCGAGGAAAAACAGCAAGGCTCCCACCGGCGTCACCAGGGCGAAGGCAACGTTCACCGCGCGCCGGGTGCTGCGCCGGGTGTGGCTGGCAATCATCAAGGTGCTGATGGCCAGGGCGCCGAAGGGTTTGTGCAGAATGACGGCCAGCGCCGTTCCCAGCCCCAGGGCGCTCGTGTGAGTCTGTGCGCCGGCGGCCACAGCGGCGGCCAGGGCCAGACCGTCAAAAATCGAGTGGAACGAAAGCCCCAATGCCACACCGATCCAGCTCAGGCCGCGCGCCGACCGTTCGGCCAGGGAATGGGTGTGGCCGCAGGGTTCCAGCGGACTTCCCTCCTCCACGTCGTGATGATGAAACGGCAGGAAGCGTTGCAGTAGAAACATCGCCACGAATCCGCCCAGCAACCACGCCAGAACTCCCTCAGCGCCTTCCGACTGATGCAAGGCGTGTGGCAACATCCCCAGCAGCGCCAGTCCCAGCATCAATCCGCCCACGAAGCTCACCGACAGTTGCAGGCGGGGATGCGTCAACCGCAGCAGCGTGGGCAGCCAGCCTCCCGCCAGAGAGGCAAGCAACACGGCGATACAATACACCGCAAGCATCACCATCGGAGAATCGGCAGGCGAATTCATGGCCGCACCCTATCAAGTCGCGCCCCTCCGCGCGACTCCCAAGATTTACAAGTCCGGCGACAGGTGCCGATGCGCGGTCGCAGCCAAACGAGATCAATCCCTTCAATTGCATAAGCGATTGAGTGCGAATCCAAAATCCGAGGGCCGAAAGAATTCCGAATACCGAGATTCGAGTGGCTTGAGTTTCGGAGCAGGCCCTGGCCGTTCGGCTTGCTGTCTTCGGATTTGCTTCGGAGATCGGCATTTCGGGTTTCGGACCTCGGCCAAGATCAAGGGCTTGCGCTCGACCTTCGAGCCGTCCTGGCCGGCACAGTCCTGCGTCAGTTGATTGCCTTCTGTGAACCGCCGGTTTTTCAGTCGGCTCGCCCGTGAAGCATCTCGCCGGAATCCCGCAGCACCGGGCAAGTGTTTTACTCCACGGGGCAAGCGCGACGGTTGGAGAACCGGCGTTACACCCTTGCGGTTCGTAGGCCGTGAGCCGGCCCGAAAGAGCGGGTGAGAGTGGCGGTGCGTGAGAATAGCCCTGCTTTGACGTTTGCCGCCTCCACTCTTGATCTGCACAGGCATGTTCAAGCTTGTCTCCGATTACGCGCCCGCCGGGGATCAGCCGCAAGCGATTGCGAAGCTGACGGAAGGCCTTTCTCGGAGGTCGCGGTTTACAGAGGCGGCAAGAGACTGGACAGACCGTGTGCCACCCGCCTCTGCGTCCTGTCCTCTCCATGCGAGTCCGCCATGCTCTATGTTTGGATTTCCACTTGCCGCCGGGACCGCGCGTGCTTACTGTAACCACACGATGAAAACGACCGAGCTCACTGTTACGCGCGTCGGCAACTCGCGGGGTGTGCGGCTCCCGGCGGAAGTGTTGCGCCGCTACCGCGTAGGGGAGACGCTGATCATGGAGCAGCGGCCTGACGAGATTGTCCTGCGACCGAAACGCACCCGACAGCAGAAGCTCAACTGGGCCGACACCTATCAGCAAATGGCCCAGACCGAGGAAGACTGGTCCGATTGGGAATCTCTGCCCGAAGGGCTGACCGCCGTGGCCGGCGAGGCCGGGAAATGAAACGCTACGACGTCTTCGTCGCCCGTCTCGACCCCGTCCAAGGCAGCGAGATGGGCAGGACGCGGCCCGTGGTGATCGTCAGCGATGACCTGCGAAACCAACTTCTCCAGACCGTGGTGGTCTGCCCGCTCACCAGTCAGTTGCATCCGGCCTGGCGGAGTCGCCTGCAGGTTCGCTGTGCCGGCCGGCCCGCGGAAATCGCCGTGGACCAGATTCGAGTCCTCAGCCGCGCCCGTCTCACCCGCAAAATCGCTCACCTCTCGGCCGCCGAAGCCGAGAACCTGCGGCAGTTGATTTCCGAGATGTACGGTGAGCCGTAACCTCGCTTTCCCGTGGCATTTGAGCTTGTCTCCGATTACGCGCCCGCCGGGGATCAGCCGCAAGCCATTGCGAAGCTGACCGAGGGTATTCTGTCTGGGGCGAAGCATCAGGTGCTGCTCGGCGTCACGGGTTCGGGCAAGACGTTCACGATTGCCAACGTGATCAAGAACGTGAACAAACCCACGCTCGTCATTTCGCACAACAAAACGCTGGCCGCGCAGCTTTACGCCGAGTTCAAAGGCTTCTTTCCGCACAACGCCGTCGAATACTTCGTCAGCTACTTCGATTATTACCAGCCCGAGGCCTACATCCCGCGCACGGACACGTTCATCGAGAAGGATTCCGCCACCAACGACGACATCGAGCGGCTGCGGCTCTCGGCCATGAGCAGTCTGTTCGCGCGGCGCGATGTGATCGTGGTGGCGAGCGTGTCGTGCATTTACGGCATCGGCAGCCGCGAGGATTACGAGGCGATGCTGATTCACCTGCACGTGGGGCAATCCTTCACGCGCGAGCAACTGCTGGAGAAGCTCATCGCCCTGCAATACAACCGCAACGACATCACTTTCGAGCGCGGCCAGTTCCGCGTGCGCGGCGACACGATCGAGCTTTGCCCCGCCTACACCGAGGACGGATTGCGCATCGAGTTTTTCGGCGACACGGTCGAACGCATCACCCGCTTCGAGCCGCTGACGGGAAACAAGATCGCGCAGCTTGAACACGTGACGGTGTTTCCGGGAAAGCAGTTCGTCACTACGAACGAAAAGCTGCGCAACGCCCTCCTGACCATTCGCGAGGAACTGGGCCAGCGAATCGCCGAGTTCGAAAAGCAGGGCAAGCTGCTCGAGGCGCAGCGCATCAAGATGCGCACCGAGTACGATCTGGAAATGATGGAGGAGATGGGCTTTTGCTCGGGCATCGAGAATTATTCCCGGCACATCGCCGGACGCCCACCTGGCTCGCGGCCCTGCACGCTGCTGGACTTCATGCCGCCGGATTATCTGCTGGTGATTGACGAATCGCACGCCACCGTGCCGCAGATCGGCGGCATGTACGAGGGCGACAAGTCGCGCAAGACGGTGCTGGTGGATTACGGCTTCCGGCTGCCCAGCGCGCTGGATAATCGTCCGCTCAAGTTCGAGGAATTTCAGGCCATGCAGGGGCAGACGATCTATGTGAGCGCCACACCGGCCAAAAGGGAGATTGAGTGGGCGTGTAGGACAGGCGTCGCGCCGGTCTCTGACTCATTTTCAGATGGAGACAGGCGCGACGCCTGTCCTGCGGGGGTGGTCGAGCTTGTCGTTCGTCCCACCGGTTTGATTGACCCAAAAGTCACCCTCAAACCGCTCAAGGGCCAGATTGACGATCTGATCGAGGAATGTCGGAAGCGCGCGGACACCAAAGAGCGCGTGCTCGTCACCACCCTCACCAAACGAACCGCCGAGGAGTTGACCGATTACCTCCGCGACATCGGTGTGAACGTGCGCTACCTACACAGCGAGATTGACGCCATCGAGCGAGTCGAGATTTTGCGCGCCCTGCGCAAGGGCGAGTTCGACGTGCTGGTCGGCATCAACCTGCTGCGCGAAGGCCTGGACCTGCCGGAAGTTTCGCTCGTCGCCATTCTGGACGCGGACAAGGAAGGTTTCCTCCGCAGCGAAACGAGCCTGATCCAGACGGCCGGCCGCGCCGCGCGCCATCTCAACGGCGAGGTGATCCTTTACGCCGACGTGATGACGGACAGCATCAAGCGCTTCCTCGCCGTCACCGAATACCGTCGCAAACGCCAGATCGCCTACAACCTGGAACACAACATCACGCCCCGAAGTGTGAAGCGCGCGGTGGAGGAAAGCCTGGTGGTCCGCGAGGAGACCCGCGAACAGGCGGCTGGCGTCTTGCGCGACGCGGGCATGGACGTGGACCTCACCGAGACGATCAATGAACTGGAAACCGAAATGCTCGCCGCCGCGAACAACCTGGAGTTCGAAAAGGCCGCCCTTCTCCGCGACCAGATCAAGGAGCTGAAAAGGGCGATTGATGGTTCACAACCGGTGAAGGAGTTGCGCGGGGCGAAGCCGGTGAGTTATCGAAAGGGCCGCGGGGGAATGAAACGGCTCAAACGTTCATGACGGCCAGCCGGATGGGCTTCATCGTCAACCCCGCCGCCGGCGCCGGGCGGGGTCACGCGCGTTGGGAAGAGTTCAAGCTGCGTTTCCCTCCAAGCAACGTGGAAGAAAAGGTGGTCTTCACCTCGCGACCGGGCGAAGCCATCCGGCTGGCACAGGAACTGGCCCGGGAATGTGACGTCGTGGTCGCCGTGGGCGGCGATGGGACATTCTTTGAAGTGGCCAGTGGGATTCTTCTCGCCGGTTCGGAGACTGTGCGAATGGGCCTCGTGCCCTTGGGCACGGGCAACGACACCGCGATTCTGTGTGGCCTCGGCGACACGGCGCTGGCGCGGCAGGCGCTGACCCGCGGCCAAACCCGGGCCTTCGATGTCATTCGGATTTGCTGCCGCGAGGCGGCGTCGGGCGTTACGCGTTACTCCCTGCTCTATGCCTCCGTCGGCATCATCGGGGAAGTGCTGAAGCAGGTTACGCCGCGGGTGAAGCGCGTGTTCGGCCGGCGGCTGGCTTATCCGGTCGGAGCTCTGCGGGCGATTTGGAAATACCGCGCGCCCCAAATGCGCGTGACCTGTGACGGCCAGAGCTGGGAGAAACGTTTCCTCCTGCTCTGCGCGAGCAACGCCGAGCTTTCGGGCGGTGGAATGCGGCTGGCCCCGGACGCGAAGATGGATGACGGTTTGCTGGATGTGAATCTGGCTGAAACGGTCGGCCGCCGGGCGGCGGCGGTGTTGATCTGGCGCATGAGCCGGGGTCGTCGCATCTCGCATCCCAAGCTGCGCTACTTCAACGCGCGCACGGTGGCGGTGGAAGCCGACCCGCCGATCGAAGTGCAGGCCGATGGGGAAATCATTGGCCAGACGCCCGCGCAGTTTGAAGTCATGCCGCGAGCCTTGAGAGTGCTTGTTCCTTGACGGCCAGGACCGGTGATCAGTCACAGCGAAACATGCTTGCCTGGGTTTCGATCCCGCCGTCTCCCTCACCCTTACCCTCTCCCGCTGGGAGAGGGAACACCCGGCAACGATTCCAGATCCCATCGAGGCCGTCCGCAAAACCCAGAATTACCGAGTCTGTTTGGCCGAGGGACGCTTCTCCCTCTCCCAGCGGGAGCGGGGAATTTCCCGAGCAAAAGCTCGCGCATGGAGTCCTTGAACCGCAGGGGCAGGGCGTAACGCCGGTTTTCCAACCGGCCTCCGCGCCGACTGGAAAGTCGGCGTTACAGGCCGACGGTTCATGGGGACGGAGAAGCTTTCCCACCAGATATTACTTCTCCATCACTGAGTTTCACCGACGTGCAGAAAAGCACCTTCAGAAGGCTGACAAGGATTGGAACGCAGTTTAATCTCCCGCCATGAACCGCCGCGAATTCCTGTCCGTCGCTGGAGCGAGCACCGCCTATTCTGTCCTGGTCAACGTCAACGGCTGGGGCGCGGAACCGAAACCGACATCGCCGTCCGCGAACGACCGGTTCGAGTCCATCGCGCCCGCCCAGCCTTCGAGCGCGCGGTTTGCGGGCGAGCCGCATCTCACCCTGGTGGATCTGACCTGCGACTTTTTCGTGGCGGGCGGCGGCATGTCGGGCGTGTGCGCGGCGGTTGCCGCGGCGCGCAACGGGGCGAAGGTGATTCTGGTTCAGGATCGCTCGCGGTTGGGCGGCAATTCCTCCAGCGAAGTGAAGATGCACATCGTCGGCGCGGACATCCACGGCGCGCGGCCCGGCTGGCGTGAGAGCGGGTTGATCGAGGAATTCCGGCTGGATGACGCGGTGATGAATCCGCAGCGCAGCCGCGAGCTTTGGGACTTGTTGCTATACGACAAGGTGGTGAGCGAACCGAACATCACGCTCCTGCTCGACACGGTGTGTTGCGCGGCGGAAGTGACGGACGGGCGCATCCAACGAGTGCTGGCGCGCTGCGACAAGACGGAGCATCTCTACCGCGTGACGGCGAAGTTCTTTGCCGATTGCACGGGCGATTGCCGGCTCGGTGTGGAGGCGGGCGCGGACTTCCGCCTCGGGCGCGAAGCGAAGAGCGAGTTCAACGAAGACCTCGCCCTCAAGGAGGCCGACCACGCGACGCTCGGCAGCTCCATCCTTTTCACCGCGCGCGATTATGGCCGACCCATGCCGTTCACACCACCCGCGTGGGCGCGCAAGGTCACCAAGGAGATGCTGCGCTTCCGGGGCATCCGCTCGTGGGACTACGGTTACTGGTGGATTGAATGGGGCGGCGACCGCGACACGATTCGCGACAACGAACGCATCCGTCATGAACTGTTGAGCATCGTGCTCGGCGTGTGGGATTACATCAAGAACAGCGGCGACATTCCGACCAGCGCCAACTGGGCGATGGACTGGCTGGGCATGATTCCCGGCAAACGCGGCAGCCGGCGATTGCTGGGCGATCACATCCTCACGCAGAATGATCTCATGGGCAAGACACCGGACTTTCCCGACGCGGTGGCCATCGGCGGCTGGGGCATGGACGATCATCCGCCGGGTGGCTTCGACCAGCCCGAGCTAAAGCCCAACACCTTTGTCACGCCGCCGTTTCCCTACAACATTCCGTTGCGTTCGCTTTACTCGCGCAACGTGGCAAACCTGTTCATGGCCGGGCGGAACATTTCCGCGACGCACGTCGCCTTCACCAGCACGCGCGTGATGGCCACGTGCAGCGTGATTGGCCAGGCCGTGGGTACGGCGGCGGCATTTTGCGCGAAGCGGAATCTTCTGCCGCGCCAACTGGCTGGCGACGGCCAGCGCATGAGGGAATTGCAGCAACTCCTCCTACGCGATGACCAAACCATCCGTGATTGCCGGAATGAGGATTCGCTCGACCTTGCGCGCCAAGCCGAAGTCTCAGCCAGCGATATTGTGGAGGGTTCGGACCCGGCCCAGGTCATCAACGGCTTCGTGCGCGATTTGCCGGGCAAGTGGGAGAATCGCTGGGGCGCAAAGCTTGGACCGGAAGGCGTCTGGCTGCAATTGGATTGGAAACAACCGCAGACCCTCCGGCAAATTCAACTGACCTTCGACACGGGCTTTCATCGCGAACTGACGCACAGTCAACAGAACGACAAGTACAAGGGGGACCGCGCGATCCTTTGGGGGCCGCAGCCAGAGACGGTGCGCGACTACGAATTGCTCTACCGCGCGCCGGGCCAGGACGCGTGGACGAGTCTCGGCAAGTTCAGCGGGAATTATCAGCGGCTTCGCCGGCATGAGTTCGCGCCTTTCCGGGCAACCGGGCTGCGGCTCAGGATTACCGCCACGCACGGCGAGGGGACGGCGCGCGTGTATGAGATACGATGTTACGCGTGAAGCGGCGTGGCGCTGTCTTTGAATGGATGCCGCTCCGTCAGCCTCGCGCCGATCCAGCCTCACGTTTTGGGGGCTGTTGGAGGTTGCGACCGTCCTTCTTTGGATGGCGACGGTCACCGGATTCCTCGGACGCACATGGTGGATCTTCGAATTAACCTCCCATTTCCGTCCGCATCTGGCGGTTTGCCTTCTGGGGCTGGGAGTGGTTTGGACGTGGAAGCGGCGTTGGCCGCTTGCGATCGGCAACGGGATTTTCGCCGTGATCAACGCCGTCGTGATTTCGAGCCTTCTCCCGCCAATGACCCCGCCGGCCTCGGCCGGCGGCAAAGAGGTGCGGTTGGTGGCGATCAATGTTCACACCGCCAACCAGCGCGGTGATCTGGTGCTGGAATTCCTGCGCGGCGCGGAGGCGGATGTCATCCTGCTCCTGGAAGTGAACGAGCGGTGGATGAACGACCTTTCGGGCTTGCGCGATTCTCACCAA
Source organism: Verrucomicrobiia bacterium (assembly GCA_011525685.1). GTDB lineage: Bacteria > Verrucomicrobiota > Verrucomicrobiia > Limisphaerales > JADLHS01 > WYBW01. Next base: position 19,135 of record WYBW01000131.1, read on the forward strand.
CACGTGCTGGCCGAACCTCGCGACGACAACTTCGGCATCGCGCTGTTCAGCCGGATTCCGCTGACCGATGCCTCGGTGATTGAACTGGGTGAGGCGGGTGTGCCCTCGGTGGTCTCCGACCTGCGCGTAGGGGACACGACGCTGACCTTTCTCGGCACCCACCCGTTGCCGCCCGGAACGGCGGAATACGCCCGGCTGCGCAACGGCCAGCTTCGCGACATCGCCACGTGGGCCCGCGCCCAAACCAACCTGGTCGTCGTGCTCGGCGATTTGAACGTCACCTCGTGGAGTCCCTATTTTCGGGACCTGCTGCGGGACAGTGGATTGAAGAGCGCCTCGCAGGGGCGCGGTCTTCGCGGTTCGTGGCCGACCTGCCTGCCGTTGGGGCGGATTCTCCTGGATCATTGTCTGGTTTCTTCCTCGGTCCGCGTGGTGAACCGACAATTCGGTCCGCACGTGGGCGCCGACCACCTGCCCATCGTGGTGGATCTGGGATTGAGGGACTACGAGTGATTCCTTCAGCGGAACTTGCTGCCTGTGCTACAATCCCGCCGTGACCTGGGAACAAATCATCGGGCTGAGCCTGGCGCTGCTGGTGATGCTGGTGGCGTTGATCGGGAACGTCATTCCCGGAATCCCCGGCACGCCGTTGGCCTTGATTGCCGCGGTGGCGCACCGGCTTTATTTCGGGCAGGCCAGCATCAATAACACCGTGCTGATTGTGTTGATCCTGCTGGCGGGGCTGTCGCTCCTGTTCGATTTCCTCGGCACCGCGTTGGGCGCAAAAAAGTTTGGTGCGACCTGGCGGGGAGTGGTCGGCGCGGTGCTCGGCGGCTTGATCGGATTGTTCTTCAGTCTGCCCGGAATCATTCTCGGCCCGTTCGTGGGAGCGACATTGTTTGAAATGATCGGCGACAAGGAATTCAAAAAGGCGGCCAAGGCGGGGGCGGGAGCAGTCATCGGACTCGTGCTGGGTGTGATCGGCAAGTCTGCTGTATGCGTGGTGATGATCGGGTTGTTCGCGGTGAACGTCATCGCCCGGTCGGTCAATTGAGGATTTTGAGCCCGGCTGTGTGCGCAGCAGCCGAAGCGCCCCTGATGAGTGTGTCTTGGCCGTGGGTTGGCGATGTGCCGTTTCCGAGAATCAGCGTGATAATGCCCTAAATGATGATCCTTTGTGCGGTTATTTTCGTTTGCGAAAACGCCCGAGCCAACGGCCGGCGAGCAAGACCGCGCCACAGGCCAGCAACGCCCAAGCCGATGGCTCGGGAATGATTTCCAAGGAAACCAGATTCCAATTCGCTTGCAAGTTGGCAGGGTTTTGAAAGCCGCCGCCAAAACCGAATGCGGGCGAAAAACCGGGTGCCCCACTCATGTCGCTGACACGCTCGACACCGTTAACCCACAGACCGGCGCTCCCCGTTGCGGCGTTATAGATGAGTTCATAATTGACGTAGGCGGATCCCGCGCCTTGCAGGACGAATTCAGGACTGAGGCTTGAACCGCTGAGGCGCACGGACGGATCGCCCTCCGAGTTTAGTCCAAAACTCAATCCAAACGTATGCTGTCCTGTATCTAACCCAACCGAAAATACTCGCGACGAAATACTGTCCTCGACAACTCGCAGTGAGACCGAGAGCCGCCAATCCAGTCCACTGAGATCTGTGATCGCGTGGCGGTAATTGATCCCAGCAGAAGAAAGACGCATGGACCATGCGTCAAGTCCCATATCGTTGGTCACGGCACCCAGTTGAGGGCTTCCATAACTGGAGTACACGAAAAAACCTTCCGAGGTGGGATTCGCCGATCCGCTATGTCTAACCAGGAGTGTTCCTTGGGCTTGCACACAGGTAATCGAGCACCCGATGAGTAGCGCAATGCTAAAGCCTGGGAAATCCGAATGTTGTTTCATGGCTTGGAAAATGAGGTTGGCTTGAAGGCAGTTAAGGGCAGGCGCAGGCACCCGCATGGTAGAACATTTTGACGATGGCTTCTTCAATGCCATCGCCATCGAAGGGCAGTTCCGAGTACCAGCCGCAGGCGGTTGTCGCATAATCCTGCATCACGCTTCTGGCGGCATTCTCATTCGCAGGGGCCGCACCGGTGACGAGAATTGCGTTGATTTTGATGCATGGCGATGCGTTTCTGGCATCCTGAGCGTAACTGTGGGCACGCACACCATCCACCGTCGGCTCAAAGTTTTCATGGTCGCAAAAGCCGGTGGGAGGATTGTCGGTAATCAGCACGACAAGCCGATGCACAGTCTGGCCGTTGCGCGTCGCATCGAATGGAGTGAAATCACCATATTGCAGGGGATCACTCACCGCGTCGCAATCATCGGGATTTGTCCGGGTGCTGGCGACGTGGGCATCCGCGTTTACCACGGTATTGAGACACTCATCCGTGCTTTCAGGTTCATTACCACCACTACCCGCGGTGAGCCCTCCCAGTGCGGCGACAAACTCATTTCGGTTGTTTCCCGAGCCAGGGAAGCTAACCCGGACATCCACATGGTCGTGACCCGTGGCACTGTTGGGGGTGACCAGCGCCAATCGGTAATCGCCCTCCGAGGCCGCAGCAATGTCATCCAAGACCGTTGCGATGCCTTGCTGCAGTCGGGAAAGCGAACCAAACATTGACCCGGTATTGTCCACAATGAAGGCCACGTCCATCGGCCCGAGTGGCGGGGGCGAACACACCTGGCTGCAATCGGTGTTCGAAAACGGCGACTCATAAAATTCCGGCCCGCTGGGCGGGTTACAGGAATTGCGATGGCGGAAGGTGACGCGATAACAATAGGTCTTGTCAGTTTGCACGTCGGTCGTGTCCACGTAAATGCGGGCATCGGGGTCATTGAGGGAGTCGTGCGACTCTGTGGGTGTGCAAGTCCCGGAAGTCGTTTCGCAGCGATAAATCTGGAAATCGGAGATGTAACCGAATTGTTGTTCAATCCACTCCGGCACCGTCCAGCGCAGAACAATCCGGTTCTGGCGGCACTCCGTGGTCAGCGTCGGCCCCGGCACGACGTTGATGGTGACCGCCTGCTGCACCGACTCGAAACCGCAATTGCTGACCGTGAAGACAAAATGGTCTGTGCCTTCAAATGTGCTGGACGGAGGGGTGTAGGTGATGGACACCTGAGTCGCATCCACCCGGATCGGCGTGGTCAGCGAGCCGCCCTGCGCCGTGGCGCTCGGGGTGTCAAAGTCCAGCGTCTCACTACACGCATCCGCGCCGCTCAACGTGAAGGCGACGGGCGTGTTGACCCCGGTCATCACATCCTGGCAGTGGGCCGCCGGATTCGGGTCGTCCACGTGGAGACTGACCGTGGCCGGCTCGGATTCCTGCCCGCCGTCGCTCACCCGAAACTGGAAGCTGTCCGATCCGCAATACCCCGGCGCCGGCCGATAGGTGACCTCCGGCAACGTGCCCAACAACGTTCCGTGCCAAGGGACCGCATTCGGCACCAGTGTCCATGACAGCGGGCAGCCGCTTGGCGACCAGGCCCACGGAACCAAGTCCAGTTCCAAATCCTGATTGCGGCAGGTATGGAACTCCAGCGGTCCGATGGCCACGGGCGGATCACCCGAAAACCGGTAATGGAATCCGATGTCCACCGTGCCTTCATCCGGCTGGTGATCCGTGCGCGTGCTGGCGCAGGCCAGCCCGGCTTGCAACGCACTCCGGCTGCCGGCGTCGCGGAGTTGGGCCAGACTGTACGCTCCGCCACTGTCCGGATGGTAATACTCGCCGCGCGGGTCGGACACGTAATCGCGTTCCAAATCGGTCCGATACCACGTCCCGCCCAGGTTGTTCACCGTGCCGGCGGTGGCGGCGTTGTGCGAGCGTTGCAACAAAACCGCCCCGGCGCTGTCCGTGGTGGCGACGTTGCCCGTCTGGTCGAACAGGTTGTCCTTCACCTCCCAGATGCCGGTGGTCCCGTTGGCGGCCTGATAGACCAGCGGCAGATACGAGTCGCGGAAGAGGTTGTTCCGGCAGTCCACCGTGACGGGGTGCTGGTGATAAGGCGACGGGTTGTTGCCGGCGTAGTAGAACACGCGCGGAGTGGCGCGTTCCCAAACGTTGTTCACCCACCGGATGTTCCGCGGCCCGTTGACCTGCACGAGGAAGACCGACACCAAGCCGCCGCGCACGTGGCAGTCCTGGAACGTGACTTCCGCAAACGGCGCCGCCCCCGCCACGCTCAACACGGTGGCCCCACAACCCTGGCCCACGGCAATGTCCGTAAACCGAAACACCATCCGGCGTGTCGTGTCCATCTGTGCCATAGGTATCTGCAAAAACCAGCCGCAGATGATGCCCCGATAATCCTGCATTTACCCTCCTGCCCTTATCCTCGCCTGCGAAAACGCCTGAGCCAATGGCCGGCGAGCAAGACCGCGCCGCAGCCCAACAAAGCCAACGACGAAGGTTCGGGGATGATTTCAAAACTTACGCGATTCCAATTGGCCTGAGAAACTGGCCCTTGGGCTGCGCCCCAGAACCCACCCCAGCCGGAAGACCCTCCCGTGGCCGCTAGATTGCTGACTCGTTCCACTCCATCCACCCAGAGATCAACTCGCGCAGTGGCTGCGCGGTAAACAATCTGATAGTCGTGATACCCGGGACCCCCGCCTTCAAGAGTAACGATCGGGTCGAGACCCATGCTGACGATGGGATCCCCGTCAGCCTGCGAGGCAAAGCTGAATTCGAATCCCTGTGACGCCGTATACAACCCAAGCCAGATGTTGGGGGATTGGACAATCCGCATGGTCGCGGACAAGACCACGTCCTGCGCCCCGATGCTTGCCTGTTCTGAAGCCGAGAGCGACAGAAGGTAGCCAGCAGGAGTTCCCAGACTAATTACTTTCCAACTGTCCCGTCCATAATCATTTGTGACCGGGCCGACGGTGCCTCCGGAGGAGAGTGAAAGTGCAAAGCCTTCGCTTATAGGGTCAGTCGCACCCATGTGTAGTCGAAGAATCTCTTGTCCGTGACAGAACTGTCCAACGCTTGTGAGCAGCAATAGCTCGAACAGGAACGCCTGCGTGATCTGTTTTGCTTTCATGTTGGCCTTTGATTTTCACGGGCACGCACCTGCGTCCCGGCCACCTCCCGGACGGCGGCAATTTGCAGGTTCTTGCCTGAACTCGGATCAAACAGGTTCAAACCCACAATGCCACCGCGCCACCGCCGGCCCTCTGGCGTCTGCAAATCCACCACCACGCCATCGGGCGGATTCAGATTCGGCGCGATGACGACCTGATGCTGGCATTTGGCCGCCACGGCGTAACCCTCCTCGCTCAACTCGAAGCTCGGATCGCTCTCGCGCCACTCGCCCGAACTCGGGTCGCGATAGTGCAGGCCCGTTGCCAATTCCGTGTAGGCATTGGTGTGCGCGGCCAGTTGGCCCAGAGCGTTGGTTTCCCACGTCACCCTGGCCCACACCCGATGATGCGCTCCCCGCCCGGCAATCTGGTAGCGGTCCACCGCTTCAAGCCCCGACCCCAAGCCCGGCGTCCCCGTCTGAGCGCAGAGAGAGAGAGAGAGCAACGACCACGCCATCGCCCGTGCGGTTTTCATGAAGACCTCCTGAACTGGTTTGGTTGTGGCTCATCCATTGGCTTTGGCGAACAAAGCTGTGCCAGCGACTGCCCTCTTCGCATACAGCAAGAAGTGCGTCTCTCTCTTTCTTGGCTTTTTTCCAACGGGGATTGGTGTGTTTTGCCGGTAGTCAGGCGGCCAGGGTGAAATGGAATTCCGACTTGGAAGCACGCTGTATGAGAGGCGATTCATGGGCGGTGGAGCGGCAGCAGGCGAGGACGGGATTGTCGGAGAGCCGTCCCATCCCGAAACGGCTGTTCATTGGAATGAATCGCGCTATTCCGCCGCAACCACCTCGAAGGGAATGGCGGGCAGCGTGCCGAGCGGTATGCGGCGTTGGCCACCCGGCCTTTTCGCCTTTCCGTTGGCTTCCGTTCCCGGCGCGAAGGCGTGAACGATGAGGTTGCCCTGCAGGCCCGGTTTCAGTTTTGCCGCATCGCATGACAAGACAAGTTCGGCACCACCTGACACCGCCGACACGCCCCGGATGGTGATGCCCGGAGGCGGTTCGCTAAGTTCCAGTTGCAGCCGGTCAGCCAGCACGCGAGGAGGCGCGTTCAACTTCACCCGCGCCGTTCCACCCGCCGGAAGCCGCACCGGCTCCCGGCCGACGACACTGATCGGAGTCCGCTGCGGCCCACGCCGCAAAACGGAGAGTTTCAACTCCTTGGCAGGCACGAGATGCCGGTAGAAGAACGCCTGCATCAAGTCGTCCGCCGGCACAACCGGGCGCAGCACGTCGCAACCTTGAATCGTGGCCCGGCCTTCGAAGCGCAGGGTGATGACGTCTTCCGGGATGTCCGTCGGGAGTGTCAGGGTGAGTCGCGCCCTGTCCTGATGCGCGGGAATCCGCGCGCCGCTCAACTGGAATCCCTCCGGCGCGTCTTTGAGCGAGAGAGCGATGTCGCCCGCGAATCCATCCTTGCGCAAGGCCTGGACGGTGATGGGGATCGTGGCGCCGGCGCGGGCGCTCAGGCTGGACGGAACGAGGCGCAGCTCGAAATCAGGTTGCGGCGGTCCGAGGCGCAAACGGTAGGCGTATTCCGGCCCGCCCTGGCGTTGAACATCGCCAACGTGAACAAAGTAATTCCCATCCGCGGGCAGTTTAACGCGAAGGTGGGAATCCGCGTGGTGAGTGTTCAAGCCGGAGCCCTTGTCCTCGCTGTCGTCGTTGAACGCGAGCTGGTTTCCCGCGGCATCCGTCAGCTTCAAGATGGAATCCAATGGCGAACCCAGCCGGCGCGCGTGGACTTCGGCCACGATTTCATCCCCCGCTCGGCCCAGGAATCGGAACACGTCGGTGTCGCCGGGCGGGTCAATGCGGCCGTTTGCGATGACCGGCACGGTCACCGCCTGCGCGTGCGCTGCACTGTTGTTCGGCTCCGTTTCGCGGCACTCGGGGAGATCGTTCACCGCGAAGGGCAGGGTGTTGGAAACCCATTTCTCCGTGCGCGTGGAAACCGGCAGGGTTCCGGAGGCCGGCCCGGCCACCTCCAACGTGAGTTCATTTGCGGTCAGATTCCAGCCCTTCAACTCGACGGAAACCTTTTCGCCGGCGCGCCCGCCGAGCGGAAAGATGCTGGTGAGATACGGCAGTTCGCCGATGGTGAGGCGATAGACGAAGTCCTCGCGACCGCGGTAGATGGCATCCTTGATCTCAATGGTATAATCGCCGTCTTTGGGAATCTCGCAAAAGAGCACCGGATCGGGGTCGAAACGAAAGTCGTCGTTGTAGGTCAGTTCCTTCCCCTTCGCGTCGTAAAGCGCCAGCGTGGCCTGAAACCAACCCGGCACGGCGTCGGCCAGATACGGAATCAACGCCCGTGCGCTGGCGACGACCACCAGTTTCTGTCCTTTGCGTGCCATGAAATGGATGCGGTCCACTTCGCCCGGCATGATCTGTCCGTTCACCGTGGCAGGCAGAGTTACCCGCAACTCCGGCTTTGCCGGAGCGTTCGTCGGCGCTCGGCCCGTGCGTTCGCGAAACCGGTCCACATCCGGATTGGGCGGTTTGGCGGCGGGTGCGGAGAATTCCGGAAGCTGCCCGATGCAGAAGATGAGCGGATTCGACAAGCCGTTTGGCGTGCCAAGCCGGATTTCCCGTTCGTCCGGCGCGGCATTCGTGGCTATGGCAACCTTGACCGTGACAGTTTCGACGATGGCGGGAGTGGCGTTGCGGTTGGGCGGATTCTTCAGAATTCGCGCACGGAGTTCCTCGATCATGCTTTCGTCGTCGGCCGACCAGGTGTTCGTGGAAGTCTGCGCCTCGCCCCGTCGCCGGTCACGGAGCGCGGCTTGTTTGCGGTCCTGCAACTCGCGCAGTTTGTCGCGGAGCTGGTTGAACTGTCCCTGCGGCATCGGCTTGTTGAAATCAATTACCGTGGCCTGGACGCCTTCACCCGAAACGTAAGCATTGGTGACACCATCGAGGAACTGTCCGCCAACGGTGACGTGAAACGTCGTGCCCTGCTGTCCGCCGGCGGGATAAGCGTAGCCGATGCGGGGGGAGTTTTGGGCGAGGGCGGTGTGCGCGGGCAGGAGTGCGAAAGCGAGGCCAGAGATTAAAGTCACGTTGCCAGACGTGCAGCGACGAAAAGGACGGAGAAGCGACGCAAGCCAGCAAGGAACTTTCGAGTTTCGCGCGGTTTGGATTCCGGATTTCGGCTTCATGGCCGTCACATTATTTCCGTCAGTTTTCCGCCGCTCTTGAGTCCTTCTTCGGCAGTCGGCAACACGCGAGTAGCCAGACCTTGCGGATGCGGCAACGTCGCCCCAGGGTCAATTCCCATCAGTTCATACATGCTGCCGATGAGGTCGCACGGATACACAGGACGATCCTGAACCTCTTCGCCTTTCGCATCTGAAGCGCCGACGACCTGGCCGCCCTTGAAACCGCCGCCCGCCACCAGCGCCGAGAATACTTTGCCGAAATGATTGCGCCCACCGTTCCACGGCGGTTCCCATTGCACGCGTGGCGTTCGTCCAAACTCACCGCAACACCAGACGATGGTGCTCGCGAGCAAGCCGCGCTCGGACAAATCCTGGAGCAACGTCGCCAGGCCCTTGTCGAACTCGGGCAACTTCCGGTTCATGGTTTGGAAATGCTGTTTGTGCGTGTCCCAGCCTTTGTAGTTGATCGTGATGTATGGCACGCCCTTCTCGACCAAGCGCCGCGCCATGAGGCAGGATTGGCCGAACGTGTTGCGGCCGTAGCGGTCGCGCAATTCGTCCTTCTCCTGCGAGAGATCAAACAACTTTCCCGCGTCGCCCAGAATCAATTCATACGCTTGATCCTCGGATTCATACAACGCCTTGAGCGACGCGTCGCCCGGCAGCGAACGCCCGAGCGTGTTCAACTGCTGAAGCAAATCACGACGATCCTTCTGACGCTGTTCCGAAATGCCCGGAGCGATGACGCCTTCCACATTGAACCGCGCCTGTCCGGGATCGCCCCCGGTGGCAAAGGGTTTGTATTTTGAACCCAGGAAACCCGCCTCCGAAAAACGGCCCTGCGGCTCGGTCAAAACGATGTAAGGGGGAATCAATCCCTTGTATCCCGCGTCATAGCCTTTGAACAAGGAAGTCACGGCGCCGACGCAGGGATAAACATCGCGCCCACCTGACGCGCGGCCGGTCTGAACCATGTAGGCCGCCGTCTCGTGGCCATTGTTGCCGTGCGTCAGGCTGCGGATCAGGGAAAATTTGTCGGCCTGTTTGGCGAGCGTGGGCAGCAACTGGCCGACTTGGATTCCGTCCACGCTGGTGGGAATCGCCTTGTCCAGCGGACCGCAGTAATCGTAACCCGCGCCCGGCTTGGGGTCGAAGGTGTCAATGTGACAGGGGCCGCCCCACATCCACACTTGGATGATGGATTGCGCCTTCGCCGTGCGCTCGGCGGCGTGAGTGCGCAGCCCCCAACCGTTCACGAGCAGGAGTCCGGCCGTGCCGAAGAGGCAGCGGCGTAATGCTTCGCGGCGCGAAAGCGGCAGGGTGCCCAGGTTTGCAATCAGGCGCGCCGATTCCCGGAGCAGTGAGCGGTCTGTGGAATTTCGACTGTTATTCATGTTGCTGCCTTTCAATGCCGATATAAAAACTCCGGGCTGTTGACCAAAGCCCACGCAAGATCCACCGCCGCCTCGCGCTCGCGGACCTTGCCCGACTTGAAATAAGCTTCCACCGTCTTGAGTTCCGCCTCGGTCGGGAAGCGTGAGAGCACACCCAGATAGATCCCGACCGCAATCTCGCGCGGCGTTTTCTTGGAACCGGTCTGGTACTGAATCATCCGGCTCTGTTCGAGCTTGCGCTGGATGTGGCTCGAATTCAGCAGGTGCAGGCGCTGCGCGGCGGTGGGCCGGTTGTTGCGCTCCGATTCCAGACCCGTGTCGCGCGGCGGCCGCCCGAACATTTCGAGGAACGGACTGCTGATGCTGCCGTCGGGCAGGGCGATCGCGCGGTGATCCTCCGGGATGAACGTGAACGGCTCGGGAATGGCGCTGGTGTACTTTTCCGTTGTGCCGGTGATCTGGTTGATCGCGTCAATGAGCACCTCCGCTTCGAGGCGGCGCAGCGGGTAATGTGCAAAATTTGCCTCAGCCTCAGGCTTGTCGCTGCGAGGAATGGAGGAGAGTTGATAAGTCTGCGAATTAAGAATCAGCCGGTAGAGTTGCTGCAAATCGTACTTCGACGCGATCAACTCCTTCTCCAGGTAAGCCAGCAGTTCAGGATTGCTCGGCGGATTGTCGGGCCGGATATCGTCCGGCTCATGAATGATACCGCGTCCCAGGAGCCAGGACCAGACGCGGTTGACGATGTTGCGCGCGAACCAAGGATTCTTCCCATCCATCAACCAATCCGCAAAAACCTCGCGCGGGTCCTGGTTTGCCGCAAGCATCACAGTTCTGCCATCGGGGAACGCCGCGGCTTTCGCCAGTCCGTTCGTCGCGAGATTGGGATCGAAGAAAACGATTTCCTCCTTCCACTCCGAGGTGGACTTGTAACCGATTTGCGAAAAGAACGCGGCCATGCCCTCGAGCTTTTCCGGCGGCCACTTCTCGGCGCGCTCTCCCATCAGTGTCAGCGCCACCGTTTGGGCGATGCCCTCCGGTTCGCGATTTTGCATCGCGCGATAAAAGTTGACCGGACCGACTCGGAAATTGCTGCCGCTCGAGGTGAGCAGCTCGCGGGCAAACTGATCGTAGGGTTTGTTCTCGCGAACCGAGGCCCGTATCCACCGATGATACGCCTGCGCCGCGTTGGGCCACAGGTTGATGGGGAACTCGGCTTTGACCCGCAGCAGGTCGCTCCATTTCATCGCCCAGTAATCGGCAAACTCATCGCGTGCCAGCAGGCGATCAATCAGCGCCGCGCGTTTGTCCGGATGGGAGTCAAGGATGAACTCGCGCGCTTCATGACCCGTGGGGAGCGTTCCGATGATGTCGAGGTAAGCCCGCCGGACGAACACGGCATCCGAGCAGCGGTTCGCGGGTTCAAGGTTCAACCGTTTCAGCCGGTGGAAAACCAGTTCCTCAATCCGGCTGGCGGGCGTCGTGACGGCTGGTCCTTCAAAGGGGTTGGACGACGAGTTCGACGCGGTCGCGCCAAGCCACGCCACCAAGAGCCACCTCACCAATAACTTGGAAGCTCTCATGCTACTGCCAAATCCCGATGTTCAACATCTCGAGCTCGCACCGCGCCCCTTGGCGGTACGCCAAAGTCGGCGGCCTACCTTCTTCATCCTCAGCCAGAGATTCCGACGAGCACTTTTCGTGTCCGGTTACACATTAGAGCAATAATCTGTAACCGCGGAACACTTTTTGCGTTCTAATCGTGGTGTTGGAGGCCCGAGCCTGTGCCGACAAGTCAGTGTGGCTGACCGGTGGTTGCGCAGGGGGCGCCAAGATTGGACTACTGGCTGAACACCATGCCTGCTGAAACTCTGCCTCATCGCCCGGGGAAGGAACGAACGCCAACCGCGATTCCTCGGGCGCACATCCATCGCGAGCGCGGCGACGGGCTCAGCCTGACTCGCATCGAAACCACACCGGTTTCCGAATTTCATCTCACCGTCGCGCCTCGGCGCGGCGAGGCCCCGGCTTCGATGGTCCGGCGACTGGCGGCGGTGTTGAACGAACATGAAGCCACGGTCGTTCAAGCAATTGTCTTCGGGTCTGTCCGCGCTCACTCCCAAACTGTGGCGGCGCTGCGACAGGCATTGGATGATCCCGAGTTGGCGGCGACCTGGGTGGAGGGCGCCGCGTGCGGTGATCATCCCATCGCCGGCCTGCAGATTCATGCCGTCAGCGGAGCGAACGTCAGAGCGATCAATTTCGGCACGGCGCGGGGTCGTGTCTGGACAGATGCGGTGGCAACGCACTGTGCCTTCGGCAACCTCGGGCCGGCGCGAATCACTGCATCGCCCGCAGAGCAAGCTCGCGAAACGTTCGAGAATCTTCAGGGAGGCCTGATTGGCGTCGGCATGACCATGAAGGATGTCGCCCGGACCTGGTTTTTTCTGGATGACATCCTTTCATGGTATGGCGAATTCAACCGCGTGCGGAACGATTTCTTTGCGCGCAGTGAACTGCGACCCGGGAGTGTACCGGCCAGCACCGGCGTCAGCGGGTTGAATCCGGCTGGAGCGGCGCTCACGGCGGCAGCATGGGCGGTTCGAGCGCATGAGCCGACGGCGAGAATCGTGGAGGTCGTTCCCTCTCCGCGCCAGTGTCCGGCACCGGCCTACGGCAGTGCGTTCAGTCGGGCGGTGGAACTGAACCTGGCGGGTTATCGTCAAGTCCTCGTTTCCGGCACCGCGAGCATCGAACCGGGCGGGCGCACGGCGCATGTCGCCGATGTCCGCGCGCAAATCGCGCTCACCCTGCAAGTCGTCGAGGCCCTGCTGGCCTCGCGCGGGATGACGTTCGCCGACGTTTCGCGCGCGACCGCGTATTTCAAGTTACCGGGCGACGCGCCAGTGTTCGACGAATGGATTGCCCGACACGAACTGAGCGCGCTGCCGGCCGTCCGCACGGTTTGCGACATTTGCCGCGCGGACCTGCTGTTCGAGATTGAGTTGGACGCGGTTCAGTCAGCGGTCTGACAGCGCCGTGGCTGTGCGCCGACGGTTTGGATTCTCCCGGTGAATTGTCAGATCCTGTCAGAGGGGTGCATTGCGCCCCACACTCGCCCCTCAACGCTTCCGGTTGTAGCTCGCCAACGCATACTTTTGTCGCGCCAGGTGCTCGGCCCGTTCACGCAGGATGGAATCCGGCTCAAACTCCGACCAGTGGACATCGAACTCGCGGACCGCCACGTCACACACGGCCTGTTGCCAGTCCATCTTCGCCAGCGACAGCGGGGGTGGTTGCACGGATCCTTGAATCAACAACCCCGCGCGCGTCCGCCGTTGCGCGGCACCGGCGATTTTCCTCCCGCGCCAGAGCACGTCGGACTGCTCGTATCCGGCGAAGCATTGGCCGGGCGCGGCCCGGTGGGAGGCGGAGGCAAGGGTGGTCGGCACGTCCAGCCGCGCAAATGCCGCCTGCAACCATTCATGCATGCGGCGGTAACTCTGTTCGGCGCGAAGCGAGTACCAAGGGTGCGAAACCGGCAACGCGAGGCTGTAGGTCCAATCGGCATCGTGCGGCACCAGGCCGCCGCCGGTGGGACGGCGCACCAGCGGACGGAGCAGGGAGGCGCGCTCGACCTCGGCGTACTTTTGAAAGTA
>WYBW01000002.1 GCA_011525685.1 Verrucomicrobiia bacterium
CAACTGCACTGGCTGGCCCGGCAAGGACTGCGCCAGGCCCAACGCCGCAAAGCCACCCTCGTTGCCGCCTTCTGGAAGCAGGCTGATTTGAGCTTCTGAACTCACTATATTATGCAAGTATCAGTAAGCCGTAGCGATACCGGCTGGCCGCGGTGTTCAAAGGAATTTCCAGCGCCGCGGCGATGGCTTCAAAGGTCAGCCCTTCCCAGAGTTTCAGGTGAACGACGGCGCGCTGTTCAGCCGGCAGTTCCGCCAGCGCAGAACGGAACAACTCCTCGTCCGGATCATCTGCCACGGCAAACGGCGATGAACATTCCGATTCCACACCGAATTCGTCCTGATGCTTCCGGCGCACTCCGCGACGTCGAATGAGATCAATGGCTGCATTGTGCCCAAGCCGGATCAGGAAGGCACGTGGCTCCCGCACGCCGCGAAGCAATGCCGGCTGGCGGGCCAGCTTGACGAAAACCTCCTGCAACAAGTCGCGCGTGTCCTGCTCATCGCGCGTGAAGTTCAACAGAAACGCGAACAGGGCCTGGGCGTGGTCGTCGTACAACCGCTCAAGCTCAAAGTCACCTGGCATCGTTTCCCCTTTGCATGACGCATCGCGACTGCTGTTTTATCTGGCTTCTTCGGTCGGCAAGCATCTTCCGCCGGTCAAACGAACTGATGAATGGACCAAGCCGGGCGGCCTCACTCACGGCCTTTGTGAAGCCCGCCCTGCCTGAAGAACACGCTTGCGACCCGTTTCCGGCGCGTTTAGGAACGGGCGGTGACATTGAGCGGCATCCTGGCCGGTTTTGCGCTGCTGAGCCTCGCGCTGGTGTTCTGGCAATGGCTGGCAGCGCGGCGCTTCCCCTTGCACCGGCGCAATCCGTTGACCGGCCCGGCGTCCGGTATCTCCCTGCTCAAACCGCTCAAGGGCTGTGATGAACACACCGAGGACTGCCTGCGCAGTTGGTTCGTTCAAGATTACCCCGGTCAGCTTCAGATTCTGTTCGGGGTTGCGGAGGAAGGCGACCCGGCCTGCGCCGTGGTCCGTAAGTTGAAAGCGGAGTTCCCGCGGCTCGACGTGGAACTGGTTATCTGCCGCGAGCGCCTTGGTCCCAACGAAAAGGCCTCGAAGCTCGCCCAACTGGAGGCCATGGCAAAACACGAATTGCTGGTGGTCAGCGACGCGGACGTCCGCGCGCCGGCCGACCTGCTGTCGAACCTGGTCACGCCTCTGCTCGACGGTTCGACCAGCGAGGCTTTGGGCACAAGCGGATCGGGCACTGCCGGCGATTTAGATCAACCGGCCCAGACCATGGACTTGGTAAGCTGTTTTTACCGGTTCGCCAATCCCGCCACGCCGGCCATGCATTGGGAGGCGGTTGCCGTAAACGCAGATTTTTGGAGCCAGGTCCTTCAGAACGCGAGCTTTCGCAACCTGGACTTTGCCTTGGGCGCGGTTGTGGCCACCCGGCGTGCTTTGTTGGCTGAAAGCGGCGGATTCCGCGCGCTGGTGGACCAGCTTGCGGATGATTATCAACTTGGCCAACGCCTCGCACAGCGGGGTCGGAGGCTTGGGCTTTGCCCCGTCGTCGTCGAATGTTGGTCCGCCCCTGTGGGCTGGCGACAGGTCTGGAGACATCAACTCCGATGGGCCAGGACCATTCGCGCCTGCCAGCCGTTGCCCTACTTCCTGAGCATCCTTAACAACGTAACGCTGTGGTCGCTGGCGTGGGTCGTGGCGGCAGGCGCGATTCCCGCTCTGGAGAGTCACACTCAGGCTCCATACGAGCACGGATTTTCAATGACTTTCCCCTCAGTCGGCCTCATCGCCTCATGCTTGTTGGCGTTTCGGATGCTGCTGGCCGTTGACTTGCAGCGCCGGCTGTCTCCTTCGTCACCCAGCCCGTGGGGGTGGAGTTGGTTTGTGCCGGTCAAGGATCTCCTGCAAGTTGCCGTTTGGGCCGGCGCCTTTCTCGGCAACCGCATCGAGTGGTGCGGACGCCGTTACCGATTGCACCGCGACGGATCGTTCTCCGAGGATTAAGCACAATCGGTCAAATGGATTCATCGCGCCTTGTGGTATCCCAGCGGACCTGACTAACACCCGGAGTCGCGGACCGCGCCAGTGGATCATTCGGCGTTTACTTCCTTCACTCGGACACAAGCTGTCATGCGTTCCGCGTCAAAGTTTTCCAGCGCCGGCAACACCCGCGCGCACTCGGCGTTGGCGTGGGCGCAGCGCGGATGAAACGCGCAGCCCGCCGGCGGGTTCAGCGGCGACGGGGGATCGCCGCTCAGGATGATGCGTTGGCGCTGGCGCTCGCGTTCCGGGTCGGGAATCGGCACGGCGCTCACCAGGGCCTGGGTGTAGGGATGCAGCGGTCGCTCGAAGACCCGCGCAGCCGGGCCCAGTTCCACGATGCGGCCCAGATACATCACCGCAATGCGGTCGGAGATGTGTTTGACCACCGAGAGATCGTGCGAAATGAACACCAGGGTCAGTTGCATCTCGCGCGAAAGCTTCGCGAGCAGATTGATGATCTGCGCCTGAATCGAAACATCCAGCGCGGACACCGGTTCATCGGCAATGATGAGCTTGGGTTCAACGGCCAGCGCGCGGGCGATGGCGATGCGCTGGCGCTGGCCACCGGAGAATTCATGGGGATACTTCTTCACGAAGCGCGGCGACAGCCCGACTTTTTGCAGGAGCGTGGCCACGCGCTGGTTGATTTCCGCCGCCGGAGATTTCCGATGCGCCCGGATGGCTTCGGCCAGCGCGTCGAAGACCGTCATGCGCGGATTCAGCGACGCGTACGGGTCCTGGAAGATCATTTGAAAATCCGCCCGCGCGGCCCGCAGTTCCTTGCCGTGCAACTCTGCGAGGTTCTTTCCGCCCAGAATCACCGCGCCGTCCGTGGGCGGAATGAGTTGCAGAATCGTCCGGCCCAACGTGGACTTGCCGCAGCCGGATTCGCCGACCAGCCCGAGAATCTCCCCGCGCTTCAGGGTGAGGGAAACTCCGTCCACGGCGCGCACCGTGCCGATGCGCCGGCGCACGATCACCCCGCGCTCCATGGGGAAGTGGGTTTTCAGATTCTCGATTTGCAGAAAAGCGTCAGGCATGGCGATCAACCACGAGGGAACACGAATGAAACCGAAGCCGCCAGGTTGCGAGCGCTTTGGAGTGCGGCGAGTTCTCGCCGCTGTGTCCGCTTGGGAGACTCGTCGCCCGAGCAGCGCCGCGCAGAGCGGCGCGTCGAATCAACTCAGACCGTCTGCATTGATGAACTCGTCCGGCCCGCCACATTTGACGGCGACAAGTCGCCTGCGGAAAGCGGTGACAAGTCACCGCACTCCAAAGGTTTGCCGTCCAGATACGAACCTCTGCAATGTCGTTACCAGACCACGCAGCTACCGGGGCGCGGCCTTCAGGTCGCTGCAAGGTGGAAAGGCTTTGGCACGACGATATTCGCTGTGGGCTGAAGCCCACGCTCCGGCCCGATTCGTGTTTCTTCATGTTCAGTCGTGGTTAAAGCTTTAGTTCCCCACTCTGCACCCGCACACAAGCCGTGTTGTGCCCATCCGCAATGGATTTCAACTCGACCGGTTGCTGGCAACTGTCCTGCGCAAACTCGCACCGCTTGGCAAACGCGCACCCGGCGAGCGGCTTGGACAAATCCGGCGGCATCCCCGCGATGGTGTAAAGCTCCGCGCCCTTGGGCTGGAGCGCGGGGATGGATTTTTGCAGCGCGCGATTGTAGGGATGCCGTGGCGCGCGAAAGATCCGCTCGGTCAACCCGCTTTCCACCACGCGCCCGGCGTACATGACGTTGACCCGTTTGCACAAGCCCGCCACGACGCCGAGGTCGTGACTGATCCAGATCACCGCCATGCCGCGTTCGGCCTGCATGCGGCGGACGAGTTCGATGATCTGCGCCTGCACCGTGACGTCGAGGGCGGTGGTCGGTTCGTCGGCAATGAGCAAATCCGGTTTGGTGATCAAGGCCATCGCAATCATCACGCGTTGCCGCATACCCCCGGAAAACTCATGCGGATAACTCCGGATGCGGTTGGCCGCGTCCTGAATGCCCACATCTTTCAGCGCCTGGATGCCCAACTCCACCGCGCGGCGGCGCTCGATTTGTTCGTGAATCAACAGCGGTTCAATCAACTGATCCTCAACGCGCATGTAGGGATTCAACGAAGTCATCGGGTCCTGAAAGATCATCGCGATGCGTTTGCCACGAATCTGCCGCAGTTGTTCCGGCCTGGCTTTGAGCAAATCCACTCCGTCGAAAAGGGCGGTGCCGCTCTCGATGCGGCCGGGCGGTTGCGGAATCAGGCCCACCATCGAGTAGCAGGTGACAGATTTGCCCGAGCCGGATTCGCCCACGATGCCGAGCGTCTCCCCGCTTTCGATGTCAAACGACACGCCATCCACCGCGCGCACCACGCCGTTGCGGGTGTGGAAATACGTGCGCAGGTCTTGGACTTGGAGCAAGGGCATGGGATCAACCACGAATGGACACGAATGAACACGAATGAAACAGCATACAACGTAGCAGGGTGAAATCTTTTGGCCTGCGGTGGCGAAGCGAAGCGGCGACACCGCTTTTCGGACGCGAACAACCAACGCAAAAGCGGTGTGGCGCTTCGCTTCCCGCCGCAGTCCAAATGACGGCGCTTCTCACCGCTGATTCGTGTTCATGCGTGTTCATTGATGGTTTAATCCTTTGAGGTCCGCACATCGAGAGCGTCGCGCAGGCCGTCGCCGAGGAAGTTCAACGAGAACAACGTGAGCGAGAAGAACGCCGCGGGAATCATCAGCAGCCACGGGAATTCCTCCATCAACTCCGCGCCGTCCTTGATCATCGTGCCCCAGGAACTCATCGGCGGCTGCACACCCAGACCCAGAAAGCTTAGAAAAGCCTCCAGCAACATCACGGCCGGAATCGTGAGCGTGGTATAGACCGCCACCGGGCCGAGCACGTTGGGAATCATGTGCCGCAGAATGATGCGGCGGCGCGACAACCCGAGCGCCAGCGCGGCCTCGATGAATTCCTGTTTGCGCAGCGACTGCACCTGCCCGCGCACGATGCGCGACATGGTCAGCCATTCCACCGCGCCGATAGCCACGAACAACAGCACGATGTTTCGCCCGAAGGCGACCATCAACAGGATGACAAACACCGTGAACGGCAGCGCGTAAAGGATATCCACAATGCGCATCATCGCGGCGTCGGTTTTGCCGCCGAGAAAGCCGGCCAGCGCGCCATACATGACGCCGATGGTCAGTGATACCAGGGTCGCGCATATCCCCACGCCCAGCGAGATGCGTCCGCCATACATGATGCGCGTGAGCTGATCGCGGCCGAGTTTGTCCGTGCCGAACCAATGTTTGGCGCTGGGCGGTTGGGCGTATTGGGCGAAGTCCTGTTGCTCGTAGGTGTAGGGCGAGAGCCACGGGCCTGCTACGCAGAACAGCGTCACGAGAATCAACGTCACGCCGCCGAACACCGCGAGCTTGTTCTTGCGCAACCGCAGCCAGGCATCGTGCCACAGCGACGAGCCCGGTTCGGCCATCGCGAGCGATGTGTCGGATTCAGTGACCGGCGGTGCTTGCGTCATGGCAGTCAGAATTTCAATTTCGGATTCAGCCAGACCTGCACGATGTCCACGAGCAGGTTGAAGAACACGATCAACACGGCGTAGAACACTACAATGCCGGTGACCATCGTGAAGTCGCGATTGAACGCCGATGTGACAAAGTGCCGCCCGAGGCCGGGAATTTGAAAGATGGTTTCAATGACAAACGAGCCGGTGATGATGCCCGCCGCCGCCGGACCAAGGAACGAAATCACCGGCAACAACCCGCCGCGCAAGGCGTGCCGGAAGATGATGCGAGCTTCGCTGGCGCCCTTGGCCCGCGCGGTGCGGATGAAGTCCTGCGACAGAATCTCCAACATGCCCCCGCGCGTGAGTCGCGCCACATAGGCGGCATAGACGATGCCCAGGGTCAGCGCCGGCAGCACGCGATCCGAGGCGTCGAACCAGCCCGAGGCATTGAACCAGCGCAGATTGAGCGCGAACACCAGAATCAGCAGCGGTCCGAGCACGAACGTGGGCAGGCAGATGCCCGTCATGGAAATCCCGGACGCCACATAATCCATCGCGGAGTTCGGTCGCAACGCCGCCAACACACCGGCAGTGATGCCGAACAAGAGCGCCAGTCCGAGCGCCAGTCCGCCGAGTTGCAACGACACCGGAAACGTGGACGCAATCATTTCATTAACGGAACGGTTGGCGTACTTGAAGGACGGTCCGAGGTCGCCGCGAATCAGTTGGCCGAGATAATCGAGGTATTGCCGCGCGAGCGGTTTATCGAGGCCGTAATAGGCCGCGAGTTCGCGTTCGACTTCCGGGGGCACACTGCGCTCGGCATCGAACGGTCCACCCGGCATCAAACGCACCATGAAGAAGGCCAGCGTCGCCACCACGAACAGCACCGGAATCGTTTGCAGCAAGCGGGCGGCGATGAAGCGGAACATGGCGGGGCGGGCGGTTGACTACTTCGCGGCGGCCTCCAGATAGACGTGCTTGAACGGGTGATGATCGAGATAGGTCGGATGCCAGTTCTGCACCGACGGATGCAGCAGGTAAACGCGGGTGTAGAAATAGATCGGAATCAAGGGCAGTTCATCCAGCAGGATGGCCTCGGCCTTCTGGAGTAATTCATAACGCTCCGCCTGGTTCGTGGCACAGCCCGCCGCTTGCAGCAACCGGTCAAACTCCGGATTCGCCCAGCCGGTGCGATTGTTCCCGCTGTAGGACAGGAAGGTTTCAAGGAACGTGTTCGGGTCGGGATAATCGCCAATCCAGCCCGCGCGGCTGACCATGTAGTTGGTGGCGCTCTGCGTGTCGAGATACACCTTCCACTCCTCGTTGCGCAATGTGGCGTCCACCCCGAGGTTGCGTTTCCACATCTGCTGGATGGCCTCGGCGATGGCGCGATGATTCTCGGACGTGTTGTAATGAATCTCAATCGGCGGCAACCCTTTTCCCTCGGGATAACCGGCCTCGGCCAGTAATTTCTTCGCGCCTTCGATGTCAAATTTGAGCTGCGCGCGGGAGGTGTAGCCTTCGGTGTCCGGCGGCGTGAAGGCAAAGGCCGGGCGTTGGCCGCCGCGGGTGACGGTTTCCACGATGGCCTGCCGGTCAATCGCCTGGCTCAACGCGTGCCGCACCCGTTTGTCCTTGAGCGCCGGATGCCCCACGTTGACGCGGTAGAAATAATTCCCCAGGTAATCGTCAATGCGCAGAAACTGCGGATTGTCCTTGCGATAGGCGTCAATTTTCGCGTTGGGCAGTTCCTCGGTGCGATGCAGCTGGCCGGCGCGGAAACTCCGTTCCTCGCTGTCAATGCTTTCAATGGGCAGAAAATCCACCCCGTTCAAGCGCACGTTCGCCGCGTCCCAGTAATTCGTGTTCTTGCGCACGCGGATCACACTGTTCGGCACCCACTCGGTGAGGATGAACGGCCCGTTGCCGACGTAATTCTCCGGGCGGGTCCAGCGGCTGCCCGGCTTGTAGGGATCGCCATGCTTCTCGATGGTCGGCAGGTGGACCGCCCACCAGGTGTAATGACTCGCCATCGAGTGCAACAGGTACGGCGTGGGACATTCGAGCGTCAGTTCCAGGGTATGGTCGTCAATGGCCCGGACACCCAGTTGCGTCGGGTCGGTGATTTTACCCTCATTGAATGCCTTGGCGTTCTTCAGCGGGTGCAGCATGTAGGAGTAGAGCGAACCCAGCGACGGCGTGAGAATGCGGCGGTAGGACTTGGCGAAATCGTGCGCCGTGACCGGATCGCCGTTGGACCACTTTGCGTTGGCGCGGATGTGGAAGGTGTAAACCCGGCCATCCGGCGAAATCTCCCAGCGTTCGGCGATGCCGGGCACGGGATCGAGCGTTTTCGGATCCTCGGCCACCAGCCCTTCGAGCAGCGTGGAGATGATTTGATGTTCGCCCACGCCCTGCACCACGTGCGGATCGAGGTCCTGCGGTTCGGCCTTGTTGCCGTAGAGGAGGATTTGCTGGCGATTGGCGACCTCGACGCGGGTTTCGCGTTTGCCGCAACCGGATGCCAGCCCCAGCGCGCAGAGACACATCAAAAGGCACAGTGATTTCATCGGCCAACAGCTTTCCGTTTTTTTGGCCGACTGTCAAAATCAGTTCCGGCTCTTCCGTCGCAAATCCGCGTGACACTCCTCGGCCGACCACCGACACTTTCCACGCATGCCGCTGCTGGAAATCAAAGACCTCAAGCTCGATTTCATCGTGGACGGCGCGAGCGTGCGCGCCGTGGACGGGGTGAGCTTGCGGGTTGATGCCGGGGAAACCGTCGGCCTTGTGGGCGAGAGCGGTTGCGGCAAGAGCGTCACCGCCTTGTCCATCGCGCGCCTCGTGCCGGTGCCGCCGGCGCGCTATGTGGGCGGAGAGATTCTGCTGGAAGGACGGGACGTGCTGAAAATGTCCAGGCAGGAGTTGTGTGAGGTCCGCGGCGGTGTGGTGAGCTACGTGTTTCAAGAACCGGGCGCGTCGCTGAATCCGGTCTTCCGGGTGGGCACGCAGATCAGGGAATCGCTCAAGCTGCATCAACCTCTGTCCCCGTCCCTCTCCCCATCGGATGGGGAGAGGTTGGCCAAAGGGCGGTTAAAGGGTTCATACGACGATGAAGTGATTCGTCTGCTGAAACTGGTTGGCATTCCCGCGCCGGAATCGCGCATCAGGGATTATCCGTTCCAGATGTCTGGCGGGATGCAGCAACGGGTGATGATTGCCATGGCACTGGCCAGCCAGCCGAAATTGCTGTTGGCGGACGAGCCGACCACGGCGCTGGACGTGACCATCCAGGCGCAGATTCTGGATCTGTTGCGCGAGCTCAAGGAGCGGCTCGGCATGGCAATTCTCCTGATCACCCACAACCTCGGGATTGTGGGTGACATGGCCGACCGCGTGGCCGTGATGTACGCGGGACAGATTGTGGAGCTGTCGCCGGCGACCGACTTGGTGCGTCGCCCGCTGCATCCGTACACCCGGGCGTTGCTGGCCAGCGTGCCGAAACTCCAGGGCAACCAGCGGCGGCTGACCGCCATTCCCGGTCAGGTGCCGTCACGGCTCAACGAGGGCGGTTTTCCCGCCGGTTGCCGCTTCGCCCCGCGTTGTCCGAAGGTGAAACCTTCTTGTTCGGAAGCCATGCCGGAACTCCAGGAGGTCGAGCCAAAGCGCTGGGTGCGATGCCCGTTTTGGGATTGAACACTCTTCCCAAATCCGGCGGCGCTTGCCGGTTGCCACAGGGAAGACTCGGGCTTGCGCATCTTGATCTCGGAACGCGGCTCGGATGCCGCTTTCCGAACTCGACGCCCAAGTCGGATGACCTTTTCGGAATCTCATTTGAGCCACGGCGCAAAGCGCTCGCCGGCCCAGATTTCCTTGAGGGGCTGGCGCTCGCGCACCAGGGCGGCCCGGCGGCCATGCACCAACACTTCCGCTGCCAGCGGGCGCGTGTTGTAATTGGAAGCCATGACAAAGCCGTAGGCGCCCGCGCTCAACAGCGCCAGGCAGTCGCCCTCGCCCACCGCCGGCAGGTTGCGGTCTTTGCAGAAGAAATCGCCCGACTCGCAAACGGGGCCAACAACGTCGGAGGAAATCGCGGCGCCGCGCTTTCGCGTCAAAGGAATGATCTCGTGATAAGCCTCGTAGAACGCCGGCCGGATCAGGTCGTTCATGGCCGCGTCCACGATGACGAAATTCTTCCGGCCAGTGCGTTTCACGTATTCGACGCGCGTGACCAGAATGCCCGCGTTGCCCGAGATGAACCGGCCGGGTTCCATGAGAGTCCGCAGGCCGAGCGGTTTGAGCAACGGCACGAGCCGCGCGGCGTATTTTTCCGGCGTCAGCAGATTCCTGCCGGCGGCTTTCCACCAGACCGGGGCTCCGCTGGCTAGGGCCGGTTGGTAAACGATGCCCAGCCCGCCGCCGATGCTGAAGAACTCGATGCCGTGCCGCTCCTTCAACCGGCGCGCGAGCGGGAGCACCTTGCGCACGGCCTGCTCGAAGGGACGGACCTCGGTGATTTGCGATCCGATGTGCATCTGGAGTCCCCGCAACCGGAGATTCTTCAACCGGCTGGCGCGGGCATACACGGCCTCGACCTGCTCGAAAGCGATGCCAAACTTGTTCTCGTAGGTGCCCGTCGTGATCTTCGCATGGGTGTGAGCCTCCACGTCGGGATTCACGCGCACGGCCACCGGCGCAACCCGCCGGAGTCGCGCGGCGACGCGCTGGATGCGCTGCAACTCGGGTTCGCTCTCGGCGTTGAACGAATACACGCCGCGCCGCAAGGCGAACTCGATCTCCGCCTCCGTCTTGCCCACGCCCGCAAACACGCACCGGCGCGGGTCGCCTCCCGCGGCGATCACCCGCTGCAATTCGCCGCCGCTGACGATGTCGAATCCGCCGCCGAGTTTCGCCAGCACGCGCAGCACCGACTGGTTCGAGTTGGACTTGACCGCGAAACAGATCAGGTGATCCACCGGGGACATGGCGCGGTCCAGTTCCTGAAAGCGGCGGGTCAGGGTGCGCTGGGAGTACACATAGAGCGGCGTCCCGAACTTCTGGACGAGCGACTCCACCGCGACGCCCTCGCAGTGGAACTGGTTGCCGACATAACGAAAATCATGCATGGGGCGGGAGTCTAGTCCAAGACCGCCGGTTCGGGAAGGGAAAGTGGGACGTTGCTCAAACACAGGACCGCTCGAAAGTCGCTCATAAAGCTTCGATTCGAGCGAGGTCCGAAATCCGAAAAACCGAAATCCGAGCGAAGCCCGGAGCCCGAATTCCGAACTTTGAGGGCGCGCTCCAACCGGCAAGCTTTTCGGGCTTCGGCTTTCGGAGTTGTCTCGACCTTCAGATTTCGGCCTTCGGATTCTTGATCAACTTGTGACGCGGCAGCATCGGGCGCTCCTGGCTCGACCGCGAATAGCCCGTTTTCGCCTCGCCGGCCGACGAGCTTTGGCTAAGTTGTGACGATGAATCTCACGGTCCTGGCGGCAATCATCGCGTTGCTGATCCTGCTGCGGTGGGGCGCGGAGCTCTGGCTGGCGCGGCTCAACCGGCGGCACGTCCTGTCGCACGCGGGCCGTGTGCCCGAACCTTTCCGCGGCGTGATGGATGAGCCGGCCTATGCCCGGGCCGTTGAGTACACGCTCGCGCGGAATCGCTTCAGCCAGTTTGCCGACACCTATCAGACCGCCCTGCTGCTCGTGGTTCTTTTCTCGGGGCTGCTGCCGTGGGCGTATGAGGTCTTTCGCGCGCGGTTCGGTGACTCGGCCTGGGCGATGGCGGCGTTTCTTTTCTCGGTTGGCGCGGTGCTCTCGCTGCCGGGATGGCCGCTGGAATGGCACGAGCAGTTCCGGCTGGAACAGAAATTCGGCTTTAACACCACCACACCTAAAACCTGGTGGCTTGACCGGGTGAAAGGTTTCGCGCTGGCGCTTGTGCTCGGTTTTCCGCTGCTGGCGCTGGTCCTGAAGTTCGTCGAGTGGACCGGCGAGTGGTGGTGGTTGTGGGCCTGGGGCGCGTTGCTCGTTTTCCAACTGGTGATGGTCGTCCTGGCGCCGGTGCTGATCCTGCCGTTGTTCAACAAGTTCACGCCACTGCCCGAGGGCAGTCTGCGCGAACGGCTCTCGCGGCTGGCCGGACGAACCCGCTTCCCGGCGCGCGACCTTCAGGTGATGGACGGCAGCAAACGGTCCCGGCACTCGAACGCGTTCTTCACGGGGTTCGGTCGCTGGCGCAAGATCGTGCTGTTCGACACGTTGCTCGAACAACTCTCTGAATCGGAACTCGAGGCGGTCCTGGCGCATGAGATCGGCCATTACCGGCTGCGGCACATTCCGAAGATGCTGATGGTTTCGGCGCTCGGATCACTCGCCGCGTTGTGGGCCATTGCCCTGCTCTCACGGCAGGACTGGTTTTATCGCGCGTTTGGTTTCGAGCCGGGGAGCATTGTGCCGGCGCTGCTGTTGTTTGGCCTGCTGGCGGGCACGGTCACGTTCTGGTTCTCGCCGCTCACGCACGGCTGGTCGCGGCGTTACGAGTACCAGGCCGACGCCTTCGCCGCCCGCACGATGAACGAAGCCGATTCGCTGATCAGCGCGTTGCGGAAGTTGTCGGAGAAAAACCTGAGCAACCTCACACCGCATCCGCTTTACAGCGCGTTCCATTACTCGCATCCAACGTTGTTGGAGCGCGAGCGGGCGTTGGCAAAATGGGATGCGGTGGCCGGCGCCGCGGTGTCACCGTGACAGGGGAGTGGATGAAGTCTGGCGTGACGGAGAATCTGAAACTCAGGACCAGCGGCCCTGCCGGGAGTTCCCGGTCGGGAAACCTTGACTGGTTGGTTGGCTCGACGAACACTCGCGTCACGGCATTGAGGCTGGCGAGGCCAGGACCGTAATGCGGTCGAAGGGAAATAGACGGGGCGGAGAATGAGCGTGAGTTCAAGAGAGCGGCTCGGGGCGGGGTTGCGAGCGGCAGTAGCGAGGCGCGCGCGTGTCGTTTTCAGCGCAAGGCACGCGTGTGAACGCGACCAACCCGGCCACAAGGCTGCCATGAAAATATCCCCTGCCATGAACCCCTTACCGGCAACGCCGACTTTCCAGTCGGCGCGTCCTGTCGAGACTTTTGCCAGAAGCCTGCGGGGCTGGGCGCAGATTTTACGCGGCGAGGCAGGCACGCCGGTTGGAAAACCGGCGTCACGACTTGGCGGATCATGGTCCAAGGCCATCCTTTTGGAAAAAGCCGCTCGCCAGCTTCCCGCCGCTGCAATCCAATCGCAACCGTATCGCAACCGCACATCGTGAATCAACCTGTCCACCCGGGAGAAGTCATGAAACCTCTGAACAAGCCCTCCAGCCATCCCGCCGCCATCCCGCCCCGCCACGTGCTGGCAACCGGGACATGCGAGCCTGTTGACCGGCACCATGGAAAGATGGGGTCGCTCGGCACGCGTTGCTTTGTCATTCGCGCTGTGGCCGTGGTGCTGGCACTGGCCTGGGCCGCCGTTTGGTGCGCGGCTCAATCCCCCGCCGCCAATGCCCTGCCGCTCGCCGGCGACTGGCGGTTCTCGCTGGATCGCGGGGACGTGGGGATTGGAGAGGGGTGGTTTGCGAAGCGACTGCCGGATCGAATCCGGTTGCCGGGCACGCTGGCAGGGCAGGGGATCGGAGATGACGTTTCCACCAACACACCTTGGATCGGCGGCATCGTGGACAAGTCGTGGTTCACTGCGCCGGAATACGAGAAGTATCGTCAACCTGGAAACGTGAAAGTGCCGTTCTGGCTGCAACCGGAGAAACACTACGCCGGTGTGGCGTGGTATCAGCGCGACATCGAAATCCCCGCGGACTGGCAGGGGAAGCGCGTAGTGCTGTTCCTCGAACGCGCACATTGGGAGACGCGGGTCTGGGTGGACAACAAACTCATCGGCACGAACAACTCGCTGGCGACGCCGCACGAATATGAGCTCGGCGTAGTGGGACAGGCTTCCAGCCTGTCTCCTTCCAACAGGCAGGATGCCCATTCCACCAGCCGGCTCATGCCGGGCAAACACACCGTCACCATCCGCGTGGACAACCGCATGGTGATTGACGTGGGAGAAAACTCGCACTGCGTCAGCGATCACACGCAAGGGAATTGGAATGGGATCGTCGGTAAGATCGAGTTGCGGGTGACGCCGTTGGTATGGATTGAAGATTTGGAGGTTTCATCGGATGCCATTGCAGAACTCACTCAACTCCTTCAAGATTCTACAACCGAGCATCTTCGTATCTGGGGAAAGATAAGAAATGCCACTGGCCAAGCGGGAAATGGCAGGATGGTTGTGAAGCTCGATGTCATCTCATTGCGCGATGTCGGGGTCGCCGATGCCAGTCAGATCATTACGTGGGGCAAGGACCCAGGCTCTTTTGACATTTCACTCAAAATTCCGGCACAAGTCAGGCAAGGCGAGTTCGTTCGTCGTGACTGGTGGGACGAATTTGGTCCGCGGACTCGCCGTGTGACCGTGGGTGTTTCTGGATATGAGAAGTGGACGATGTTCGGCCTCCGTCAGATCTCTACCGAGGGCACGCAATTCACCATCAACGGCCGCAAGACCTT
Organism: Verrucomicrobiia bacterium; assembly: GCA_011525685.1. GTDB lineage: Bacteria > Verrucomicrobiota > Verrucomicrobiia > Limisphaerales > JADLHS01 > WYBW01. The sequence goes on from WYBW01000002.1 coordinate 14,218, forward strand.
CCTCCGTGGCACGCTCGATTGTTGCATCTTCCCCAAGACCGGCCATCCGCCGATGGAAATCGCCGAATGGCGGCGCATCATCCGTGTCGCGAAATCCTACGGGCTGAACCTGATTCGGTTTCATTCCTGGTGTCCACCGGAAGCGGCCTTTCAGGCGGCGGATGAACTGGGGTTTTACTTCCAGGTCGAAACCTGCTGGCCCAACCAGTCCACCACGCTCGGCGACGGCAAACCGGTGGATCAGTGGATTTACGATGAGACGGACCGCATCCTAAAATATTACGGCAATCATCCGTCGTTCCTGCTCATGGCCGCGGGCAACGAGCCGGGCGGCAGGAACCACAAGGAGTTCCTCGCCCGCTATGTCGCGCACTACCGGGCCAAAGATCCGCGCCGATTGTGGACGGGCGGCAGCGGTTGGCCGGAGCTGCTGGAGGATCAGTTTCACGTCACGCCCGACCCCCGCATTCAGGCGTGGGGCGGCGGACTGAAATCGCGCATCAATGCCAGGCCGCCCGAGACGACGACGGATTACCGGGATTACATCGCCGCACGCAAAGTGCCCGTCATCAGCCACGAAATCGGCCAGTGGTGCGTTTATCCGAACTTCGACGAAATCCCGAAATACACCGGCTACCTTAAGCCGCGGAACTTCGAGATTTTTCGCGATCGGTTGGAGGCCAATGGCATGGGCAACCTTGCGAAGCAATTCCTGCTCGCCTCCGGCAAGTTGCAGGTGCTGTGCTACAAGGAAGACATCGAATCGGCGTTGCGCACGCCGGGCATGGGCGGATTTCAGTTGCTTGACCTGCACGATTTTCCCGGCCAAGGCACGGCCCTCGTCGGCGTGCTCGATCCGTTTTGGGAGGAGAAAGGTTATGTCACCGCAAAGGAGTTCAGCCGGTTCTGCAACTCGACCGTGCCGCTGGCGCGGTTGAAGAAGCGGGTGTTCACAACGGATGAGAACTTGGAAGCCGAGATTGCGGTGGCGCATTTCGGGCATCAGCGTCTGGAAAACGCGACCTTGGTTTGGAAGCTCGTGAGCGAGGATGGCAAGGTTGCGGCGTCCGACACGCTTCCTGCACGGAACATCCCAGTGGGCAACAGCACGGCGCTTGGCAGCATTCGACTTCCGTTGAAGGGCCTGGTTTCGCCCGCGAAGTGCAAACTGGTGGTGGGGATCAAGGACAGCGCTGAGAACGACTGGGACATCTGGGTTTATCCCTCGAAAGTGGCGGATGGACCAATGAAGGTGCTCGTCACCGCGCAGTTCGATGGAGCAACGCAAGCCAGCCTGCGCTCGGGCGGAAAAGTGCTTCTGACCCTTCCCGGCAATCAGGTCCGCAACTTCGACGCGGCGCCGGTGAAGCTCGGTTTCTCGAGCGTCTTCTGGAACACCGCCTGGACCGGTCGCCAAGCGCCCACGACGCTCGGCCTTCTGTGCGATCCGAAACACCCCGCGCTCGCGCAGTTTCCGACCGACTTCCACAGCAACTGGCAATGGTGGCATCTCATCCATCGCGCCGGCGCGCTGCGGCTCGACCTCTTGCCGAAAGATGTCGAGCCGATTGTCCGCGTGATTGACGACTGGTTCACCGCGCGACCGCTCGGGTTGATCATCGAGGGGAGGGTCGGCGCGGGCAGGATTGTGGTCTGCGGATTCGATCTCACCGCTGACGCGGCGGCCGAACCAGTAAGCCGGCAGATGCTCCACAGCCTCCTGGCATACATGGACTCGCCGCAGTTCCGCCCGAAGGTCGAAATCCGAGTTGAAGAATTGCAGTCACTGATCGGCTCAAGTCAAACGGGCGAATGATCCAAACGCCAAGTCACAACCCGCGAAGTCATCCATGAACTTCACCGCGCTCGATCTGGTCTGCTTCGTGGCTTTCTTCCTGGCGGTGGTTGGGCTGAGTCTTTGGAAGAGCCGCCGCGCCCGGGGTCATGCCGAGAACAGCTCGGACTTTTTTCTGGCTGGACGGAAACTGACCTGGCCGTTGATTGGTATCTCGATTGTCGCGGCGAACATTTCCACGGAGCAGATGGTGGGCATGGCGGGTCAAGCGGCGGGTAACGTGGGTCTGGCCGTCAGCGCGTGGCAGTTGACCGGCTCGGTGGGCATCGTGCTGATCGCGCTGACGTTGCTGCCAAAGTTTCTACGCGCGGGCATCTACACGATGCCCGAGTTCCTCGAATACCGTTACAACGCCGCTGCCCGCGCCATCATGGCGATGCTCACGGTGGTCATCTACGCGGTCGTGATGCTGCCGGCGGTGCTATACTCGGGCGGTGTGACGCTGCGCACCTTGACCGGAATGGACCTGGCAACGGCGGTTTGGGTGATTGGCTTGATCGGAGCGGTCTATGCGACGTTCGGCGGACTCAAGGCCATCGCTTGGGCGGACCTGGTCCAGGGACTGGCTTTGCTGGCCGGCGGCTTGTTGGTCTTCGCCCTGGGTTTGAACGCCATCGGTGGCTGGGGTGAGTTTTCCAAGCACAATGCCGACAAACTTCACATGATTCTGCCCGCCGGACATCCCGATTTGCCATGGACGGGAATCTTGTCCGGCATGTGGATTGTGATTCTTTATTACTGCGGGCTGAACCAGTTCATCGTCCAACGCAATCTGGCGGCCCGTTCGCTGAGGGACGGACAACTCGGGATGATTTTCGCCGGAGGACTGTGGCTGCTGGTGCCGTTCGCCATCGTGATGCCGGGTTTGATTTCGCGCCAGCTTTACGGTCACGAGCTTGGCGACAAGAGCGACGCGGCTTTTCCGACCTTGATCAAGCAACTCGTCCAGCCGGGCGTGCGGGGTTTGATTTGCGCGGCGATTGCCGGGGCGGTCACCAGCACGCTGGCGTCGCTCCTCAACTCCTCGTCCACCATCGCGACGATGGACGTGTATCGCCGGTTGATCCATCCGCAGGCTTCTCAGGCGCGCCTGGTCTGGCTGGGTCGCGCGTTGACCGTGGTCTGCATGGTGGTCGGCTGCCTGATTGGACCGGCGCTCGACCAGCCAAAGTTCGGCGGGGTGTTTCAGTTCATCCAGCAGTTTCAAGGTTACATCTGGCCGGGCGTGGTGGCGGTGTTTGTGTTTGGCATGTTGGTGGAACGCGCGCCCGGGTCGGCGGGCGTGGCGGGTTTGCTGGCGGGCCCGGCGATTTATCACCTCTTCCAGACGTTCGCCGGGGAAGTTCACTTTCTCGTGCAAGTCGCGCTCACGTTCAGTCTCGTGCTCGCCTTGCTGGGAATCATCACGTTCGCGTGGCCGTTGAAAGAACCCCGCCGACTGCCGGAACGCAATGATCTGGACCTGCGCAGCTCGCCGGTGGTGCTCCTGGCTGGAGCGGCAGTGATCTTGGCGGTTGCGGTGTTTTTCCTGGTGTTTTGGTGAACCAAGCCGGTGGCCGCGCGGAGTTGACCGGCGGGAGCTTTACGACGGTTGCGGGGTTGTTGTGGATGGCGGTTTCATCCTCGGCTTGCCCGCCCGCAGCACCCGCAGCGAAAAGCCGCGTCCGTTCTCGAACGGCTCGACCGTCGCGGTGACTTCCAACGCCGGATACCGCACGGTGGCCAGGCCGTAGCTTTTGTAGGTTTGGGCAAACAGCTCCGTTTCCACCATGCCCGTCCAATCGGCCAGCGTCAGGAATTTCATCGGCTCGCCGGTGATCTGATGATGCGTGCGCTGCTCGACCACCAAGCCGCAGGTCACGACCGTTTGCCCCACGTGTTCGCCCAGGCGGGCGACCGGGCAATATGTGTCCCAGGCGATGTCGGCAAACAGCTCCAACGGATGGCCGCTCACGGTGTAACCGAACAATTCCGTCTCGGCCTCGAGCCGTTCGCGGTGCGTCGGCTCGCGCAGGAATGAAGCAGGCAGAAGGTTGAAAGAAGAAGCGAGCCGTGCGTCGTCGCCGAAATCAAATTCCAGATTCTCGTTTTCCATTTCGGATTTCGAGTTTCGGGTTTCGGATTTGGCCAGGCGCTGCGCTTCCCAGAACTGCCGTGTGCGCGGCTGTCCGAATTCGTCAAACCCGCCGGCGCGAATCAGGATTTCCATTTCCTCCGGCAAGGGTTGCACACGGCGATGAAAGTCGGCGAGCGAAACAAACCTGCCTCGCGCCCGTTCGGCCAGCAACCGCTCAATGGTCCGCTCGGTAAGTCCCTTGGCGCGGGTTAACGGGACGCGGATGTAGCGAGGAGCAGGTGGGTCGGTGGGAGAGTGAGCAGGGGAGACAGGAGGAAGGGAGATGTTCTTCGAGAGAGGCAAGTGAAGTGAACGCGGCTGGTTGTCGCACAACTCTCCTTCGCCCTTGATCCGTCTCCCGCTGGGAGGGGGAAATAGCCGGCGTGCGTCCTTGTCCGCACTGCATCTCCCAGCCATCTCCGACACACGAGCTTCGCCAGTGACGGCGGATGATTCTCCCTCTCCCAGCGGGAGTGGGCCTTGTCCCTCGCCCGCGGGAGCGGGAGAGGGTGGCCGAAGGCCGGGTGAGGGTTCGTGGGAAAGGACAAACTGATGCGGCTGAGGGAGAACCGCACGATCATCCTGCGCGAACTCCTTGTCTGAAGCCACCGAGGCATCAGCCCCTTTTCTCCCTTTCTCCTTTTCTCCCTTTCTCCCCTCCTCATTTTCCCACTCTCTCACCTTCCCACCCGCCACCACCTGAAACTCCGGCCCCGGCTCGTTCACCGTCGGCGGCAGAAACCCGATGCCGAGCCGGTGCGTCTCCAGCACATAGACCAGCGGATCATAGAAGCCCTTGCCATTGGTGAGCACGGCGGCCATGAACTCGGCGGGGAAATACTTCTTCAACCACGCGGATTGATACGCCTCGACGCCGTACGCCGTGGAATGGGCCTTGCAAAAGGCGTAACCGGCGAAGCCTGTGACCAAGCCCCACACCTCCTCGATCTTTGCTTGCTCATGCCCGCGCGCTTTTGCTGACGCGAAGAATTCTCCGCGAATTTCCTGAATCACCGCGCGCTTCTGCTTGTTCAACGCGCGGCGCAACACATCCGCCCGACCGGGATTCAAACCGGCGAACGCTTCGCAGATTTGCAGGATGTGTTCCTCATAGACCACCAGCCCAAACGTGTCGCGCAGCACCGGCTCGAGCGACGGATGCGGGTAGGTGATGGGCTCGAGTCCCTGATAACGGCGTGTGAAAGCGAGTTTCTTGCCCTCGTTGGCCGCACCGGGCCGGATGACGCTGACGATGGCGATGAGCGTGTCAATGTCGCGCACGTTGCATTGCTTGCAGAGGCCGGTCATCGCCGGGCTTTCGATGTGATGCACCGCGCGCGCGTTGCCGGTGGCAATCATGTCCCAGACCGCGGGGTCGCTCCATGGCTCCTCTGCTTCTCGCCCTCGTTCTCGTGCTTCGACATCGAGCTCGGCAGAGGAGAAAGGGGGAAAGGGAGAAAGCGAGATGTTCTCCGACGGCGGCAGACGATGTGAACCCGGCTGATGGTCGCATGGCTCACCCTCACCCATGATCCCGCTCCCGCTGGGAGAGGGAGAGGGTGATGGTGGTTGGGTGCTTGACTGTAAGTCGTTGAAGTGTTCTCCGTCACACGACGTACCGTGAGACGGCGAATGAGTCTCCCTCTCCCTTGGGGAGAGGGCCGGGGTGAGGGGGAAGGTGTGCGGTGTCGGTGAAAGCGGACATTGCCGGTCGCGGCGCGATTCCTCCTCCTCCCTGAACGCATGGTCGTCAACACTCGGTTTCATTTTCATTCTGCGGGATCGCAGCCCACTCGTCCCTGCGCCTTCGCTGAGGCATGGATTTGCTCAACCGGTGTGTCACATGCACTCATCGAGTCTCAGGTGATTCATGAGGAAGTCACGCTTACGCCGGCCTGGTTCGTTCCGTCGGTGATTCACCCGCAGTGGCACCGCCCGGCCTGTCTGCGCGTCGTCCCGTTCCATCAAAGTATAGTGCTTGGGATTTTCAAATGCGACCTGCTCTTTCATGGCGCGGTTCCTTTCGTTGTGAACTGGGTTTGCCGCGAGGATACGCCCGCGGCGGGAACCACGCTGCCATGTCTTCGACCCATATCCCTCTCCCGCTGGGAGCCGTCATGGAATTTCGTCCGCCCGGCAGAACGGAAAGGCAGCGCCTCTCCCTTTGCCTAAACCGCGCCCTTACTCTGCCCACGCCCCAAGTGGGCGAGAAGGTGGCGTCTCGCCAGGTGAGGAGGATTCTCCGAGTTGAGAAAGACGCCAGCGGAGGTCCGCTGAGCTCGCTGCCCTGTGTGCGTGAACTCGCGTCCTCGGCTTGAAGAGCAGGAGTGATCCGTTGGCGGATGTTAAGGCCCGGCCGGACGCAAGCGACAGGTTGCCGCTTGTTCGGTGGTCAGATGGGCGCGGGCCGCTTCCTGCAATTTCTTGGGGGTAACTGCTGCGAGGTCTTTTGCCAGTGTTGCCTTGTGGCTGCCATAACGGTGTTCGTACAAACCCATCTGCAAGCCCAGGTTGCCTTCGAGCATGGCCTCACTCATTCCGGCCGGCGCTTGCGCTTTCAGCGCCCGCGGGTTGGGAACTTCGGTGAGGCTGGCCGCGAATTGTCGTCCGATCATCGTCGCCTGCGGGAATTCTTGGGATGCCAGGCTTTCAACCTGCGTCACGATGGCCTTACGAACTGCTTCAAAGTCCGCGCCCGGTCGAAGCGAGGCCGAGACAAAGAAGAAGTCTCCTTCCGGTGTCGCGAGATCCGCACCGGCGAACGCCACCCCAATTTGCGATTTCAACTCCTGGTCCATCGCAAGCCGCATGGTCAACCCTTGCGCCGCCACCATCAATGCGGCGTGCCCGGGTTGGCGAAAATCGGGAATCCGCCACGTGAGCAGGAGATGCCGGGCCTCGAGATCCCATGTCAGATCGAGGTCGGTCCAGATCGCTTTTGCGGCCGGGGCGAGTCTGGCTGGCAACGACAGCCTTCCCAGTTGCTGCTCCGCCTCCGCGAACGCTGCTTTTGCCTCCACTCCGCCGACGAGGCAAACCGTGACGTGATTGGACACGGCCAATCGCTCATCACGAAATCGCTGCACTTCGGTCAGTACGGCCTGGGTGACGTCGCCTTTAAGTGCGACTTGCTTTGCGCCGTGCCGAAAGCCTTGGGACCACGCCGCCACGGCAAATTTATGCGTGGCGAAATTCCGTGCCGTGAAATCGCACTCCGAAATAACCCTGGGTATTTCCGCCGCCAGACTGGCTTCGGTAAAGGGCACGCCTTCGAGCCAGCGGCGATGATGCGACAAGCCTTCCTGCCAGTTGGCCGCGTTGCCATAGAAATCCAGCCGCATGTGATCAGGCAGCGTCTCCGCGTTGGCTTGCTGAGAATCTGCCGTAACAGTCGAGCGAATCACGAGATGCTCGATCAGGTGCGACCATTGCGCCTGCCTGGGTTCATCGCCACTCAAGCCCAGGGGCGCAAAGGTGAAAATCGAAACGTTCGTGCTTTCGGGGAAATGAATCGAGACGACGCGAATGCCGTTGGCGAGGTTTGTCGAACCGAGAGCGGGGGACGCCGAGGCGCGCCGGCAACCGGTGCCGACCATCGTGAGCATGGGCAGGACCGCGGCCAAAATGACGGATTGATGGAGTTTCATGTTGCCAAGGCGGAAAACAACGCGCGAATTTCCTCCTCGACCTCGCTTGCGGTCGCAACTGTGTCGGCGATCTCCGCCCGCACCAGTTCGCGGTAGCGCTGTCGCAGGCGATGAACCGCCACTTTGACGGCGCCTTCGCTCATGTCGAGTCGCGCGGCGATCTCGGTGTAGCGCACCGATCGGCTGGCTTCGGTGAGGGTGACTTTCAATTGCTCGAACAGCGTTTCTTTCCCCGCGCGGATGTGTTCTTCCCGCAATCGCTGCAACGCGTGATCCAGCACCGCCAGCGCCCAGCGACGGTCGAAAATCTTGTCGGCCGTCGTACGATCCGCCGGGTCAACCCCGCAGGTTGTTTCCGCCGACTGGGCGTCAATCGGGATCAAGACTTGACCGCCGCCACGCTTTTGCGCGTGGACCTTGTCCCGTTCGTTCGCGAGAAAATGTTTCAGCGAGGCGAGCAGAAAGGAACGGAAGCGACCTTTGGTGCGGTCCACGTCCGCCAACGATTGGTTTTCCAGCAGCCGGGCAAAGAATTCCTGGGTCAAATCCTGCGCGTCATGTGGACTGTGGCCCTGCCGACGGACGAAGGCATAGATGGGTTGCCAGTAAGTGCGGCAAAGTGTTTCGAGAGCGCTTCGGGCGTGGGTCGAATCGCTCCGGCCCGCCGCCAGCACGACGCTCCAATGGGTGACGGCGAACTGTCCCGCCCCGGATGTCCGCGAAGAGCTGGCCGAAGATGCGTTCCTGGTGGTCACAAGCGCAGATGCGCCAGGCCCGCGCGCAAAGCCACCTGGTATTCCTTGGATTCTTGGATTTCGCGGACGCCGCGCGGCTCGGCTGGCTCGTCCCGCCCGGGTTGAAGCGAGAGTCCCCACCACCCGACGTCGCGCCAGGCGCCCGCCTTGTAGCCGACGTTCCGATAAACCCCCACCGGTGTGAAGCCCATGGCCTCATGCAGTCCCACACTGCCGGGGTTGGGCAGCGTGATGCCGGCGTAGGCCTGGTAGTAACCTTGCAGCACCAGGATTCTGAACAGGGACGCATACAGCGCGCGACCGACTCCCAAGCGCCGTTGCCCCGCACCGATGTAAACCGCCACGTCCACCGCCCAACGATAAGCCGCCCGCTCGCGATGCGCGCAGGCGTAGGCATAACCGGCGACCTGTCCGGCGATCTCGCACACCAACCAGGGATATTGCGCGGTGATCTTCTGAAGCCGTTGCCGCATTTCTGTCACGGTGGGCGGTTGCACCTCGAACGACACCGCGGAGTCGAGGCAGAACGGCGCGTAAATCTGTTGGATGGCGGCGGCGTCCTGCTCCGTGGCCGCGCGGATCAGCGGTTTCACGCGGCAACTTTTACCCGCAAACCGGGGCGGAGTTAAGGATTTTTGGCGCGGTGGACGAATCAGCAATCTGCGATTCTTCATAGATCTCGTGTGCGACAAGCTTTTCCCCGGCGATCCCGGGTCTGCGTCTCCCTTGCGCCCGGAGAGGCGGGCCGCGCTGTCCCGCAGCCGGACTCCCGATCAAAGCCGGGGTTGGCAATCCGAACGGCAAGTCGTACATCATGGGCGCGGATGAATCAACCGGCGGACCTTACCGTGCGCGCGCTGGCGACCGACCTCGTCGGACGCCTGCAACGCGCCGGTTTTGCCGCGTTCTGGGTTGGCGGTTGCGTGCGCGATGTTTTGCTGGGCCGCGAACCGGGCGACTACGACATCGCCACCTCGGCGCTGCCCGAACAGATTGAAAAACTGTTCAAGCGAACCGTCGCGGTTGGGCGCAAGTTCGGCGTGATGGTGGTGGTCGAAAGCAAACAACAGTTTCAGGTCGCCACGTTTCGCGCCGAGGCGGAGTACCGCGATGGCCGGCATCCGGAAACCGTTTCATTCGGCGATGCCCGTGCCGACGCTTTGCGCCGGGATTTCACGATCAACGGACTGTTCTACGATCCGGTCGCGGAGCAGTTGCACGACTGGGTCGGCGGCGAGGCTGATTTGAAGAAAGGCGTCATCCGCACCATCGGTTCTCCGGAAGCACGGTTTGCCGAGGATCATCTGCGGCTGTTGCGGGCGGTGCGATTTGCCGCCCAACTGGATTTTCAGATCGAGCCGGGAACGTTCGCGGCGCTGAAATCAAACGCGGCCAGGATCAAAAGCATCAGCGCCGAGCGAGTCCGGGATGAGTTGGTCAAGCTGTTTGCCGCGCCACCGCTGGGTAGGGCGGGCAGTCCTCCGCCCGCCGCTGATTCGCAAGTTGGCCGCGGCGCGCACGGAGTGACGCGCCCCTCCTCGAATGCCGCACGTGGGCTGGAGTTGCTGCGAGAGAGCGGCCTGCTCGATCACATCCTGCCCGAACTCGCCGCAACGATCACTTGCGAGCAGTCGCCGGATTTCCATCCCGAAGGCACGGTGTTCGAGCACGTGAAACTGATGTTGAGTCATCTGCCGCCGGACGCAGATCCGTTGCTGCCGTGGGCGGTCCTGATGCACGACATCGCCAAGCCGCTCACCGCGTCGCGCGATCCGAAGACCGGCAGCATCCACTTCTACGAACATGAAAAGATCGGCGCCAGGATGGCTTCGGAGATCATGGAGCGGCTGCGATTCCCGCGAAAGCACATCGAGGCAGTCGCCACCGCCGTGCGTTATCACATGCAGTTCAAGGATGCGAGGCAGATGCGCAAGTCCACCCTGCGCCGCCTGCTGCTGCGCGACACGTTTCCGCTCGAATTGCAACTGCACCGGCTCGATTGCCTGGGTTCGCACGGACGATTGGACGTTTACGACTTTCTGATGGAACAAGCCGCCCTCCTGGCAAAGCAGCCCGAAATCCGCCCGCCCCTCCTGACCGGCAATGATTTGATCAGCCTCGGTCTCAAGCCCGGACCGGCCATGGGAAAGTTGCTGGCGGAGATTCGCGAGTTGCAGTTGCAAGATGAATTGAAAACCAAAGCCGCCGCCCGCAAATGGGTCAGGCAGAACTTGAAGGAGGTGTGACTGCCTGAATCCCTGCCGACTGGCTCAAAGCGTTCACCGGTTGGTTGAGCCGCAGAACACATGGCGCGCGGCCTTCAGGCCGCTGCAACGCGGCGTTTGCAAGCCGACACGGAGGCGGCGTGAACGCCGCGTGCCAAAGTCGCCAGGAATTCAGGTGACTGCGTGCGCATCTCAGTTTATTGCAGGCAGGCATTCCTGGCGGAGCGCAGGTTTCCCAACCTGCGGTATCGCCGACTTCCAGTCGGCGGGCCCAGGCACGGCGTGGCAGGCCAGGAATTCGCCGCGGTTGCGGATTGGAAATCCGCGATCCGGCAGACTGGAAGTCCGCGCTACGGCATCGCCTCGGCGCCCCC
>WYBW01000132.1 GCA_011525685.1 Verrucomicrobiia bacterium
ATCGCCGACTTCCAGTCGGCAGGGGGTTGCCGCCGTACGAACGGTCTGCGGGTTGGAAACCCGCGATCCAGCAGACTGGAAGTCTGCGCTACCTTCCTTCGCGCGCGCGAGGGTGCGAAATATGCGGGCTAGAAATCTGCACTGCTGGATGCGATGACGTCCCCCACCACCAACAACCCGCCGGCCATCGTCGCCGAGAACCTCACCAAGGTTTATGGCAGCGGCAACACCGAGGTCGTGGCGATGAAAGATGTCTCACTGCGCGTCGAGCGCGGCGAAGTGATCGCGCTGCTGGGGCCGAGCGGCGCGGGGAAGTCCACGTTGCTCACCGCCATTGGCCTGATCAACCCGCCAACTTCGGGCCGCATCCACATCGGCGGTGAACTGGTCATGGACGGAGACCAGCCGAAAGTGGATTTGCGCGCATTCCGTCGGCGGCATCTCGGGTTCGTCTTTCAAAAGGCGAACCTGATTCCCTTCCTCAGCGCGGTGGAGAACGTGCAGGTGGCGTTGGAGATCAACGACACCGTTCCGAGGGTGGCCCGCAGACGCGCCATGGAACTGCTCGAATATCTGGGCGTCGCCGACCGGGCCAACAACCTGCCGGACGCCCTTTCCGGTGGTCAGCAGCAACGGGTGGCCGTGGCCCGGGCGCTCGCCAACGAGCCAAACCTGATTCTCGCGGATGAACCCACCGCCGCGCTCGACAGCCACCGCGGCCGGCAGGTGATGGAATTGTTCCGCAAAGTCGCCCACGAGCGCGGCGCGGCGGTAATGGTGGTCACCCACGACCACCGCGCGCTCGACGTTTTCGACCGTCATCTGGAAATGGAAGACGGCGAATTGAAAACCGAACCAAAGGAAACCACATGAAATCGAACCTCACCCGCAGAAACTTCCTGGCCACCGCCGGCACCGCCGCGCTGGCCGCAACCGCCACCTCCGCTCTCGCCGCTGAATCCAGTGGCGGCAAGACGCTGAAGATCCTTGGTGTCGCATGCAGCCCGCGCAAGGGAATGACCACAGTAAAAACCGTTCAGGCTGCGTTGGACGCCGCCAAAGCGGTGGACGCGCGGATTCAGGTGGAGTTGATTGACCTTGGCGGATTGAGTATCGCCGGCTGGTCGCCGGCGATTCCCAAAGACGACTTCGACGCCATTCTGCCGAAGCTCCAAGACCCGCAACTGGCCGGGTTGATCATTGGATCACCGTCCTATTTCCGGAGCATGAGCGCCCTGTGCAAGGCGTTCATCGAGCGCTGCATGCCGTTGCGCGAGGGCGGCATGTTGTTGGCGAACAAACCCGTGGGCGTAGTGGCCGTGGGCGGCAATCGCAACGGCGGTCAGGAACTGGTCATCGAGCAGATTCTCATGGCGATGCTCAGTTACGGCATGGTGTCGGTGGGCGGGAATTCGCCCGCGATGCTCGGCGGCACGCTGTGGAGCACGAAGGACGAGGTGAGCCAGGACGAAATTGGCCTGCAATCGGCCAAACTCCTTGGGCGGCATTTGGCGGAAGTCGCGCTGAAACTTGCGTCGAGAGCCGCCTGAGTTATGACGGACCGGGCGGTGGCGGGGGAACTCGCAAATATTCCAGCAGCCTTCGGCCGCCGCCGGACGCGGGTAATCGGATGGCTACGTAAACTCGGACTCCTTCAAGACAGGGCCTGTTCAAGCAACTTCAGCCACTCGGTGAAACGTTCGCCTTTGGTCAGATTCAGGTTGCAGTCATGGCCGAGCCGGAACCAGGCAACAGATTCCTTCAAGCTGACGGGCTGTGGCCTGGCTTTCGGATTTTCCGCTTCGCCGATACGCGTCAGGTAGAGTTTGCTGTCGTTTCCAAGGTTTAGCTGAGCGGGAACGGTCAACTGGCCTGGATTGTCATACCGCATTACCGGGGACAGTATCAGGCGGCTGGAGATATTTGTTCTCTTGCGCAGTGGTGGTTTGGTCATGGCCGGGAGGAGTTGAATCGCTGAGGTTGTTGGGTTGGGTGTGGATCAATTCGTTGACGATTACCTTGGCCGGACGGAGTACATCCGGACCGCGCATCCAGCCGCGCCGGGCAACCTCCAGCACCACATGGGCCGGCTGCGTGGCATCGCGACGTGTGCCGATGGCTTCGTGCCGCGGCGGATCGAAAGGCTGGCCCAGGCAATCGTCCGGTCGGATGTCATGGCGGCTCAGCAGGTGGAGCAGTTGCGAGGAAACCATCTTTACTTCCAGATGAAGCTGTTCGCGGGTGACAATGCCATTGCTGGCCAGCGCGCGATCCAGGCGGTCAAGCACAGGCAGTAATTCGAGGATGAAGGCTTCCTTGCGGGCGGCGGCGCGGACTTCGGCTTCTTGGGCAGTACGTTTCCTGAAGTTGTCGAAATTCGCAGCCAACCGCAGATAACGTTCCTTGAGTTCGCGCAATTCGGCCTGTGCCGCCTCAGCACCGGCGGCAAGGGGTGGGGCAGCGTGGGGCGGCAGAGCAATCGAGGTGGTCAACGCCGTGCCGGACTTCTTCTCCGGCCGTCTGCCGCTTGACGTGCCTCCATGCTGCATTTGCGGGAAAGCGTGACTGTCAATGTTCATACGGCGGACTGGGCCAGCAACGTGTCGCGCAGCCGGCCACGCATGCTGGTCAGAAGATCATTGGCAGCCTTCGAGGTCAGTCCAAGCACCATGCCAATCTCGTCCGGTTCGAAGCCTTCCACAAAGTAGAGTTCAAACGCCTCGCGTTCGGGCTGGGGCCAGGTATTGGCGGTCTGTTGCATGAGTTCGAGCAGTTCCTTCTGCGCGACCACCTCGTCGGGTGGCGCCGTGCGTGCGTCCGGGATCAGATTCTCCACCTCAACCACGGGCGGTTCGAGCATCTGTTGGAGGATGTCAAGTGGCTGCTCGGGTTCGCAGCCGGCGGCGGCCTCTGCGTCTTCGGGCAGGACGCGCGGTTTCTCCAGCGGCACGGTTTCCCGTGCCCGCGCCTGGAGTGCCTTGCAGCGACGATTCAGTTCCTGCCGCGCCAGCAAGTACAACCAGAGTAGAAATCCGAGGTCCACCGGCTTCGCTTCCGGCTCGGCCAGTGCCTGGCGGGTGACTTCGTCCGCCACGGCACGCGCGTCAATCGCGCCCTGGGGAATTCTGCCAAGAGTCATTTCATGCCAAAGATGCCGACGCACGTAACGAAGCAAACGGGCGTGATTCCGCTCGAGGAGCGCGCGGACGACATCGCTTTCATTTTGCGGCCCTGTTCCATTCGCCATGGGCAAAACGGCGAAGCGGAGGGCTTTGGCAGCGTGCAATTCGGCGCGGCGTTGTTTGCGCTTCCACAATGGCTCGCGCCGAAGGTGAGATTTGAAGCTGGACAACTGGCGCAACAAGGATTTGGTGGCCAGGTCGAGGGCGGGAACCGGGTCAGCGGCGCGCTTCTCACTGCGGAGGAGGTTGGAAGGGACACGCAACACCAGAGCGGCGCGGAACAATTCCTTCTTGGGATGCTTTTCCAGCGCCACGTGGAGATGCACCGCCTCCGCTGGAAACCGCTGCAAGTGCCGCTCCAGTTTGGTGAGCTTCTGGCGCAGTCTGCCCCGGAGTTGCTCGTGCGCGCAAAAGTTTTTGGCGACCAGGTTCCAGGAGAATGCTTGTCCGTTCTGCATGGCTGGCCCTCCGTGTTGTCCGTCGTTAGCCTGACAAAGGGGAATCCCACTCCGGCATTCCTCGCTTGGGCAATTCGTCCAGGCGAGCCCAGCCCGCCGGACGCGCGAAGAGGGTCATACTTGGCGGAAGACCGGAGGCATCGGCAAGGTTTCCAGACACGGTTCGACTGGGTGTCGCCACTGTCTGGTGTGGGTTAGTCTGAACGGAATTGCCCCGTGCCGCCTCCGGCCGGGCTGTTCTGGGATAGGCGGTTGAGTTCATGGCGAGTTGTCAATTGATTGTCATAGTTCGATTAGAGCGTGTTCGTCTTAAACTGTTTTCACGGCCGTCGCACCGGGCGACGGCAAAGCTGTTTTCCATCATTGAATGTTGCCGTTCTTGGACTCGGGTTCGGGAGGCGGTGTGGTTGGAACAAATTCGCGTTCATGGTCGCGCACCACCAGCACCGGGCAGGGCGCATGGCGGACCACGCGCTCCGTTACGCTTCCAACCAATACATGCTTCAGACCGGTGCGGCCATGAGTGGCCAGGATGATGAGGTCGGCGTTGGTGTCGCGCGCGGCGGCGGCAATCTCCTGCCAGGGCACTCCTTCGCGCACCCGCACTTGCGAGCGGGCGCGGGCGCCGATCTCGCGGGCGCACAGCTTCTCCAGTTGTTGGCGCGCCGAGTCCCGGAAGTCGCTCCGGCTCACCGCCAGCTCGGGCGGCAAGTAACCGATTTCGGGGGGCAGATTCAAAGGTTGCAGGACATGCACCAAAATCAGTTCAGCATCAAACGGGGCCGCGAACGGCACGGCATATTGCAGGGCCTTCCGGGCCGTGTCCGAAAAATCCACCGGCACGAGAATGCGCCGAAGCTGGAACGGCAGCGGTGGAAGCAACGCCTCGTCTTTCGCTGCCAGTTCCACCACCACTTTGCCGGCTTTAGGACCTGGCTTGATTTTCATAGGGCGCTGGTTCTCGGTCTGGCGGCCTCCGCGTGGGTGGCGCACACCGGTTGCCATTCGGGCCGCGCCTGGAAGCCTTTTACCGTGACTCCCGCGGCGCGAGCGCCTTTCCTCGGTTCTGGAGACACGATGCGTACCATGTTCTGGCTTCCGTACGGATTTGGCGCACGCTGCGTGCATTTGGGATCGTCGCGCCATTGGCCGTCCACCAGGAAGCGGTAATGATAAGTGCCGGGTGGCAATGTGACGGTCACGGTCCACCAGCCGTCCGATTGCCGCTGCATCGGCTGTGCTCGCTGCTGCCAGTTCGTGAAATCCGCGGCCAGCAAGACCGCTTGCGCTTCGGGGGCATGAAGCGTGAATTCCTGTTCGATCGCTTTCTTCGTTTGGCGAACGGTTGAAGTGTTCATGGTTTGCTTACTCAATGTTCTGCATTTGAGTTCCTGTAAAATTCATTCGTACGGCAGTCGCGCGCAGCGGCGAACCGGCGGGAATTGAACCGACCGCAATTGTCAGTTTCCCGTGGTGCCGCTGCCGCGAACCGACCGCGCTTGTCCGGCCGGATACGTGTCCGTCTAAAGGTCTCTCTCTCTTCCTCAATAGTCCATATCCTCTCCGCCACCAGGAGGCGTCTTGGCCCTCTCCTTTTGCTTCACCTCGGTGACGAGACACTCAGTCGTGAGCAGCAGCCCGGCAATGGAAGCGGCGTTTTGGAGAGCCGTACGAGTGACCTTCTTCGGGTCAACGACGCCGGCTTTGACCAAGTCCTCGTATTGGCCCGTGGCAACGTTGTAGCCCTCGTTCCCGCTGCGTCGTTTAACTTCTTCCACAACCACCGACCCCTCGACGCCGGCATTGTTGGCCAGTTCGCGAGTCGGACATTCCAAAGCGCGCAGCACGATGTCCCGTCCGATCCGCTCGTCCTCGTCTTTGACTTTGAGATGCTCGATGGCCTGCTGGCACCGGAGCAGGGCGACGCCGCCGCCGGCCACGATACCCTCTTCCACCGCCGCCCGCGTCGCGTGCAAGGCGTCCTCCACGCGGGCCTTCTTCTCCTTCATCTCCGTCTCGGTAGCGGCGCCCACGTGGATCACCGCCACCCCGCCGGCCAGCTTCGCCAAGCGCTCCTGGAGCTTCTCCCGGTCATAGTCGGAAGTCGTCTCCTCTATCTGCCGGCGAATCTGCGCGATGCGCCCCTGGATTTCAGAGTTCTTGCCTTCGCCTTCGACAATGGTGGTCGTATCCTTGTCCACGATGACACGTTTGGCGCGGCCGAGATCCTCGAGCTTCAAGCTTTCCAGCTTGATGCCCAGGTCTTCGCTGATGAACCGGCCCCCGGTCAGAATCGCAATGTCTTCGCACATTGCCTTGCGGCGGTCGCCGAAGCCCGGCGACTTCACGGCACACGCATTGACCGTCCCGCGAAGTTTGTTCACCACCAGTGTCGCCAGAGCTTCGCCCTCCACCTCCTCCGCAATCACGAGCAACGGCTTGCCGGCCTTGGCGATCTTCTCCAGCAGCGGCAGGAAATCGTTCAGGCTGCTGATCTTTTTCTCGAACACCAGGATGTAACAATCCTCCAGCTTGCACTCCATGCTCTCGGCATCCGTCACGAAGTACGGCGACAGGTAGCCCTTGTCGAATTGCATCCCTTCGACGACCTCCAGTGTGGTTTCGATGGATTTGGCTTCCTCCACCGTAATGGTTCCGTCTTTGCCGACCTTCTCCATCGCGTCGGCGATCATCTCGCCGATCTTGCTGTCCCAGTTGGCCGACACGGTTGCCACCTGCCTGATCTCTTCCTTGTCCTTGATTTTCTTCGTGATCTTGTCCAAGTGGTTCACGGCGGCCTCAACGGCCTTGGTAATTCCGCGCTGGATGCCGATCGGATTTGCTCCCGCAGTGACGAACTTCAGCCCTTCGCGATAAATTCCCTCGGCCAGCACTGTCGCGGTCGTTGTGCCGTCGCCCGCCGCGTCGCTGGTTTTGCTCGCCACCTCGCGCACCATCTGCGCGCCCATGTTCTCGAACGGGTCTGGCAACTCCACCTCCTTGGCCACCGTGACCCCGTCTTTGGTGACGGTGGGCGACCCCCACTTCTTATCCAGCACCACGTTGCGGCCCTTCGGTCCGAGTGTCGCCGTTACTGCTTTCGCCAGTTTGTTCACCCCGCGCAGCACCGCCATGTGCGCCGCTTCATCAAACACAAGTTGTTTTGCTGCCATGGTTAAAACTCCGGTGTGAAATGTTGAACACTTGAATCATTCGACTATGGCAAGGATGTCATCGCTCTGAAGGAGTTTGTATTTCTTGCCGTCCAGTTTCACTTCGGTGCCGCCGTACTTGGTCATCAGCACGCGGTCACCTTCCTTCACTTCGATGGGAATGACCTTGCCGTCGTCGTCCCTCTTGCCCGGCCCGACGGCGCGGACAATTCCTTCGGTGGGTTTCTCTTTGGCGGTATCCGGTATGACGATGCCGCCTTTCTTGACTTCCTTTTCCTCGGCGGGTTCCACCAGCACGTGATCGCCGAGGGGTTTGATTTTCAAGGCCATATCTTCAATCTCCTCAGTTCAATGGTTGTGTTTGGTTCACCATACCTGGCGATACCCCCGTCACCGTGCCACATCCGCTCCAGCCCGAGGTGCCGTCGGCGGACTCAGCCTGACCAGGGTCACCGCCCCGACCGGGTCTGTCCGCGGGGAAACTCCTCGACCGAACAACCCCAACCGGGTCGTGCCAGATTCCTACTTCGCGGATTTCTTCTCCTGCCCTTTCGGCTCCTCCACTTTCGGATTGGCTTGTTTCTCATCTTAGCAGGTGCATGCCGCATCCCGCTTAAAACACTTCACCAATGAGTTCCAACACTTCGTCCAGAAGCTTGGAACGCTCTCGACTTTGGCACTCGTTGCAGTCATGGCTTTCCAAGTATTTGTGTTTTCGTTGGATGCGAATCGGCCGGAAGGACTCTTGAGCATTTCGCGCCGAATCGCATCAATGGTCAAAAGTTGTGGACGCCTGAATGCCATCAGGGCCCATCGTTAAGAATGACAATCCGGCTCAAAAAACGTTCAACCACGCGTTTGCGCGGCCCGTATTTGCCCTCCCGCAGGCGCCGCGCTGGCAACGTCCTGGCCGAAAGCATTAATTGATCGTTACCTCGACCGGCTTCGGGCAAGCCTTGTCGCTGTTGGCCAGATGCGTGGGAGCCGCTCTCCCCTTGTTGCGATTTCACTTTTCGGGCTTAATGAGAGGCTGAATAAAGCCTGGATTTCAAACGGGCGTTGGCGCTGACAAAAAAACGACCCGCACGCAGCGGTGATTCGTCCCGGTCGCATCGGGTGGACGGTCACTCTGGCATCGAATGCGGGGCGGATTGGCTTTTCTTCGACACTTTTTACCGCTTCAACCAGGTGGATTCACGTTCTTTCACGCCGTGACCCGTGCTCGCGCCCCAATCACCACGTTGGCCAGTCCAAAGAGCACATAGAGTTGATGCCCGTTCTTGGCCAACCCGCGATACCTCACTTTCCGATGCCGAAAGAGATTCTTCACGATGTGGAACGGATGCTCCACAAACGCCCGCACCGACGCCTTCGTTCTCTCCACCGCTTTGAGCGCCTCTTTCTCCGCGCCTTCGGCCAGGGCTTTGATCACGCTGCGTTTGCCCGCGATCTGCCAGTCAATCTTCCGTGCCAACGCCACGATCTCCGCCCGCTGCTCCACGCCAGTGGAACCGGCGTCGGCGTGGACTTGCGTCTCCTCCC
>WYBW01000003.1 GCA_011525685.1 Verrucomicrobiia bacterium
AGCAGCAGCGGGGTGTCGCGATCAATGGGAACGAAGCGCGTGGCCATGGGTTTCAGACGCGCACGCCGCACGACTGTTCAATCCGCCCGCAAAAAATCGCGTTTCCTAAGTCCGACAGGCTGCTAGCAAGGCGATTTCCATCGTCACGGCTCCAGCCTTGGTGCGCCCGCCTTCTTCAAACAGCTTCAACGCGTCGAGGCAGTACATCACCACGTCAGGCCGCAGGCCGCCGCCCACAGCGGAGCGCATGGAGGCGTGCGCCATCTTGGTCCGGGCAACACGGGCTTGCTCGGCAGTGTCCGAGAGTGGGTTGATCTCGATGCAGCGATTCAGCGCTTGGTCCGCCTCATTCTTACGGCCAAGACTCAATAGGCAGGTGCCGTAGCCCAGCAGGGTTTGCTGGTCGTCCTTCAGGACGGCGACGGCCTTTTCAAACAGCGAAAGCGCTTCGGCGGGATTCGTCTCAGCGATGATCGCGGCGGCGTTGCGGGCGGAGTACGCATTCGCGGGATCAATCTCCAAGGCTCGCTGAAAAGCCCTCAACGCCTCCGGCCCTTGACCGGCCCGCGACAGGGCGACGCCGAGCGCGGTCCAGCCGTGGGAATGCTCCGGGGCGATTTCGACAAGATGCTGCAACAGCCGGACGGCTGGCTCCACCTGACACTGATCGCTCAACATCATGCCGTAGTTGTAGAGCACTTCGGGATCGTCAGGAAAACGGGCGAGCAGGCTCTGGAGAATCGGGTCGGCTTGACGATAGTTACCCCGCCGCAGCAGTGACAGGGCATGGTCGAGCAAAAGTTTACGCGGTTCACCAGTTTGCGGGTACCACGACACGTGGACCGCACCATCAGCAATGGCGACGTTGGCCGTGCCGCGCAGCCCGCGAAAAATCTCCGTGTAATACTGCGACACGGCCTGCGCCATCAGATCGGCATCGGCCCGCAGCGCCTCCGCCGAAATGGGCAACCGGCCCAGATCGAAATCTTCAAGCCTGAGTGAAAACGTGAAGGGCTGCTGGTTCATGATCTGCCGTTGCGGTATTCCCACTGATACAAGGTCCGCAGCCCCACCTGTTCGGCCCACGCGTCTACCAGCGCGATGTAGGCGTCGGGCGTCTTGGCCGGATGCGCGTTCACTTCCTTTAGCAAGCTCATGGCGGTCCCGCTGAACCCTGCGCTGTTGTACGGCAGCATGGCCAGCGGTGAGCCGGACAACTCCGCCCAGTTCAACGCGAAGGCGGAGTTCATGGACACGTTGCCACGCCAGATTTGCTCTGGCACCGCCGAGCGCAACTTCGGTGCAAAGACTTCGGACAACCGGCGAAGCTCATTCTCCACGGAATCCGCCTGCAAATCACGAAGGTCGGGACAAAGTTCCCGGCAGTCGCGGATCGTCAGGATTTCCAGCGGCATCGAGCGCACTTGGTGCAACAGCCCTTGGACGTAATGCAGCGCGGTCTGCTGGGCCACGCTGGCGGGAGCTTGGGACAGCGGTTTGGCGCTGGCGGTGCGGTTG
The DNA here is from genome assembly GCA_011525685.1 of Verrucomicrobiia bacterium. GTDB lineage: Bacteria > Verrucomicrobiota > Verrucomicrobiia > Limisphaerales > JADLHS01 > WYBW01. The sequence goes on from WYBW01000003.1 coordinate 1,519, forward strand.
ACGTAGTGGCCGACCTTCTCCGTGATGGGGCTGAACGCGGGAATCCGCGTCGGGTCCGCCCATGTGCGCAGGATCATGGCGCATTGGGTGGCGACGATGTACTCGGCGTAGGGCAGCTTGGCCTTGCTGACCCGGATGGTGTGGGCCGGAAGCTCAAGCCGCGCCGACAACATCTGGGCATCCTCGCTGATGTTGTCGACGGTATCCACGACGACCCTGTAGCCCGTGGTTTTCTCCACGGCGGCGACAAGTTCATTGGCTCCAGCCGATTTCATGCGGCGACAGCTTAGCTGTGAGCGTTGGACAGGGGCGAGTCAAAATGGCCGGGATGGAGTTGGAGCGCTATGAGTGCCTGAATGACCGGTGGTCGGTTTCTGCGCAGATTTTATGGCAACGCGATGATCGGTTTACCCGCCTCGCGCAATTCATTTGCAAGCCCCTCCAACGTGCCGCCGGGCGTGGTGTAGATGAAGCACACTCGGTCGGCGACGGTGGCCACGAACTTGTTGCGCTCCTGCGCCAGTTCAGCCGTGGCGCGTTTCTGTGATCCGGCGAAAGGTGATACCAGCAACACCCGACCCTTTTCGATGCCTTGCCTCCACTCACGGGGGATGCGCATGTTGGCGAGGCTGCGGGCCGGGCAGATGATGACCGGCTGAGTGCCGCGCATCAGGATACGCAGGCATTCCTTTTCGACGGGCGAGTGAAAGCCGCCGATCACCGTCACCCCGTCATCGCGCAACTTTTTGGCGTAGTCGTAGGCGCGGAGGATCAGGTCGCCGGGGCAGCGGACAGAGCAGAACAGTCCCACCTTCTCGCCGCGCAGCAAAGCGGGATCGCCCAGCACCGACAGGCGCAGGGGCGCATCCGCCAAGAGCGACGCACCCAATGCCTTCGTGAGGCCGAGTTCAGCCGCCGAAACCGTTTTCAGTCCGATATTCATGACCATCCATTTTGCCGTTGAGGGTTTCCACCAAACTGACTAAAGTCTCTTTGAATTCTGATGAAAACGGCGCAGTTACTCAGATTCAGGCAGCGCCATCCCCGGCGCAACCTTCCGGCGTCGCTTGCCCGCAAGCGCGGCGAATCCAATTTCGTTTCATTTTTCAGCAAAGCGTACATCGCGTCCATCGCGCCGGATGGCTTTGGCGGCAAGGAATTCGCCCTGTCCGGCTTCGGCATCGCGGATTTCGTCTGGATCGCGTGGCGGAACGCCACCAATCCCGACGAAGGCAGCGCCCTGTCCATCGAGAAACTTAAAACCCTGCTCAACCGGCAAAAGCTCACCGCGTTCGAGATGAAGCTATCCGACTGGCGCAAGGGACTCGCCCAAGCCTACCGCTACAGCTATTTTGCCGACCGATCCATCCTCGTCGTACCGACTGCTGTCGTACCGCTGGCGAAGAAGGAGATGCCTCTGTTCCGCGACCTCGGCATTGGCCTCTGGGCGTTCGACATCAAGTCGAGCAAGATCATCCGGCATTTCACGCCGCCATCCAGTGTGCCAAAAAACGAGCGCATTCGGCATCGGGCGATTGCCCTTTTGAGCCAGCGCATTCGGCTCGGCAAACGGCGCGCCCTGCCGAAAGCCTGTCGCTGACCCTTCGCTTTGCCGGTCGTCCCTTGCCGGGGTTTGGCTGTTCCACCAGCGATCTATCCCAAATTTTATGGATAATTTATGGATAGCACGCGGCGGTTTCATGGGCCGAACAACACACTGCCCCGCTGGTGACCAATGCCGTCACTGACCGTGATTCCGCCCCGCCACCATTGGTTCGCGTCCTGATAGCGGAATTGCAGGGCCTTGAGGCGTTCCCCGAACCGGTCGCGAATCCGGTAGTATTGCAGATGCACATGGATGTTGGTCACGCGGCCCTGACAATAGGCATACGCCGCCATTGGAAAGAGGAACGCGGAACAAATCAGATCGGCGGCTTGGATGCCCGCGTGATTGTCGCTGTGCCCAAACACGGGCATCTCGGTCAGGCGGCTGTAGGCGTCTCCGGCGGCCCGGAATTTCTGCGTGAACACCGAATGTGAAACATTCGTGTTCTTCGGTTTGTTGCGGCTGTCGAGTACCATCAAACCTTCCCGGTTGACCGTCTCCAGATACCGCTGAAAATCCGTCGCCAGACTCTGCACCGCCGAAGTATAGACCGCCCGTCCGTTGAAGGCCGTCCCAATGGGCTTCACGTAAACGCGCCCCAGCAGGCGGACTTCGTGCCGCTCCAACAACGTGAGGAACTTGTCCATGAAGCCCAGCGCGTGACGGCGGGGATCGCGGGGCGCTTGACGGATGTACTTGCGCAACTCCGCGCCTTTGATCTCCACCATGATCCAATCCAGAAAATCCGCGTGGGCGGCCCGCAGATTGGGGAAGAACCGTTCCTTGAGATGCAGCCAGTCCAGCGTGAAATCGTTGAGCCGCTCGCGCTTCATCACCACCCCGGCCAGCGTGAACACCGGCTGAATCGGCGACGTGGCCGCCGGGAGCGTGCCCAGACAACCCGCTTCATCCACGTAAAAGACCATCATGTCGTGCTGGAAAAACAACTGCGGCCACCTCGCTTGCGCAAGGCGGCCACAGGACTTGCCGTCTGGACGAACCAGTCCGGCTCAAGCTTATCTCTGGAGAAAAGGTAGCCCACCCCGCTCCCGATGCAAGCCGCTTTTTGATCCGCTTTTCGGGCAGTTGGCTGCCGCATTACAGTCGGCGGCGGCGGCGATGTGGCCGATTCCCCGCTATGGCGGTTATGAACACTTATGGACATTTATGGACACGCAATCAATCCGGCTTGGATCGCGGCGGTACGCACCGGGGTCACGACTTCGGGCGGGGCTTTCTGGAGATACTCCAGCGCGTTGGACTTCGCCGGTTCGATCAAAGCCTTCAGATACAGGATTGTGGCCTCGACGCTGAAGGGGCGCTGGGCGACTTCCTCGAAATTCGAGGGCAAGGCTGTCCACACCACCGCGTCCAGCCGCTGCTCCTGTGCCCATGCCTTGATCGTGTCGCAGGCATGGGGATGGTGCTGCCGGGCGTATTCACGCTCCGTGTTCCTGACAAGGTTCACGTAGCCGATCCGGTCGTTCGATGTCCCTTCGCGAGTGCGCAGGTCGGCAATGGTGTCGTTGAGGCTTGTGCGCGGGCTAAGGGCGAAACGGGTGGAGACGTTCGCGCCATGCTGCTCGTCAATGACGAGGGTGAGGCATCCGGCCCTGCCTGTGCCGAGGCTACGGCAGGCAGGCCGCTCGCCGCTTCTGGAGATGCGGCTGAACTCGATGGGGAGCACCGGGCCTGTCCGCCATAGCCTCGGCGAAGGCGGGCCGCCGCGTTGCCAATCCCTGGTGATGGGCAGGTCACGCCGATCCCAGATCAATGAACCCCAGCCGAGGACGGCGATTCTCATTACTCGTCTCCGTCCGAGTTGCCGCCAATGCGGAATTTGCCATCAAAGCTGAGTATGAAATCAAGTTCGACCTCCGAGAGTCCATAATGCTTGGCCAACAGCACGTCGATCTCGTCCAGAAGTGGTTTCGATTCGCCAACGTGGAAATTAACTTCCTCACGCTGGCTTCCATCAGCGCGATTTCGTAACCGCCGTTCGGAATGCTTCCACAAATCTCGAAGCAACTTGTTTGTCAGCCTCTGAATGTCGGGGTCTGCAACAAGTGAGTCCGGGATTGCCAGCGCATCAATGTCTCGCTTGGTAACGTGGTAGCAATCCGAGATCGTAATCCAAAACCAGTAGTACAATGACGAGCAGAGCAGGCCGATCACTGCGTCGCCGCAACCCTTCTGGAGTGCGAGTTCTTTGTACTCGTTCGACAGTTGTTCGCGGATGCACTTTCGGAAGTACCGGCCGCCGCTGTGGTAATAAACTTTCTCCGCCCCGATGGACGCGCTGCGAAACCTAGTGAGCGTGGGATGCTTGCCGATGCTTTCAAGCAGCGCAACGGCTGTCATGCTCCCAGTCTTGGCAATGGCGCTACTGCGTTCCACCAAGGCGCTGCTGGAATACGACATCGTGTCGAACAGTGCGGCTCGTGCCTGCTCGCCCCACCGGTTGTAGCAGGTGGACATCACTCTTGACGGTTCGCGGAGAGCTTTCTTTTGCCCGATGATGATCGTCAGATTCATGTCCACACCGACAAACAACTTGCCGGGCCTAACAGGTTGTTGAACAAAGGCCTTTTTTGAGGCCCGACTCATTCTAATGACTCGGTATTCCCATTTGACGCGTGATCTCAGCCGGATTTTTGTCTGTTCACGCCGCCCGCTTCGGCGTTCTCA
>WYBW01000133.1 GCA_011525685.1 Verrucomicrobiia bacterium
CGCTGGCGTTGAGGTTGATGACCGTCAGAAAGTCCGGCTGGGCTTGAGGTTTTCCGCGCATGGATTTCAGACGCAAGTCAATGCGGCCTGTTCAAATTTGCGTGAGACTATTTCAACAACCTGTTAATCGGGTTCAGGAACAGCGAGCCCGGCACGACCGCCAAATCGTTCCCAAGAGAGTAGCGCAACAAACAGAGGTCCGTACGCCCTGGCTGCGGCACGTTTACCAAGTGGTTCGTCTGCCCGCCGATGACCATGTCAACGTTCGTGCGCAATGTCTGCGTGTTGAGATATGCAATCACAACGTTCGTTCCGTCATGCGCCAACGCCAGCGCGCTCTCCGCGTGGTCATCTTCCGTCAATTGCCGCGGCAAAGACCAGCGGTCCAGAGCCGCGTCATAGAATGATGCCACCATGTCCACACCGTTCGAACCTTGCACTGCGTATGCCACAGCCGCGCCGCCCGGCATCGTGATCCCGCCCAGTGTTGGCGCCTGGTTTGCGAGCGTGTATTCGCTGAACACCGGCTTGGGATTCCACGCGTTCAACGAGGAGTAAGCCAGGGTATTGCTCGCGCTCCAAACGCACGTCGGCGTGCCATTGGGCGCGACCAATACGGGCAACGAATCTTCAACTCCATCAGTCATCAAGCGCACCGCTGCCTGCCAGACACCCGCCACAGTGGATCCCCGGTAAAGCTCGCGATCCGTCCGCGTGTCCAGACCGCCATCTTCATCCACGGCGAAAACCACGTGCCCTTGTCCGGCGCTGTCCGCGGCGAATTCGAATTGCAGAATGCCCTTTGGCGCATCCCACACCGTTTGCGGGACATCCCAGCCCGTGCCAGTCCAACGGGCAAACAAAAGCCGATCCCCGTTCGTGCTGGTACCGATAGCCGCATCCGCTGCGTTCTGAACCCAGAGAAGACCTTTGACTGTCCCGAAGATGACGGGCAGGGGAGCTCGATCCACCAAAGAGTTAGTCGTTAACTGTGTTGGCACGCTCCAAGTGCCCGCGCTCCGATTGAACCAAGACGCGACAATTTCCAAATGCGGAAACACCTGAGCCGGATTCGTTGCGCTTGAAAGGTCACCCGAAACTCGAGTCCACGCGGACAGGAAAGTGTTTGAGTCAACCAGAACAATGCTCGGAGTGAATTCTGCCGACAAATCGTCAACTATACGTCCAAGCGCCCACGGCCCGTCGTTGGTCTGCCGCATGGTGCCGATGTCCGTTGCGGCGTACCAAGGTTTCAAAGCGTCATGTAGGGTGAATAACACCATCGTCTCCTTTGAGTCTGCAACCACGGAAGGACTACCCAACTGCGTGACATTATGAAGGAGCGTTTGTACCGAAATATCCCCCGCAATTCGTCCGCCAGCCGTCCCTTCTCCCAACGCACGGACGTCCACAGGGCGGTTGGGCTCGCCCCAATCGAGGATTTGATTACCGGAGGGCTGCCAAGCAACTTCACGCGCTTCGCCAAGGACCGTCGGTATCCACAGCCCTTGCGCCTGTGCGCCAGAATCGAATCGGAACTCAGTCCCAAAATCAGCCTTGGTGTAAAACAACGGCGCAAACGCGAAGACACCACAGTTGACTCGAAACGTAATGGCACGCCATTCCCACTCGGGGCAAAGACGGACTTCTGGCGTGCCGCTGCCTGCGACGTAAACACCCACACCCGCCAAACCCTCGTAGTCGAGCAAAGCCTGCGCTTCCACACCCAAGGTTCCCGCCACGTCGATCGCGGTTGTGCCCAAGAAGCAATCCGGTGGCTGCCCACCGGCGTACTGGCCTGAGAAACGCAGACCGCCTACGATGAACATCCTCAACTTGGCGGCGTTCACCACACCACCAAGGACGGGCACTCGCTGCAATCCATGCACGAACGGCGCTGCAGGTTGAAAGCAGACATCCACGGCATTCACCAACGGCGCACCGACCCCAGCCTTTGCCGTTACGGAAATCTCCCATCCCGGGGTAATTCGCGGCGAATCACAGCCAGCGAGGTCGATCATCAACGTCCCCGACTGGTCGAGCCTGCCTTCGCCAAGAACCTCCCATCCACTGATCGGATCGCTCACACCGAAACCAAAAGTTCCAAAACCTCCAAATGAACCTCGGAACGTCCCTGCGAGAACGTCATAAGCAAGCCGGCGCTGCTCCCCTCGATAAAACTTGAATGAGAATGGCGCTTCAGGACCTCCCAGTGACAGGCCCTGCAATAGCGATGTATCTGCGGCATAAGCCATCGTTACCCCTGACAGGTTCCACGGAATATTGTCGCGATACCAAGGAATGATGATTCCTGGAATAGGAGAGAAATGGACTCCTGATCTCACGGACCGTTGCTGTCCGCTGCCGTTGCTCACTTCAATCATTAGTTCGCTGCAAACCGAGATTGCGCTGGGCGCAGCGATCGTCAGCGACGCACGGGCTTGACCGCCTCCAAGATCCGTGATGGCCGCCGTATGCCATGTCCCATCAATCAGGAAACGGACTGAACCTTGCGAGCCATTCCATGCCACCGTTGTCGAGAACGTGAGATTACCCGGCATCCCGGGAATGAAGTGCCTTCCGTTCGGCGAGGCGAAGTCGTAAGCCGACGGTCCTGCGGCGCCGGACTGTGGTGCAAGTTGGAAGGTCTCATTTTTCGTTTCGCCCGACTGAAAGTTGACCGTTCGCGTCACAGAATAATAACCGGCCTTGCTGACGGTCACGGAACTGCTTCCCGGGGTGACCGTGCTGAACTGGAAGTTCCCTTGCGCATCTGTGGTTGTGCTTTCGACAGCAGCCAATTGGACTGTCGCGCCCGCCAAAGGCCCTTGTGCGCGCCCGAGTGAATCAACACCAAGAACCGAACCTTGCAACGCGGCTGTGTTTTGCGCAGGGCCATCCCGAATCTTCGCAACAAAGGCATCCTGAACGCCGTCGTAACTGGTGTCGAACCCGCCATTGACCCAGCTGCTGGACTGGGTGTCGCCCGTTACCAGCACGTTTCCCGCACCGTCCACCGCAATGTCATCGCCGGCCTCAAAGTTGGTTCCACCTAGGTAGGTGGACCACAGATGCGCGCCGGAGGGACTGAGCTTCGCCACGAAGGCGTCCCCGCCGCCGTCATAACTGGTGTCGAAGCCGCCATTGACCCAGCCGCTGGACCTGGTGTCGCCCGTTACCAGCACGTTGGCTACACTGTCCACTGTGATGTCAGTGCCGTACTCATCGCTGCTTCCACCCAAATACGTGGACCAAACATGCGCCCCAGCCGAACTGAGCTTGGCCACGAAGGCGTCCCAGCCGCCGTCATAACTGGTGTCGAAGCCGCCACTAACCCACCACGGCGAGCCCGTCACGCCCGTCACCAGCACGTCGCCCGCACTGTCCACTGAAATGGCGTTGCTGATATCGGTGTAACTCCCGCCTAACAGGTTGTTGAACAAAGGCCTTTTTTGAGGCCCGACTCATTCTAATGACTCGGTATTCCCATTTGACGCGTGATCTCAGCCGGATTTTTGTCTGTTCACGCCGCCCGCTTCGGCGTTCTCA
>WYBW01000134.1 GCA_011525685.1 Verrucomicrobiia bacterium
TAGTCCGCCGACGTTGCTCGATGAACTGCCCGACCGGCAGGAACTGCTGGAACTCAACGAAATCATCAACAAAGCCTGCGACCCGGAACCGGCGGACCGTTACCCGAGCGCGCAAGCCATGTTGGAGGAACTCCAACTCCTGCAAAGCGGGAAATCCGTCACCGGCGCGCGGAAACGCGGCCAGCAACTGCGCCTCGCCGCCCGGGCTGGTGCCATCGCCGGCGGGGGCGCGCTCGTCGCGCTGTTGATTTGGGCCATCCAGGAGCAAGCCAAACCCGAGATTCTGTTTCACGACGATTTTGACGGGGCACAACTTGACACGAACAAATGGACCGTTGGCCATGTGGAACACCGGTTCGAAGGCATGTTCGGAAAGCCGTGGTTTCAGGTCGAGCAGGCGGGTGGCGAACTGGTCCTTCAAGCAAGAGCCGATCACGAAGATGGATGGTCGGTTGCCCAGAAGGTGTGGGCGGACCTCAACGGTGACTTGCGCGAGTGGTTTCCCTGCCGGCTCGAGATTGAGATGGCCGGCACGGTGACTGAAGGCAGCCTGGCGTTGACGATGGTTGGTGATCGCAGCCCTCCTTCCCCTGGAGAGGGCAAAGTTCCCGGCATTGTGCTGGCTCGTCTGGATGCCTCGAACCACCAAATCAATGCGTGGCCTCCGCTGCGAATGAGGGTTGATCTTCTGCCGAATGTCCCGGCTGCTGTTGTCTATCGCGATCCGACCCATCTCGACGAGTTCGAAGTGTTTGATCTGAGCGCGCTACCCCGCTGGGGATTGCGCATCTATGCGTATGCGAGGACTTCACGCGGCATGCCCTCGGCGGCGGCTGATTTCCGCATCAAGAATGTGCGTGTCATTGCCGATGCGGGAAATGAGCGCGCCGTGGGACGCATCATCGAGGTGCCCAGCGAGTGGCCGCTCAAGGATGTGGTCATCAAGAATCAGCGCGGACAGGTGCTGGCCAAAACCGGTGAGAACGGTGCGTTCGTCCTGCCGGTCGAGCCGGACGGAAGTTCTCTGACCGTGGAGAAACCGGGTTACGTCCCGGTGGACGGGCAACGCTTGAGGGCGCGGGAACTGCGCCGCTTCTCCACGTTGCAACTTTATCGGCCCAATCCGGGATTTGGAGACATCGTCGAGGTGTTTCCTTTCGGCGAGGTTTATGTACACAGCTTTGGCTTTCGGAGCAATGTCCTGACGGCTTTGGTTCATGATTCCGACACAAATTGCTCGCTTCGCCCGCTTGATTTGTCGGTCAGGCCAGTGGTGCCCATGCTGACGGGTGCTGTCGTATTTGAATTTGAGCACCGCAAGCTCCTCGGAGAATTCGTCGAATGTGGAAGCCGGCTCATCGGCATCAAGCGGTGGCATGGGGCTGTGGTTGACATCACCTCGCAGCCACCACAAATGCTCCGCGAACTCACCCATCCCGACGGCAGCACCCTGAGCTACACCGATGGCGCGGTTTTTGACGGCGAACTGCTCTGGTTTGTTGAGAATGATGCCACGAACCAGCGCTATGCCATTCATGCCTTCGATCTCGACCGGAAGGACATCGTGCGTTCTCTGACCACCAAGGACAAAGGGATCAGCGGCATTGCCTGGGATGGAGATAGATTTTGGATTTCCAACCCGGCGAGAAAGCTCGTCTATGAAGTGGACCGCAAAGCCGCCCTCCAACTCGGCACACTGGAGATGGGCATCGGACGGAGCTTTCCCGGCAACTACTCGCGCCTGGCTTTCGGTCAGGGCCACCTCTGGGGATTTGAACCGGGCAACCGCCGCATCTGCAAGATCAAGATCACGGACTTAGCCATTTACCCGGAGCGCTGACATTCCTGCCGGTCCGTCCGCGAAACTCTCCGAAGACTTGGCTCGTGCTTGAACCCCCAGGCCGTAACGCCGGTTTTCCAACCGGCGAGGGAGCCGACTGGAAAGTCGGCGTTACCAACAGGCGATTCGTGGGAAACGCAGGACGCTCTCACTCTCGGACTACAACGGCCTCCTTCCCGCCGGGACTGCGGCCCGGATGCCGCCGCCGCCGGTCTTGGCAACTTTTTTCACCTTTTGCTGCAAGAACCGCCTTGCCGACTCCGTAGTCATGGTATGGGCATGCAAGTCACGACGCTGTTCGCCGTGAGTAAGCGAGAGGCCCTTCCGTATCGGCTACAGCCACAGAAGGCACTCTGCTGGAAATGGATCGAAGAACAGTTACGCCGCGAAGAGGTCGTGGTACAGGTAACAAACCGAGGCAAATATGAAACGTACATTTCTGGTCGTAACGCTGGCAGGGTTGATCACACATTTTCATGGTAGTCTCACGCCTCTCTACGCCGACCTGAATGCAGGTTTGGTCGCGTACTTTCCCTTCAACGGTAACGCGAATGATGCAACTGGGAATGGTTGGAACGGCACCCCGGTCGGCGGGCCAACGATCGTAAACGGAATTGTCGGACAAGCATATTACTTTGACGGGGTCAACGATCGCATATCTTTGCCGGGCAGTTTTCTGAATAGCGGACTTCCTCAAGGAACACTTTGTTGCTGGATGCGGGCCGACAGTTTCCACGCAACGTACGGGCGCACCATTTTCAACCGTGGTATCGCCGCATCAAGTACTGCGTTGTCTCTCGGAGTGACGTGGCCCCCGAAACTAAACGCCTATATCAATAACGGTGGCCCCGTCACTGCAATATCCATTCTGCCCACAAACCAATTCATCCACGTAGCTTTCACATGGAATGGCAGCAGAGCGAAGTTTTACATCAATGGCACCATAGATGGCGATTTGCCGTTTCCTTACTCAGTGCCGTCCGCTAGTTCCAGAACTGTGGACATCGGCGTGGACGATCAGAATGTAGGCTGGTTTCACGGAATCATTGACGATGTCCGCATTTACAACCGCGCGCTTTCCGCCTCGGAAGTTCAACAGCTTTACCTCATTGGTGGAGGTAATGTTCCTGCCGTAGCAAACGTCCGCGCCAGCCAGCAACCCGGCACGAAGCTGGTGAACCTCAGCTACGACGTGGTAGATGGCGACAGCAGCAGGTTGAACGTGACGGTGGCGGTGTCCACAAATAACGGGACGAGCTACAACCTGCCCACCACCAGTTTTTCCGGCACCGGCTACGGCGCCAGCGTCACCCCCGGCAACAACCGGCAGATTGTCTGGAACGCGGGGACGGAGTGGAACAACAAACAATCCAGCCAGGTCCGCTTTCGCGTCACGGCCAGCGATGGCAGCGGGTCGAGTTCGGCGGAGTCGGCGGCGATTACGGTGGATACGCGCGACGGGAATTGGCCCGTGGTGCAGAAGGTGAAGTCGGCATATTGCGACGGTATGAAGCACGCCTATTTCCTGAACGGCGTGTCGCTGCCGCTGGAGTTTGAGGTCGTGCCCAACTGGAACGGCAGGACCCCCGGCTCAATCAAGTTTATCGGCCCGTGGGGCACGCACACGCAGTCCGGCACGCAAACCAAGCGCACCTACAACGTCGGCACGGATTTCGGCGTCGGCAATCATCTCACCGTTAAACTCGTCGCCGCCGACGGTACAGAGTCACTGCCGCAGCAGGTGAATTTTGATGTGATCAATCCTCCCAGTCACGTAAGCGCCTTGCAGTTGAGCCTCAAAGCACCCAGCAGCAGTCTCCAATACTGGAACCACAATCCCGCTTTCACACTCCTTGCGCTCGAATCGAGTCCGGTCACTGTGGGAATACCTGTCTTCGGCGGCAAGAAACTCAGCTTCGTTCCCGAGTTTGAACGTGACATTCTGATCAAAGGGGATGGCACATCCGAAGAGGCTTTATCCATCGCCGCTGCGGGCGATGGTGCGATGAAGGGAATCAGTTTGTTTGGCGTGAAGGTCAAGCCAAAGAAGACGGTGAGTTACGGCGTCGCAGGTCGAATTGAGGAAGTATTTGCACAGGGAACTGGATGGAAGTTGTCCAGCGGTACGCTTGGCGTTGAGCTTGGGGCGGGAATCCGGACACCAGATTTTCAATTTGGGACCACCCCATTCTACGGCAGCCTTTCTCTCGACGTTGATACGGGCGTGTACCTCACTGCCGCCGGGTTGGACACCTCAGAAGTAACCTGGACGGGGAACTGGGAGTGTGCCGTGAAGGCAGGCGGCGCTGTTGGCGCCGGGGTAGGGTATGGTGCCGGCGTTGAGTTGTGGGGAAAAGGCGGTCCTTTTTGGACAGTGGAGTTCTGGCCCTGGCCTCCCTCCGGATTTACTGAAATCGGACTCACATTGGAGATTGGGTTGCGCGAGAAGATTCGCGGACTTTTTGAATTTGAGCAGACGATCTTCACTTACGAATGGCCGCGGCAACCAGGCGCCTTGGAAGCATGGTATGCAGCGGCTTTGCGGCAATTGAACGAGCCCGACCCAAGTCAATGGAAACTCGTCTCTCGTGATTATTTGTCGGCCTCAACGCCGTATTCTGTTTTCCTCAAGAAAGAGCCGGTCTTTTTGCGGTGGGGTGATCCAGTCGTTGCGCAAATGCCGCTGGTGCTGCAAACGAACGTCTTCCCGTATTCAGAGCCTTCCCTGTCCGTGTCCGGTACGAATCGTCTGCTGCTGCTGGTCGCCGACAACACGAATCGAGCGCCGGAGAACCGGACGGAGGTGATTTGGTCGAAGTGGAACGGCAGCACGTGGGTCAATCCGACTTCCGTCTGGAACGACGCCACAGCGGACTTCTCGCCAACCGTGAAGCTGCTTCCCAACGGCTCGGCACTGGCTGTCTGGGAGAATGAGAAAATCATTTTGACCAACGGCGCAACGCTGGACGCCGCGCTGATGGGACTGGAGATCGCCACAGCGCGCTTTGAACCGATAAACCAGCTTTGGGTGGCGGCGAACTTGACCAGCAACGAGTATGTGGACCGCTCGCCACAGTTGGCAGCGGCAACCAACGGGAAAGCGTTGCTGACTTGGATTCAGAACACAAACAACAGTTTGTTCGGCAGGACGAACGCTCTGAATGTTGTTCAAGCGCGGGTTTGGGATGGCGCGAGTTGGCAGAGCGCAGGAACAATTGGTCCAGACCCCGGCATGTTGCTTTGGTCCACCGTGGCTTACGACGGGACCAACGGCGTTTTCCTGGCGACGATTGATCCGGACGACGACCAGTCGACCATCGGGGATCAGGAGTTGTGGGGCGCGACGTTTGACGGCGCGAGTTGGACTGCGCTCGCCCGGTTGACCACGAACTCGGTTCAGGACACCAAACCGCAGGCGGTTTATGACAATTCGGGCCGGCTCGTGGTGGTGTGGTATCAGGATACCAACCTCGTGACGCGGATTGGCGATTTGAATCTCGGCAGTCCGGCGGTGGTTGGGCAGTTGAGCGGAGCGTCGTCGCAGAAGGATTTCCATCTGGTCACGGGGCCGGCAAGACAGGTTTCGATGGTGTGGGAAGATTTGTCGGCGGACGGTGCCGGGCCGGACCCGATGTTGCTGAACTACGACGCGGTGCTTGGAGCTTGGAGTCAGCCGTTGCGCCTGCTGGCGAACTCGAACCAACTGGAGCGCTCGTTCAGCGGCGCGTACACGGACAACGGGGCGCTGTTGCTGGCTTACAATCGCGTGGACGTGACGCCGGATACCAACGGCGTGCCGCAGTTCGGCGCGGTGGACTTGATGTTCCTGGATTACTCGATTGGCAACGACCTGGCGGTGAGCACCGGCGACATCAGTTTGTCCACGAACAATCCCGCGCCGGGCCAGAGCGTGGACCTCGCGGCGGTGGTGCGGAACACCGGCGAGTTGGCGGCGACGAACGTGCCGGTGGTCTTTTTCGACGGGAATCCCGCCAGCGGCGGCTCGTTGATCGGCAGCACGCAGACGGTGGCGGGCGTGTTCCCCGCCGGAAGCAACGCGACGGTTAAAGTGACGTGGATCGTGCCGCAGACGACGACAAACCTGACGCTCTATGTGGTGGTTGACCCCGCGCGTGCCCGGCCTGACCGCAACCGCGCCAACAACACGGCGACCCGGAGCGTGCTGGCGGCGGATTTGCAGATCAGCGACAGCACAGTGCTGCAACCGTCCGCGACCAACCGAATCATAAACGCGCGGTGCGTGAACACAGGCGTGATTCCGTCCGGCAGCGCGGTGGACGTGGTGTTCCGGCGGTGGACCACGAACGGGCCGGTGCTGGCCACCGTTCCCATCGCCAACCTGCCGACGAACGGCGTGTACGACGCGAGCTTCGAGTGGAACTTGTCCGGGGTGACGTTCACGAACGCGTTTGATCTGGTGTACGTGGCCGTAGATGCTGGCAATCTCGTGAGCGAGGCGAATGATGACAACAATCAGCGAATCGTGCTGGTGATGACGAGCCTGGACAGCGACAGCGACGGGTTGTTGGACGGCGAAGAGGCGCGTTACGGCACGAATCCACAATCTCCAGACAGCGATGAAGATGGCTTGAACGACGGCGCGGAAGTCAATTTGCATCACACCAACCCAGTGCTAAAAGACACGGATGGTGACGGGATGTCGGATGGCACGGAGATCGCAGCAGGCACGGACCCGAACAACGCACTGTCGGTGTTTAAGATCACCAACGTCCTGCGGAATCCGGACGGGAGCGTCACGCTCCAGTGGCAAAGTGTTACGAACAAGCTTTATCGCTTGAACCGCTCACTCACGCCGTCGCGAAGCAGTTACACGACGCTGACGAATGGTATTCCCGGTATACCACCGGTGAACGCTTTTACCGATAAAACTGCCACAAACTCAGCTGCATTCTACTGGATTGAAATGGAATAGCCGCTCTTGGATTCGCCCTTGACCAAATGAACCCGCTGCGAAATTGCATGTCCCACACAATCGAAAAGGCAGATGTCGAGGTCGCCCAAGTGCTGCTCCAGGCGCGGCGGGCGGAGGCGGACATCGTTGCGGCGCTGGTTTACCGGGGGCTTGACCGTGCGGCGGCCGTGCAGGTCTTACATTCGCTCACATCGGGCAGGTCACCAGTAACCGTCGCGCAGCCCCTCACCCTGTCCCTCTCCCCATCCCATGGGGAGAGGGTGGTCAGTCGTCGGGTGCTGACACTGGTTGTTGGGGCGTTGGTTGTCATGGTTTTCCTGTTGCTGGTCTGGCTTCATCCGTGGCCGAAATATCAACTGGCCCTGTGGCGCGATAACGAGCCAGCCTATGCGCGCTTTGTGGAGCGACATCCGGATTCAAAATGGACGGCGGCTGCCAACGAGAAGCTTCGGAAGCTGCGCGAGGAGCCGGTTTGGACCGCCTCCCTGAATTCAGGCGAAGTACAGCCCCTGCGTGACTATCTTGGAACCTATCCGGATGGCAAACATCTGGCAGAGGCTCGCGCGGCCATCGAGGAGCTGGCTCAGTCACAATGGCTCACGGTTTCGCAGTCGTCTTCTGAAGAAGAGATCCGCGCCTTCCTTCGCGAGTTTGCCGACACAAAAGTCGTTCTGGACGCTCGTCACCGGCTGCAGGAGGTGCTGGCAGAAAAGGAATGGCTGTCGGTTCGCCGGTCCGGGCAGATCGCCCGGTTACGGGACTTCATCGCCCAGAACCCGGACTCGCGTTTTTTGCAGGACGCGCGGGCGGAACTTGACCGGCTTTACCAGGAGAAATGGAAAGCCGTGGCGTCGTCGGAATCGGAACAGCAACTGCGAGCGTTCAGCCGGGAGTTCGCCGGCACGCCATTGAAGGAACTGGCCGACCGAAGGATTGCCGAGCTGTATTACGATTTGAACTGGCTCGCCGGGAAAAATTCAATCGCGGCGTATCAACGTCACCTTGCATTATATCCCGCGTCGCCGCACCGGGCGCAGATCGAGAAGCGGATCATTGATCTGGAGGTGGCGGATATCCTGGCGAGCAATCCGGGTCAACTACCGCCGTCCGTGTTAATGGGGCCGGCCAGTTCCGCGCTGAGCCTGGCGGAAGTCACCATTCAGAACGACACCGGTTATGAACTGACCTTGCGTTACAGCGGCGCGGAATCGCGCAAGCTTGTGCTTGGTGTCAACGCCAAGCAAACGGTGCATCTGCCTCCGGGGAGTTACACCGTGACAGCCTCCGCGGACAAGGCCCGGAATGTCCAAAGTTTTGCCGGCAGAAAGACGTTTGAGGCCAATATCTACACGGACAGATACTACATCCGCTCCGGTCTTGATCTGCCAGACTTTCGTCAACCTCTTCCTCGGTTAAATGTGGATGACTTGTTGCGCCGCCGCCGGTAGCCCGGTGTAATGGCAGGAGCGACGCCCCGCCGCTGAGGTAGAAAGCGTTATGGCACGTAAAATCGAACAAGCCGACTGCGAAGTAGCGCGAGTGTTGTTCCATGCGCAGAGGGCCGAAGCTCAAATCTTGGCTTCACAGGTTTATCGAGGTCTTGACCACCCGCGCTTTCGAACGAAGGCACAACGCCTCGGAATTGTCGCCCGGGTGCATCACGACGGCGTCGCGTACTGGCCGTGCAATCAGAATACGCTCCGACGTGTCGCTTGGCCGGAAAGCTGAAGTCGTGGCAAGCTCGCGGACAGGTGTCCGCTTCCTTTTGGAAATGGGATGACTCATCAGCGTGAGTTCTGATTCTTCGCGATGCGGGAGAGGGAACAGTGATCCGGTAATCTTCCTTTCAAATCATTCCTGAACCCTGTGCAATCGCAGGTCATCAGTCGAATCAGCCGATGACTCCCTCCTGCCGTGCATCTCAAACCCGTGGCGCCGACTTGCCATTCGGCCCGCCGGTCACCCGGTTGGAAAACCGGTGTCGCAGGTATTCATCGGTTGATTGTCCCGAGGCGTGTCTGAAGTGGGAGGTCGAAGGCCTCCACAAGTGAGAAGGTGGGCTCGAAGCCTGCCCCGCTGTTGGTAGGCTATACCGCCGCTTCGGGGAAGCGCTCGCGGATGCGGCGGCGGACGTGTTCTTCGTGAACCGGTTGCAAGCGGCGGCGCGTGACCAGGCGCTGCACGGCGTCGAGCAGTTCCAACCAGTCTTCCAAGGGCGGCTCGGTCAACGGCTGCCATTGGTCGAAACGCTTCTCGCGGCAAAAGAAGTTCCATTCGCCGCCCACCCGTTGGGCATAGACCTGCACCTTGCCGCCCTCTTCGGTGACTCGTTTCCAACTGATTTCGGCCTTGGGCATCGGTGTCAGTCCAGGAGATTAAGACGGAACGGTCGCATCTCAGTTCTTTGCAAGTCCACCGGTCCGCCGGAGGGGCGGATTACCAGCCGCCCGACCCACTGGGCGGCTGGCAAGCCGCCTCTCCAACCTCCGGCCCAGCTACGTGGCCATGTGGAGTCAGGCTTGGTTGCAAGAGAGTGAACTGCGCTCAACCGGAACGGTCGAGAAGGGTGGATGCCGCGCTTGTTGCTGAGTTCAGGATTTCTCCTGGGGGCGTGAACTGGGGCGGACAAGCTATGAGAAACGATGGATCGGAGAGATTTCACGGCGATGGAGACAGGCGCGACGCCTGTCCTACGTGTGGCTGCGTGCGCTTGTGTGTGAGGGGCAGATTCGCGGCGCGAAGTCGCTAACCCCAGGTCGGAGGTGCGCGTTCTCCATGAACCGCTCAACGGTAACGCCGACTTTCCAGTCGGCACGACGCTCGCCGGTTGGAAAACCGGCGTTACGGGCAGCCAGTGGTTCGTGGTCCTCATGCATGCCCCAGGACAGGGAAAGGGGTCTCCATAACCGAAGGCATCGTCGAGCCTGCGTCCCGAGTCCCGTTGCGGAGACACTGTTAGCCCACTTTTCGACGGCTGCGCATCGAGAGCTTTGAGCGGTGGACTCATGCCGGCAGTTCCACGCTGGCGACGGCCATGGCGGCAATGCCTTCCTCGCGGCCGACGAAGCCCAGGTGCTCATTGGTTGTGGCTTTGATGCCTGTTTGCGCCTCGCGGATGCCCAGAGCGTCGGCGATGTTGCGCTTCATGCCGGCAATGTGAGGGTAGAGCTTGGGCTGCTGGGCGATGAGGGTGGCGTCCACGTTGACAATCCGGCCCTGGCGTAGAGTAACCTGCCGGGCGGCTTCCTCCAGAAACACCCGGCTGGGCGCGTCCTTCCAGCGCGGGTCGGTGTTTGGGAAGAAATGGCCGATGTCCGCCTCGCCGAGCGCGCCGAGCAGCGCGTCGCAAATCGCGTGCATCAGGGCGTCGGCATCCGAATGGCCGTCCAAGCCTTTCGCGTGCGGAATTTCGACGCCGCCGAGGATGAGTTTGCGGCCTGTCACCAGCGCGTGAACGTCGTAACCGATGCCAACGTGAACCATGCGGTGAGTGTAGGAATGGCCTCCGGGCTGATAAAGAATTTATTCCCGAGGTGAGTTTGGTCCCGAAGCCGGTTGGAAGGGGGCAGGTGAGTCAATGGCAAAGCGGGATGTCATCCAGGCTGAGTCCCTGCTTCTCCCTTTCCCACTTTCCCATTCTCCGTCGGTTCGGTTGCCGGCAACGTGAAGTAGAAAGTGGCACCCTTGCCCGGTTCGCTCCTGGCCCACACCTTGCCGCCGTGACCTTGCACGATGTGTTTGACGATGGCCAGCCCCAGACCCGTGCCGCCCTGTTCGCGCGAGCGGGCCTTGTCCACCCGGTAGAACCGCTCGAACACGCGCTCCAGCGCCTCCGGCGGCAGACCCACGCCGTCGTCCTTGACGGACACCTCCACTTTCGCGTCGTCGGTGTTCCGAGCGCCCACGACGACGCGCCCGCCGGGCCGGCCATATTTGATGGCGTTATCCACCAGGTTGGAGAGCACCTGCTCCAGCCGGCCGGGATCGGCATGGACGGTGTGGGCCGCAGTCTCGTCCGTCAGCGCAATCTTTCTGGCCTGCGCGCGGGACTTGAAATCGTCAAAGACCTTGGCCACCGCGGCGTGAAGTTCGACGGTCTGGAGGCGCAATGTCACGCGGCCCGATTCGAGCTCGGAGATCGTGAGCAAATCCTCGATCAATAGTTCCAACCGGTCGGCGTTGCGGGCGATGGTTTCGAGGAAGCGGGTGGAGACGTCCGGGTCGTTCTTGGCGCCATCGAGCAGCGTTTCGACGTAGCCCTTGATGTGCGAGAGGGGCGTGCGCAACTCATGGCTCACGTTGGCGATGAACTCCTCGCGCGTGCGTTCGAGTTGCTTGAGGCGGGTCAGGTTGTGGAAGACCAGGATCGTGCCCTGACGTGTGCCATCCGCGCTGAAAATCGCCGCGGCGCTGATCCGCAACCACAAGTCCACGATGCCGGGCAGCCGCATTTCGCGGCTGGTCCAGGGCCGGTCCGGACCGAGCCGCTCGACCATTTCCGCCAGTTCATGCAGGCGCAGGACTTCGAGGATTGTCCGACCGGTGATGTCGGCGCGCAACTCGAACAACTGAGCGAAGGCGTGATTGGCCAGTTGCACGCGCCCCCGCTCGTCCAACAGCAACAGGCCCTCCACCATGCTATTGAAGATGGCCTCCTGCCGGACCTGATGATGGAAGGTTGATTGCTCCTGCTGTCGCTTAAGGGATTCGATTTCCCGTTCCGCGTCAGCCCGGGCGCGAAGAAATTTGCGCCGCCACCAGAGATGCAAGGCCAGCAGCGCGCCGAGCGCCAGGAATGTGAGAATGGGCCACACCGCGTTGGATCAGTTTTCCACAAACCGATAACCAACGCCGCGAACGGTATCGAGAAATTTCGACGCCGGGCCGAGCTTTTCGCGCAGACGGCGCATGTGGGTGTCCACCGTGCGCGTATCCACCAGGGTGTTGTATTCCCAGACGTCGCGCAGCAGGTGGTCGCGCGACTGCACGCGCCCGCGCCGTTGGGCCAGCACGGTAAGCAGTTTGAATTCCGTGGCGGTGAGATCCACTTTCCGGCCGCGCCAGCTTACGAGGTGACGCGGCACGTCAATCAGCAGGTCGCCAAACGTGAGGCACTCGGCCTCCTCCGGCTTGCCCCGGCCGCGGGACAGGAGTTTCCTGACGCGCAAGACCAGTTCGCGCGGGCTGAATGGTTTGGTGAGGTAATCATCCGCCCCGAGTTCCAGCCCGAGCACGCGGTCAATCTCGGCCGCCTTGGCGGTGAGCATGATGATCGGGATGGCGGCGGTGGCGGGATCGCGGCGCAACATCTTGCACACCTCCAATCCGTCCATCTCCGGCAGCATGACATCGAGCACGATGAGGCTGGGCAGCAGAGTGCGCGTGCGCTTGAGCGCCTCGGCGCCGTCCGCCGCGGTGGCAACGTCATACCCGGCTTGTTTCAAATTGAACTCGACCAGTTCAACCGCCTCCGGTTCGTCGTCCACGACGAGAATCTTCTGCTTCACCCGGGCTGATTAACACGTGCCGGGGCGACGCTCAATCCAAACCGCGCAACAGGATTGTAACAGGCCGGTGACGATTGGGTGACGGTCCAAGAGCGCGCGTCCGGCGATCAGCCCGCCGCCGCCCGGGAGGTCCCCACGCGACAGTTCACTCCACCGGCTCGCGACCGGCGTGCAGGCCAAAGCGGATGAGCTTCTCGCGCATGGTCACGCGGGTCACGCCCAGCCAGCGGGCGGCGCGGGCCTGGTTGCCATTGGCCAGTTGGATCGCTTGGGTGAATAGCTCGCGCTCGATTGCGTCCAGCACCCGGGCATGAACGGCGGCGCTTTCGCCGCGTTGCGCCGCCGCCAACTGCTCGCCGATGTAGGCGGGAAGGGTCTGACTGCCCGCTGGTGGAGTGGGCTGGCTGCGGGTCAGGAGTTCCTGAATGTGCTCGACACTGATGGTGTAACCGCGCGCCAGCAGGAGGGCTTGTCGCACGAGGTTCTCCAGTTGGCGCACGTTCCCGGGCCAGGGCTGTCCCTGGAGGAGAGTGATGGCCTCGGGCTGGATCGTCGGCGCGGTCACACCCAATTCGCTGCCGTAACGCTCGAGGAAAAAGCGCACCAAATCCGGGATGTCCTCGGTACGCTGGTTCAGCGGCGGCACGTGAATCGTCACCACGCTGAGGCGGTAGAACAGGTCCTCGCGGAACTGTTTTTCCCGGATGGCGGTTTCCAGATCGCGGTTGGTGGCGGCGAGAATGCGTACGTCCACCGGGATGGTTTCTTTTCCGCCGACGCGCTGGATGCACTTCTCCTGGAGCGCCCGGAGCAGCTTGGATTGCGTGCCGGGCGGGATGTCACCGATCTCATCCAGGAACATCGTGCCGCCGGCCGCCTGTTCGAAGCGTCCGATGCGGCGGGCCTCGGCGCCGGTGAACGCGCCGCGCTCGTGGCCGAACAACTCGCTCTCGAGGAGCGTCTCCGGCACCGCGGCGCAATTGACCGCGATGAAAGGACCACTCGCGCGGTCGCTGTGCTGGCGGATGGCCCGTGCCACGAGTTCCTTGCCCGTGCCGGTTTCGCCGCGGATGAGGACCGTGACCGCCGTGGCGGCCACGCGGCCGATCTCCTTGTAAAGCGTCTGCATGGCGCGGCTCTGGCCAATGATGGCCGAGCGGCTGGCCGTGGCCTGACCCAGTTCCAGCGGCCCGGACGAGAGCCGGCTGCTGGCCACCGCCTTGGCCACCAACGCGAGCAGTTCCACCACCTCAAAGGGTTTCAGCACATAATCGAACGCGCCGAGCTTGGTGGCTTCGATGGCGGTTTCCGTCGTGCCGTAGGCGGTCATCAAAATAATGGGCATCCGAGGCTTGGCGGCGTGCAGTTGCCTCACCAGTTCCAGCCCGTTCAACCCCGGCATCTTGAGGTCCGTGAGCACCACGTCGAAGTCCTGCTCCCGCGCGCGGGCCAGGCCGGTGTCGCCACGCCGTTCGACGCTGACGCGGTATCCCTCGTCCAGCAACTCGGATTCGAGCGCGGCCACGATGCCGGGGTCATCTTCAATCAACAGAACATCAGCTTTCATGGGGTTCGGCGCGCGGCAGGACGATGGTGAAGGTGGTGCCGCGCTGGGGTTGGGTTTGATAATGAAGCGAGCCGCCGTGCTTTTGAATGATGCGCGCGGCAATGGAAAGTCCCAGTCCGGTTCCCTGTTCCTTCGTGGTGAAGAATGGGTCGAACAACCGGCGCTGGACCTCGGGCGGAATTCCCTTGCCGGTGTCGCCGACCTCGAGCGCCACCGCGGGCCGGCTGCGACCGCCCAGCGTCGCGGATTCCGCGCGGCCCCGGAGTGTAATGGTGCCATCGCTGCCGATGCCTTCGGCGGCGTTGCGCACCAGGTTGATGAGCACCTGCTTGATTTGGGAGCGGTCCACGCTGGTCCAAAGCCCGCCGGGCGCGTCCACCTCAAACTGGATGGAATTCTTCGCCAGTTCGGAGGCGAACAAGTCCCGCACTTCCCGCAGGAGCGATTCCACCGGCACGGGCTCAGGTTCGGGGTCGGACGGTCGGGCAAACTGGAGGAAGTCCCGCACGATGCGCTCCAACCGGCTGATTTCGTTGCCGATGACCTCCACGTCCTCGTGCAGGGCGGGATCGTTGCGAAGCGCCTTCTTGAGTCCATGCAGACGGACCTTGAGGGCGGTGAGGGGATTGCGGATTTCGTGGGCGACCCCGGCGGCCAGCACACCGAGGGAGGAGAGCTTTTCCTGGCGTTCGAGCAGGGCGCGGCTTTCGAGCAACTGAATGCGGAGCGGCGCAATCATCCCGCGATACACCAGCACCGCCAGCGAAACGCCCAGCGCAATGAGCAGAAACAGCGAAACCCGCAGCAACCATTCGAGCCGCACCATGGCCCCGTGCGAATTGAGAACGAATTCGCCCAGCGAGGCCCGGTGCGCGGCGTCCAGTTGCTCGCCCAAATCCAGCAGCCGCGCGGAGCCGGCCTCCACCCGGTCGAACAACCGCACGGAATAGCCGGTGGTACCCGCCGCCTCCGCCTCCGCCAGGAGGTGATTGGCATTGGTCAGGTAACGCTCATACTCCACGATGATTTCCTCAAACAGCGTTCGCTCGGCGGTGGTGGTCAGTTGATGGCGTCGGGTTGCCATCCACTCCCTCAACTCGCGGCTTTCCGTCTGGAAGCGCTCGCGGTCCGCCGCCTCGTCATGCAGGTCGTAGCGCAACAGCGTGTCGTTCAGGCTGCGCACCCCGGCCTCGACGTGATCGGCGAACCGGAAGCTCTCGATCTCCACCGTGCCATAGTGTTTGCGCAACTGGTTCACCTGCCGCCACGTCGTTTGTTCCGTCCAGCCAATCAGCACCGCCATCGCGGCGACGGCGAGGGCGAAACCGACCAGGGGCAGATTCGTTCGACTCTTCATCTTTGGATACTCACTAGCCGCAGGTGGATACCAACTGACCACCTCACGGCGACACACCGGATTTCAAACTGCGAAATTCACCGCAAAACAACACGCCCACAGTTCCCGGCCCGGCTGGCACCTCACCAGCTTATGTGTCAGTGAAGCGCAAAGCGCCATGACGAATCAACCGTAACCGATTCCGAGAAACATGAAGAACCAAATCGTCCTCAAGTCGTTTGACGAATTGTCCAGGGTCGCCGCCAGCAGCGGCGCACGCGGGCAAGCCATCACCTTTCACGCCAAGCCATTGATGAATGGCCCGTCTCCCGCCAACCCGGCAACGACCTCGCCAAGTTGGAGCCGCCAGGCAAGTGGCGCAACCGGTGCGGCAAGTCGCATCTGGCGCGGTTGCCCGGCGGAAGCCGAGGGATGGAGCGGCTAGGCCGAGATTGTCATCTGCACACCGACGCAAGAACTTTCAAGCCCCATCACCGCATGAGAATCAACGTCCAGAGTCCCCCGCCCGAACCGGCCACGGAATTGCCGATCCTGCAGCCGCTGGCCGGCAAGTCTTCCGACTCGAAGGCGTCCGCCATCGCCGCGGGCCGCGCCCGCCGGATGCTCGTTTCGATTGACTTCTCACCGTCCTCCCGCCGGTTGCTGCGCAAAGCCGCCGCGCTGGCGCGCGAAACGCGGGCGCGGTTGACCATGATCTACGTGCAACCGCAGGACTGGATCGAGGAGGACGCGAGCAATCCCCTGGTGGCCGAGGCGTATCGCGATCTGGGCGAGGAAGCCGTGGCCCGCCTCCGACGGCTGGGCGATGAAGAGATCGAAGGCGACATTGAAGTGAATGCCGAGTTTCGCGTCGGCAAGTGGGCACGCACCCTCGCGGAGGCCGCTCGACGGGAGGAAACCGATTTGTTGGTGGTCACCGGCCAGGAGCATCGCGGCCTGCTCGGCCTGGTGCGCGTCCATCCGACGCAACAATTGCTCCGCAACGCGCCCTGTCCCGTGGTGGTGTTGCCGGAGCGGATGCTGGCCAACCCTCCGCCGATGCGGCAGGTCGTGGCGGCGGTGGGCACCTCCCGCTCCTCGCGCCGCGCGGCGAAGCACGCCGCCGCGCTGGCCACGGAACTGGGCCTGCCCTTGGTGTTGTTGCACATTCTGCCCGAGCGCGGTCTCGGCACGCGGCTCAGTCTCGCGAATCCTTTGAAACAGCAGAAAGCCATCGCCGAAAGCGTCCGCGACAAGATGCTCGACTGGTTGTCGGAGGAGATCACCGCCGGCCTTCAGGTGAAGGTGCTCATCCGGAGCGGTTTTCCGGTCACCCGCGCTTTGGAACGCAACCTCAGCCTGCTGAATCCGGAACTGGTCGTGCTCGGCGCCGGTTCGAGGCTGGGCGGCAAGTATGTGCGCACCGTGTTGCGTTCGACGTTTGCTCCCGTAGTGTTGGTTGGTCCCCAGTCGCCGGCGGAACCTCGGCAAGTGAGAGTGCCGGCGGCGGGGGTTGCGATGCCGGTCGCCCGGGCGGTCCAATCCCGCCCGGCGGCCAGCCCTCGGCCGGCCGAGAGCCGGAGTCCTTTCGCCGGCAGTTCGGAGATGCCCAAGCACAAACGGATTCTGGTGGTGGATGATGACCGCTCCGTCCGCGAGTCGCTCGACAAGTTGTTCAAGGGCGAAGATTGCGAGGTGGCCCTGGCCGCGGACGGGCAGGAGGTGATCGGGAAGGTGGACCCGTCGCAGTTCGACCTGGTGCTCCTCGACTTGAAGATGCAGGGCGCCAACGGCTGGACCACCCTGCGGCATCTTCATTCGGTCAAACCGGAGCTGCCCGTGGTGCTGATCACGGGTCTGCCGGACCGCTACAAGCTGGCCAACGCGGCCGGCGTCAGCGCGCTGGTCGAAAAGCCCTTGGACGTGCCGGCACTTCTGGAAACCGTCCGGGACCTCCTCGATGCGCCTGGCCGGGAATCCGAGACCGACCCAGCGGGCGGGTGCCGGCTCGTCCGTTCCACCTGCACCATCTGGCGCAGCCAGTTGCGCGAACGGCGCGATACGCCCCTGCCGGTGCCGGCGGTTCACCCGGACGTGCCGGCCTGAGCGCCGGCCATTCGAACGCGGAACGCCCGACGACCCGTCACGGGTGGCGTGCCGCCGTTATCAACCTCAAAACCCAGTTGAACATGAAAAAGAAGAATTCCGGTAATGGCCATGGGCCGAGTCATGAAGAGATTGCGCGGATGGCCGCGCATTTGTGGGAGGAGGAAGGCCGCCTGGCGGGCCGCGACCTGGAGTACTGGCTGCGAGCCGAACAACAGCTCCTCGCCGCAAGCCGCGCCGTCAAGACCCGGGCGTCGGCCACTCCTGCGGGCGCGGCGAACCGGTGACAGGATCCTTCGCAAACCCGGTCAGTTGACGGGCACGCTTACTCCCAAAGTGCCAGTGCCGCCACCGGCCCGCGAACCTTCATTGGCCGCGACCGTCGCCACGAAGGTGTTCAGGATGAGGTTTACGTATCGCTTGAGCTGAGTGTAGGGCGAGTTTGGCACATAAACGATGTCGCCGGGTTCAAGCCGCACATCCGACGCGCGTCCATGTATGATGTCATTGTAATTCACGACCGCAATCTGCGGCGTGGCCAGCGAGCCGCGGACAATGGCAATATGCGACAGGTACGCATCCTTGGTGAACGGACCCGGATCACTCTGCGACAACCAATCGTAACGCTGCGGCCCGGCCGCGCTGGCGATGGCGCTCACCAGGGTCATCCGTTCGGAAAAGGGCAACGCCCGCGGAAAGCGAACCGAGCCCAGCACGAACACTTCCTGGGCCAGGGTGGAGGGCACATAGACAAAGTCATCGGGTTGCAAATAGATGTTCTGCGACATGTCTCCCTCATGAAGCAGGCGATGGAAGTCCACCGGCACAAAGTTACCCTGACGAACGACAAAACTGTGCCGCAGATCGGCCAGTTCCTCCGTGGTGACATCTGAAACCGTCCGGGCGGTGCCGCCGGCCAGCGCGAGGGATTCCAACAGCGTGGTCGGTCCGGCGATGGGATAGATGCCAGGCCGGTTCAGCCGGCCGAGCACCCAGACGTGTTTGCTGCCGACCGCCTGCAAAGTCAGAGAAACACTGGCGGCCGTGATGTATTTGCCCAATTCCCGTTCCAACAATCCGCGCGTTTGGGTGAGGGTCAATCCCCACACGTCCAACCCGGGCAGCAGGTTGAAATAGATGCGACCATCCGGCCCGACCGTGACGGCCTGGCGCGACAACGGTGTGCCGATGATCTCGATTTCAAGTTGATCGCCGGGGCCGAGAGTGAAGAGGTCGCTTGCCGGCCGCAGAAGCCCGGGGTCCAGGTCATTGGTCACGGTGGTGGACGAGAGCATGGCGACCTGGCTGCGGGCGTCAAAACGCGGACCGCTGGCACATCCGCAAATCAGAACCAACAGACAGCCAAAAGCGATAAGGCAGGGAAAGGTTTTCATGGTGCTTACTTGATGATGGGCGTGGTGATCCACGGTCCGACGTTCTGGTTGATGGCCTCGACGGTCATGCTGGTGATAAACGCCTTGATGGCGGTGTCCAGCAGGTCCACCGCCAGCAACCACCGGTTGGGCGCCACATAGACGATGTCGCGCGGCTGGAGTTTGAAATCCGTCTGCTTGGCGGCCAGGATTTCGGTCGTGTCTATCACGAAGGTTTGCGGCCGATCCAGCGAGCCGCGCACGACCAGCACCCGGCTCTTGTAGGCCCGGTCGGTGAACCCGCCCCGCGCCGCCAGCGCACTCATGACCGTCGCGCGCTGCGCAAAGGCCAGCAGCCCCGGGTTCATCACTTCGCCCAGCACATAAATCTGATTGGCGTCCGCCGAGGCAAAGTAAAGATAATCATCCGGCTCAATCGGGATATTCTGCGTCAGATCGCCGCGTTGAAACAGCCGCTCAAAGTCCAGCGGCAGCCGTTCGCCGTTGCGCACCAGGAAACTGCGGCCCAAGTCGGCCAGTTCGACCGTGCTGCGTTCAAACATGCCGATTTCCAGTCCGCCCGCCTGCGCGATGGCTTCAATGACCGTCGTGGGCCGGGTCAACGGAAACACTCCTTTGTTGGCCACGGTGCCCAGGATCACGAATCGTTTGCTATGGTAAGCCACCGGCGTGATGATGGTGCGGGGACTGCGGTAAAACCTGCTCAACTCCTCATCAAACTTCGCGCGCAACTCGTCAACGGTCAGTCCCGCCGCCATGATGTTTTCGGCCTGAAGGAACGTGACGCGCCCGTCCGGTCCCACCACCACTCCTTTGCGGGCCAGCTCCGGTGATTCGAGCAGGGAAAAATCCAGAATGTCACCGGCGCCGAGCGTCAGGCGCTCCTGCCATTTGGCGCGTTTGGCCGGATTGGACACTGCGGAGAGCGACATGCTGGCCGGCTCATTGGCCGGGCGCTTGACCGGCTGAGTCTCCTGCGCGAGTGCTGGCGCGGCAGCCAGCAGCAGAATCAAACCGGCGACGCCGGTGATGGGTCTTGGTTGCTTGTTCATAAATTGAAAATCCGGTTATGGCTCATGGTTCAGCACCGCGCCCACGAGCCGGCAACGGGCGTGGCGCAGCGTGGTCAACTGCTCCCGCGTGGTCCGGGCGCGGGCCTTGCGGCTGTCCGCCAGCCAGATGACCTGGGGCAGGCTTTCCGCCAGCAGCACTGATTCGGGCGTCGAAGCCGGCGGAAGCTCCACCAGCAGGACGAGGTTCTCCAACGTGCCGCATCGCGAAAGCGCGCTTTGCCATTCCTTGCGGTGTTCCAAATTCCAAATCGAACCCGGCAAAGGAATTTGCCCCGCCAGGTCGTCGGGGGACTCCACCTTGACGCACAGCGCCTGCGAAGTGGCCGTGGCGGTGAACAATTCCGTTTGCGAGGCGGCGGCTGGTGGGCGCGCGCCATTCCCCGAGCCATTCGTGTGGGGTCGCGTGCTGACGGTGACCGCCTGCAATCCGCGTCGGCGGGCCGCTTTGGCCAGCAGTTCGATCCAGGTCGAGCGGCCTTCACCGGGCGTCGAGGAAACGAAGCCGCACACCATGCCGTGATTGGCGGACTTGCTCAATTGTCCGGCGAGGGACGTCCAGGTGCGGAACGCCCAGGTTTCGCGTTCCTCCGGTGACATGGCCTCCAGATCACCCAGGGTTGCCAGCACGGGCAGACCCGTGACCTGCTCGAGGTCCGCAACGGTCTTCAACCGCCCGCCGGCGATTTCAACACCGGCTACGGCCAACCCGGCACCCGCCAAGGCGATAAGCCCGCCCGCCAGCGCGGCCCAGATGGCGTTCAACCATCGCGCGGTGGCGTCCACGTCGTTGAGAGTCGCCGGCATGAAGACGCGGTAATAACCCTGGGCGTGGTCCTGATAAAGTTGGGCTTCGCTTTGGCGGCTGGCCAACAGGGTGCGACTCCTTTGCAGCCCTTCGAGCCGTGCCTTGAGCAGGGCGTATTGCGTGCCCTGCTGCGAAATGCCCGTGACCTTTGCCTGCAACGACTCCTTGAGCCGTTCCAAACCCAGCAACTCCTTTTGCAGCGTGGCCTTCCGGGTTTGCATTTCCACCAATCGCAGATACAGCGCGTTCGCCACCGAGTTGTTGCCCAAGTCTGCCGCGGTCGGGCTGTGCTGGTCCGCGGCGGCAAGCTGTTTTTCCAGTTCCGCGATTTCGCGGCGTTGGGCCTGCACGGTCGGATGCGCATCCGTCAACCGCCCGAGCAAGTCACTGAGCCTGCCCCTGGCCGCGGCAAGTTTTTGGGAAAGGGGATTCTGTTGTGCCAATTCCTCCTGCAAGGCGGCCAACTGGACCTCCACCAACTCGGCTTCAATGCGCAGGTTGTCCGCTCGCGACATGACCTCGCCCAGGCTCTTGATGTGTGCCTGCCTCTCGGCGTCAGGATCAACCAGTTTGGTTTCGGTCTGGAATTTCACGAGCGCGGCGTTTGCCTGTCCCAGTTCCTCATCCATCGCCGCCAGTTTTTCACGGCAAAAGGTGTTCATGCGAGCGGCTTCGGTTAACTGCAATTCCCTGGTCAGGCTGACCGCCTCGTTGGCATAGAGATTCGCCAGGGCCACCAGTTCCTCCCGGTGCTTGCCCGCGACTGTGAGCGCCACCAGGTCCGTGTTCGGCACGGACTCAGCCCGAACCTGGCCGGTCAGTTCGTCGAACGACAGCGGCGGCCGGGTCTTCGCCGCCACCCGCCGGGCCAATTCGGGTGATTCCATCAGGCTGACCAGCGTGGCCGGGGTTAATTGGCGCGGGCGATAAGCCTCACCCTCCAATCCCACGACGAAGCCAGGAGCGGCATCGCGCGCGACCAGCGTCACCCGCGCCTGATAGTTGGACATGAAGTAACCGCCAAGGGCCGCGAGCACAGAGACCACCGCGGCCGCAATCAGAATGGGTTGTCGGCGCATCAGGATCACCGAGGCGAAGCGTTGAGCCGCCGTGGATCGTCGGGTGAAAGGCTTCGCCTCGTTGGCAGCGTCATCCCGGGTCGGTTCCGCCGGAGGCATTGACGGGAGTTGCGCCGGTCGGGTGTTGAGCGTTGCTGGCTCGAGTGCCAAGGGCGGGGGCGAACCTTGCCGCGCGCGTTTGTCACGCACGGCGCTGAATCTCAGTTCGCTCGGTTCGCTCATGCTTGCGGCAGATTCTGGTGCTGTCTGAGGTCGCGCACCACGGCATCCACAGCAATTGAATTCACTTCTGGATACTCCTGCACCCAGGCGAATTCAAGCGCCAGTTTCGCAATGCGATTCAATTCTCGCGGCACACCCTGCGAAGCCTCGAAAGCCCGGTCCACGGCTTCCGCGGCGAACAACTCGCCGGTCGCGTGTCCCGCGGCCTTCAAGCGGTGTCGCAGATACTTTCCCGCCTCCTCCCGCGTCAGCGGGTGCAGATGGAAACGCAGGCTGATGCGCTGGTTGATGGCGGGCAGCCGTGCCACGCGTTCGCGCAATTCCGGCTGGCCCACCAGGATCACCGTGAGCAGTCCCTTGCCGGCGCGGTTGAGATTGGTCAGTTGTTTCAACTCGGTGAGCGTGGCCGGCGACATTTCCTGTGCCTCGTCGAAAATCAGAACCAGGTGACGCTGCTCGGCGGCCAGTCGCTCGATGAGTTTGAGGAAACTATCGTATCGCGCCAGTTTGCCGCGCCGGCCGGGCATTTCTCCGTCCAACGCGCGCAACACCAGTTCCAGCAGGTCGTTGAAACGGAACGAGGAGTTCTCCAAGGTCACCACGCAGAAGCGGTCCGGCGAGAGGTGGTCCGAGAACACGGCGCGTGTCAGGGTCTTGCCGCAGCCCACTTCGCCGGTCAGCATGCCCAGCAGCATGGTTCGCTCGCTCACCAGGAAGCCCAACCGGCTGAGGGCTTCGTCATGCTCGCGTCCCTCAAAAAAGAACCGTGTGTCCCACGTCGGTTCAAAGGGACGTTCATTCAGCCTCCAGTACGACAGCAAGTCCACGGTGTTGGTTCGTGCTCTGGCGGAAACGCAAAACCGCCCAGGCCCTGGCCTGTGGAAACGCGAATCCCGCCGTTTAACGAAAGCTAAACCCGCTTCCCTCGCAGCCAAAAGAGAAAGAAACCCGACGGTGCTTCCGCAACTGACCCGAGTGCGATTCGCGCCTTGCGGTTGTGGGGGGGGTGAAGATCGAAATGCCGGCTGGCTTCCGCAACGTGAGAGTTTGATAAGATGGTGGTGTCGCCCGGCGCCCGGGTTACGGCTGGTCAAATGCCAGGACTACGCGAAACCCGAGGGCGTTGAACGAATAGGTCGGGAAGTGGCTGAAGCGATAGGCCGAGCGACAATAGCGCCCGATCTGATACCAACTCCCGCCGCGCCACACCCGGGCGGTTCCAGTGACCGACCCCCGAGGATCGGTCACCGTCCCGCCCGGATAAGGACCATACCAATCCTGACACCACTCCCACACATTCCCGCCCATGTCGTGGAGTCCCCATGGGTTGGGACGCAATTGTCCCACCGGTTGCGTGGCGCCAAATGCGTCTCCGTACCAGGCGTAGAGTTCCAGGTATGCGTAGTCAGGATCGTCTCCGTAGTAGAACCGCGTCGTGGTTCCGGCCCGGCAGGCATACTCCCACTCCGCCTCGGTTGGCAGGCGATAAACGTAGTTGGTCGGCAGCCTCCCTGCCGCCCTCTCCTGCGTGGTCAACCGATGGCAGTAATTGGTCGCGTCGAACCAGGTCACCTCTTCCACCGGATGATTCGGGTCATGGCCGTAGTCCTGGTCATACCACGGAGGACCACTGCGGTCGCCGTTGAAGTAACTCGGATTCTCGCCCACCACCGCGAGATACTCCCCTTGGGTGACTTCGCATTTGCCCATCCAAAAACCGCGGCTGATCGTGACCATTGTCTGCGGTCCCTCGATGGAGGTGCGGTGCTGTTCATTGGTCGGACTGCCCATGGTAAAACTGCCGGGCGGTATCCAGACCATGCCTGTGTTTGGCGTCCAGATGGCGCGATAGTAGCGGCTGGTGGCGGATTCAGGAACTTGATCCGCAACCGGCGCGCCGCCAACGGAAGAGTGGTCGAGATGATACCAGAGTCCCGCGCTCGAAAGCTTGTCGGTCCACTGGATCTGGCAGAACCCATCGCTTGAGCCGATCACGTTCAACTGTGCCTGCCCGTTCACGAATTCGATGCTCAACCCCAACGGAGTCTGGGCTTCCGCGCGTGGCAACAGCATCCCCACTGCCCAAACCATCGCGCCAAGGCGTGGAACGAGGTGCGGGAATCCTCTGTTCACATTCATTCCGATCGTTGGCCGTTTGTCCGGACCGTCCATGCCAGGGTGCTGTGCGCGGGCGCGAGTGGGGTGTTTGAGTCACTGACTCGTGTCTGTGTCATCGGGTCTGTTTGTGTCCCCGACACCGGCCCGAAGCAAGGAATAATTGCGGCGGAAAGATCCTATGGGCGCATCTCAGTTTATTGCAGGCAGGCATTCCTGGCGTAGCGCAGGTTTCCCAACCTGCGGTATCGCCGGCTTCCAGTCGGCGGGCCCAGGCACGGCGTGGCAGGCCAGGAATTCGCAGCGTTTGCGGATTGGAAATCCGCGATCCGGCAGACAGGAAGTCCGCGCTACGGCATCGCCTCGGCGCCCCCTGCAAGAAAATGAGATGCGCCCAGTTCCTATTGAGTTGCCGGCGGCAGACTCAGATAGGCGAGTCCGAGCGGAAGCGTGGTGACTTCCCGTCCGATGTCGGGAAAATGACTGAACTGAATCAACCGCTCGCGGACCTCGGGGAAATGCCGGCCCAATCGCCCCCAACGCAACACCGCCGGGCGATACGTGTTGATCGGCTCCCCGCCTCCCACCGTGTCGCTGACCCGGTCGTCGGCCAGCAGAACGCGCTTCAACAAAGTTTGCCTCAGCCTCCCAAGGTCCTCGCGGGTGAAAACAATCCCCTGCTCGTGGCACAACGCCATGAAGTCCACGTTGATGGCGGCGTGAGAGATGTCCTCGAAGGAATCGGCCCGGCCTTCGAGTGGCGGCCAATAGGCCCAGACATACGAGCCATCGTCCATCGGGCGAAGACGGTGCTTCAGGAACTGCGCGAGGCGGGTGACTCGTTCGCGATGCTTCGGAGTGTTGGTCGCGTCGTCAATCGCCAGCCAGGCGCGGGCCAGCGCGTTCTGCATGTTCAGCGGCAGATGTTTTTTCAGATAAAGTGAATGAAGATAACCTTCGTCCGCGCCCGGTCCTTGGCAAAAATCGCCGTCATGGACCGCCACCGCTTCCTGGGCAACTTTCAAGAGGCGATCCGCATCCTTGCTCCACTTTTCCCTCAACCTCGGGTCGTTGCGCACCACGGCGGCGAACCGCGCCATCGGTGCGACGATCATTCCCGTGTGAACCGCCCAGACGTAGCGGGCGCCTTTCGAGTAATTCGTCGAACCCCACGCGGACGCAACCGTGTCGCGGAATTCGTCCCGCAGACCTTGCCGGTCGTCGCGGGACATGGTGATCCAGCCGCTCAGTTTGACCGCCAGCCCGGCATACTTCGGGTCGCGCGTGGCGTCGAGCATTTCGACCAGTGCCGCGAGCCGGTAGCTTTCGCCCCAGGCAATCTCGCCGCCTTGGTGTGTGACCGGTTGCCGCACCGCGTTCTCGACGGCGGGAATCAGGACGCGGTCGAATCGCTCTCGGAGGTCCGTTGGCTGATACTGAGCCAGTGCCGACGGAAAAGCTCCGGGTAAGAGCAGCATTGCAGCGGAAATAATTGTTGCTTTCCCGAGACATGAACGAGTTGCGGGTGTGGGCATGGCCAACCTTGGCGTGAAAGCCGGTGGAAAATCAATGCTCTCTTGAACCAGTTCACCATCATGGACGATCACCGGGAGCGCCCGCATACCTGCCGGCGTCCTTCAGTGTCGCAGTTGAGAACTCACCGGCAGGAGTGCCGGCACTCCCAGTGGAGCAATTCTGTATTTCCACTGCTGCGGCTTTCTGGCTGAATCCACGGCACAGAAGTTATGAGCAAAACCAAAGTCGCCGTGCTGGGCGCCGGTTTCATCGCCGACATTCACCTCGAATCGTATCACCGCTTCGTGCCGGATGCGGAGGTGGTGGCGGTTTACACACGCAACGCGGACAAGGCGGAGGCCTTCGCGCGCAAGCATCATGTCACCCGCTCGTTTACGGACCTTGAGAAAGCCATCACGGAATCGGGTTGCGACGTGGTGGATGTTTGCGTGCCGAATTTTCTGCATCATCGCGCGGTGATGACTGCGGCCAAGGCGGGCAAACACGTCATCATCGAGAAACCTTTGAGCCTGACCTTGGAGGACGCCGACGAAATGATCGCCGCCTGCAAGACGGCCAAGGTGAAGCTGATGTACGCCGAGGAACTTTGCTTTGCACCGAAGTATGAGCGCGTGCGTTTGTTGGCGAACGAAGGTGCGTTTGGGAAGATTTACATGCTCAAGCAGGCCGAGAAGCACAGCGGGCCGCACAGCGACTGGTTTTACGACATCAACCAGTCTGGCGGCGGGGTCATCATGGACATGGGTTGTCATGCGCTGGCGTGGTTTCGGTGGATGCTGGGCGGACGACCACGTGCCATCAGCGTGCAGGCGCATTTGCAAACCGGTCTGATTCACGAAGGTCGCACGCGCGGCGAGGAGAACTCGGTGGTGATGGTCGAGTTCGAGGGCGGTGTCATCGGCGTTGCGGAAAACAGTTGGGCCAAGCCCGGCGGCATGGATGACAGCGCGGAAGTGTATGGCACGGGCGGCGTGTGTTACGCGGACCTGTTCCAAGGCAACGCGGCGCTCACTTACAGCGAGCGCGGTTACGGTTACGCCATGGAAAAGGCCGGCTCGACCAGGGGCTGGACCTTCACCGTCTTCGAGGAAGCTTTCAACCAGGGTTATCCCCAGGAACTCAAACACTTCATCGAGTGCGTTCGCGAGGACAAGCAGCCGCTCGTCACGGGTGAAGACGGCCGCGCGGTGCTGGAATTGATTTATGCGGCCTATCACTCGGCAGGCACGGGGCAGAAGGTCACGTTGCCGTTTCACGCAAAGGTGGCGAAGCCGATTGATTTGTGGTTGGGCTGAGTAGCAGGACAGGCGTCGCGCCTGTCTCAAACATCCTCTTGAACTAAGTTCATAGGAGCATCTACAGAACTGAAGATCGTCACTGAAAAGTGAAACAAGCCCTCAATAATGGAGACAGGCGCGACGCCTGTCCCACGTTGTCAGTCGGCCCAGACCCGGCGTTTATAGGTTGTAGGGTTCCGTCTGAGCCAGACTTGAAACTGTCATGCAAATAGTTCAGTTCGATTCAGAAATCGCCTGGGCACACTCCATCGCCGATCGCTGGTGTGAGCGCCTCCGTGCGACTCCGTCCCTCCGGATGTGTTTGCCCGCGGGTCACACACCCGTGCCGGTTTACGCGGAGATGGTGAACGCCGTGAAATCGGGCCTCGTCTCTTTCGCCCACGCCGAGGTTTTCACGCTCGACGAATTTGGCCAGCTCGCGCCGGATGATGCCGGACGCTGCACCCAGCAACTGCGTCGCAGCTTGATTGACCACATTGATCTGCCGCCCGACCGCTTTCATTTCCTGCGCACCGAGGCGGCTGATCTGGCGGAGGAATGTCGGCAATACGATTTGGCCATCGGCCGCGGTTTCGATCTGACGCTGCTGGGCATCGGGCTTAACGGCCACCTGGGGATGAACGAGCCAGGCACGCCAGTTGAGAGCACGACGCATCGAGCAGAGTTGCACGCCAGCACAGTCGCGGCTTCGCGCCGATATTTGAGTCACACGCACGCACCGACCTGGGGCGTGACCGTCGGCATGAAACACCTGCTTGAATCGAAGGAGGTCTGGCTGCTGGCCGGTGGTCCGAACAAGGCGGAGATTGTTCGTCGCACATTTCAGGGGGCAATCACTCCCGCGGTTCCCTCCTCAATGCTGCGACAGCATCCAAATTGTATTCTGTTCGTGGACGCGGGGGCCGGGGCGGGTCTTTAGGTTTACCAACGGAGAAGCTACCAGTGGCGTAAGCGGTAGAAGGCATTCGTCCCCGGGGAGTTGGTGTCCTCGAACGAAAGTTCCGGCACGATTTCACTCAAGGGCGCGAAAGGGCCGGCCACATCGCCCGCCCGCTCCACTTGAAACACCCGACCCTCGCCCTGCCATTGCAGTTCCACCACCCCGCTCGCCGGGTTGCGATGGACGCTCTCAAACCGCGGCGCGGCGGGCAGGGGTGTCGAATCGCTGACGATGAAAAGTCCGTCCAGCCCGAAATCCGCCAGGTCTTCCAAGGGCGCAAAACGATTGAGCAATTCCAGGTTGCGGAACACGACGTATCCTTGGTCACTCAACAAATCGCCGTGGCCGTAGTGCTCAAAGTGTTGGCCGTAAAAGCCTTCCTCCGTGGAGAACCAGATTTCGCCGCTCGGCCAGACCCAAAGCGCATCCAAACCGTAATCCTTCTTGGTGTCCGCCGGATTGAATCGCGTGATGAGTTGCTCGTTGGTTCTAAGGACCTGGCCCCGGCTGGAAAGCAGATCGCCTCTGCGGATCGTGCGTCCCAGAGTTTCCGAGAAAAAGTCCTGCTCGATGGAGAAATAGACTTCGTCACTGCTCATCGTGTGCAACGCATTGAGGCCTTGGTCGGCTGGAGGAGGCAGGGGGCCGAATGCTCTGCTTAACTCCGCATAACTCTGCAGGACACGTCCCCGGTTGGACAGCGCGTCGCCCTCGTGCAGTTGAATGCCCAGCGTTTCGCTGAACCCGCCTTCCTCCGTCGAGAAGCCAATCTCGCTCTTGGGCAGGATGTCCAGCGCGTCCAAGCCCAGGTCTGGCACCACCGGCATGAAGCCCAGCCGCGCGGTGAGTTCATGTTGACGCTTTACGACGCGGCCGGCGGACGAGATCACATCACCGCCGCTGACGTAGTTCGTGGCTGACGCCGGCTCTCCCGGATGAAATCCGTGCTTCGTCGAGAACCAGATTTCCCGGAGCGGCGCGGCAGCCAGTTCCAGCCCGTAAACCTGGGTGAGGCTGCCGTTGGTTTGGAAAAGTTGAATCTTGATCATGGGCCAGAGCCGCTCCACCAGGCCGGTGACATTCGTCATGTAACACAAAGTCTTGGTTGCTCCGTTATCAATCTCAACCTCCAGCGACATTGCCTGAAGCAAAGCGACCTCTCCGCCCAATTGAAAAGTCCCCTGACCCGACACCTTGTAAAAATGGCCGAACGGAGCACCGGCGGTGAACGAGATGTTCTGGACTGCGTAACGGGTGAAGAGCGGATGTTCCTCGAGCAACTGCAAATCGAACTTGCCGCGCATGGGCGCCACGATGGGCAGCCGGTCGCAAATCGGGCAATCGTCGGTCAACTGGCTGCCTTCGAGAAGCGTGTAAGTCCACGGCCGGGTCGTTTCCGGCAACGGTTGGCCCACGACATGTCCACTGATTCCGACCACGATGCTCGTCGTCACAATGGTCGCGAGGATGCGTTCGCCGATGCTTGAATGTCGCATACTACCTCCGGGCTTGGGCGGCACGCGCAGTGTTCCGCAGGTCCGCACTTTCATCATCCACAATTACAGATTCACCACCTGCGCTCAATTGTCCATCCAACAATCGGTGCGATTGAGGCGCATCTCATTTTCTTGGTGAGTGTCACCGGGGCGGCGCCGTAGCGCAGACTTCCCGTCTGCCGGATCGCGGATTTCCAATCCGCCAACGCGGCGGACTCCTGGCCTGCCACGCCGTGCCTGGGCCAGCCGACTGGAAGTCGGCGATACCGCAGGTTGGGAAACCTGCGCTACATTAAGAATCGCGACCTGCAATAAACTGAGATGCGCCATTACAATTGGAGGGGGCGGTCAATCGGTGGAACTGCTCGCGCTGCGAGCAGTGGTTCACCCCTTGAGCACCACCTCCATCCGCCCCGCTCATCGCCCCAGCCTTGACTCTCCGGTTTACGGCCATCACCTTTGCGCCACGCAGCCCATGACGTTCACAGCATCCACGCGGGCACTCCTGCTTGCCATGCCATCGTGCCTGGCCGCGACGGTTCTTGCGCAATTGCCGCCCCCGGCCGACCACCCGATTGAGTTCGTCAAAGATGTGCTGCCGATTCTGACAAAGCATTGTCTGACGTGCCATGGACCGGACCGGCAGGAAGGCGATTTTCGACTCGATCAAAAGACGTTTGCCATGCAAGGAGGCGAATCCGGACCGGCTATTCTGCCGGGCAAGAGCGCGGAGAGCCGGTTGATTCACTTGGTCGCGGGAGTGGAGAAGGACCGCGTGATGCCGAAAAAAGGTGACCGCCTGACGAACGAACAGATTGGAATTTTGCGCGCCTGGATTGATCAGGGCGCTGCTTGGCCGGATGGCTTGGTTCTTAGCGATGGTTCAAACAAAGCCGATTTATGGACCTTCAAGCCCGCGACCAAGCCGACTCCGCCCGCAGTTAAGAATGGAGGCTGGGTGCGCAATCCCGTGGACCGGTTCATCCTGTCAAAGCTGGAGCAGGAAAAGCTTTCTCCATCGCCCGAAGCCGACCGGCGCACGCTGATTCGCCGGCTCAGTTTCGATTTGAACGGTTTGCCACCAAGTCCCGAGGAGGTGCGAGAGTTTCAGAAAAGCTCTGACCCGCAGGCTTACGAGAAACTGGTGGATCGGTTGCTCGCTTCGCCCCGCTACGGTGAACGCTGGGCGCGACACTGGCTGGATGTGGTGCATTTCGGCGAGACGCACGGTTATGACAAGGACAAGCCGCGCCGCAACGCCTGGCCGTACCGCGATTACGTGATTCGCTCGTTCAACGACGACAAGCCTTACTCGCGGTTTGTTCAGGAGCAACTGGCCGGCGACGTTTTGTTCCCGGACGAACCTGACGGTGTCGTGGCCACGGGCTTCATCGCCGCCGGGCCGTGGGATTACGTCGGCCACGTGGAATTGCCCGAGAGCAAGACGGACGGCCTGATCGCGCGCTACAACGACCGCGACGACATGGTGATGACAACGATGTCCACGTTTCAAAGCCTCACGGTCCATTGCGCGCGCTGCCACGACCACAAGTTTGACCCGATTTCGCAACGGGAATACTACGCGTTGCAGGCTGTTTTCGCCGGCGTGGATCGGGCGGACCGGACTTATGATGCCGACCCGGCGACACACGCGGGCCGTCGGCGATTGATGGCGGAAAGGCAACTCGTCGAAGAAAAGTTTGCGGTGCTGACGAATGAACTCGCCAGAATTACCAGTACGGAAATCGCGCAACTCGACGCTCGGCTGGCCGAGGCCAACGAACAACTCGCGACGCTGCCCAAACCCAGCGACGGGAAGAAAAGCCCCAGCAACGGCTACCACAGTGAGATCGCCTCCGATTCGGAAACCACGAAATGGGTGGAGGTTGATCTCGGCAAAACTGTGAGCGTGGACGAAGTGCGACTGGTGCCGGCGCGGCCAACGGATTTTCCGGACACGCCGGGCTTTGGTTTTCCACTACGATTCCGCGTCACTTTGTCCGAGTGGCCGGATGCGGGAAATGTTGACGTGCTGGTTGATCACACGAGCGCGGATTTTGCGAATCCCGGCGACAAGCCAGTCGTGTTGGCAGCAAACGGGCTGAGGGCGCGATATGTGCGGGTCACCGCCACGCGGCTTTGGGAACGAACCAAGGATTACGTGTTCGCACTGGGCGAGCTTCAGGTTTTCTCCAGTTCAACCAACGCGGCGCGTGGCGCAAGGGTGACGGCGCTGGACTCCATCGAGGCTGGGCGTTGGTCCAGAAAGTATCTTGTGGATGGTTATGACAGCCGCTCGTCGCTCCAGCAGGAACGGGCCTCCGAGTCGCGGTTGGCTGAACGCAAGGAGCTGGAGTCCGAACTCAGCTCACTCGGGGCAGAACGAGAACGGCAGTTGTTCTCGCTGATGGACGCGAAGAAGCTTGCCGAGTGGACCGCGGTGACCAATCGGCTGGAAGAATTGAACCGCGAGTTGTCCGCACTGCCGGCGCCACAGAAGGTCTTTGCCGCGGCCTCCAGCTTTGCGCCGGAAGGCAGCTTCGTGCCGCCCAATGGTCCGCGGCCGGTTCATTTTCTGAGACGCGGCGACGTGAAGCGGCCGGAGGAATTGATGAAGGCCGGCGCGCTTTCGTGCGTGCCGGGTGTGTCGGCGGAGTTGCGCATTGAAGACGCGCGCGAGGAGGGAAATCGCCGCGCGGCACTGGCGAAGTGGATCACCGATTCGCGCAACCACCTCACGCGGCGTTCCCTGGTCAACCGCGTATGGCATTACCACTTTGGACGCGGCATCGTGGAGACGCCGAACGACTTTGGCCAGATGGGCGGCAGACCCAGCCATCCCGAATTGCTAGACTGGCTGGCATTCTGGTTTCAGGAGAACGGCGAGTCATTCAAGAAGCTTCATCGCCTGATTCTGACCAGTGCCACTTACCGGCAATCTTCAGCGCCGGATGCGCAGAAGGAGAACCTCGATGCGGACAATCGTTGGCTCTGGCGCATGAACCGGCAACGGCTCGACGCGGAATCGGTTCGCGACGCCATGCTGGCGGTCAGTGGCACGCTGGACCTGACCATGGGCGGACCTTCGGTGCAGCAGTTCGTTTTCAAGGATGACCATTCGCCGGTTTACGATTACGCCCGCTACGACCCGAACAGTCCGGGCGGTGATCGCCGCAGCATCTATCGTTTCATTGTGCGGAGCATGACCGATCCCTTCATGGACACGCTGGATTGTCCCGACCCCTCGGTGCTGGCGGATCGTCGGATGGTGACGACCACGGCGCTGCAAGCGCTGGCTTTGCTGAACAACCCGTTCGTGATCAAACAATCACAGCGGCTGGCCGAGCGCCTCCGCGGCGAATCCAAGAATCCGAAAGAACAAGTCGAGGCAGCTTGCTGGCTCGTGTGGAATCGTTCGCCGACACAAGCGGAGGCAGGGCAGTTGACCCATTACGCTCAGAAACATGGACTGGAGAATTTCTGCCGCCTGCTGTTCAACAGCTCGGAGTTTGTGTTCCTCGATTAGAATGATGAAACCGCGATCGCAAGCTCTGGTCGGTGGCACAGGCCTCCGGCCTGTTGTTTCAGGCGTCGCGCCTGAAACCACTATGGGCCAGGCGAAGGCAGTGAGAGATGCTGACAACTAACAACGCACGACTCTTGACGGAATCCGGCGCGACGCCGGCTTTGACGGGCGTGACGTCCGTGCCACCCTCCTGCACATGACCAACTCCGTATGAATACCCCATGCCAGCGATGTCAGACCCAGCAATCGCCCATTGGCCTGGGTGCGGGCGACGCCTGCCTGCTGGACCGTCGTGAATTCCTTTGGCGATTCGGGGGCGGACTTGGCGGCATTGCGCTCGCCAGCTTGCTCGGGCGACAGGGTTTGCTGGCGGACACGTCCAAACCATCCGCCGCGTTCAACGGGGGACTGCATCATCCGGCGAAGGCGAAACGCGTGGTGCAGTTGTTCATGTCTGGCGCCGCCAGCCAGTGCGACACGTTTGATTACAAACCGCTGCTGATCCAGCGGCATGGCGAGAAGTTCGATCCCGGCGGCAAGGTGGAACTCTTTCAGAGCGATCCGGGCGCCGTGATGAAAAGTCCGTGGGACTGGAAACAACGCGGTCAAAGCGGCAAATGGACCAGCGACCTCGTGCCGCACATCGGCTCTTGCGTGGACGACCTCGCCTTCGTCCATTCGATGGTGTCGAAATCGAACGTCCACGGACCGGCCACGTTCATGCAGAACAGCGGCTTCGTGTTGCCGGGTTTTCCCAGCATGGGCGCGTGGATTTCCTACGGCCTTGGGAGCCTGAACGAGAATCTCCCGACGTTTGTGATCCTGCCCGATGTGCGCGGCTTCGCGCCGAATGGCCAGGGAAACTGGACCGCTGGGTTTCTTCCCGCCGCGCATCAAGGCACGATGATTCGCGTCGGCAAACCGAATCCGATCTTTGACTTGTTCCCGCCCGACACCGCGCGGTTCATCACCAAGGAAAGCGAACGCGACGGATTGACTCTGCTGAAGGCAATGAATCAGGAACATCGCGCGACCCGCGCCGGAGACTCGCGGTTGGACGCGCGCATCGCCTCGTATGAACTGGCCGCAAAGCTTCAGCTCAGCGCTCCCGAAGTGCTCGACCTCTCCGGCGAATCCGAGGCAACGAAAAAACTCTACGGCCTGGACGAGTCCTTCACCGAGGACTTTGGGACGCGCTGCCTGATCGCGCGACGTCTGTTGGAACGCGGCGTCCGTTTCGTCCAGGTCTGGAGCGGGGCGGACAACGGCCATCCGCGCCGCAACTGGGACAGCCACGAAGACCTGGCGAAGGACCACCTCGACATGGGCCGCAGCATGGACAAGCCGGCGGCGGCGCTCATCAAGGACCTCAAGTCGCGCGGAATGTTGGACGATACCATCGTGATCTGGACCACTGAGTTTGGCCGCATGCCGTGCAGTCAGGGCAGCAAGGGGCGCGATCACAATCCATTTGCCTTCACGAGCTGGGTCGCGGGCGGCGGATTCAAAGGCGGCGTCAGTTACGGCGAGAGCGATGAGTGGTCCTACAAGGTAGCCACCGATCCGGTGTATTGCTACGACCTGCACGCGACCATTCTGCACCAGCTCGGCATTGACCATGAGCGGCTGACCTTCCGACACAATGGTATTGATCGGCGGCTGACGGATGTTCATGGCGAAGTGATTCCGGACTTGATCTTGTGATTGACCCGGCAAACAGCGGTTGGCGCGAGAAGGCTCTTGAACGTCCTGATGAGCGACCCTAAAGTCACACCATGAGAAATGGGCCAAAGCATCGGACCGAACTGGGGCGGTATTTGGTGGCTGACCCCGCCATCTGCCACGGGAAGTTGATTTTCAAAGGAACGCGTGTCTTTGTGGTGGATGTGCTCGCAGACGTGGAACGCGGGCTTTCCTGGGATTTCATTACTCAGCGATGGGGGGGCGGCAAGATTTCCAAGGCCGCCATTGCCGAGGCGGTCCATCTGGCGCGAACGACATTCTTGGACGAGGAAGGAAGACTGCATCCACTTTCGCGCGCCGCTTGAATCTGCTCGACGAAAACATCCCGCTCGACCAGCGCGACCTGTTACGCGCATGGGGCATTCATTGCCGGATCATCGGGCAGGATATTGCGCGGTCCAGTATTGATGACGCCAGCATCCTTGCGTTGTTGCATCGGCTCAAACAACCGACGTTGTTCACGCGAGATGAGGACTTCTTCAAACGCGAACTCTGCCATGCGCGCTACGGTTTGATTTGGCTCGACGTTGAGCCGGAGGAAGCCGCGATGTTCATCCGCCGTTTACTGCGGCACCCGCGATTCAGAACGAAATTGAGTCGCTTGGGTGTTGTGGGCCGCATACATCACGACGGCATCGCTTTCTGGCAACGCCATCGCACCTCGCTTCTTCGAATTGCCTGGACCACCTAGTGCATTGCTGAACTTTATCATGATCTGAAGTCGGGCGGCAAACTCGCAGATGGCATCGCAATCGAGTTGGCGCGGCAGAGTTGGTGGGCAGGTTGGCGGGGTATCCTTGACTCACCTCGCCTTCGCAATCAACATCCCGCCTCACATTCCCGTGACTCAGGAAACCAGCAAGCGCGTGTTCGCTCTTTGGGTGTTGTTCGGCATCAACACCATGAATTTCTACGACCGGATGATTTTGTCGGTCGTCGCCGAACCCGTGCGCAAGGAATGGGCGTTGAGCGATTCCGCGCTCGGCTTGTTGGGGACCGCCTTCACCCTGCTCTACGCGTTCGTGGGTGTGCCGTTTGGCCGGCTGGCGGATACGTGGTCGCGCAAATGGCTGCTCGGCGCGGGCTGCGCCGTGTGGAGTGTGCTGACGGCGGCCTCCGGGATGGCGCAGAATTCGTGGCAACTGTTTGTGGCACGACTGGGCGTGGGCGTGGGCGAAGCGAGTTGCGCGCCCGCGGCGAATTCACTCATCGGCGATCTTTACCCGCCGAAGCAGCGCGCACGGGCTTTATCCGTTTTTATGCTGGGTTTGCCAATCGGAATGTTCCTCAGCTTTCTGATCAGCGGACTTGTCGCG
This sequence comes from Verrucomicrobiia bacterium, assembly GCA_011525685.1. GTDB lineage: Bacteria > Verrucomicrobiota > Verrucomicrobiia > Limisphaerales > JADLHS01 > WYBW01. The sequence continues at coordinate 35,854 of WYBW01000134.1, forward strand.
CACAAATATGGATGGCGCATGGCCTTTTACGTGGCGTGCCTGCCCGGACTGATTCTGGCGGTAATGGCGCTCTGGATGCCCGAGCCGCAACGCGGCTCCAGTGAAGGCCGCGTGAACCCCGCGCATCGGCCGGGCTCTCCCTATCTCGTGGTGCTCGGCATCCCGACGATCCTCTGGATCATCGTCTCGGGCGCGCTGCATAATTTTAACATGTACGCCGCCACTTCCTTCATCGCGGCGTTCCTTGGCCGCTATCACGCGCTCGACCTCAAGTCGGCATCGTTTGCCGCGTCATTGATCTTCGGCGTTTCCGGGATCATTGGTCTGCTGGTGGGCGGTTGGGCTTCTGATCGTTTTGGAGGGGCGCGGGCCGACGGGCGATTACTGCTCTCCGCGGTGGTAATGGTCGTCGCGGCGCCGTTAACTTATCTCGCCTTGCGGCAACCGGCCGGCTCGGTGGCGCTGTTCGTCGTGCTGATGGGCGCGGGTCTTGCGTGCGTCTATGTTTATTATTCGTCGGTTTACGCGGCCATTCAGGATGTCGTCGAACCCGGTCTGCGCGGGACGGCCATGGCCATTTACTTCTTCGCCATGTACGTGCTGGGCGCGAGCCTCGGCCCGGTGGGCACGGGCATGTTGAGCGACCACTTCGCGCGCCGGGCGATGACCGAAGCCGGTGCGACGGTGATGGGAGAACAATTCAAAGCGGTGGGCCTGCACAGTGCCATGCACGTGATTCCGGTGCTGTGCCTCGTGCTGGCGGTGGTGTTGTATGCCTCCTCGCGAACAGTTGGACGCGACATGGCGCGGTTGCGGGCGTGGCAGGAAGCGTCGGCGGCATGAACGGGGGCGGAGACTGCCCGACTTCTGACTGCTCTCCGAAGGAGTTGCCAACCCGGCTGGATTCGGCTCAACTAATCCGCAGTGAACAATTTGGGAAGCACACGCGTATGAACACGATCACTCAACTCAGAACCATCAAGTCCAACACGAAATTCAAAGTCGAAGCCGAACTCTCGCGCACGGGCGGTTTGTTGCGGCTCGCGCCCGCCTGGGTGCCACGGTCATTTCTGCAACCCGGCCTGCGCATCAAGTTGCATCCGGATGACACCTACGCCTACGGGGCGAATCGCGGCGGCATTGACGAGCGGTGGTTCGCTTCGACGACCGAGGCGGCCAATGAAGGTCGCGTGCCGGACGAGGGGTTGAGCTACTGCGTCGTCGGAAAGGAGCGGTTCACGTTGCGCAAGGCCGTGGAGGATTGCGGCGCGACGATCGTCGGCAAGGCGATCTGGAAGAAGTATGGAAAGTGGCCGGTGTACTCGAAGTTTTTCGACAACATGGGACCGATTCCGCACCACATGCATCAATCGCAGAGGCAGGCGAAGCTGGTCGGTCAGGAGGGCAAGCCGGAGAGCTATTATTTCCCGCCGCAGCACAACAACGTGGGCAACAATTTCCCCTTCACCTTCATGGGCCTTGAGCCGGGCACGACCAAGGCGCAGGTGCGCAAATGTCTGGAGGATTGGAACAAGGGCGACAACGGCATCCTTGATCTGTCCAAGGCGTATCGCCTGAAGCCAGGCACGGGCTGGCTGATTGACCCGTGCATCCTTCACGCGCCGGGTTCGCTCTGCACCTACGAGCCGCAATGGGGCAGCGACGTGTTTGGCATGTATCAAAGCATGGTCGAGGGCCGCTACGTTCCGTGGAGCCTGCTCGTGAAGGACATGCCCAAGGACAAGCATCACGACCTGGACTTCATCGTGGATCAGCTCGACTGGAAAAAGAACACGGACCCGAACTTCAAGGACCACCATTATCTTGAACCCGTGCCCGTCGCCGACACACGCAAAGCGGGTTATGTGGACCGCTGGATCGTCTATGGCAAGATTGACGGCGAACAACTCTTTACGGCCAAGGAACTGACCGTCGAACCGGGCGTCAAATGCACCATCAAGGACAAGGGTGCTTACGGCCTGATCTGCGTGCAAGGCGTGGGCAAGATCAACGGTGAGCCGCTCAACAGCCCCAAGCTCATCCGCTTCACGGAACTGACCGAGGACGAATACTTCTGCACGGAGGATGGGGCCAAGTCGGGCGTGACCTTCGAGAACACCAGCGAGACGGAGCCGCTGGTGACGTTGCGGTATTTCGGTCCGGAGGTGAATCCCGACGCGCCGGCAATGGGGGCTTACAAGAACAACAAGTTCTGACCGGAGCCGCTCGCGCGAGTTTGCGAGCGGATTTCGCCGTTATGAAGGCAAAGGTGCAGCCTCGGCAGCGCGTGGCGATTGTGATTGCTGACCGCGGCGACCGAGGGTCAGGCATGCAATCGTCAACCCCACAACGCAAATCGCGAACGCCAAGGCGTTGGGTGTGCGGCCCGTCCATTTCTCCCAAGGCCACGGGAAACGGAAGAAGGCGAAATTGAATCCGAAGTAAAGCCAGGCGTTCAACAGGAGCGCGCGCCGGGCGAATTCGCGACCGCCAAATCCCGAGCCGGACTGACGAACGAACCAGATCGCAGCGGCGGTCGTCAACAAGACCGGCAAAATCGCGTAGAGCGTCCAACCCGCCATCGGCCCGATGACGTGGTGCTCGTAAACCAGATCGCGGATGGTTTTGCCGGCGATGGGCACAAGCGTGATTGGCAGCGCGAGCAGGAACGGCCACCAACGTCCTCCCGCCACCGCGATGAGCGGGATGAACGCGATGATCAGTCCGGGATCGTAAAGCGCGTTGGCCCACGCGATCTCGGTGAATTCTCCGATGATCAACAGTGTGACGTGAATTCCAACCAAGAGCCACTCGACCACCGGATGGAGCGAGGCCGGGGCGGATTCCTTCAGTTCACCAATCCAGCGCCGGTTGAGCCATAATCCCAGACCCAGGCACGCGCCCATGACCGCGCCGAAGGTGGTTTCCATCCAGTTCCACCAGTTCATCGGGGGAAGGTGCGTCCAGATGCCGGAGTTGAAGAGTTCGCGATTCCAGGCATGAAAGGATTGCAGGCATTGGCCGATGGGGAATCCGATCCCCCCGATCATGCCCCAGAGGGCGAGATTGCGCGCGAGCCGGTCCCGCCGCACCCAGCCCGCCCAGACCCACGCGCCGAGCAGGGCGAACAACAGTCCACCCCAGACCTCTGGACGCGGCTTGAGTTCCGGGCCGGCCTCGGGTTGCCAATGCCACGAGGCGGAGAAATAGACTCGCGGCAAAACCTTGTTGGCGGGAACGAACGGTTGGTTCAAAAGCCACCAGCCAAGGCCGTAAAGGACGAACATACCGAACAGGAGGAGCAGCATGTCGCGCCATGAGTGGCGCGTTCCGCCCAACCCCATGCCGAGGAACAAGCCCGCAAAGCCGATCCAGACCGCGCCCTTGATGGCCAGGCCCAACATTCCCCAACTCCACGCCTGCCAATTGCCGATCAACGCCGGGATCTGGGTCAGGCCGATCGTCTGCCCGTAAGTCATCGAGCCGCCGATGCCGATGGCGATGGTGCCGAAGGCCACGGCGCGCGCGGCGGGCAACAGGGCCGCGTGCGGACACATCAGGAATACGAGCACCAGACTCACCAACAGGCCGGCGATCATGGCGCCGGTCTCGTGGCCATATTGTCCGCGGATGCCCCAGCCCATTCCACCCGCCAACGCGGCCAGTACGACCGGCTGCCAGAGCGGCGGAGCCGGATGAGTCGCCCGCGGGCCGAGGGGAGATGCGCTGTTTGGATTCATGGATGGCACGGTGCTGTTGCAGTTTTATTTCCGTGGAGCCTGATGGGTTGTTGCGAAGTCGTTTATCACCAGCGCGCCGCGCGCTCAAGAGTGAATATGGAACTCGATCTGTCCAGGGTGCATCTCAGTTTATTGCAGGTTGGGATTCCTGGCGTAGCGCAGGTTTCCCAACCTGCTGTATCGCCGACTTCCAGTCGGCTGGCCCAGACACGGCGTGGCAGGCCAGGAGTTCGCGGCGTTTGCGGATTGGGAATCCGCGACCCGGCAGACTGGAAGTCTGCGCCACGGCATCGGCCCGACGCCCCGCCCCTGCAAAAAATGAGATGCACCCATTTGTCCAGCGGCGCGTCGTGCGCAGTGGCAGCGGAGCGTCTTTTGCAACACGGCGTCGCGATGGCGATGGATGTGGATGTTACAAAACCGTTACAATCGCGGGTGAAAAAAGCCGGTGAACGGGGTAGAATGAACTTGCCAAGCCAGAGTGCCAGCGGCAGGCTCGGCAGCAAGGCAGCAATCCTCCCCACCGAGGGTTTCGACCGGAAAATCGCGCGCTGGCGGGCTGAAACCAGTTGAGCTTCCCGAGCGGGCACTTCAGGAGCGAAAACGATGAATAGAACCGGCATCCTTTGCCACCGACGATCAAAGGGCCTGCACTGGCAGTCATTGTGCCTGGCGATCGGATTGAGTTGCTCGTTGTCAACCGCCCTGCGCACCCACGGCACGGTCGTCGCCTGGGGCAACAACAACAATGGCCAGGCAACCGTACCCGGCGACTTGACCAATGTCACCGCGCTGGCGGCCGGCCTGTTGCACAGCATCGCCCTCCGACCCAACGGTACCGTGGCCGCGTGGGGGGACAATTTCTTCGGACAACTCAATGTCCCGCCGGGTCTCTCGGACGTTGTCAGCATCGCGGCCGGCGGCGTTCGCAGTCTGGCGATTCGCAGCAACGGCACGCTCGTGGCGTGGGGCGAACCCTCCGCGGTGCCGCCCGGGTTGACGAACCTGATGGCGGTGGCGGCCGGGTGGGAGCACAACCTCGCGCTGACACGCGAAGGCAGGGTGATCGGCTGGGGCAGCGTCTCCAACATTCCTCCGGGCCTGAGCAACATCATTGCGATTGCGGCGGGCGATGGACACAGTCTCGCTCTGCGCGCCGACGGTCGGGTGTTTTCCTGGGGCAGCAACATTTTCGGCCAGGCCACGGTCCCGCTTGGACTGACCAATGTGGCCGCCATTGCCGCGGGCAAGGACCACAGCGTGGCGCTGCGCCGGAACGGCACCGTGGTGACTTGGGGAGCGAATTACGACGGACAGACCAACGTGCCCGCCGGCCTCACGAACATTGCCGCCATTGCCGCCGGCGCTTATCACAGCGTGGCCCTCCGGGCCAATGGCACGTTGACCGCCTGGGGCAGTTCGGTTTTCAACCAGACGGTGGTTCCGCCCTGGTCCGGTTTCCAGAAGATCGCCGCGGGTGGTTATCACAACCTCGCGCAGCTCGTCAACAACGCACCCGCCATCACCGTCCAGCCCTCGAGCCAGAAGGTCATGGTGACCGAAAGCGCCGTGCTGCAAGTGCTGGCCGTGGGCGCGCCGCCACTCAGTTTCCAATGGCGGCGCGACGGCACCAACATCGCCGGCGCCACCAACACCACGCTCGTCTTTCCGAACCTCCAACTCGGCGATGCCGGCACGTACACCGTCACCGTCGGCAACCCCTTCGGTTCAGTCACCAGTGTCGAGGCTGTGCTGACGCCGGTGCTCGCGCCGCCTTACATCGTGGTCGCGCCGACGGACCAAACCACGATCTGCGGAGAGGGCGCAACTTTCTCGGTGCTGGCTGACGGCTCGGCGCCGCTCGGTTACGAGTGGTATTTCGAGGACACGCCCATCGAGGGCGCCACCAACGCCACCTTGAACCTGACCGGTGTCCTGACCAACCAGGCTGGCGGTTACCATGTCGTCATCACCAACGATCACGGGGCGGTTACCAGTTCGGTCGTTACCTTGACCGTGATCGCGAACCCGCCAGTGATCACCAGCCCGTTGGAGGTCGCCGCTGAACAGGGGCAGTTTTTCAGCTACACCATCACCGGAGAACAGAATCCGACCGACTTCAGCGCCAGCGATCTGCCGGCGGGACTCACGATCAACCCCACTACCGGCGTCATCTCCGGCATCCCGCAACCCTGCGGCGTCTTCCCCGTCACCATCACCACCGCCAACGCCTGCGCCGCGTATAGCGACGTCCTGACCATCACCATCGGCACTTCTGTTCCGACGATCACCAGCCCCTTGAGCGCGTCCGGCAAGCAGGGCAACTTTTTCAGCTACACCATCACCGGGCAGTTCAATCCCTACCTCTTCGCCGCCAACTGGCTGCCCTTGGGGCTGGAACTCGATCCGGCCACCGGCATCATCTCCGGCATTCCCTGGCAGAGCGGCACGTTCACCCCGATGATCACCGCCGCCAACGCCTGCGCCTCGGACACTCAACCGCTGGCACTGACGTTCAGCCCGTCCGTGCCGGCCATCACCAGCCCTTTGACAGCCACCGGCACCGAGGAACAGAATTTCACCTATCAAATCACCGCCACCGAATCGCCCACCGGTTTTGGCGCGCAGGGTCTGCCCGTGGGACTGACCCTTGACCCGCTCACGGGTCTGATCTCCGGGCAGCCGGTCTATGCCGGCGATTTTGACGTGATCATCCAGGCCAGCAACGCCTGGGGGACGGGCAGCGCCATCGTGCGCTTTTCCTTCGCCAACGAACTCATCACCGGCCTTTCCATTGCCAACGTGTCGTTCACCTACTCGGCGCCCTACCTGTTGGACTTCGAATTCTCCCTGCGCGACAACGAAGACCCGGCCCTGGGCGACGCGGTGGTGGTGGCGCCGCACCTGTTGACCGTGGTGGCCAAGGAAGACGAGCAAACGATCAGCCCCTCGGAAACCGCCGTCATCATCCAGCGGGGCAGCGCCAAGCAGCTCAAGGCCAACCTGGTGCTCGATTTCACCCAAAGCCTCGCCTCGCTCGAACACGGCGACAGCAATGAGGACGGCATTTCCGACGCGATCGAGGCGATGGTCAGCGGCGCGCAATCGTTCGTGAACCAACAGTCACCCGACGCGCAGATCGGCGTGTTTGAGTTTCATCGCGACGACGCCGACCCGCAGCAGGTCGTGCCGCTTACCACGGACAAGGCGCAGTTGATCGAAGCCATCGCCGGCATCTGGACCAACTACGTGCAGTGGTTTCCCTCCAGCTCGCGCGCCTGGGACGCCCTCAACCTGGCCATCACCGACCTGGGCGCTTCCAACCGCGACGAACAGCATTACGTGATCTTCCTCTCGGACGGGCGCGACGAATCGAGTCTGGCCACCGTGGACGACGTGATCACCGCCGCGACCAACAACGGCGTGAAGATTTACGGCATCGGCTTCGGCAACGAGATCCAGACGGCCAATTTGACCGCGATCACCTCCCAGACCCAGGGCCGGTATTACGAGGCCACCAACGCCGTGGACTTGGCCGCGAAGTTTGCCCAGATCAGCAAGGACCTCAATGGCCAGTACATCCTCCGGTGGGCCACGCTCAAACGTTCCGCCAACGCCTTCACGCCTTCCTTCGAAATCAATTACCAGGGCTTCACCGCGTTGTCCCCCACCAATCCCGTCAGCACCGACTTCGACAATCCGATCGTGGATACCAACACCGTGCCGTTCACCACGAACTACCCGCTGATCACCAACATCGTCATCGGCCTGTACGTCCCCGCGGATTACGCCGGGAGTGTGACCCTGGGTTCGCTGCGGTTGACTCCCGATGCCGCCGTGCAACCGACGGCGATGACCTTGCGCGCCGCCTACATCCCGCGCTTCATCCGGCAGCTCCGCATCAATTACCGCGCGAACTGGCCCTGCACCACCACGCTCATGTCCACCAACGCCGGTGAAATTCTCCATGGCTGGAGTCTCACCGAGACCAACGACGGCGCCGGCGGCACCTGGCTGGAACTCACCAGCCCCAATCCGCAAAGCCTGACCACCAGCCTGCCCTACGGGTCGCTGGGCAACCTGGTTCATTTCAACTTCCGCGACGTGGTATCGGCCTCCAACTCGTTCAGCCGGTTCGATGTGGACAATACGATCTATCAGACCACCGGCGGCCAGCGCTTCGTCGTCGAGAACACCAACACCTTCCTCACCGTCTATCCCGCGCTGCCCTTCGGCACGCCCGTCCCTTGGCTGATCGCCAACGGCATCACCAACAACTTCGTGGACGCCGAAGTCGCCGATCCGGACGGTGACGGTGTGCCCACCTGGCAGGAATATCTCGCCAACACCAACCCGAGAAATCCGGCCTCCGTGTTCGCCATCAGCGAACTGGACTTCGACCTCTATGGCCGTGGTCTGATCACCTTCAGCACCGCCCCGCTGCGCACGTATCGCGTGGAAACCTCCGCCGATCTGCTGTTCTGGGAAGTGGTGCGGGATCAAATCCCGGGCACCGGCGTCGAAGTCACGGTCCTGGACGAGCGCTATCAACCTTGGGTCACGCAGACCTTTTATCGGGTCGTGGCTTACTGAGGCTCGGCTGGCACGTGGAATCAATGCCACACCAGCGCACTTGCTCCCTGGGCAACGGCGGCAGAGGGAAAAGCACGATCCTGTTGGCTGACGCCTCTAAGCACAGCTTACGGTTATGACGACGCCTCCCGGTTGCGGACGGTGCCCAGCGGGACCAACACGGTGGCGTATTCGTATCTTGCCGATTCGGCGCTGGTGGGAGAGATTGGGTTCACCAACGGCAGCACGCTGCGTATGACGACCAGCAAGAGCTATGATTACCTGAACCGGCTGACGGCAATGGACAGTAGGACAGGCGTCGCGCCTGTCTCCAGCTTCATGTATTCGTACAACCACGCCCACCAGCGCACGCGCACCCCCTTCGCCAACGGCGGCTGCTGGA
>WYBW01000135.1 GCA_011525685.1 Verrucomicrobiia bacterium
ACTTTGAGTTCGTTCATCGCCCCAGTGTGCCGACATCCGGCAAACAAAAGGGGCGACGTCTCGTCTCAAAGGGTGGGTGGTTTTAACCCGCGAAAGGGTGGGTGGTTTTGCCCGCGAACTGACAGCGCACAAAGGTATTCTACGCGGGCTTTGAAACGGCTCACCTGTCTCCAACGCGGTGAAGAGTTCCGCGTCGAGGATTCTGAATTCGCTGCCTTGGGTATTCACGATGGCGGTTTGGCCGTCCTGGGTAATTCAGGTGAATTCCGGTTGAGGCAATGGAATTAGCGAGCCATCCATCAAGCGCAAGCTGAACGGGCGCCGCGCCGCGAACTGGATTATTACGAAGATTTGGAGCTGTTGATGAATCTGGCCAAGGCGCGCGCCCGACAGTTGCTCGCTTCATGAGCCGCAAATCAGCGACGCAATGCGGCAGTTGGTTGCTGAACGGGCCGATTTTCTAAGTGAGTATTGCCTTGTCCACGATGCGGATGCTTATCATGGCTGTGAAGTGGACCACATCCTCAGCATCAAACACGGCGGCTCGACGACGGAGAACAACCTCGCTTACGCCTGTTTCCACTGTAATCGGCACAAGGGGGCTGATCTTGGCTCCGTAAGCCTCCGCACGGGCAGTTTGGTTCGGTTCGACAATCCGCGAACGGACCGTTGGAAGGAGCACTTTTACCTGAGCGAAGGCCGGATTGAACCGTTGAGTGAAATCGGCGAGGTAACGTCCAGGATGTTGGAATTCAATCACCCGGAGCGCGTGGCATTCCGGAAGTTGTTGGCTGAGACCGGGCGCTATCCAAGCGTTGAGGCGCTGGCGCGCATTCGAGGTTGATGCCCCATTGCCTGGCACTGTTGCTCCAACTACCCAAGTCCGAATGCTTACCGCGAGTGTCACCTCATTGCGTTTCCGCTCGGAACTCGTCATCTCCGCGCAAGAGGTCGCAACTCCCAAGCGGGCTTTGAGGCAACCTGCCACGCGTCGCCGTTTCTTGGCATGAAGCAGGAGGCCAGGGTAGTGTGTCACGATTGAGCCGCGGTTGAGGGTTGAGAGCTGAGGGTTGAAAGCTGAGAGGTTCGCGGCGACGACCGGACCAGACGGCATGTGCCTGACGACGGCTTGCCAACCAGCGCACTTGTTATGTGAAGTAGAGCCCGTGTCGGCGCCGCAGGTTCCCGGCGGTTTACTCCACAGGGCGCGCCGACTGGAAAGTCGGCGTTACACAGGTGGTTCTTGGAGGGTTCGCCGGCCGGTTGATGAGAATTTGCTTGCCGGACTTCGCGTCACCGAACACGGTCAACGGCGTGGCTTTTCCCGATCTGAATGGCAAGTGTATCGTGGTCATCGGCGGCACGACCGGCCTGGGGTTGTCCGCGGCGCGGGCGTTCGTGTTGCACGGGGCGCGCGTGGTGGTCGTGGGCCGCAATCCGGCGAGCGTGGCGTCGGCGCGGCAGGCACTCGGCGCTTCCGCGCTGGCGCTGGCGGCGGATGCGGTTGATCCCGCCACCGCGCCGCGCGCCATCGAGTTGGCGGTGCGGGAGTTTGGCGGTTTCCACGGCCTGTACCACGTGGCCGGCGGCAGCGGTCGCAAGCTGGGCGACGGCCCGTTGCATGAACTGACGGATGAGGGCTGGCGCGCGACGCTGGACTTGAATCTGACTTCGCTGGTTTGGTCCAATCGCGCGGCCGTGCGGCGGTTTCTGGAGCAGGGGAGCGGCGGGAGCATCTTGAACATGGGCAGTGTGCTGGGCTGGTCGCCTTCGCCGCGGCATTTTGCGACGCACGCCTACGCGGCGGCCAAGGCGGCAGTGGTCGGTTTCACGAAGTCCATCGCGGCGTCTTACGCGGCCCGCAACATCCGGTGCAATGTCCTTGCCCCGGCCTTGATCGAAACTCCCATGTCCGAACGCGCCACCCGGGATGAAGCGATTCAGCGATTCATGAAGACCAAGCAGCCGCTGGACGGCGGGCGCATCGGCCAGCCCGCGGACCTGGACGCAGCGGCGGTGTATTTCCTGAGTGACGCGTCGCGGTTCACCACCGGCCAGGTGCTGGCGGTGGATGGCGGTTGGTGCGTCAGTGAGGGCCAGTGCGAGTCGTCTTCAATCCAGTAATGGTCGGCCTCGTTCCAAAAACATTCATTGGCCTGGACCTGGGCGGCACCAACATCAAGGTGCTGGCGTTCAATGCCGACGGCGCCGCGATTGCCGAGGGCGGCATGAGCACGGTGGACGACGGCACGGGGGTCTGGCTGGATCGCGCCCGCACAGTGGTCCTAGCGGTGATGGCGAAATGCCCCTCCCCGGCCGTGGTGGGTGTGGCGGCGCCGGGTTTGCCTTCGCGGGATGGGCGCAGCATTGCTTTCATGCCGGGCCGGCTGGCGGGGTTGGAAGGATTGAACTGGAAGGAGTGGCTGGAACTGGAGTCGCCAGTGCCGGTGCTCAACGACGCGCGCGCGGCGTTGCTTGGGGAAGTCTGGCTGGGCGCTGCCAAGGGCGCAACCAACGTGGTTCTGTTGACGCTGGGCACCGGGGTCGGGGGCGCGGCGATGGTGGACGGTCGGATACTGCGCGGCCACATCAACCGCGCCGGGCATCTGGGTCATGTTTCGCTCGATCCCAACGGCGCATTGGACATCACGAATACGCCGGGCAGCTTGGAGGACGCCATCGGAGAGTGTACGCTGGCGGCGCGATGCGGCAGGCGGTTTGCGTCCACGCGCGACCTGGTGGCGGCGTATCGTCAGGGCGCGCCGGAAGCGGCGGAGATTTGGTTGCGATCCGTGCGGGCGCTGGCCGCCGCAGTGGCGGGCCTGATCAACGTATTGGATCCGGAGTTGGTGGTGATCGGCGGCGGGATCGCCGATGCCGACGAAGCGCTGTTTGAGCCGTTGCGGCGCGCATTGGACGACTTCGAGTGGCGACCGGGCGGGGCGCGGGTTCGCTTGGCGAAGGCGGCCCTGGGCCGGACCGCGGGAGCGAGCGGGGCCGCTTACGCCGCGAAGCTCTTGGCCGCTGACCCGACGCAACCCATCGGTACTGTTCCTCCAACATGAAACGAAATCGAATCTGGCGGGTGGCGGGGATTTCCTTCGAGCACTTCCATGTCGGCGACCTGCTGCGAATGGTGTTCGAGCATCCGCGCGCGGAGATCGTGGGTGTCTGCGACGAAAGGCCCGAACGCATGCAGGGCGCCCTCCGCAACTTTTCGATTCCCGCGGACCGGGTGTTCACGGATTACCGCGCCTGCCTGGAGCGGACAAAGCCGGACCTGGTCATCTTGTGTCCCGCCACCGCCCGCCACGCGTGGTTCGTCGAGAGGGTGTCGCCTTTTGGGGCGCATTTGTTGGTGGAAAAACCGTTTGCCGCGACGCTCGCGGAAGCCGACCGGATGATCGCGGCGGCGCGGCGGCATCGGGTGAAGCTGGCCATCAACTGGCCTTTGCGCTGGGTGCCGGCGCATGTGACGGCGCACCGGTTGTTGAGCGAAGGGGTCATCGGCAGGCTGCAGGAGGTGCATTATTATGGCGGCAACCGCGGCCCGCTGCGACATGGAGCGGACAAGGTGGAAACCAAACCCGGTCCAAAGGCGAAGAGCTGGTTTTACCAGCGCAAGGCGGGCGGAGGATCGTTGCTCGATTATCTCGGTTACGGCACAACGCTGGGGACATGGTTTCACAACGGCGCGACGCCGCTGGAGGTGATGAGCGTGGTGGACGAGCCACGCGGGCTGGAGGTGGACGAACACTCCATCACGGTGGCGCGGTATGTGTGCGGCCTCTCGAAGTTCGAGACGCGCTGGGGAACGTTCACCGATCCGTGGACGCACCAACCGCAGCCGAAGTGCGGCTTTGTGCTCAAGGGCACGCGCGGAACACTCTCGAGTTACGACTATGAACCGAGCCTACGAGTGCAAACGGAGCGCCACCCGGAGGGATTTGACCAGCCGGTGGACAAGGTGAAGCCGCCGTTCGCCAACCCGGTCCAGTATATCATCCACTGCCTCGAGACGGGAACGGCCGTGGAGGGGCCGTTGTCACCGGCGATTTCGCGGATCGGACAACAGATTGTGGACGCCGCAGTACGCAGCGCGAGAGAGAAGCGCGCAGTGAGAATCGCCCAACCCAGAAAGTCATGAGCCAGCCGACCAACGATTACCTTTCGGAATGCCGCCGCCTCGTCGAGGTGGTGGCCGCTCAAAGCCGCGCCCTCGAGCAGGCGGCGGATTGGTTTGCCCAAACCATTCTCGCCGGCCGGATGGTTCACGTGTTCGGTTCGGGCCATTCCCGAATTTTGGTGGAGGAGATGTGGCCGCGCTACGGCTCGTTTCCCGGGTTCAACCCGATCGTGGAACTATCGCTCACCTTTCACAACCTGGTCGTCGGTGCAAACGGCCAGCGGCAGGCGATGCACCTGGAGAACGTCTCCGGTCTGGCGGAGCGCATCCTGCGGAACTTCGCGGTCAGTTCGGCCGACTCCGCCCTGGTAATTTCCTCCAGCGGCTGCAACGTGGTGCCGATCGAGATGGCGGAGCAGTTTCGCCGGCACGGCGTCAGGGTGGTGGCCATCATCAGCTTGGCGCACGGCCGGGCCAGCGCGAGCCGCCGCGCCGACGGGAGGAAGCTGGAGGATTTCGCGGATCTTGTCCTCGACACGGGTGCGCCGGTGGGCGACGCGATGGTGCGTGTGCCCGGCCTGGACACGCCGGTTTCGCCGGGTTCGACCGTGGGCGGCTGCATGCTGGTCAACTGCCTGAAGGCGGAAGTCGCCGCGCGCCTGGCCGCCGCCGGGCAACCGCCAAGAGTGTTGAGCGCCGCCGCCGTAGTGGGCGGCAACCGTTCCAGCGAGTTGTTTGAAAGCGCCTACGATGAGCACGCCCATCGGGTGGCAAGGTTGTTTGCCGATGTGGGCAGGTGATGCCGCAAAAGCGCGGGACGACCTTGAGGTTGGGCGACCGGAAAGACGGCGCGATTCAGGGACGGAACCGCCCCGCCTGATGAAGCCAATAGATCACCGCCGCCACGGCCAGGGCGGAAACCATTCCAACTCCAAGGGCGGCATAAAGCGTCCGCAGCAACCGTCTGCGCGCGTGGCGCTTGATACGCTGAACCGATATTGATGCGGCGTCGGACATGGCGTTGAGATTATCATCACCGGCCAGACTGACAATCGGGTCGAAACCCGACAGATCGAGGGTTTGGTTCGGACGAAAATTGGTGCCAGAGGAGGGATTTGAACCCCCGACCAAAGGCTTATGAGTCCTCTGCTCTACCCCTGAGCTACTCTGGCAACCGGGCCGAAATAATTCGCGCTGACGCCATCGGTGTCAAACGCAATGATGGACGGCGCAAAGGACTGGAAACACCGGGCAGGGGGCCCTGTTCAATAGTTTTTCGACCAGTTGGAAAGCCGTCCGTCCGTATCGAAGATCAGTTTCAGCGAACGTTCACTGTAGCTCGGGCTGACTGACTGGCTCACGCCCACGCCCGCTCCGCCGCCGTAGAAGCCCGTGCCGATCGTCACGCCGGACCCGCTGGAACGGCGAACAATCCACTCGGCCACAGTCTGGCCATCGCTCAACCGGGCCTGCTTGTCCGGCGGTCCGAGTTCAACAATGGCCTGGTCGTAAGTGTAGTAGCCGACCCGGCTGTTCCAATCCACCTTCTGGGTGGTTGAGCAACCGGCCATCACCAGGACGAGGGCGAGCAGGGAGACAAGGTTTCCCACGCGCCGCAACAGACCAAATGAATTCATGGACTGAGTTTAGCTGAACACCCGAAAAACCGAAACAGGCAATTCCCGCTTCCACGACGAGAAGCAAACAGCCGGACTGCGGTCGGCGGTCCGGCTGGGTGAATGTTTTGTTGCTTGTAGGTCCGGCCTCAAGCCGCTGCTTCCTCGGTGTCGAGAAAGCCTTGCAAGTGGCGGACCCGGGTGGGGTGACGCAGCTTGCGGAGCGCCTTGGCCTCGATCTGGCGAATACGCTCGCGGGTGACGTTGTACATCTTCCCGATTTCCTCGAGCGTGCGCTCGTAGCCGTCCACCAGACCGAAACGCATTTCCAGAATCTTCCGCTCGCGTTCGGTCAGCGTGGTCAGGACGTCACCCAGCTTCTCCTTGAGCAGGCTGTAACTGGTCACGTCCGACGGATTCTCGGCGGATTTGTCCTCGATGAAGTCGCCGACACTGACGTCACCGTCATCGCCCACCGGCGCGTGCAGGGATACGGGCTGCTGCGCCATCTTGAGCAAGGAATTGATGCGGCTGACCGGCATGTGCATTTCGTCGGCCAGTTCCTCCGGCGTGGCCTCGCGGCCGAGTTCCTGGGTGAGCTGCTTCTGGGCGCGCCAGAGCTTGTTCATGATTTCGATCATGTGTACCGGGATGCGGATGGTGCGCGCCTGGTCGGCAATCGAGCGGGTGATGGCCTGGCGAATCCACCAGATGGCGTAGGTGGAGAACTTGTAGCCGCGGCGGTACTCAAATTTCTCGACGCCTTTCATGAGGCCGATGTTGCCTTCCTGGATCAGGTCGAGGAAGGACTGTCCGCGGTTGGTGTATTTCTTGGCGACGGACACCACGAGCCGCAGGTTGGCCTCGGCCATGTGGGTTTTGGCCTTGTGCGCGCGATCCGCGGCGCTCTTGAGAGCGGCGAAGGCCTGGTTGAATTCCTCGCGCGTCATGCGGACGAACTGTTCGAGTGTGGCGATCTTGCCCTGCTCGGCTTCAATGGTGGCCCGGCGTTCGCCGGACGTGCGCAACGCCTCCAACTCCTGGACGTGCCGCCAACTGGATTGGAGCTTTTCGTGGACGTTGCCCGCCACGACGATCATTTCCTCAACCACCCTCTGTTTATAGGCGAACTTGGGGAAGGTCTCTTCGAGCTTGGCGCTCAACTTCCGGAACTCGCGCAGCAGCTTTTCCTTGCGGCCCTTTTGCATCGCCTTGTGCCACGCCGCATACTTTTCGTCCACCTTCTGGTCGAGGCTGCGGACTTTCTTGATCAACAGCCGCAGATCGCGAAGATGGCCCTCGCGGTTGGCGACCTTCTTGTCCACCACTACGCGGTCGAAGCGTTCCTTGGGCGGTTCGGAGAGGAGCTTTTCGGCGATGGCAATGTGTTCCTTGGCTGCGAAACCGAGGCTGTAAACGATGGCCTTCATCTCCAGTTCGGCGTCTTCGATGCGCTTGCAGATTTCGACCTCCTGCTCGCGGGTCAGCAGCGGCACTTTGCCCATTTGGTTCATGTACATCCGCACCGGGTCATCGAGGATTTCGAGCCGGGAATCCTCCTCCTCCTCGGGTTCGGGCTGCTTGGTGCGTTGAACCTCGGCCTGGTCCACGATCTCGACGTCCAGACTCCGGAGCTTGGTAAACAGTTCGTCCAAGTCTTCGGGATTCAAGCCGTCGGGCAGGACGTCATTGATATCGTCGTAAGTGATGTAGCCGTGTTCCTGAGCCAGATGCAGGAGAGTCTTGATGGTTTCAGTCAGATCAATCCCGGACTGGGTGGTGTTTCCGGTAAGGGGGACCTGGCTGGCGGGAGAGGACGGCTTGGATTCCGCTTTAGTTTCAACCTTCGGGTGGCCATTGGTTTTCTCCGGTGCGGCCGGCGCGGCGGCTTTTCGCTTGGCGCTTGGCAGCACGAACCGACGGCGAGGCGCCAACGTTTTGGAGGCTCGTTTGGCTTCTTGCCGGGGGCGGGACGCAATGCTACCCGAACGGATGTCTTTTCGATTCAACATAAGTAATAAGACCCTGCACGGTCCGTTCCGGTTCAGAAATCGTTCTGTCCGGCCTTAAACGAGAACTCGCCCAACGGGTTTGTTCCGGCCGAATGTTCACTTTCCCGCTGTGAAACCTTGGGAAGTCGCAAACACCAGAGGACCGACGCGGCCTCATGCTAATTCATTCACGGCGGAACTCAATGAATAAATGCTGCGAACGCCAAATTATCCCTGAAAACGCCGGCCAACCGGTCATGCCACGCCGCCCGTCACGGCCTCCCCGCTCACAAATAATTGCAATTCAACACGCTGGGTGACGGTCGTCGAGAACTGCCCAAATGCACCCACAAGAGGAAGTCTAATCACCCGGATTAAGCCGGCGATAAACATCGGCTACTTTTCGCGCCAAGGCGGTGGCAACTTGCTCCCTTGGTTGGTCAACAGGTTTACCGCAAGTGGTTCTCCGGAAAGTAACTTAAGCCGCCACCGACGCCTGACGTCGAGCCACTGTGGCCCACAAAACGCCGTCCCTGTGGATGGTTTAGGTGACCCGTCCGAATCCTAACGTCGCCGCTTGCCTGCTCTTGAGAGCTTGCGGCGGCCCCTTCGGCGTGTTGGTGACGGCGGTCTGCAAGATGCCGGCTTCCGAGCACCCCGTTTCACTTGGTGAGGGCACTGATGGTGGTAACCTCAACGTCTGCGGCAAACACATCGTTCAGGCTATGGTCGCGAATTGCGGCGGATCGTCAAACTTCGATCCTTCCCTCAAACACAAAATCCGCCGGGCCGCTCAATCGCACCTCCTCGAACCCCGCGCCGGTGTCCTTGAAGCTGACTGCGAGCGTGTCGCCGCCCTTCACCTGCACCTGGACCGGCGAGGTGAAGCGGTGAACCCGGGCGGAAATCATGGCCGCGGCGCTCACCCCGGTACCGCAAGCCAGCGTCTCACCTTCCACGCCGCGCTCGAAAGTGCGGACGCGAATGTGATTCGGCCCGAGCACCTGAACGAAGTTCACATTCGTCCCGCGCGGACCGAAGTGCGGATGGCGGCGTATCTCCGGGCCCAACGAATGCACCATCGCTTGGTCCGCGTCCGGCACATACAACACGGCGTGCGGCACGCCCGTGTTGAGCGAGTGAATGGTTTCGACCCCGCTGGAAAGAGAGACCCGTTCGTTCAGCCGCAGGTCTTTCGGCCGGGTCAGATTCACGGTGACGCGCTCGCCTTCAAAGCTCGCGGTGATGACGCCCGCCTCCGTCTCGAAGGTGAAGTCACCCTTGAGGCCGACGGCCTTTTGCACAAATCGGGCGAAGCAGCGGGCGCCGTTGCCGCACATCTCGCCCGTGCTGCCGTCGCTGTTGTAAAAATCCCACGCCCAGTCCGCCTTTCCCGAACGGCAGGGAACCAGGATCAAAACGCCGTCAGCGCCAATGCCGCGATGCCGGTCGCACAAGCGAACCACTTGCTCCCGCGTGAGCGAGATTTTGCCTGCACGGTTGTCGAACACGATGAAGTCGTTGCCCGCGCCGTTCATCTTGGTGAACTCCAAAAGCATCAAGGCCAAAGTATAAACGGCCGCTGAAAGTTCAAAATGAAAATGTTCCCCGCTGCCGCCGGCGATGAAAGGGCGGGTGAAATCCCGCCTCCAAGGGAATATCCGCTTTACAGTTCTTGCCCGAATTCACACCTTATGGATGTGTCTATTCTGACTGCTACCGGCCGGAAGGGTAATCAGACGCAACAACCCGACACCGGCGCCCAGACCTGGCCTGAATTGGAAACCGCCCTCCGGCGGTCGCAGGATTATTTGTTCAGCATCCAGAAACCGGAAGGATACTGGATTGGCGAACTGATGGTGGATTCCACGCTCGTCAGCGACACGCTGGCCTACCATCACTGGAACGGCAAGGTGGACCGCGAATGGCAGCGCAAGGCGGTGAATCACATCTTCTCGATGCAGTTGCCGGATGGCGGCTGGAACATCTACCATGGTGGACCGGCGGAAGTGAACGCCACGATCAAGGCGTACCTGGCGCTCAAGCTGGCCGGTGTGCCCGTCACCGATCCGCGCATGTTGCGCGCGCGCGAGGTGGCACTGAACCTCGGTGGTGTGCCGCGGATGAACACGTTCTCCAAGCTCTACCTGGCGCTGCTGGGTTTGTTTCCATGGGAGTATGTGCCGACCATTCCCTGTGAGGTCCTCCTCATCGGCAAATGGTTTCACGTGAATTTCTGGGACATGAGCAACTGGTCGCGCGCCATGCTGGTGCCGCTGGCCATCATCAATCATTTCAAGCCAACCCGCCCGCTGGATCACGATGTCAACCTGGACGAGTTGTATCCCGCCGGCATGCAGGGTCGCGAACTGGCGCTGGCGCCCGATCCCGAGCGGATCAGTTGGCGGAATTTCTTCCTGTGGCTGGATCGCCTGCACAAGTTTGCGGAGTGGTTCGCGCAGAATGGCATCCACCCCTTTCGCAAGCGCGCCCTCAAGAAGGCCGAGCTGTGGATGCTCGAGCGCTTTGAGGGTTCGGACGGTCTGGCGGCCATTTTTCCGGCGATGCTCAACTCCCTGATCGCCCTGAAGGCGCTGGGTTATCCGGACAATCATCCGCAAGTGGTGCGGGCCGAGCGCGAGTTGAAGAAGCTCGAGCATGAAACGCCCGACACCGTGCGCATCGAACCCTGCCTCTCGCCGGTCTGGGACACGGCCATTGTCACGATGTGCCTGCGGGAATCCGGCGTGCCGGAGGATGACCCGCGAATCAAGCGGGCGGCCGAGTGGCTGATGACCAAGGAAATCCGATTTCGCGGCGACTGGCAGTACAAGAATCCCGTCAATGTCGAGCCGAGCGGCTGGGTCTTTGAGTTCGAGAACAAATGGAATCCGGACGTGGACGACACCGCGATGGTGCTGCTGGCCTTGCGCAAGATTCCGACCGACAACCGGCAGAAGCGCGACGAGTGCTTCCAGCGCGGACTCAACTGGATGATGGCCTTCCAATGCAAGGACGGCGGCTGGGCCGCGTTCGACAAGGATTGCACCAAGAACATCCTCGAGAAGGTGCCGTTCGCGGACCACAACGCGATGCTCGATCCGGAGTGCGCGGACATCACGGCGCGCATTCTCGAGTTGCTCGGCTACGAAGGTTATCAGGCCAACCACCCACAGGTGAAAAAGGCCCTCGATTACATCCGCTCCCAACAGGAAGCCGACGGTTCGTGGTATGGCCGCTGGGGGGTCAATTACATCTACGGCACGTGGCAGGTGTTGCGCGGACTGCGCGCCTTGAATCTCGACATGAAACAGCCGTGGCTGCTGAAGGCCCGTGAATGGCTGGAGAGCGTGCAGCATCTCGACGGCGGCTGGGGCGAGCGTTGCAACACTTACGACGACCCGGTCTTCAAAGGCCAGGGACCGAGCACCGCGTCGCAAACTGCGTGGGCCGTGATGGGGCTTTGCGCGTTCGATGATCCCGAGCGGCCCAGCCTGAAGCGCGGCGTCGAGTACCTCATCCGCACCCAGAACGCCGACGGCTCGTGGAGCGAGGATGAAACCACCGGCACGGGATTCCCCAGGGTCTTCTACCTGAAATACGACATGTATCGCAACTCCTGGCCGTTGCTGGCATTGGCGACTTACCGGCAATTGTTGGAGCGCGCCGCCAGCCGGTTCACGATCGTCAGCGAGCAACGGCGCGACCGCGCCCAAACCTCGCCCGCCGTCGTGACGCCCCTTTCGGGGAACTGATCCGCCAGTCATCTGGTCCGCGAAAGTTGACAGCCCGCATCGCGCTGACCATGCTCCCGCCGACCATGGTCGAGGAATCCGTCAGAATCATCTCCAACGAGCGCGCCACGGACCTTTACTTTCGCCTGGTGGTCCAGTCCCCGCGGATCGCTCCCCTGGTGCAACCCGGTCAGTTTGCCCACCTGCGCATCCTGCCGCTGCGGGAAGCTCTGCTGCGCCGGCCTTTCAGCATCTTTCGAGTGGAAGGCTATACTTTTTCGATCCTCTATAAAGCCGTCGGCAAAGGGACCGAGCTGCTTTCCCGGATGCGCCCTGACGATGAACTCAACGCCATCGGGCCGCTCGGGCATGGTTTTACAGTTCCGCCGGCTGGAGGCGAAATGCCATTGTTGGTGGCGGGCGGTTACGGCATGGCGGCCATGTATTTGCTGGCCCAACGCTCGCCGCAGAGAGGCATCGTTTTCGTGGGCGGCCGGCGGCGGGTGGACATCCTTTGCGAGGACGAGTTTCGCGCATTGGGCTGGGACGTGCGCGCCACAACGGAGGATGGCAGCCACGGAGAAAAGGGGTTGGTCACCCAGCCGCTCATCGCCGAACTCAAGCGGGGCACAGCCGGCCGCAAACTGTTCGCGTGCGGCCCCACGCCGATGCTCAAAGC
Source organism: Verrucomicrobiia bacterium (assembly GCA_011525685.1). GTDB lineage: Bacteria > Verrucomicrobiota > Verrucomicrobiia > Limisphaerales > JADLHS01 > WYBW01. The sequence continues at coordinate 12,147 of WYBW01000135.1, forward strand.
AGTGAGCCGCATCGCGGAAGAATTCAACGTGCCCGCCGAGCTTTCCATGGACGAACACATGTGTTGCGGCGTCGGGGTCTGTTTGACCTGTGTGATTCCAATTTCAACCGGCGATGGCTGGGAATATCAGCGGACCTGCACCGAAGGGCCGGTGTTTGACTCGCGCCTGATTGCCTGGGAGGCAACCGCGTGAAATCCGAAGCCCGAAATCCGAAGCCCGAAGTCGCCAACGCGACCCGGGAGGTCAACTTGTCCGTGCAGATTGGCGGGATGCGGATGCAGAACCCGGTCACGGTCGCCTCGGGCACATTCGGTTATGGCGTGGAATACGCCCAACTCCTCGACCTGAACCAGCTTGGGGCGGTCGTCGTCAAAGGCATCCGGCTCGGACCGGTGCGCGGCAACCCGACGCCGCGCACTGTCGAAGTGGCCAGCGGCCTGATCAACGCCATCGGTTTGCAAGGCCCGGGTGTGGACGGCTTCATCAAGAAGTATTGGCCCTTCCTCAAGGAACTGAAAGTCCCGACCATCATCAACATCTGGGGCACGACGGTCGAGGAATACGCCGAGGTCGCGCGGCGCTTCGACGAGCTTGGCGGCGTGGGCGCGCTCGAACTGAACGTTTCGTGTCCCAACATCAAGGAAGGCGGCGCGCAATTCGGCACGGATTGCAAACTGTTGAGCCAGGTGGTTTCCGCGTGCCGCAAGGCCACCCGTCTCCCGCTCATCACCAAGATGAGCCCCAACGTCGTCAGCATCGCGCCTTACGCCAAAGCTGCCGAAGAGGGGGGCAGCGACGCCCTGGCGGTGACCAACAGCTACCCGGCCATGGCCATAGACATCGAAACGCGCCGTCCCAGACTGGCCAACATCACCGGCGGACTCACTGGCCCCTGCATCAAACCCATCGCCATCAAGCTGGTTTGGGAAGCCGCCAAGGCGGTGAAGATTCCCATCATCGGCATGGGCGGCATCCAGAACTCGGCGGACGCGATTGAGTTTATGATGGCCGGCGCGACCGCCGTGGCCGTCGGCACGGCAAACTTTTACGAGCCGCAGACGGCGTTGCAGGTTCTGGCCGGCCTGCGCGACTTCCTGCAGAGACAGGGCCTGACGGATGTGCGCCAGCTCGTCGGCAGCGTCCGTGTGGAGAAGGTTTAACCGCGCCGATCACGTGGATTGATCGGCAAAATTCAACGTGGGCGTAACAGCTTTAACCGGTTGCGGATCGCTCAGTTCTTGCGCGGATCGGCCAGCCCTCCGGTCAACCGAAAACGCGCCATTTCCGTCCCGCCGCGCACGCCGGGAATCAGGGCCGCGACGCCGGTGTCCGCGGCCTCGAAATAGAGGAAGAGCATGACGCGTTGCCCGACCATCGCGCTGCCGTGGTAGAATTGGTGCGCGCGCAAATGGAGCACCCTGGACTCGTCAAACACCACCGGCTGGTTCAGGGCACGGCTGGCGAAGTGCGCCAGCACCGCCAGCAAGTGCGGCGCATCATCCGGCTCGGACTCGTTCAAAAACTTCACGTCTCCGGCGAATTCCTCCAGAAAGTAATGCACGGCCCGTTCGTAGTCCGTCGGGTGCAACATCCGTTCGCGCAGAATGCCCAGATGATGAGCGAGGTTCCGCGAGGCGGTGTTCATCTTTGGGATTTTCTGGCGGCTGCCTTGGCAGGTTTGGCTGCGGTTGTGGGTTTATCCGGCGTGTCGAAGCCGGGGCGGACGAACGCGCGCGCCTCGGGAAAGAGCCGCTCTGTCTCGCGTCTCAGGCCCACCAGTTGAGCCAGCAGCTCCAGGATGTCATCCGCCTCTTCGCCCAAAACGTCGCGTATGCTCGCCCACGCGCTGATCGAACGGTCCAGGGCGATCAACGCAATCTTCGCCGTGCCGTCGGAGTCCTTCGCCAATCCCGCAATGGATTCCTCGTTCTCCAAGTCCTCGCCGGCCTTGGAATCAATGGCGCGGCACAATTTGATGTAGATGAAATGTTGATACCATCGGATGACGTCCATGCAATCCGCGAGCATTTCCACCTCCGCCCGCGGCTGGCCGATCTCCAGTTCCAGTTGCGTTCTCCATTCTCCGAACTTTCCCGCCAGCCCGGGGTTCCGGCTCCCCATCCACTGGTCCACGCTTTTGCCGTAGGCCATGGCGGCGCGGGCCAGCGGCTGGTGCCGGGCCGCGCGGCGGCGTTGCGCCCGTTCCTGGGCGACGGCCTCCGCCCGCAAGTCCGGAGCGTCCAGGTCCACGCCGCGCGCCTTTGCTTCCTCCTGAATCAGGGCCATGCTCTCGTGCAGGGTTTCCTGGAGTTCCTTCCAAAACTTTTGATTGCCCAGATCGCGCGCGGCGGGATCGCCATCTTCGCGTTCCTGCTCCATCGCATAATTGAGGCACCGCTGCGATAGCGGGCAGCGCTCACACCAGCGGTCGCAGTAGTTGTAAACGCCCGGGATGAACCGCGGGTCGCGCGCCAGTTCGCGGAGGGATTTGCGTTTCATGAATGCGAGCCGCCGCAATTTGCCGGCGGCGAGGAGTGGTTTCCAACCTGCGAGGGCCATGAGCCGGGCAGGACGTCATCAATGCTCATGCGCGGACGCTATCCAAGCCGTTGCCCGGCGGCAAGCGATGGATTGCACGATGGATTGCACAGGGGTGCGATCGGAAGTGGCAGCTCAAGGGGTGGAACGGCTCGCGCTGCGAGCCGTGGCGCCGCGTGCGTCGGCGCAACCCTTCACCGCGACGTTCTGCCCGCTCCGCGCAGGCGGAGTGCTCGCCGCGCGAGCACTGCCACCTCCCAGCTTGACCGCTGCATTCAATCGCACCCATAGCGGAGACGCGGCTTTACGCGCCGGCTCAAACCCGCCATGCTCAAACCATGAATCTTGACCCAAACGGATGCAACTTTGCGGATTGCTTCGACCGCGCGGTGACCAGAGCGCCATACCTCGCCGAACCGGACGTTCGACGCCCTGCTCGCTGGAGGGTGAGATGCTTGATTGCCCTGGCCACGGCGCTGATGGCCTGCGGAGCGGGTTGTCGTTCAACAACTCCTCCACCGGTGGAAGGCAGTGTCAAACCCGGCGTGAATGCCGAGTTCCTGAAACCCGAACTCCCGGTCAACCAGTGGGTGGAGCGTTTCGAGCGCGAAGGCCGCGAAATCTACGACCATCGCGAAGCGATCGTGCGGGCGATCGGTTTGCGTCCCGGGATGCGCGTGGCGGACATCGGCGCGGGCACCGGGCTGTTCACCCCTTTGTTCGCCGAAGCCGTGGGACCGCGGGGAATCGTCTATGCGGTGGACATCGCGCCTGACTTTGTAAAACACATCGAACAGCGGGCTGCTGCCGCCGGAATCAAGAACGTGCGCGCGGTGCTCTGCACGGAGCGCAGCGTGGAACTGCCGCCCAACTCGGTGGATTTGGCGTTCATCTGCGACACCTACCATCACTTCGAGTTTCCCCAAAGTACCATGCAATCGCTGCATCGCGCCTTGCGCTCCGGCGGCGAAGTGGTGCTGGTGGATTTCAAGCGCATCCCCGGCCAGAGCTCGGAGTGGACCTTGAACCACGTTCGCGCGGGCCAGGAAGTCTTCGAGCGCGAGATTGAATCCGTGGGTTTTCGCAAAGTGGGCGAAGTGGACCTGCTCAAGCTGAATTACTTCGTCCGGTTCCGGAAAGTCGGTCGCTGAACGGAGTGCTCCGACGTTTGGTTCAGTGCCGCACGCCTTGCAACCCTCAACTAACAGGTTGTTGAAATAGTCTCACGCAAATTTGAACAGGCCGCATTGACTTGCGTCTGAAATCCATGCGCGGAAAACCTCAAGCCCAGCCGGACTTTCTGACGGTCATCAACCTCAACGCCAGC
>WYBW01000136.1 GCA_011525685.1 Verrucomicrobiia bacterium
GGCGTTGAGGTTGATGACCGTCAGAAAGTCCGGCTGGGCTTGAGGTTTTCCGCGCATGGATTTCAGACGCAAGTCAATGCGGCCTGTTCAAATTTGCGTGAGACTATTTCAACAACCTGCTAGGCGAATAACCGCATGGGTGATAACTGTCCAGTCATGATTGACGACCTGCTCCAGCAGGGCGGCTTGTCCCTGGACCGGCTGCAAAGCTTCTGCCGCGTGGCGGAGGCGGGCGGCGTCACCAAGGCCGCCAAGGGCGATCCCGCGCGGCAAAGCCTGTTCAGCCGGCAGATCAAGGAGCTTGAGGAGTTCTTCGGTGTTGAACTTGTTCGGAGGAGCGGACGCGGCGTGTCGCTCACGGAAGCGGGTCGCCGATTACACGTGCTGGCCCGGGAACAACTGCTTGGTCTGCGAGACTTCAAGCGTGAGTGCGCGGAGGAGCGGACCCAACTCACGCTGGCGGCGGGAGAGAGCATCATCCAGTGGGTTTTGCTGCCAGGGCTCGCGCGAATGCCCATGCCGCCCAACATCACTTTGCGACTCGTGAACCTGTCGAGCGCCGAAATCGCGAGCGGGCTGGCGGACGGAACTCTGGACGCGGGCATAGTCCGGGAGGATGTGCCAGGGAAACTGGAAGCACTGGCGCTCGGAACCATGAACTTCTGCTTGTTCGTTCCCTCACCGCTCCTTGCGGCGAGAAATCCTGGTGCTCTGACCGCCAGAGAACTTCGCCGCCTTCCGTTAGCCACGCTGGAAGGTAAAGGCGTTTTTCGGACGGAACTGGAGCGTTCCGCGCGGCACAAGAAAGTGGATTTAAACATCCAACTGGAGTTGCCCTCGTTCCCTTTGGTCGCCAAAGCGGTCCAAACGGGAATGTACGCAGGAATTTTGCCCGGCCTCGCCCGCGGCGAATTCAAAGCCGATGCGGTTCAAGAATTCCAACTGCCGTGGCTCCGGCCATTGAGCCGGAAGATGGTCCTGGCCTGGAATCCAAGATTGGCGCGCATCCGGCCTCCGACTTCAAAAATCCTGCCCCTGTTGAAGACTGCGTGTTGCCTGGAGGCGGCTTCTCACACAGACGGGAATCGCTCTCGCTGAGACCCGCGTTTTACCCACAGCGCCTCGATTTCTTCAAGCGACCTTGCTTTCGTTTCCGGCACGGCCAGGGCCACGACCAGCACCAACACCACGCACATCGCGGCATACAGGTAGAACGGAAAGGCATGGTTGAACTTCGCCACCAGCACCGGGCTTTTGTCCATCATGGGAAACGTCTGCGAGACGACGAAGTTCGCGCTCCACAGGCACAGCGTGGCGATGGACATGGCGCGCCCGCGAATCTTCGTCGGGAAAATCTCCGAGAGGATGACCCACGTCACCGGGCCAACCGACAACGCAAAGCATGCAATGTAGCCGAGGATGAACGCCAGCGTCCACGCGGCCGTCCGGCCCGATTGCGCCGCCAGTCCCATCGCCACCAGGCAAAGGCCCATGCCCGCCGCGCCGACGAGCATCAGCGGCTTGCGGCCCAGCTTGTCCACGGTCCAAATGGCGACGATGGTGAAGCCAAGGTTCACCGCGCCCACGACCACCGTTTCCAGCAAGGCGGCATCCACGGTCGAACCGAGTCCCTTGAAAATCTCCGTGCCGAAGTAGAGGAAGACATTGATGCCGGTGACCTGTTGCAGCACCGCCAAGGCCACGCCGAGGCACAGCACCCGCCGCAAGCCCGGTTGCAGCAGTTGCGCCAGCGAACCGCTCTCCCGCTCGACGGTTTCCTGGATCGCCCGCGTTTCGGCTTCGGCGAATCCCGCGCCGTCAATGCGCGTGAGGATGGCGCGCGCCCGGGCGGTTTGACCCTGCTTCACCAGCCAGCGCGGGCTTTCCGGCGCGAAAATCAGCAACACGAGGAACAAGGCCGATGGCGCGATGCCCGAGCCAAACATCCAGCGCCACGACGTGGTCACCTGCCACTCCGGGCTGCCCTGCCGGGCAATGAAATAATTCACGAAGTAGATCAGCAGCATGCCGCTCACGATGGCGAACTGGTTCACCGAAACCATCCGTCCGCGAAACCGGGCCGGGCTGACCTCGGCGATGTACATGGGTGAAGCCATGGAAGCGATGCCCACTCCCACCCCCGCCAGGATGCGGAACACGACGAGTTGCGTGAGCGTTTGCGGCACAGCCGTGCCGATCGAGGACCCCAGGAACAAAACCCCCGCCAGCACCAGCGTCTTCTTCCGCCCCAGCCAGTCGCTGAACGCGCCAGCGAACGACACGCCGAGGACACAACCCAGCAACGCGGAGGAGGACGCCCAGCCTTTCATGGCCGGGGTCAAATGAAAGTGGGTTTCCAGAAAACCAATGGCGCCGTTGATGACCGCCGTGTCGTAGCCAAACAGCAGCCCTCCCAGCGCCGCGATCAGGCTGATGGCGGTCACATAAGCCGCGCTGCCGCGCTCGGCTGAAGCGTTTGATTCTTGCATCAGGACCTCGCTGAAATCCGGAGTTCCAAATCCAACTTCCGAAGGAAATCTGAAAATCGAAATCCGAACTCACCCCCCTGCTGAGGCGAAGTCAGGTTCGCCACCGGCCTCTCAAGCAATCAACTTCGCAGCGGGACTTCGAACTTCAGGCCACCTTCGGATTTCGGACCCCGGACCTCGGGCTTAATTCACCTTCCTGCCCAACACTTCCTCATACATGGCAATCAAGTTTTCCACCGGTGTCTGCGCCTGGATGTTGTGGATGGTGTTGAACACAAAGCCGCCGCCCTTGCCGAAAATGTCCACGCGCTCGCGAACTTCGCGGCTAACCTCCTCGGGCGTGCCGAAGGGCAGCGTCTTCTGCGTGTCCACGCCGCCGCCCCAGAACACCAGCTTGTCGCCGTACTTCGCCTTGAGTGTTGCGGCGTCCATGCCGACGGCGGAACATTGCACGGGGTTGAGGATGTCCACGCCCATCTCCACGAAATCGTCCAGCAGCGCCGCGACCGAACCACAACTGTGGTAGAACGTCTTCCACTTCGTGTTCGCGTGAACCCAGTCGTTCATTTTTTTGTAAAACGGCTTCCACAAATCGCGGAACAATTTGGGCGAGGCGAACGGGCCGCGTTGCGTGCCGAAGTCGGTGCCGCTGATGATAATGGCGTCAATCTTGTCGCCCACCGCCTGACGCAGGAGCGCCATGTTTTGCATCACGATCTCGGTCTGGAGCGCGAAAATGCCGCGGATGTATTCGGTGTGAGTGACGAGACATTCATACCAGAGTTGGGGATCGCGCACGCCTTTCGGGTGCAGCAGCATCATGCCGGGCACAATGGCGATGTCGCCCAAGCCCGCCTGGCCGAAATTAAGGATGATCCCAAAGTCGGTTTCCCGCGCCAACCGGTCCGCCTCGCGCTCGAAATACTTCAACTCCTCGTCGGTGAACACGGTGAATTGCTCGACCCAGTCGCGCGGATCGAGCTTGTCCATGTCGAGCGGCTCCTGGCGCACGATGGCATCGAAGTAATAACCGCCTTTGGGCAACCGCCCGGAGGGCTGCGCCGTGCGGTCGCCCTTCGGATAAATCAACACGTCGCCATTCGTGTCGGTCGTGGTTTCAAACTGCGTGGAGACGAGCACCGCGGTGCCGTCTTGAAGCGTCCAGGGTTTCCAGCCGAGGTTTTTGTAACCGAAGATCGTCCCCTGCGGCCAGATGCCGACGACGTCAATGCCCAGCTTCGCGCGCACGTCATCATCCACGTCGCCGAGCAACTGCAACGGCTCGTGCATCCGCACCGGGCCGGGCGGAAAACCGAGCGCGCGGCGCAACCGGCTGTAGGCGCTGGCAGAGATGCTGGTGACCCAGGTGGCGCCCAGATCAATCGGTGGACGATCCGTTTCCTTGTGGTGCAACGCCGCCCGCAGTCGCTCGCGCCCGGTCATAACGCAGTCAGGCTATGCGCGCGGGGCAGGGCAACCAAGCGAATTTTGCGCGACCGGAAACTCGCGCCCTTGCGTCAGCGGCCACGGACGCAAACTCACGAGCCGCCAATTAGGAACACCCGCAAGCGATAAAACCGCTGGCCACCCCCCGCCTGCGCATCACTCACCGTGAGCCAGCCGGACTGCACTGCGGGCGGGAAGTCCGTGCGTGAGTCGAAGAGGATGGTCGGCGAAGACCAATCGGCCACGTCGCTCGTGGCTTCCACAACGTAAGCGATGTCGTTGCGCCCGGGGTCAAACGGGAAGCGAATCGCGGGGGCGGAGGCGCTGCCGGCAAATCGCGGGGCGCGCTGCGCGGGATTGTCGGTCAGCCCCAGACCAAGCGCGTAGCGCAACAGATTGGGCACACCCGTGCCGTGCGGGTCGGCGCCGGGGCCGGACACCAGCGGATTGGCAAGATCCGCCGGACTTGGAAACGCCGCCACCTGCCAGGCGGCAAACGTGGCCGGCGCGCCCCCGACACGCACCTCCACCATCCTCCCCTGAATCGGTCCCTGTCCAAAATCGGTCGCTTCGGCGACGGTGGTGAACTGCGCGTTGGTCAAAACTGACCAGCTTTGGTTGGCAAAACTGTGTCCGCCTTGAGCATCGGGAATGAACACCCGCTTGGGCACGAACGCGAGCGAAGCGGTGAGGTTTACCTCGAACGGCACAAACCAGCCGCCGCGGAAAACATCGCCCGAAACCGGCGCGCCGCTGAGATAAACGTCCAGTGACAGGGGTGCGACTGGCGCGGCTGGCAAAACCAGCAACCCGTTACCGGCGGCGGTCGGTTGCGCGCAGAGCGGCGAACCGGTTTTCCCGAACACAAAGCTGTGGGTCACGCCGGAAATGGCCGGGACGCGCAGCAGGGTCTGGTGGAGTTGCAGGCCGCCGCTCCCGGAGATTTGACCCGCCTCGCCATGGCCGGTAACCCGTCCGGTTTCGCCCAACATCACCGGCGAGCCGAGCGTCCCCGCCAAGGCGAGGGCGCCGTTGGCCACGTAGATCGGCTGGGTAAAACCAGTCTGGTCGCCGCCGAGCCGCAACGTCCCCCCGCCGGTCTTGGTGATCGGATAAGGACCGGAAATCGCGCCGTTCAGGGCGAGCACGTTGCGGGCGCCGTCCACGTGCAAATCCGCCGGTCCAATCAGTTGAATGGGACTGGTGACAATGGCTTCATTGTCCTGAGTGCCCGGATCGTAACGCAGCGCGCCCAGCTTGCCGAAAGCGCTCTGTTCTGGAATTTCCGGACCCCGGCCAGAGCCTTCGAGGAACAACGGGCCGCCAAACGTGTAAAAGCGCGGTCCTCCGGCATCGTTGGCGGAGACCAACCGCAGTTGCCCGCCGGGGCGAACCGTAATCATGGACGAGGCCACGGGCGTGCCGGGCTGAGTGACCAGCAGGACGCCCTCCTCAATCACCGTGGCGCCCGTGTAGGTCTTGGCGTCACCGGTCAAGGAAGCCGCGCCCAGGCCGGACTTGATCAATCCGCCCGGACCGGACCAGTTGGCGCGCAGCCGCAACGCACCGTATTCGAGGTGACCGAGAATGTTCGTCACATGAAGTCTGAGGTCGGAGGCCAGGGTGGTGCCGGCGAGAACCTCAAATTCAACGTAGCCCTCCGCCGTGCCACCGACCTCGACGATGGCGGGGCCGTTGGTGCCAAGAAACGTGAGCGAGTTGCCCGGGTCCTGATCGCGAACGCGGTTGCGGTTGGTGGAGCCGTCCTGCGGGAAGAGGATTTGGCCGACCGTGACCGGCGCGCGGAGATTGACGTTGCGGTCCGTGCCGTTGGCTGGCGGGATGATGGCGACGGCGCCCGGGCCGCTCGGGTAGGGCAGCGGGGCGCTGGACCAGTTGTCGCTCACCGTCCAATCCCCGCTCGCGGCGGGCAGGAAGGTCGGCGCCGGCGGCGGGATGAGGAAGCGCGCCTCGATCTCCGGACTCCACACGCCGGTGGTGCTGCGCACCCGGGCGCGGAGGGTTGTGGTTTGATTGACGGTAATCGGGCCGCTGTAAGCCTGGCCCACGACGGCCCCGCCGGGCGCGCGGGGGTCGGCGGCGTCGGTGGTGAAATAGATCGTGCCGCTTCCGTTGGGGTTGGACAAGCTGACCTGCGTGCCCGCGCTCACGATGCCGCCATAGTGACTGAACTCGGGAGCGAGCGTGGCCGGCCAGAGAGCCTGCTGGGTGAGCTGGGTGAAGAAGTTGGTGCGCCGCGTGTCACTCACGATCCAGGTCTGGTAGAAACTCTCGTTCACCGTCGAGCCGATGGTTTCCTGCATGATCGGGTTGATGGCGTTGCGCAGCTCGATGAAGATGGCCTGCATGTTGGTTTTGACCATGCAGCCGCCGTTGAAGAAATGCTTCTGCACGCGGTCGGCAAACCGCAGCCGGAACTCCGGCGAAACGCGCAACAGCGTGTAAAGAGCGTGAATGTAACGGCTGGAGGTGGTCATCGCATCGTTGATGATCAGATCGCTGGTGAACGTGTTGTAGGCGGTGTCGCGCCCGGTGGTGCCAAAGCCGCCCTCGGCGTCCCACATGTAGAAGCGCCAGCGGCCCCGCGGGCTGCGTTCCCGCGCGGCCACCCAGTTGTTGTGCGGCCAGTCCCACATGGCGGCAAAGGCGTTGACGATGAGGTAATCAATGTAGTTGTCCACATCGAGGTAATCGTGGACCTGGAGATACCCGGCGGTGGTGGCCAGATTGTTGGAGCGGATGACGGCGATGGTCTTCTTCCAGTGCAGGGGATCGCCGCTGGAGAACTCGTTCACCTGCTGCACGTCCCAGGCTTCCGTGCTGTTGTGATGCTCCTGCATGAAGCCCTCGCGCAGGCGTTCGCAAAGGTTGAAGTAGCCCTTGAAAACACCGTTGATGTACACCGTGTTGAAGATGCCGATGCTGCTCTTCTGGCCGGTGCCGAGATACAGGCGGCGCATCAGTTCATCCCGCACGAACGGGTTGCTGATGTCATTCTTGCCGGCGCGGATGCGCAGGTCCTGGAACCGCGTGACCGGCGAATCGCCGAAGAACGGATAATTCAACGGGCGCTCGCTCCATTCGGACCGGAAGAACAAATTGAACGACGGTTTCTGCGTGGCGGCCGTGGGCGTGAACCGCGAGGTGGGCGGGTCAGTGAGCCGATAGCGCGGACGCGACCACGGGCTGGCGGCGATGCGCAAGCCCAGTTCGGTGCGCAGCGGCTGGCCCGTGGGCGGATAAAACTCGAGCGTGCCCGGTTTTTCAGAGGCGCGGCCGCGCAGCATCGGATAGTGGAACGCGAACGGGTCGCCATTGTTGGTCCAGATGTCGCTGACGTAGCTGCCGCCCCGGATGGCGAAGATGCCTTCGCCGGCCGCCGGACCGCCGGAACTGTTGGGACCGTAAAAGGTCAGCGCGGGATCGCCGCCGAGGCACAGCGCGGGCAGCGACCGCTTCGCCGCCGACTCGTTCAGCAGATACGTGTGAGTGATTGTCGCCGAGGGAATGGCGCCGTCCATCACCGCGCGGGCGCGGACGATGCGGTCGGTGGTGATCGCAATCGGGCCGGTGTAGAGCAGGCCGGGATTGGGTTCGCTGCCGTCCAAGGTGCAGCGAATCGTTGCGCCGGGGGTTGCGGTTGTCAGCACCAGCGAGAAGTTGCCGGTGTGGAAACCGCCCAGCACGCTGAACTCGGGCGCGGCGGGTGGCGGGGCCAGTGCCGGCCCCACGTTCGCGCCACCGGGAGTGGCTTGGGCGAGGAAGCCCCAATTCCCCTGCGCGTCCCGGCCATAGGAATAATGCGGATGCTGCGGCGGATACATGGAGGCCATTTCACTCACGACGATGCCGTCCGCGTTGACCAAGCCGATGTATTCTCCCTGGGAGGCGAGGCTGAAGTTGGCGTGCAGATAAGTCGCGCCCTTGGCCGGCGAAGTATCCAGGCCCGTGGCCAAAACGAGCAGGAAGCCGCCGGCGGGGATGGTGGTATTGGTTGGAAACATCCACTTGCGCAAATTGCCCGCGTTGTCGGTCAGCGACCATCCATCAAGGGTGACGGCCACGGCGCCCGCGTTGTGCAATTCGATCCAATCGTTCTCCGTGTCCGGCGACTCCTCCAGCGGGCCGACGTCCTCCTGCTCATCTTCGAGCGCCGGTTCCTGCGTGCCGACGAAATAACTCACCTCATCCGTCGGCTGACACAGCACGCGCCCGCCGGCGCCGGTGGTTTCGAGCGTGACGCGGGCGATGGAGTCGGAACTGGTCAGGCTCACGCGGTGCAGTTGCACGCCCAGCACGTTGTCACCGCTGGCGAGCAGCGCACGCGGCGAGCCGAGTTCGATGATCTCCTCCTGGCCGGTCACCGCGCCGCGGTTGTCGCCGTTGGCGTTGTGGAGTGAAGACGCCGTCACGTTGTGCGCCGTGGGAACCCCGGTCGTGCCCACGTTGCGCCGCGCTACTTCCCGGCCGTTCAAGTACACGATCAGGCCATCGTCATAGTCAATCGTCAGGCGCAGCGGATGGTCCGAGGCCGCTTCGTCCGGCGAGATCGAAAACACCCGCCGCGTGTAAATCGAGGGCGTGATGTTGTAGGTCTGCGCATAAAGATTGAGGCCGAGGCTGTAATCGGGCGGGTTGGCGCCTTCGATGCCGACCGGGCCAGGCCCAACCGGCCAGGCGGCGTCGTTGAACTCGCGCGTCGCCCAAGCCACGGCGGCCTTGCCTTGGAGAAACTGCTGAAACAATCCGTAATCGAGCACCCCACCCGAAGGCTCGGCCAGCCCGGGGAAGTATTTCCACTCGGACTGATGGCTTACCAACACATCACTGCCGGCGAGCTGGAGGTCGGCCTGAATCAGAAAATTGGCGCCCGCCGCCCCCACCAACGAATGGTTGTGCGCCTGGATGCAGAGCACGTTTTCCCCCGCCACCAGGCGCGAACTCGCCGCGCCGAGCGCGATGGTCTCGAGGCTGGGATTGCTCAGGTTGGTGTTGAAGGCTGTCTGGTCGTGGTAGGCGAACATGCCGGGATTGCCCATGTTGCGCCGCGCCACCTCCACCCCGTTGAGGAACGCGATGAAGCCGTCATTGTAGCGCACGAACAGTTGCAGCCCCGCGATGCCGGTGGCCTGCTCGGGCGTGACGGTGAACCGCTTGCGCAGATAAAGCGACGCCGCCCGGTTCTGCATCTGGGCCGACAGGTCGGTGGCATTGGTAATGCCGCTGAACGACCCAAAACCGAACGGCCCCGCCCCGGTGCTCCACAACGAGTCGTCATACGCCGGTGACTGCCAGGGCGTGGTGTTGCCCACCCGGGGATATGCTCCAGTCGCCCGCTGGAGCAGGCGGTCGGAGGTCGTGGCGACGATTTCGTTGATCACCACCTGCCCGTGCAACCAAGGAAGTCCCAATCCCAGGAGCAGCAACGGTCGAAGTAAGTGGCGGAAAACAAAAGCCATCACCGCCACCTTTCCACCGAACGTTTTTTCTCACAAGGCCAAAAAAGCCCGGACGCTTCCCGGGCGCACCCGGGGCAGCCACTCGTCACCCGCCTTGGAAGCCAAGCTCGTCCCGAGTCAACTGAACACGACCTTCGGTATCACCGGCCTGAGCAAATCGTCACTGCAGCGCGTGAACTGGTGGGGCAGTTGCGGGCCGCTCACGCCACCGGACCAGTTGAATGATCCACCAGCCTGGCCTGCGCGGTGGAACGGCCTACACCCGCGGCTTGTCCTTGGGGTCGGCAGGGTTGAGGGGACGCGCGGTGGGAGCATCGGGTTTGGGCGGGCGGAGGCGGCCCGAGCGATACCATTCATAGACGAATCCGCCCACGATCATGGCCACGCTCAGTCCGGCGGTGTAGGGCAGAATCCATTCGATGCGCTTGGTCAGCTCCGCGCCAAGCCACAGAAACACCGTGGCCACGAGCACGAGCGTCCCGTAATAGATGATGCGGTTCTTGGGCATGGTGTGGATTCCGTTTGGCCGCGCAGTGGCGCGGCATCAGTCAACGTTGGTCCCGCCTGGCTTGCGCGCGCCGGCCCCGGGCCGAGACGTGACCTCGCACCCGGGTAGTCCGGCCGGTCTTGGCGATCCGCTGCGCAATCACTTTGGGCGCAACCCGTTTCGCCTTGGCGGCAATGCGTTTTCCTGAACTCATGGGAACAGTCTGCCGCGAGAGCGCGAAAAGACAAAGTCTTTTTGTCGCGGACGCGGCCCGCGGTCAAACCCCTTCGCCAAACAGGTTCGCCAGGCGGGCGGCGAGTTTGCGGCGCGCCACCGAGTAGGAGAAGTATTTCACGCCAAGCTGGTAGTTCGTCTGCGCCCACTCCGCGCGCAGCGCCTTGTCCTCCAGCACGCGGCGCGTCTGCTCCACGATGTCCCGGGTCACCAACTGCGACATTTCGATGGTCTTGAAACCGAGCGGGTCAATGTCGCGCGCATACACGGCATAGGTGTTCACCACCACCGGCTTGCCGAAGTAGATCGCCTCGAGAAAGGCGTTGCCGAAGCCTTCGTAATGGCTCGGGTAGGTCACCAGGTCGGCGTGAGGATAAACATCAAACAACGTGTACACTTTCTTGCCCTGCGCGTTGACGCCGCGTTCCTCGTTCACTCGGTCGTCAATGAACCGCACGTCAATTTTCGCGTCCTCGATGCGGTCGCGCAACATCTGCAGGTAGGCGCTGCCCTCGTCGCCGGCGGGATGCGAGAGGATGAGCTTGGCGCGGGGATCGTTGAGGCGGCGGACCAGTTCGATGGCGTGCTCGATGCCCTTGCGGGCAACTACACGGGTAGGTTGCAGGATGAACCAGTCCTCGTCGCGCAGGCCGATCTCGCGGCGCAGGTCGGCGTTGTAATCATCAATGCCTGGCGGCGGGGTTTCAAAATCGAGAATGTTGGGAATCACCACCGAGGAGAGGCTGCATCGGCGGGCCAGTTCCTTCTGGGCCATCGAGTTGATGACCACGTGCTCGATCCCGGGCAAAGCGCCGGGAAACGCGGCGCGCAAACAATCGTTCACCGCACTCACGATGAACCGTTCGCGCTCCCAGGTGAAATCATGATGATGCGCGATGGTGGGCAGCCCGGTCTCGGCCAACACCTCGGTGACCGCCAGGCCCAGCGGCACGTGCATGGGGATGGCCAGGATGTTTTGGGGGATGAGCACTTCGATCCGGAACTTTTCGATGTAGCGATAGATTTCGTCCTTGAGTTGCTCTTTGATGGCGTGGATGCGGTTGGTGGTGTCGCGGCTGCGCGTGGTGACACCGAAGAGACGCTTTTGCACCTCGGCCACCTCCGGATGATTGAAGAACGCCAGGGGCGCGTGATAACTCGTGGCGGCGGGGGTGTCCAGCAGCCCGCCCATCCAGAAGCAGGAATGGCCCATGCCCTCGAGAATCTGCGCCCACTTCCCGGCCTCAAGCGTGACGCCGTCGGTCCCGTGGAAGCGCGTCGAAATGAAGCCAATGCGCCGGGGGGCGCCCGTGGTGAGAATGCAGACACTCATGATTGCGCGGGGGACGTCTTCAACCCGCACTGGCGCTCGAACTTGTCCACGCGCTCGCGGTGGCCCGTCACCGACAGCCAGTCGCCCGCCTGCAACACAAAGTCCGGATGGGGTTCAAAGTCCTTCATCGCCGGCTCCTCGCGGGCTTCTTCGCCGGTGTTGGACCGGGCTTTCTCCCGGCTGATCAGCACGACGGTGATGCCAAACTTCTCGGGCAGTCGCGCGGCGGCAAGGGTGGTTTCATCCAGCGCGCCGCCGATGCGGACGTGCGCTAGTTGATACTCGCCGCTGATGGGCAACCGCTCGGACAACACGCCGGAGCGCAATGATTCCGCCAGTTGCCAGGCCATGTCGCGCGAGGGCAACACCACCAGGTCCGCGCCGAGCCGTTCCAGCACCTGCGCGTGTTTCACGTCCACGGCGCGGGCGATAAGTTTCTTCACCTTGAGTTCCTTGAGCAGCAACGTCGCCAGGACGCTGGCCTGCATGTTCTCGCCGATGGACACCACCACGGCATCCGCCTCGCGCACCCCGGCGTCCTTGAGCGCGGTTTCGTCGTCGGCGTCCATTTCCAGCGCGTGAAAGCCCTCCTCCGACAGGTCCTCGACCCGTTTGGGATTGTTGTCGGCGATGATGACCTCGCAACCGACCTCGCACAGGCGCGTGGCCAGGTGCGCGCCGAAGCGTCCGCCGCCCAGGATGAAAATGCGCAGCGCCATGGTTCAGCCCAGGGAAACCGACTCCGCCGGATGTCGCGCGTGCCAGGGCGAAGCGGGCCGGCACAGATGAATGGCCAGCATCAAAGGACCAACGCGTCCAACAAACATGAACACGATGATAATCAACTTGCCGGCCGGGGTCAAAAGCGGCGTGATGCCGGTGCTCGCGCCCACGGTGCCGAACGCCGAGACCGCCTCGAAGGCCAGCGCCAGTTGATGCAACTCGGTCTGCGCCGCGGGCCGGCCGTTTTCGGTGATGAACAACAGCGTCATGGCCACGAACAAACACCCCGCGGCCATCAACACGAGCATCACCGCGGCGCCGGTCTGATCGCGCGGCACCCGCCGCCGGAACAAATTCACCTCCTGCTGCCGCCGCAGGGCGGTCCAGGCGGCCATGACCAGGACGGCGGCGGTGATGATTTTGATGCCGCCAGCCATCGAGCCGGGCGCGCCGCCAATGAACATCAGCGCCATGCTGATGAACAACGTGGCCGGGTGCATCTGACCCGTATCCACCACACTGAAGCCCGCCGAACGCGTCATGGCGGAATGAAAGAAAGCCCACGACAACCGCTCGCCCCAGGAGCCTGAGGCCAAAGTTCGATTCCACTCCAACAACAAGGTCAGAACCGCCCCGGCCAGCAACAACACCACGGTCAAAAGCACCGCCACCTTGGTTTGCACCCCCAACTGTCCGCGCCGCCGGGTGTCGCGCCGCCACCAGTAATAAAACCGCAGGTTCACCAGCGTCAGCAGGCCGATGCCGCCCGCGATCACCAGCAGGTTGACGACACCCAGGAGCAGCGGCTGATCCTTCCACCGCGCCAGCCCCTCGGGAAAAATGGAGATGCCCGCGTTGCAAAACGCGCTCACCGCATGGAACGCCGCCTGCCACGCCGATTCCTCAATGGCCTGCTCCGGGCCATGCTGGGTCAAGACGCTGAACATGGCCACGAACCCGGCAAACTCCGCGATGAGCACGAACACGCAGGCGTAGATGAGCACGTCCAACGGCCGTGCCGAGCGAAGTTTGCCGAACGTGCCGACGATGGAGGTTTCGTGCGCCAGCGACAGGCGATTGCCCGTGAGCAGCAGGAAGAAGGTCCCGGCCGTCATGATGCCAAGGCCGCCAACTTGAAAGAGCACCAACAGTGTTATGTGCCCGAAACGGTTGAACGACTCCGCCACGTTCACCGTGGTCAGTCCCGTGACACAGGTCGCGGATGTGGAGAGGAACAATGCGTCCAGGATCGAAACCGATTCCCCCGAGTTGCGGGTAAAAGGCAAAGCCAGCAGCACCGTTCCCACCAGGATCAACCCGGCGAAGCCGAGGGGAATCATGCGCAGCCGGACCTCGTTTCGCGCCAGCGCCGGTTGGAGACTGCGGCCGCTGCGAAACCGCGTCAGTCCGCCGGCAGCCGGACGCACCGGGTTGGAAACCAA
Organism: Verrucomicrobiia bacterium; assembly: GCA_011525685.1. Taxonomy (GTDB): domain Bacteria; phylum Verrucomicrobiota; class Verrucomicrobiia; order Limisphaerales; family JADLHS01; genus WYBW01. Next base: position 13,635 of record WYBW01000136.1, read on the forward strand.
GCCGTTCACGTGTCAGGGCTTGCGGTTGGTCTTGGCTCGTTGACCTTGTGGCTCCGGGCGGTTGGCGCCGTTGCCTGGCCCGGTCTGGCCGGTGGCCCGCGGCGGAGGTGCGATGCCCTTTTCGATCATGGCCCCAACCGCCGCACCCGCAACGGCACCCACCGGACCGGCCACGGCGGCGCCCAGCACGGCGCCGGCGGCGGCGTTGCCCATCCGCTCGGCGGGCGGCGTACCCACCCTCTGCCTGCGCTTTTTGCGGTTCATGCGTCTCTTGGTACTTCCTCGGCAGGCAGAGGTCAACCCGCCATCTTGCGAGGGCGGCAGACGCGCAAGGAAGCTCTGAACGCGAACAAAAGCCGTTTTCATTCGAGAGCCGAAATCCGGAATAGGTCCGAAGCCTGAAACGCGAGCGGCTTGGCAGCGATCAGGAATCCAATCAATTCGGACTTCGGATCTCGGAAATCTTACGGGCTTCGCATTTCGGATTTCGGATTCTCACTCCACCGCTTTGCACTCCGCGTGGCTTGACCCACCTTCGGTCGCGACATACTTTCGCTTCGCGCGCGAGGCCGGCCGAATTGCGCTGTGCCCACCGCACCCGATCTATCATGAAATGGCTGCCTCACATTCTGCTGGTCCTCGTCTGTTTCGGCCTGCCGGCCTGTTCAAAGAGCAAAGCGCCTGAAGTCAAGTCCCCTGCCGACGTGGATGAGCAGGTGGAGGAAGACTGGCTCAAGCTCAACGCGTGGAAAGCGACCGCGCTGGATGAATGGCTGGCGCAGTCCGAACAGAACAACGTCAGTTTCCTGAACCGCGAGGAGGCTGCGCGCCTGGCGGACGTCTCGTTTCAAGACCACTCCGTGGAACTGCTGGCGCTGGTGGACGAGGCTTCGCCCACCGAATCACGATTCCTGGTGGGCCAGATTCGCCGGCTCCAAAACCGGCGCGCCTACGTCCGGGCTTTGCTCGGGGCGGCTCCGGAAGTGCGACTCTCGCTTGAGTTCGGACACAAATGGGTCGTCGTGTCCGAGGCCCAAGAAGCCGCCGGGAATGTGCCTGCCCGGTAATGTCGCCCGGGTGAGTCGAGTGAAATTGATCCCGGTCCGGCCACGTTCAGTCCTGGCGCGGTCGCCATGGAGAGCATCCGGGAAGTCATCACCCCGTTTTATTGCGTCGCGTGACCAGGCAGAGAACAGGTGACGTGGCTCTGGACGTTGTTCAGCGAATAAACCCCGCCGGCCGGGCAGCGGGGAAAAGCGCCGTCCTTGAGGTAAGCCATGATGTCCTGCGGCCCGGGAATTGTCTCGGAGGTCTTGCGATTTTCCAAAGCCCATTGCTGCTTCGCGCTCTCCAGCAACCGCAGATTGTTGATGCAGGCGTTGACCTGCTGTCCCGCCGCCACTTGCGTCAGGCCATAGCGCGAGGCGAACGCCTGTTGGTCCGGCGTCAACAGTTGCGGCGCGTTGGTCGCGGCAGCCAGAACCTGCAACTGAGCTTGGGACTGGGTTTGCGACACTTGCAACTGGGCGCGCGTCGCGTCGGCCTGTTCCTGGGCGCGCTTGGTGGCCGCCTCGGCAGACTGGACCTTCTGGGTGAGTTGCTTCTCGGTGTCTCGCAACTGGCGCACCTCATTGCGCAGGCGGCCCAGTTCCTCGGCGTTCTTGCGCAGCCGACCCAGTTCCTCGGCCGGCACCTGATTCGTCCTCAGTTCGGTGTTCTCCGCGCGCAATTTCTCCAGTTCCTGAAGCTGCGGCTCCAGACGCGCCAGCGTTTCCGCCTTGGAGCGGTTGGCAATGTAAAAGAAGCCCGCGGCCATCAACGCCAGGACGGTCACGAGCCAGAGCAGGAGCGCTTTCATGTTTTCACCGCGCAATTCGCCCGCGTGAACGGCGGCGGGCTTTGTTTTGAACCGGCACCCGCGGGGCGGACCCGGCCGGCAGTCTCCCGTTCGCCATCAGGCGAACGGGACCGACCCCGCGACTACCACGGCGATGTTGTGCGATGCCTGAAAGGAGTCAAGGCGGTTGTCGAGGCGGGCAAAGCGATCATTCGCGACTCGCTGATTTGCAATCGGAGCTGCCGACATGAGGCCGCGTGGACTCGCTGAAGTCTAGAAGGGCGGCTTAACAGTCGCCCGGCCAAATGAGCGGCTGGCAAGTCGCCCCGCGCCGGATGGCAGGCGGACCTGAGGTTTTCGACTCGACACCTTCCCCAGCGCCGCCGCGCGGCCCAGCTCCGCGCGGCGGGCGCTGGCTTTCACTCGACCTGGAAGATGGCCACCGAGCCGCTCACCTCATGCGCGACGATCAACAGAGGTCTGCCAGTCGGGCTGTGTGTCGCGGGCACGAACTCCAGCCCTTCCGGCCCGAGATCGCCGGCGGTGCCGGCGGGGGCGTTGCCGGTGAAATCGCGCGGATTGAGGTATTGCACGAACCGCGCGGCGGTGGGATCGCTGATGTCATAGACCATCACGCCGCCGATCCGCTCCAGCCCGATGAAGGCGTAAGTCCGCCCATTGACCTCACCCAGCGCCACACCTTCCGGCTCGGGGCCCTTGTTGTCGCTGCGCGTGTCGAAGGAACCGTTGGCCACGTTGTCGGAGTTGAACGGCCCAGGTACCAGCGAAGCGGAAATTTGCTCGAATTGATCCGCACTATCGAAGGTCTGCGTCAACGAGCCGTTGGAGTTCACCCGCCAGATGGAGAACGACCGCCCGCCCAGGGTGTAGAGTTGGTCGAAGCTGCCGTCGCTGTCCGCGTCGCCGAGGGTTTTGGTGACGGTCAATCTGCCCAGGGCGGCGTTGCGCTTGAGCAAGGCGGCATCGGGGAATGCGACGGGATCGAGCGCCAGACTGCCGACCCGCGCCTCCTCGGAGAAGGTCTCATACTCGCGGGCGTCGCCTTCATTGGCCGTGACGAGATAGGTGTGACGCCCGACGCGATAACTGGCGATGCCATCGGGCTGATACATGCCGAACACCGGCCAGGGGGCCACGTTGATCGCGTTGTCGCGGTCGCTGGCATCGAACCCGGATTGCGTCCAGTCTTTGAAGCCCAGCGGGGCGATCTTCAGGACTTTGGCCGTGAGAATGTTCACGATGGCGATGGCGTTGTTCTCCTGCAAGGTCACGTAGGCCAGCAGCGAGTCTTTGTCCACGGCGATGTATTCCGGTTCGAGGTCCTGGGCAACGGAGGCGTTCGGCCCAAAGATGCGCACGCCCGCCGCCATCAATTCGGCCTGCTTCTTGTTGAAGCCGCCGAAGGTGGCGTGCCGCACATGGCCTGGAGGCAGTTTGAAGGCATGGGCGAATCTCGGGTAACGCATGGCCGCCCGGACGTGCTTGACGTTGATGATGGTGATTGAACCCTCGGGATCGAAGCTGTAGTCCGGACTGGGTTCTCCCTCATTGGCCGTCAATACCCACAACCCGTTCGGTGTGAACGTAACCATGTCTGGCAGCGAGCCTGCCCGGGCTTGGTCAATGAGCCGGCCATCGGCATCATAAAATGCCACCACGCCCGCCAGTTGGCGACCGGCGGCGTCCGCGCGTTGAACGGCCACTGCCACCAGACCTTCCGACACCGCCACGCTGTTCGGGGAGGCCGTCGCTAGCGCGTCGCTAAAGGCTGCTCCGATGTCAATGGTCTTGAGCAGCTCCGGCTGGGCGGGGTTGGCCAGGTTCAAAATGTCCACAGTGCCGCCGTTGGCGTTGATCACAAACAGCCGCCGGCTATGTCTCTCATAGGCGCTGATTTCCGCCGCGCCTTCCCGGAAGACTCCAGTCGTGTACCGTCCGATGAGCGAAAGTTTGATGGCGCCGAGCGGAGGAGGCGGGGGATACACCACCGAATCACTGCGACGAAGCAGGTTTTGGATGCGACCATCCTGGCCGGCGCTCACGTCCGCAGTCTTGTAGGCAAAGGCTGAACTGGGGTGAAACGCGGTGAAGAATTCGGCAAACGCATCCTGCTCGCTTCCATCCGGCGCGAAGGCCGCCGCGCCCGTGCGCGGCTCCGCCATCGGCTTGAGCAGGTCCACGCGATCCGTCCCCAGGGTCGGGAACGGATAATTGTCGCCTCCACTGGCCAGGAAGTTGAGCGTGACCATGCGAATGGGGCGTGCCGGGTTGCCCATCGCCACGCCGTCCTGCTTGAGCACGTCCACGGTGTTGCCCCACCAATCCTTGATGGCGGCGGAGCGCACGCGTGAACCCGCCGGGAGGCTGGCGTCATAGCTGAACGAGATTCCTCCCACTTGGGGAAACTGGCCCGGCGTCGCTCCCGGCGCCACCGCCGCCACACCGTGCTCCAGGATTTGCAGCAGCCCTTCGGCCGTCACGGTCAAGAGCGTGAGACCATTGTTGAATCGCAGGGTGTTTTCGATGTCCAGTTGCGACACCTCGGTGGCTTGCTTGCCTGAAAGCGGATTCTTCCGCGTGGGCAGCAGCGCGCCCGTGCCGCCATCAATGAACCCGATCAAATCCCGGATGCCGCCGCCATTCTTGAGCGAGACGCTCACGGTCGGGTCGGTCAACTGCGCCATCCACAGGTTGGCATCGGCGCTGACGTTGCCCAGGTTGCTTTCCTCCGTGCGGACCGTCGCGCGGCGGCCCTCGAGAAACACGTCGCTGTTGCCAAACACGTTCGAGTCTTTCGCAATGACGACCGCTTTGACCGCGTCGGTCAGCGTTTTCACCAACGCACCCTTGGTGCCGGGCAGAAACGGATCCGTCAGGTTGCCCCAAACGGCCAACACGCCCTCGTCATCGGTCTTGTAGGCGCCGCTGACCGCCGTCTCCACGCTTCCGGGCACGACGCGACCGGCGGCGTCAAACATGATCACTAGTCGGCCGACGTAGCTGTATCGGCCATCTGTGCTGACGATCACCGCCGGATCACCATCGGCGTTGGTGGCGAGAATGGGGTAGGGACCGCCGGCAGCATCCCCCGGGCGCAACACGTCGGTGGCGTCCGCCAGCAAAGTGTCGGAGCCGCCCGCGATGGCCACGTCCACCCCGCGGAGCAGCGGCACCAGTTCCTGCTCGAGCGCAATCTGCTGGAGGTGGGTGACGAGGATCACGCGGTTAACCCCCGCCGCGAGCAATTGATCAATGACCGGCTGCAGGATGCTGGCGAGTTGCGTCATGTTGTTCGAGCCGGCGCCGGGGTTCTTCACCTTCGTCTGACCGGGCGAGGAAATGCTGGCCAGCAGCGGGGTGGTGGCGCCGACAACCCCGAACAACTCGCCGCCGCGGTTGATGATGGCGGCAGGAGCGAGCTTCTTGGCGCCGGCGGCCGAAGCCAGGTTGGCGGGTGTGGTGCGAAATGATTCGCTGTCCTCGATGCTGGCGGTAAAAGTCGGATTGAGGGCGGTGTCAGCCGAAAAGTCTAGGTTGGCGCTTAGGTACGGGAATTGGGCGCCGAACCAGCGCACCTGGTTCAGCCCCGTGCCCGAGGAAACGTCGGGCCGGATGATGCCGCCCACGGCGGCCGTCCCGGAGTCAAACTCGTGGTTGCCCAGCGCGGAGGCATCGAAACCAAGAATGTTCATCACCGTAATGTCCGCGCGCCCTTCGAGGGTGCGGAGATTGCTCAACGTTCCCGGAGCCAGGCCGAAGAGTTGCTCGTAAACATTGCGCAACACGGGCTGCACGGAAGGATCGCCGGCGGCTGAAAAGAACGGGCCGGGAATGTAGTTGTCGCCGGCTGAAAGCAGGATCGAAGGTATTCCAGAGGCCGCCGCGGAATTCTCCAAGCCTTGCACCACCGCCGCGAAATTGGGCACATCCTCGATGGCATTGACGCCACCCTCCAGGTCGGAGGCGTGAAGAATCTGGAGTGTGGTCTGCGCCCCCGCCAGAGGCGCCGCCAGAAGCAGGGCGGACAAAACCGTCGCACCGTGCGGGATCATTCGTTTTGTAGTCATGGTTTCTTTCGTATGGTTTGCTCTAGACTTGTAGCTCGGCGTTGAGAGTGAATTGGCCATGTTACTTCTGTATGGCGGAGAAGTGAGAGATGCGTGAAGAACGCGGGAGGTGTTGCAACCAGTAAGAATTGTCCCGTCCGCCAAAGGACCGTGTGGTGGCAGGCCAAACCGCGCTTTTTGCAGAAACTGACGCGGAAATGAATTGTGAGTCCGGCGGTGGAATCGCCCAAGGCCGCTTGCGGAGAGATTCTGCTGGCGCAAGGACCGGGTTGCAAATTGGGCGGGGCAACCGCGGAAGGCTGGTGCGCGAGGCGGGGGTCGAACCCACAACCTTCGGCTCCGGAGGCCGACGCTCTATCCAATTGAGCTACTCGCGCACGACGACCCGTAGCATAGGGGCGGCAGCCCTCCGGCTCAAATGGAATCTCCGCCGCGCCGAATGGCGGAAAACAGTGCTTGCATTAAGCCCTGATTTTCGTAGGTTGTCCGCGCCTGTCAGGAAGCGAGCGTAGCTCAGTCTGGTAGAGCGTCACCTTGCCAAGGTGAATGTCGAGGGTTCGAATCCCTTCGCTCGCTCCAAAGTTTCCACTCCCTTGCCCAGTTGCCCCCGGCGTGAAACCTCGAGTGGCGGGCATTGACTCGGCCCGGGCCGGCCAGCAAAGATTCCGCCAATCATGAAATCCATGGCGCTCTCGCAGCGAGGTGACACCCCGCGCCCGGCGGTCCGCGTTCCTGAGATTCCCGCCGTGGACGCGGTCATGGTGGAGGAACGCGCCTCGTCATTCACCAAACGCAGCCTCAAGACCCGCGCCAAACTGGCCGGCCTCAAAATGGTGGTGAGCATGATGGACCTCACCACCCTCGAAGGCAAAGACACGCCCGGCAAGGTGGCTTACCTCTGTCGCAAGGCGCTTCAGCCCGCCGTGCCGCAGCACGCCGTGCCACCCTGCGCCGCGGTTTGCGTTTATCCGAACATGGTGAAACACGCCCGGAAGTTCCTGGGTCAGGATTCCCTCGTCCACGTGGCCTCGGTCGCCACCGGTTTCCCCAGCGGCCAGTATCCAATGCGCACCAAGCTCGAGGAGGTCCGCCGCGTTGTGGCCGCCGGCGCGGACGAAGTGGACATGGTCATTGACCGCGGCGCGTTTCTGGCCGGCGACCACGCGAGAGTCTTCGACGAAGTGGCCGCCACCAAGGAAGCCTGTGGTGTTGCGCATTTGAAAGTGATTCTGGAAACCGGCGAACTCGTCACTTACGACAACGTCCGCCTCGCCAGCGAAATCGCGATGCAGGCCGGCGCGGATTTCATCAAGACCAGCACGGGCAAGATCAATCCCGCCGCCACTTTGCCGGTCACGCTCGTGATGCTCGAAGCCATCCGCGATCACTTTTTCACGACCGGCATCCGCGTCGGCATGAAACCGGCCGGCGGCATCCGCACCGCAAAACAAGCACTCGCCTATCTCGTGATGGTCAAGGAAACCCTTGGCGACGACTGGCTCACGCCGGACCTGTTCCGCTTCGGCGCCAGCACCCTGCTCAACGATGTGCTGATGCAAATTGCCAAGACCGTGGATGGAAATTATCAAGGCGCGGATTACTTTTCCCTGCCGTGAAGGACTTTGGTGAATAACTCCCGCTTGCCGCGGTCCCGCGGCTGTTTCAGGCTCACCCCTTGATGAAGTTGCGAAAGGACTTGCTGCAAGGCATCGAGCGGTTTCTCAGTCTCGTGCCGGCCCAGACCCGGAAACGCGGCCGCGCCTACCATTTGCAGGGCGCGGTGTTGGAACTCGAATGTACAGTGCCGGATCAGGAATACGTCGCCGTGGTCCAGGGCGGCGAGGATTACGAGGTGACGCTGGAATTTGCCGATCGCGTGTGGACCTCGGACTGCACGTGCCCGATGGCGTACGATTGCAAGCACGCCGTCGCGGCCATGCTGGAACTTCAAAAAAGAGCAAGCGTACCGGACCAGCCCTCAGCCACTGCCACGAAGAACACCTCCAACGCCAAACCCGTAAAAGGCAAGCCGACTTATTATCAGCCGCCGCGCTCGCCCATCTACGATCGGCTGACCGCGCATCTGGGGCGGCCGCTCACCCAGACCGAGGCCGACTTCATCCGCCGGGTGCAATCGCTTTATCAGAACGCCCGCTACCGGCAGCTCACCGACAGCGATCTCGGTCAGGTCTGTTACACACGCAACTTCTACAACTGGCAGCCGCTGGCGCTCTGGCCCGAGCCGCCACGCGATGATTTTGAGATGTGGCTTTACGTCGCGTGGGAACTGCGTCGCCGCAACGCCCGCTGGCCGGAGTTCATGGACGGCATCACGGATTTCAGTCTCATTGAAGCCGCCATAATCGAGTGGGAACGCGACAAGGAAATCGCCCAATGGAACGATTGGTTTCGCAATCATGAAGGGCACACCGCCGCCCTCGGTGACAACGGCACGCTCGAATTGCGCCTCATGCTGTATCCGACCGAGGCGCGGCTGCAATGGCGAACCCAGCCGGAGGCACCGTTCGCCGATCTCAAGCAGGCCCAGGCAAAGAAGTTTGCGGAACAATTCGAGCACGGCACGCTCACCCTCGGACTCGAATCGCTGCCGCTCTGGAGTTCCGTCTTCAAGCCGTGGCACTATGACAGTTGGTGGTCTTTCAAGTACGACAACGCCACGGCGCGGCCAGGACTGGGTCGCCTCTTGCGCCTGCCGCTGCCGCCCGAGCGGGTGGTTTACGCCGACGGCCGACCCCTGCCTCGCGCGTCCGAATCCCTCCGGTTGATACTTCGCCCGCCGGAAAATGGCGACGACCATTATGAACTTGCGCTGACGACCGCCGAAGGTTCGCCACCGCCCACCATCCTCTGCACCTTCTCCGGCCAGCCGACGCTTTACCTGACCGAGCAGGGACTTTTTTCCGGCCCGCCCGCCGACGCACTCGACACGGACCTGCGCAGGGCAATCCCCGCACCCGCGCTGGAAACCGCCGAGGGCCTCCGCTTCCTTCATGCCAGCGGCCTGCCGATTCCGGAGCACCTCGCCAATCGCGTGCGCACCGTACCGGTCACGGTCACCGTGTCCTGCGGGTTGAAACCGATTTATCCTGGCAGCCCGAGCGAGGACATCGCCATCAGCGTCGTGGCCAAGGCGCCGGGATTGACGCCGGAAAAACTTACGCCGCAGGGCTGGCAGAGTTCTCCGGGCGCGACCAAAGGCGGCGGCAGATCTGCAACCGGGAAGAACGGCGTCATCGCGGTTCACGACCGCGCGGCCCAGGGACATTTCCCCCGCGTGCTCGAGTCGCTCAACGCCAAATGGTCCGGTTATCCCGGCGAGTGGCGCTTGCGGCTCACCAAGAAGACCCCTGAAACCTTTGTGCCGTGGCTGCAATCGCTCCCGCCGGAGATCGAGGTGCTGCTCGACAAGGAACTCGCCACCCTGCGCGACGCGCCGGTCAGCGGCAGCGTGTCGCTGGACATCGAGGAATCGGGCATGGACTGGTTCGACCTCAAGGTGGCACTCAAGGTCACCGACACCACGCTCACGCCCGAGGAACTCAAGCTCCTGCTCAACGCGCGCGGCGGTTACGTGCGCCTCGGCAAGAAAGGCTGGCGGCGTTTGCAGTTCAACCTCACACCCGAGGAGGATGAACAACTCGCCCGGCTCGGACTGAACGCCAAGGATTTTTCCGCCGAGCCGCAACGCTTCCACGCCCTGCAACTGGCGGACAGTGCCGCGAAGAAATTTCTCGCACCCGAGCGCGTCGAAAAGATCCACCGCCGCGTCAGCGAGTTGAAAACGCGCGTGTCGCCCACGCTGCCGGCGGCCATCCGCGCCGAGATGCGGCCGTATCAGACCGACGGTTATCATTTCCTCGCCTATCTCACCGCCAACCGTTTTGGCGGGATTCTGGCCGACGACATGGGCCTGGGCAAAACGCTGCAAGCCCTGGCCTGGCTGGCGTGGCTGCGGAATAGTGGGGCAGGCGTCCCGCCTGTCACGGTAGCGGCGGGCGACTCGCCTGCCGTAGAGCCGGGCTTCCAACTCGGCGGAAAAAACGGTGATGACACTGAATCCACCAAATCTTCCACCGGCACTTCCGATTCGGACGCCAATCCGGGCGGCAAGATGCCGCCCTCCACGGCAGGCGGGACGCCCGCCGCTACGCCGCCCAGCCTCGTCGTCTGCCCCAAGTCTGTCATGGACAACTGGCGCGCGGAGGCGGAGCGATTTTATCCGGGCCTGCGCGTCCGGCTTTGGCGCGGCGAACCCGCCGAGGAACTGCCCGCCGCGCGCGCGAGCGCCGACCTCATCGTGCTCAACTACGCGCAACTGCGTTCACTGTCACCGGACATCGCCCAAGCCCCGTGGCAGGCGGCGATTCTCGACGAAGCGCAATACATCAAGAATCCCGATTCGCAAACCGCGCAGGCCGCCCGCGGCCTCAAGGCCGACCACCGGCTCGCGCTTACCGGCACGCCCATCGAAAACCGGTTGCTCGATTTGTGGAGCATCATGGGCTTCGCCATGCCGGGCGCGCTGGGCAATCGCGCGCACTTCCTCCGGCGGTTTGACGCGAAGGACGATCCGCTGGCCCGCCGCCGGCTGGCCGCGCGCGTGCGGCCGTTCCTGTTGCGCCGCACCAAGGCCCAAGTCGCCAAGGATTTGCCCGATCGCGTCGAGGAGGACCTGTTCTGCGAAATGGAGGGCGAACAGAAGACCCTCTACACCGCCGAGCTCAAGCGCGCCCGCCAGCTCATCCTCGGCCTCAAGACCAATCAGCAACTCAACGACCAGCGCTTCAACGTGCTCACTTCGCTGTTGCGGTTGCGGCAGATTTGCTGTCACCCCGCGCTCGTGGACGGCAAGCTCCGCGAAGCCGAGAGCGCCAAGGTCGGCGCGCTGGTGGATTTGCTGGAACCGCTCATGGAAGAAGGGCACAAGGTGCTCGTGTTTTCGCAATTCGTCACGATGCTCGACCTGATCCGCGAAACGGTCGAACAGCGCGAATGGCCGCACTTCTACCTGGCGGGCGACACGGAGAATCGCGGCGAACTGGTGCGGACATTTCAGTCTGCGCCGGGCGGCGCGGTGTTCCTGATCTCGCTCAAGGCGGGCGGCTTCGGTTTGAACCTCACGGCCGCGTCCTACGTGGTCCTGTTTGACCCATGGTGGAATCCCGCGGTCGAGAACCAGGCCATTGACCGCACCCACCGCATCGGTCAGACGCGCAAGGTGATGGCCTACCGGTTGTTGATCGGCGAGAGCATCGAGCAAAAAATCCGCGCGTTGCAAAAGCAGAAGGCCGCGCTCGTCGAAGACGTGTTGGGCGAGGAACGCTTCGGCCAAAGTCTGACACTGGACGATTTGCGATTCCTGTTCGCGGAATGAGGCAGTGGCGGCCATTCATGGGCGGGCTCCCCCCTGTCAACGCGAGCCGGGCACAGTGAACAAACGGACTTCTTCAACGTCGAAAAAACCAGAATGATTCCTCAAGTTCACCTCTTTCTCCGGGTTTTGCCGATGCTGTGCCTTTCTGCAATCGCACCGGCGTCAAGCGCCGCGGAACTGCCGGACTATCGCACGGTTCACACCGCCCTCCAGACGCGGATCCAAAAACCTCAGCCCGGCGAAACCGCGGGCGCGGGGTATCTGGGGATCGAACTGGCCGAGGAGGGCGGCAAACTGGTCGTGACCGGCGTGGCACCGGATTCGCCGGCGGCGCTCGCCGGTCTGCAACCGGGTGATGTGCTGCTGCTGCTGGACAAAAACCGATTCCGGACGCCCGTCGAGGTGCGCGACTGGCTGCAACAAAGCTCGCCGGGCCGGAAGGTGTCCATCCAGGTGGAACGGCAGCGCAAGAAGCTCAACTCGTCGGCGGAATTGATGGCCACGAGCCGGCCCATGAAATTGGCCGAGCGGCGCGGGCTGCTGGGCGTGCAGGTCAGCGCGGTCGAGGAAGGCGAAGGCTTGCGGGTCACACGCGTGACCTCCGGATTTGCGGCGGACAAAGCCGGCGTGAAAGCGGGTGACGTGCTGCTCAAGGTCAATGGCGTGCCGCTGATTGGCAGCACGAGCCTGACCGACCTGCTCGCCACGCGCGAGGCCGGCGAAAAGGTGACGGTTCATTATCGGCGGGGCGACGAGGAACGGGAGTTTGAGGGTGAACTGGTCCCGGATGAATCCGAGGAACGCGCCAGTGGAGCGCGCACGACGTGGCGCAATCCCGTCTATCACCTGGCGGTGGTGCGCGTGGAATTCGCCGACACAAAACACAACCCCGCCGCCACGGACGCCGAGTGGGAGGACTTCTTCTTTGGGGAGAACGCGTATCGTGACCAGACCAACGCCACCGGCCAGAGGGTTTACGGCAGTGTGCGCGATTATTTCCACGAACTTTCCTGCGGCCGGTTGACCGTCACGGGCCGGGTGTTCGACTGGATTCAGCTCTCCAAGGATCGCGCGGAGTACTCGCAGGGCACGGCGAACGCGCGGACGCGCTCGGCGTTCTTCAACGAAGCGCTCGACGCGTTGCTCGAACGCGAAGGCGCGGAGGCGTTGCGTGATTTCGACGGTCTGCAGTTCATTTACGCCGGCGCGCGCTTTCCGACGGCGAATCGCGGCACGTTGTTCTGGCCGCACCGAGGGTCCACCACTTACAAGGGCAAACGCTGGTCCTACGTCATCTGCGCCGAGGGCGGCTCGCGCATGGCGAACATCAGCGTCTTCTGCCATGAGTTCGGCCACATTCTCGGCTTGCCCGATCAGTATGCGCGTCCGGAGAATCCCGGCTCGGAGGGTTTGGGCGCGTGGTGCGCCATGTCGAATCAATCCGGCAACGGCCGGCCCCAGCATTTTTGCGCGTGGTGCAAGGAACGCATGGGCTGGTTGCAACCCGCCGTGATTGATCCCACGGTCAAGCAGAAGCTCGTGTTGAACCCGGTGAACAGTTCCACCAACGAATGTTTCAAGGTGCTCGTCCGCCCCGATGGCAGCGAATATCTGCTGCTGGAAAACCGGCGGAAGCAGGGTTTCGATGAAAGCCTGGTGGCCGAGGGCCTGCTCATCTGGCGCGTGGTGGGCGGGCGGTTGATGCTGGAGGAATCGCACGGCGTGGATGGCCCGTCCGGTCCGCGCGTGTTTCTGAGCGCCGTGCCGTATCCCAGCGCGGCCAACAATGCCTTCACCCCCTACACCACGCCTTCCAGCCGCTCGCAACTCGGCGGTGGATGGCCCGTGCATATCACCAACATCCGCCGGCTGGCCGATGGCCGCATCGCGTTTCACATCGGTCACGAGTATCAGTGAGGCGCCATCCGCCGCCGCCAAACGGCTTGCCCGCGTGGCCGGCTCGAGGAACTTCCTGCCGACCTGAAATGGTTTGCAGCGCCCAAGGGTTCTGTTACCTTGCGTTGGTGCGAGGACGTTATGAGGCATTGGCTTTCCATCGTAACGACAGCGCTGGTCCTGGGAGCGGCCAACCGCGCGCAACCCGCACAGGTAGGGGTGATCACCATTGACGGCGCCATCGGCCCGGCGACCGCGAGCTACATCAGCCGGGCCATCGAGGTTGCCGCCGCGCGACGGGACGAATGTCTGATCGTCCAACTCGATACTCCCGGCGGTTTGCTCGATTCCACCAAGACCATTGTCCAGTCCTTCTATGCTTCGCCCGTGCCGACGGTGGTCTATGTGTCACCCACGGGCGCAAGCGCCGGCAGCGCCGGAGTGTTCATCACCCTGGCGGCGGATTTCGCGGCCATGGCGCCTCACACCAGCATCGGCGCCGCGCACCCCGTGGCCATCGGCGCGACGGGTGGCGAAGGCAAACCCGACGAAGTCATGAAGCAGAAGATGGAGAATTACGCCTCCAGCTTCATCGAATCCATCGCCAACAAACGCAATCGGAACGTAGAATGGGCCAAATCCGCCGTGGTCGAAAGCGCCGCCATCACCGCCGAAAAGGCGCTCGAATTGAACGTCATCGAGATCATCGCCAAGGACCTTCCGGATCTGCTGCGGCAACTGGACGGCCGCGAGGTGAATGAGCGCAAGTTGAGCACGGCCGACGCCGAGCTCGTGCCCATCCCCATGGCGGTCCGGGAAAAGGTTTTCCAACTGCTCTGGCGGCCGGAAGTGATGTTCATTTTGATGCTGGTGGCCATTTACGGGATCATCGGGGAACTGAGCAATCCGGGCGCGATCCTGCCGGGCGTCGTCGGCGCCATTGCCCTGATCCTCGTGCTCTACATGGCGGCCATCCTGCCCATCAACATCGCGGGCTTTGCCTTGATCGGCCTGGCGATCATTTTGTTTGTGGCGGATGTGTTTGCCCCCACGCACGGCGTGCTGACGGTGGGCGGCATCATCGCATTTTTGCTGGGAGCGCTCATGTTGTTCAACCGCGCCGAGCCAGGTTTCCGGCTCTCGCTGGGCTACATCATTCCGGGCGCGCTCATCACCGCCGCGTTTTTCGCCTTCGTGGTGGGCGCCGGCCTGCGCGCGCAACTCATCCCGGTCAGGGTCGGCAAGGAAACCATGGTGGGCCAGACCGTGAAAGCCCTCTCGCCCATTGATGCCACCACCGGCAAGGTGTTCATCGAAGGCGAATACTGGAACGCCGTGAGCGAAACCCCGATCGCCGCCGATCAACTCGTCGAAGTCGTGGCCGTGGAAGGCCTGACCTTGAAAGTAAAACCGAAACAAACCTGACGGAGGACACCATGGAAGAACTGATTCGCAGACTGTTCAATCTGGGTTCGTGGGTGGTGCCGCTGATCATCCTGGGCGCGATCGTGCTCCCGCAAATGATCCGCGTGTTGCGCGAGTACGAGCGCGGCGTCATCTTCCGCCTCGGCAAACTGCTGGGCGCGAAAGGGCCGGGCCTCATCATCCTGATTCCGGTGATTGACCGCATGGTCAAGATGGACCTGCGCGTCGTCACCATTGACGTGGCCCGGCAGGAGGTCATGACCCGCGACAACGTGCCCGTGACCGTGGACGCCGTGCTTTACTTCCGCGTCGTGGACCCGATTGCCGCGGTGGTGAAGGTCGAGAATTTCTGGAAAGCCACCTCCCTCATCGCCCAGACCACGTTGCGCAGCGTGCTCGGGCAGGCGGAACTGGACGAACTGCTCTCTCACCGCGAGAAAATCAACGTGCAGTTGCAGGAGATCATTGACCGGCAGACCGACCCTTGGGGCATCAAGGTCACGGCCGTCGAGGTCAAAGACGTGGCGCTGCCCGACGGCATGAAACGCGCCATGGCCAAACAGGCCGAGGCCGAACGCGAACGCCGCGCCAAGATCGTCAACGCCGAAGGCGAGTTTCAGGCCGCCGAAAAAATGGTCCAAGCCGCGGCCATGATCAGCAAGGAGCCGATCGCGCTCCAGTTGCGCTTCCTTCAAACCATGCGCGAAATCTCCAGCGAGCATAACACCACGACCTTCCTGCCCGTGCCCATTGACCTGTTCAGTCCCTTCCTGAAGAAAAGCGACGGGGCAAAATGACGAACCGCGCAGCACCCCACGACGCAGACTCCCAGCCATTCGCGGACCTGGACCGCCAATGGCAGGCTCACAACCGTGGTCCGGACACAGTCGGCGCATGGCCGCAGGCGACTTCTTACCTGTTGGCCCTCGTTTTGACGGCGGGTTGGCTGTCCCCGGAATTATGGACGAGGAGGTGTGGCACACCTTTCGTGACCTATCTTTCCATCTGCGCCATGTTCGGTTTGGTCGCGCTGGGAATGGTTGCGTGGGCGGGATTCTCCAAACACAACGGGTCCGCGGCAACAAGGTTCTTTGTCAGCGGATTGCTGCCGTTGATCTGTCCCTGGTTGGCCGACCTGTTATCGTGCTGAGAAGTCGGATGAGTTTTGGATGCCGTCGGCGGAACCCGGGTTGGAACTTGTCCCCGCGCCAATCTGTGGTAAGTACGCGGCGTGAAATTCAAGTTCCCGGTGTTGTTGTGCCCACTGATGCTGGTTGCGGCTGCCCACGCGCAACCCACCTTGTTCAACTTTCAAGGCCAGTTGTCGGTCGCGGGCGAGCCGGTCAGCGGCGAGTTTGACCTGCGATTCACGCTCCACGACACCGCCGCGCAACCGGCCCAGGTGGGCAGCGCGCTGACGAACGCCCCGGTGGGTGTTACCAACGGTCTGTTCAGCGTGGCACTCGACTTCGGCAGTGCGGCGTTCAACGGCGGGCCGCGCTGGCTGCAAATTGGCCTTCGCCCCAACGGCGACACCAACGAATACGTCACCCTCTCCCCGCGGCAACCGTTGACCTCCACCCCTTACGCCATCCGGTCACTCAACGCCGGCAGCGCGTCCAATTTGCTGGGCACGCTGCCCGCCACCAGCCTCACCGGCACGCTGCCCGACGCACGGCTCTCGCCCAACGTGGCCCTGCTCCACACCAACGTCGTGTTCCTCGGCAGCGTCACCGCCACGCAGTTCAACGGCGGCGGCGCGGGTTTGTCCAACGTGCCCGCCGCCGGCCTCATCGGCACCGTGCCCGACGCGAGGCTTTCGACCAATGTCGCCTTCCTCAACAGCAATGCCGTGTTCAAAGCCAGTGTGGTCGGGTCGAACTTCTTCGGCGATGGTGTTGGACTGACGAATGTCCCGGGCCGCATCTTTGAATACATCGCCACGGCGACCAACATACAGGCCACGGCCAATTTCGGTTACCTGGCCACCAACCCTACCTCTCCCGTCGTCGTGACACTGCCCGCGACCGCCAACATCCGGTTGGGTGAGACGGTGCGCGTCACCGGCGCGGGGGCGGGCGGGTGGGTCGTGGCCCAAAACGCCGGGCAGGTCGTTCTGCTGGGCGAAATGGCGGACACTGTGGGGTTTGCCTGGCGCACCAACGAAACGGCCCGCGCCTGGAAAGCCGTAGCGGCGTCGGCGGATGGCAGCAAGCTCGTGGCGGTGGTTGCCGGCCAGAATATTTACACCTCCACCAACCATGGCGTGAACTGGACTCAACGCGCCGCCAGCGTCGGCAACCAGAACTGGTCCGCGGTAACCTCCTCGGCGGACGGCACCAAACTCGCCGCCTGTGTGAATGGCGGGTTCATCTACACTTCCACCGACTCGGGGGTCACTTGGACTGGTCGCGCCTCTTCCGGCAACCGAAGCTGGACGGGCATCAGGAGTTCATTGGACGGCGCCCGTGTTGTCGCCTGCGCCTCGGGCGGCACCGGCGGCATCTTCATCTCCACGGATTCCGGCGCCACCTGGCCCGCGTCACCCTCGTTGGGCATCGCAAGCTGGTCAGGCATCGCCAGTTCCGGGAACGGCGCTCACCTCGCCGCCACCGTGCAAGGCGGCCAGATTTACACCTCGACCAACAGCGGCGCCAACTGGACCGCCCGCGAAATCAACCGCGCGTGGAGCTGCGTGACTTCGTCCGCAGACGGCAGCCGGTTGGTCGCGGGAGTCACCGGGGGATTCTTGTACGTTTCACCAGACTTCGGAAATTCTTGGATTCCCTTCGACACCTCGGCGACCTGGACTGCGGTGGGCAGTTCGGCGGATGGCAACCGCATGATCGCTGTCGCCAACGGCGGTGGGGTTTACGTTTCGATGAATTCCGGCATGAACTGGCAACTGCGGGCCAACCTGCCGGTGAGCACCATAGCCTACACCGGCGCTGCGGTGGCCGGCGACGGCAACACCCTGGTGGCCCTGGCCACGTCGCAGCCCATCTACATTTCGTCACAAACCAGCACCACTGCCGGGACCGCCGGGATGCTCATCGGCTCGCAGTTATCGGCCGTGGAGTTGCAGCATGTCGGCAATGGCGTGTTTGTGCCCATCACCTACACGGGAACGATCCGCGCCAGATAGGACGGGACACCACCGCAACTCAGCACCCGCTTGCCGCGCGGTCCTGTTCCCGCTTTCTCAGCGCCCGTTCACGGGCCTTGATCTCGTCTGACAAGAGTTCCTCGGCGGACCAACCGTGGCGCTGCGCCTCCCGCGCGAGCGCAAACAGCCTCCGCCCGAGGTTCGATTTGTTCGACTTTCGTCGCGCGCGGCCTTCTCGCAGCAATTTCGCCTTTCGCGCTTTCTTCAATAACTTCTCCGCACGGAGCAACGCGGGCAGGTGCTTCGGGATGCCATCCAGTGCCGAGGGACGTTCGTGGCGCGTGCCTTTTTTCTCGGCGTGTTTGATTTTTTCCCAGTTGGCCCAGACTTCGTCCACGTCCTTGACCTTTGTTGTGCCGAACACGTGCGGATGACGGCGCACGAGCTTCTCCACCAACAGACGGCAGACTTGTTCAAAGTCAAACGCGCCGCGCTCCTGCGCCATCTGACAGTGGAACACCACCTGGAGCAACAGGTCGCCCAGTTCCTCGGCCATCTCGTGATCGTCGCCCGCCTCGATGGCGTCAATCAGTTCATAGACCTCCTCGATGGCGTGACGGCGCAAGGTGCGATGGGTCTGCTCGCGATCCCACGGACAGCCGTTGGGCGAGCGGAGTTTTGCCATGACTCTTAACAGGCCTTCGATGGATCTGTTCCTCATCAGCATTAACGCAAAGACGCAAAGTCGCGAAGGCGCAAAGAGGGGAAATCCCTGGCATCTTTGCGTCTTGGCGCCTTGGCGTTAAAAAAACAGTTCACAAAATCACCAAATCATCCCGATGCACCAGTTCCACACGGGTCAGCTTGCGTTCCCGCACTTCCGCGGCGCCGAACTTCGCAATGCCCCGCGCGAACTCCGTTCCGTCCAGGTCGCAGATCCGCACCACGTCGCCGGCGGCGAACTCGCCCTCGCACCGCGACACGCCCGGCGGCAACAGGCTCTTGCCGTTTTCGCGCAACGCCTTCTTCGCGCCGGCATCCACGAACAACGCGCCCTTCGGATGATGGAAGAATGCAATCCAGCGCTTGCGGCCTTTGAGCTTGGTCGGTTGAGGCACGAACAACGTGCCTTCTGTTTCGCCAGCCAACACGCGAGCCAGCACTTTCTTTTTCCGGCCCGAGGCGATGACCAAGGGAATGCCGGAGCGCACCGCGATCTTGGCGGCCTGGATCTTCGAGGCCATGCCTCCCACAGCAGTGATACTGTCCGTGCCGCCGGCGAGCCTCTCCACGCCCGCGTCAATCCGTTCGATCACCGGAATGGTGCGCGGGTTCGCCCGGCCGAAGTTTTCAATGACGCCGTCCACTGTCGTGAGAATCACCAGTAAATCCGACGGCAACAACGAGGCGACCAGCGCGGACAACGTGTCGTTGTCACCGAATTTGATTTCCGTGAACGAGATGGCGTCGTTTTCGTTGATGACGGGCACAACGCCCCGGGCGAGCAGGGTGACGAGCGTGTTGCGGGCGTTGAGATGCCGCTCGTGATGTTCCAAGTCGTCGTGCGTAAGCAGCACTTGGGCGACGTGCAGGCGGTGCCGGCTGAACAATTCCTCGTAAATCGCCATGAGCCGCGTCTGGCCAACGGCGGCGCACGCCTGCAACTCAGCGAGGTCATTAGGGCGCTTGTGGTGGCCCAACACCCCCATGCCCGCACCCACGGCGCCGGAGGTAACGAGGACGATTTCCCGCCCCGCGTTGCGTTGCTCGGCAATCTGCGCGACGAGTTGCTCCATCTGCGCCGGATCGGGCTGTTTGTTCGCGTCCGTAAGCACACCGGTCCCCAGCTTCACGACGATGCGTGAGACATTGTTCAACAGTTCCGTGCGCATGGCCCACACAGGCTAACGGCTCGCGGCAACGCGTCGCAAGCAGAAGGCGTGGCCCGCATGGGGCGTGGAAAGCGGACATTGACCGGGCTCGGGGCGCTTGCGTAATCTGACATCATGAAGTCAAGAGCCAGGATCCTATTTGCTCTCTCCATTGTTTGGGTTCAAGCCTTCACCATGCTTGCGGAAACCGATCCGCAGTCTGCCTTGGACACCATCCGCAAACTGCGCGCGGACCGCCTGGCCGAAGCAAAAGCAGCCGGCAAGACGCCGGATTACGCCGTCATCACCGCCGAGGTGCTCGCGAAGGCCAAAGAGAGTGTGAAGGATGTCGAGCCGGCCAATGTGAGCCTGGTACAGGCACAGGCCTGGGTGGATTTGTTCAGCCAGGCGCAGGATTACCAGACCGCTCGTGCCATTGCCGGCCGCTGGGTGGAGTCCTCCACTGGCGAGGAAAAATTCAAGGCGCAGTTGGCCTCCATGACAGCAGACTATCGCCTCAAGGACATGCGCGGCCTGGCCAAAACCCTCGCCGAAACCAAACCCACGGACGCCGCCAGCGCCATCCGGCTGGCGACGCTCGCCAACAGTTATGTGCTGGGCGCGCTCACCGAAGCCGGCAAGGAAACCGCGCTGCAGGTGCTGGCGGCGGGCGAGGCGCTCCTGCCCAAGGATGGCTTCAGCAACGACGAATCAAGAACGCAGGCCAAGACTGCTGCCGACCGGCTGGCGGAAACGCGCCGCGTGATTGAGGAGAATCCCGGCAAAGAAGCCGAGGCCCTGCAAGCCTCCCGGCGCGCGGCGTTGATGGCCGCCCTTGGAGGCCGGGCCGGCGGCAGCAACACGAACGCCGCCACCGCGCGGGCCGCGCGCGATGAAAAGCTCGCTCAGTTCGTCGGCCAGGACGCCCCGGATTTCAAACCCACCCACGCGCACGGCGAATTCAAGCCGCTGGCCGAGTTGAAGGGCAAGGTGGTCATCCTGGATTTCTTCGCGCACTGGTGCGGACCGTGCATCGCTTCCTTACCCGCCATGCGCGAGTTGTATGACGATTTGAAACCCAAGGGGCTTGAGATGATCGGCCTCACCCGGTTTTACGGCTATTACCAGAAGGAGAACCGCACCCAGCGCGACATGCCGGAGGAAACGGAGTTCGCGCGCATGAAAGATTTCATGGAGGAGAAGAAGATGAACTGGCCGGTGGCCTTCGTTGGCCGGAACGTGTTCGAGGCCTACGGCTGCTCGGCCATCCCGCACGTCGTGGTCATTGACAAGACCGGCAAGATTCGAAAGGTCAAAGTCGGCTACGACCCAAAGGAGCTCCAAGCGCTCCGCGCCGAACTGGAGAAGTTGCTGGAAAGTTGAGCGGACTTCGCCGGACCGCGGTGGTTTCCGCCGCGAGGTTTTTGACGGAAGTCATGCGGCGTTTGGATAGGTGTTGCCCCCCCACAGACCCACGATTCTTGCACGGTGCTTTGTAGTTTGATGACGGCCACTGACCCCGCCATACTCGCGCCATGCGAACTCAATCACTGGAATTCCTGCGGAAGCTTGTCAACACCCCCAGCCCCGTCGGCCACGAGGTGCGCGGCCAGCGCGTCTGGCTCGATTACGCGAAACGCTTTGCCGACGAAACCTTTTCCGACGCCTATGGCAACTGCGTGGCGGTGCTGAACAAGGGCGGTTCGCCCCGCCTGATGCTCGCGGCGCACGCCGATGAAATCGCGATGGCGGTCAACTACATTGATGACAACGGTTTCCTGTACGTCCGCAAAATGGGCGGCATTGACGCCGCCATCACCAAGGCCCAGCGGGTGGTCATTCATTCGCGGGGCGGCCCGGTCAAAGGCGTCGTCGGCAATGTCGCGCCGCATTTGATGAAACTTGAGGGTGATCCCAAGCCGCCCAAAATCCACGACCTGTTCATTGACATCGGCGTGGGCACGCGCAAGGACGCCGAGAAACTCGTGCGCATCGGCGATCCCCTCACGCTGGTGGACGAGTTCGACCTCCTGCGCGGCGACCTGGCAGTGGCGCGCGCTTTCGACAATCGCATCGGAACGTTCGCCGTGGCCGAGGCGCTGCGGCTGCTTCAAGGATCGAAAAGCAGGTTGCGCGCGGAAGTCTGCGCGGTCTCGAACGTGCAGGAGGAGGTCGGCTTGCTCGGCGCGCGGCAGATCGCCTATTCGCTCAAGCCGGACGTGGCGCTGGTGGTGGACGTGACCCACGCGACGGATTATCCCACCGTGAGCAAACCGCAGCATGGCGACGTCAAAGTTGGCAGCGGCCCGGCCATCACCCACGGCGGTTGCAACCATCCGGAAGTGGTGGCGCGCATCGAGGCCGTGGCCAAGGCCCGTAAAATCCCGCTCCAGCACGAGGCCATGTCGAGCACCAGCGGCACAGACACGGATGTCATTTTCTGGACGCGCGGCGGCATTGCCAGTGCGCTGATCAGCCTGCCGAACCGCTACATGCACTCGCCGGTGGAGGTCGTGAGCCTCAAAGACCTTGAACAGATTCCGGAATTGCTGGCGGGCTTTGCGTCTTCGCTTCAAGAGGGCGAACAGTTCAAAGTGAAAATCTGACCTGAGCCGGTTGGCCAAACCACCTGCCGCTGCCTGACCGCTTCACGGACGGGCCGGGGCGTACATCGGCCCGGCGAAACCTTCGCCGCTGCGCTGCCAGATCACGTACAAGACATCCAGCAGATCGCGCTCCGAGCGCACGTTTCGGAACACCTGGTCGCGCAGCCCGAGATAGCGTTCGCCGCTTCGCTGGCGTTCCTTCAGGTCCAGCAGACGGACTTTGCCCACGGATAAATTCAGCACATCAATGCCGGCGAACTCCACGTCCGCCGCCCGGCTCAGATCGCGCGGGCGCGGCAACCCGGCGCGTTGCATCAAGTTGACGATGTTGGTGTGGCCGGCTTCGCTCTTTACGATGTGCAACTCGGCAAGATTGAGACGCAGGAGCGTGACCCGCAGCTTGCGTTCGGCAAGCGCGGCCCGGTCGTATTCCACGTGCAACTCCGGTATGTCCAGAAACGGCGTGCCGCCAAACTCCGCCGTGTTGAACAACCGGAAATTCTCGATCGTCACCAGCGGCGCAAAGAAGCCGGCGGAAAACCGGCCGATCTTGACGTCCATCCCGGTCTGAGAGCGGATCTGCTGTTCGACGGCGGCTTTGAGGAGGGCGTCCTTGCCCAGGATCAGGGCCACCACCAGGACCACCAGCAGAAAGCTCAACCGGAAAAGCCATTTGAACAGGCATTTCATTGGGTTTGCTCAGTCGCCCACCAGCTTAGGCCATCGGGGCGTCAGGGCAAGGCTTCCAGCGAGGGCGGTTCACCTTGCTCCCGCCCGCAAGGTCGCAACTGCAACTCGCGCCGCGCGGAAAAATCACAACGTGACATCTTCCGGGCGCACCTCGAGACATTCGTCGTGATCCTCCCAGACGACCGCCGGATAGTACACCAGCAGACCAGGCGCAAGCTCCCGGCCCGCGCGGGACAGCAATCGCTCGGCTTCCTTGGCGGCGTTCTCGTAGGCGCGGTTGTAATCCCCGGCGCTCTTGCGCTGGCGGTCATCCCAATGCGCCACCGCGTGGACAGGTTCGTATCGGGCCGCCCAGTCCTCCAGTTCGGACCGGATCTCCGATGGAAGTTCGTCAAACGCCACGAGCGTCTCATTGCAATGCTGGCAAATCAGGCCCGACTCGCGCAGGTCACGGGTCAGCAATGGCAGTTGCGGCGCCCGGCAACAGGGTGATTCGGGGTAGGCCGCCGGCGGCGTGGCCAGACGCTTGAGCCAGATCTGACGTTCGTGTCCGAGCTGCGCCCCGAGCCGGTACGCCCCCACCAGTGGATGCGACAAGCGCCACGCCTTGCCCTCCAATTGTCCCAAGGTTTGAGCCAGCCACCGGGCCAGTGTCAGATCATCAAAATCCTTGAACCCCAGACTGTATTCCTTCCAGAGGAGGTCCAGCGGCGCGTCGGAATCGAATGCCATCGCGCCGAGCATGAGACGGAAACGCGCCTTTGTCGAGCGGCAGGTTGACGAAGCCAGCCTTGGCTTGAATCCTTACCGACCTGCGCCTGCGCTTCACCCATTGGGTGAAGCGCGAAAAGCCGTGGCGCGCGGCCTTGAGCCCGCTTCAACGGCGATTTCACAAGCCGATGATGAGGCGGCGTGAACGCCGCGATCCAAAGTCAGCACGAATTCAGGAGCCTTGGGCGACACGACAAGTTTATCCGGTTGGCTTGGCATTGCCTGATGCAGAAAATTCACATTCGGAAACAATCGCCGCGCCGTCGGCGAAACGTTCCGGTTGCGCTCGGGTCGGCGGGCAAAGTCCGTTTCGCTGTCTGAAATGTGAACAAAACTGTAAATAATTCGCACATATCGCTTATTGACAAATCGAGCCAAACTCCTAAGATTCAATCATTCGGGTAGCAGTACGTTTCTTCAGCGGGGTTCCCCACCCCCACCTCCTTGGCGTCTGCTGCCCGAATTTTCCCGGACTTCCGCTTGACGCTGCCGGGCTGGTTTCCTAGCTTTCCAGTCCCCGGTGCGGGGGCGTAGCTCAATTGGTTAGAGCGCTGCCCTGTCACGGCAGAGGTTACGGGTTCGAGCCCCGCCGCTCCCGCCATTCTTTTCCTCGGAATTCTGGGTGTTTTCACGTCGGGCACCGCCAAAACGGCCCGTTGAAACAAATTGAAACAACTTCGGCACACGCAGACCGGAAAAATTCGGTTCTTGGCTGCGTATGCTTGAACACCAGAAAAACCAGCCCGTTGTATACGACGCGAACGGCGTCCCATTCACCATCTACAAGACCACCAAGCCCACCAAATCCGGGCCGAAGGTTTACTGGGTGCTTGAGGAACGGTTCACCACGGGCAGGCGGCGGTTATTGAACAACAAGTCCTTGAAGGCTGCCAAGGAGCGGGCAGACAAGATTCGAGCCGCGCACATCAAGGGGCAGGCCGCCCGCATGTCCCTCAGCAATGGACAGTGGCAGGATGTTTGGCTGGCGTTTGAAGTCATCCGCAACGCGCCCAACGGCGAGTCCCTCTACTCCGCAGTCCATTCGTGGCTCGAATGTATACACCTGCTTGACGGCAAAGCCACCCTGTTCGACGCGGTAAAGTTCTTTGTCGAAAACCACCGGGGTAACGGTCCCAAACCGACCCGCATCCGCTTCGATGAGGCCGCCAAACTCTACCACGCATTCAAGGTTGCCGACGGAAAGTCTGCATCCCACTGCGACAACATCCGGTCGCGTCTGAACCGACTCGCCACCAAGCTCCCCGCCGGGGTGATGCTGGATGAACTGACAGCCGGGCAGTTGGAGCACGCCGTCGTGAATCTGGGGCTGCGCCCCAAGACGCGCAACGAATACAAGATCACGCTGGGAAATTTGTTTACATGGGCCGCAAAGCAAAACCCGCCGCTTGTGCCCAAGGGTTTCAACCCCGGCAAGGAGATGGAACGTTGCAGGATCAAGCACGGCGACGTGAAGTTTCTCCACGTGCCGGAGTTGACCCAGATTCTCACCAGCCTTCCTGCAAAGCGCCCTGACCTGTTGCCGCTGGTGGCCTTGGTTTGTTTCGCGGGCCTTCGACCGTCGGAAGCAGCCCGGCTGGAGTGGAATGAAGTTGGCGACGACTACATCCGCCTGCCCGGATTCAAATCGAAAACCGGGCATCCGCGCCAAATCCCAATACGGCCAAACCTGAAGTTGTGGCTGGCTCTCTGGCGCAAGGATAGCGGGTTGGTTTGCCCGGATGTGAGCCTTGAGCACGTCAACGCGGCCATTCGTCGCCACTCTGGGGTGCGCCTGAGTCACGATGCCATGCGCCACGGCTACGGCACGCATCGCCAACGTGTCGTCAACAATGTCGGGCAGGTGGCGGAGGAAATGGGCCACTCGATGGCGATCTGCCGCAGGCACTATTTGAACGCGTTTTGCACCGACACTGAGGCGGCGGCTTGGTTCAACCTCGTACCGCAAAAACCAGCCAACATCATCGAGTTGAACAATGGCCAAGCGGAAGCAGCGGGTCTGGACAGCGCGGCCAGTGCTGAACGTTAGGCCACGATTCTGGGCTTGGTCATCGTATACAATGATTGAACCGCCCAAAGATTCTGGCGGGCGGAACATGCTGCACCAGAAAAATCCAGTTCTTCAAGGTTGATGGGTAGTTAACAGTGCGCGGCCCGCTGGTCGCGCAAGGCAATGGAAAGCCTATGGTCTGGCAAAAGCTTCAATTTCGAGCCGTCGTCGTTGGCGTCCCCGCCAGCGCGGAATTTCCATCGTTGATGGCGGCGGCTCGATCCTCTCAACCCTCGCCCAGTTTGTGCGCCGAGCCGGGTTGCTCCCGATTCAGCATCACCCCGTCAGCGCACCCACGAAAAGTGCCAAGGCGAAGATCGGTCAATATAGGATGTTTACCTGATCCTTTTCTGCATCCAATTATGTCCACTTTGCTGGCCTTTTTGGGTTTCAGTAGCGCTTGCGCGGTATTGCGTAATTGTGGGGTAGAGGGTGGAAGCAGTTGACCATGCTAGAGCGCTGGCAACCTGATCCGGCTCTGATGTTGAGCTGGTTGAACCATCCGACCATCAGCAAGGATCACCGGTCATTCCATGACATTCCTGTCCACGAGCAGCAGCTTGTAAG
Organism: Verrucomicrobiia bacterium; assembly: GCA_011525685.1. Taxonomy (GTDB): domain Bacteria; phylum Verrucomicrobiota; class Verrucomicrobiia; order Limisphaerales; family JADLHS01; genus WYBW01. Next base: position 39,955 of record WYBW01000136.1, read on the forward strand.
CGCCCTTCAGGATCAATACGAGCGCTGGTCGCACAAGCCCTACTTCCGGCATCACCTTTCAGACCGGCTGATTGCCGCCCTCAACGGCTACGGCTTCACCGCCAAGCTCGCAGACTGCATGATGAAGTCCAACGCCTACACCAAGGGTGACAAACTCGGACGCTGTGGTCTGGACTGGTTTTGCGAGTTTTGCGCGTACTTGAAAGGCCAAGACCTTTTGAAAAAGTACGCTGGAGCTTGGGTGTCGGGTGGGTGGTACGAGATGGTCATATCCCTGAAGACTGGGGTCTGCCCTGCCGACCCGGAGCACGATTCTATCCGCGACGTACTTGATGCGATGGTTGCTGCGATTAAGCGCCTACAGCAGCGTCAGCTCACGCTTGGTTACGTCGCGTGGTTGGAGATCAAGGTGCATCAATTCTACCCGCACTTGATCGTCACGCCCCACATCCACGTCTTGCTCCGCTGCGACTGCCCACCTGACCTGCGTGTGTTCGGCATGTTGATTGCCGATGAGTGGATCGGGCGCGGGCTGGAGTCGTGGCTTGATCCGTGGATCGAGCCAGTGGATACCGAAGCACACTTCCATGAGATTCTCGACTACATCAAGCCCATTGACCTCTACGGCCCTTACGAGCGTGATTACCGCGCGGCAAGGGCCGACGGCAAGATCGAACTCCTGCACCGAGAGGTTCGACTGTTCTTTGAATCCTTGATGGTTGAAACGACCGAATACCAATGGGCTGATTTCGACGACGCGTGCAAGCGTGCCTTGAAGAAGACGCTGCCAAAGTCGGCGTGGAAACCCATCAGAAAGCGATGGGACGAGATTCTGGCACAGATTGTTGGCAAACCGGGGACAGTCCCGTTGTCGAGGGTGATCGCGAGGGCCATCACGAAGACCCTCGACTTCAAACTGAGCAGGGCGCTCAGAAATAAAATCAGTGAAGCATCCCTGATCGTCCAACGGCGAAAACTGAAGCTGGTCACACGCCGCCGCTTCCTCTACGGGGGCAACTGCCACGGGAGCGCTGGTGAGCCACTCGGCTTGGCGGAGGACGTGCGGCGCACCAAGGAGCATCAGGACGCCATCAGGGCGAAGGTGGCGTTGGCGAAGGAAGCCGAGGAACGGAGCCGGGAAGCCGCCGAGTGCCAGCCAGAGGAATGAGCGTTCACTCGTCAATGGCCACCAACTACATGGACTTTGACCGGTCGGCCACGCGCTCGGCGTCCCTCGCGAACCGGTCTTACACCATTCGCTCTGCAAGTGATTTGTTTACACTGGCTGAATTTCTCTTTGCAGCCACGCTTCAACATTCCCAGAACACGCGCTGCCGGGCTTTTGTAAACGCTAACCTGATTCACGGGCAGCACGTGGCGGCGCATACCCTCGATGGAAAGTGGATCAGCCCATTGCACTGCCGCCAGCCCGCGCAGAATGGCGTAGACCTCGGCCACCTGACCCGTCGGCAGTACGACTTTGCGCCCGCGCCAAAAATGATTTCGCTGGACCCAACCCGTCCAGCGGCGACGCCGCCGCTTGGGCAGCGAGCCAAGTGTCGCGGCTGCCGTTGAAATAATCTCCCTTGCCGCGCTCCGGCGAACAGGGTCAGGACTTTGCCACGCATCCTTGATGTGCGGCAGCAGGTCTTCAACGGACCCAGAATCGCTTTCGGTTTTTCCCGGTGCCCCTGCTGAAGCGTTCTTGGGCCGTGGGCAGTTTTCCATTTGAGTTCCATCTGTTTAACGCAAGTCAGCCGGTCACACCCGAAAGGTTCGTGTGCGTGGGCCGCCGGTTTGAAGACCGCCCCAGTCGCCGACAATTGGGTCCGGCGCGGGCGGCCAGTTTTTCAACGGTGTAGCTGGTGTTGGCGCGGGTGCTGGCGGCGGCGTTCCCGGTTCTCGCAGGCGCAGATGGCCCTTGCCCTCGCGCTGGATGCGTCCGGCGTGGATCAGGCTGCGCAGGCGGCACAGGAGCCGGGCTACAAGTTGCCGCCGGTGTGCCCGGCTTGGCGGGTTTTCGTCGGCGATGATCCGGTGGACAAGGGGCCAAACGGGCGCAGGCTGGTCGCCGTGGCCCTCGACGCCAGCAATCAGTTTACGGTCGAGGCGGTCCACAACGACTGCGGCCCGGATCGGCTCCGGCGCGGGTTTGGGCATTTCGGGTGCGAGGATAATCAAGCTCATGCCCTAATTACGCCCACGACGGACCAGAACCTGATTGAGTCTTGTATACACTTGCTTTGCCTCCTACACTTTGGCCCAGATGAAAGCAGCCCCGTATGAGCCGCTGCCAGAGCGCAAAACCGCGATCCTGCACTTCCGCGTGCCCGCATCCGTGGCAGCGAGCCTCTCGCAGCAAATTAGCCCGGCGGCGGGCCTGAAGTCGGCCAATGACGTAGCGCGGGCTTTGACCATGCAGGCGCTGGCGGAACGGGAGCGCCATCAGCAGTTGGGCGCGTTCAATGTATACAACCTTGATCGCTACGCCCTGTTTCAAGGTGACGCCAGCCGCGTGCTGGCCAACCTCCCCGCAAGGACGTTCAAAACCTGCATCACGTCGCCGCCGTACTGGCGACAGCGCAACTACGGCAACCATGCGGATCAGATCGGTCAAGAGACGGACCCGGACCAGTACATCAACCGGCTGGCCGACATTTTTATGCTGGTTCATCGCACCCTGACCAACGACGGCACGCTCTGGGTGAACATCGACGACAGCTACAAGAATAAGGAACTGGTCGGCATCCCGTGGCGCTTGGCGCTGGAACTGAAGCGGCGCGGCTGGTACTGGCGGGCGGAGATCGTCTGGGCCAAGGCCAGCACCCCGGAACCGGTCAAAGACCGACCGACACGGGCGCATGAGGCCATGCTGCTGTTCTCGAAGAAGCCGAAATACTTCTACGACTACGACGCCATCCTTGAACCCCATGACAGCGAATGGGCCGTGGATTGTATACGCAAGGCGCAGGCGTCCGGCCTGACGGAGCGACCACGCACAAATCCCTTTTCCAAGGATAAGCGGGCGGTCAACGGGATGCGCGGCATCACGCGGGCTGAGTACGGCACCTTGATGAACCCGAACGGCAAGAACCGCCGCGATGTCTGGACGATCAACGCGGAGAAGTTCCGGGGCGCTCACTCGGCGGTGATGCCGGTGGCGCTGGCAGACGTGTGCGTGAAGGCGGGCAGCGCGGTCGGCGACGTTGTGCTTGATCCATTCGCGGGGACGGGCACGACCGGCGTCGCGGCCTTGGCCAACGGCAGACGGTTCGTGGGCATCGAACTGGTTCCCCGGTTCATCCGCATGGCGCACGGGCGATTGAAAGAGTCAGGCCAAACAAGCGGAAATCTACCCGATGAACCGCGTCCGAAGGACGGTGCGCGGCGATGAGGCATCAGGCGGGAAATGGTTCGGGTCGGCGTGGGATGCTGCCTTGCTCGTTGTTTACAGAAAGCCTATTCTGCCGGGCATCCCGTGAGGGACGCGATGAACAACAAGACCTCAAACGGCAACGGCTTGGCGGAACTGGAACGGCGGCTCTGGTCGGCGGCGGATCAACTGTGGGCCAATTCACCGCTGCGCCCCAGCGAGTACTCCACGCCGGTTCTGGGTCTGATTTTCCTCCGGTTCGCGGACAGCGCGTTCACCAAGGTCGAGGCCGAACTGAAGGGCAAATCCACCGGGCGGCGCACCATCGGCAAGACCGACTATCAGGCCAAAGGTGTTGTTTACATTCCCACGGAAGCCCGGTTCTCCAACCTGCTCCAACTGCCGGAATCCGCTGACATCGGCAAAAAGCTCAACGAGGCCATGAAGGCCATTGAGCAGGAAAACGACGACCTCAAGGACGTGCTGCCCAAGTCCTACCAGCGCATTGACAACGCCACGCTGGTTGAACTGCTCAAGATCATGTCCGGCATCCCCGACGACATCGGCGGCGATGCGTTCGGCAAAATCTACGAGTATTTCCTTGGCGCGTTCGCCATGAAGGAAGGCCAGAAAGGCGGCGAGTTCTTCACGCCGTTTTCGATGGTCAACCTGATCGTCGAGGTCATCGAACCGTTCCACGGTCGGCTCTACGACCCGGCCAACGGCGGCGGCAACATGTTCGTGTCCAGCGCCCGGTTCGTGGCGAATCACCGGCGGAATCCCAGCACCGAAATCAGCATCTTCGGGCAGGAGCGCGTGGCGGAAACCATCCGGCTCTGCAAGATGAACCTCGCCGTCCACGGCCTGAGCGGCGACATCCGGCAGGCCAACACCTACTACGAAGACGTGTTCGACTGCGTGGGCCGGTTTGATTTCGTGATGGCCAATCCGCCGTTCAACGTGAGCGGTGTGGACAAAGAGAAGCTCAAGGACGACCCGCGCTTCCGGTTGGGCCTGCCCAGCACCGACAACGCGAACTACCTCTGGATTCAGATTTTCTACCACGCGCTCAGCCCCAAGGGCCGGGCCGGGTTCGTCATGGCCAACTCGGCGGCGGACGCACGCGGGTCCGAACTGGAAATCCGCAAGAAGCTAATCCAGTCCGGCGCGGTGGACGTAATCGTGGCGGTTGGCCCCAATTTCTTTTACACCGTGACTCTCCCGGCAACCCTTTGGTTCTTTGATAAGGGGAAAGCCAGCCACGAACCCTCACCCCAACCCTCTCCCAGTGGGAGAGGGTGTCGCGAAGCGACGGGTGAGGGTAAACAGAACGGGATCGCGTCAGCGGATACCGTTCTGTTTATAGACGCCCGGCACATCTACCGGCAGATTGACCGCGCCCACCGGGAATTCACGCCGGAGCAGGTCGAATTCTTGGCCAACATTGTGCGGCTCTACCGGGGCAAGGATCCGGAATTCGAGCGCGGGTCCGAGAAGCTGCTCAAGGAGAAGTTCCCCAAGCTCAAGTACGCCGATGTAGCGGGCTTGTGCAGGGTGGCGACGCGGAAGGAAATCGAGGCGCAGGGCTGGAGCCTGAATCCGGGCCGCTACGTGGGCGTGGCTCCGGGCGAGGAAGTCAGCGACGCCGACTTCAAAGAACAGTTCGAGGAACTGACCGAGGAACTGGAAACCCTCAATGCCGAAGCACGGGAACTGGAAGATCGAATCGCCAGCAACGCGGCGAAGATTCTGGAGGCATGAGGATGGCGGCTACGATCAAGTGGCCGCTCAAGCGGCTCAAACAGATCACTTCAAAGATCGGGAGTGGCGCAACGCCGCGTGGTGGAAAGAACGGATACAAGACAGATGGAATTTCATTGATCCGCAGTTTGAACGTTTACGACTTCAGATTCACCGAAAATGACCTCGCTTTCATCGACCAAGAGCAAGCAGATGAGTTGGAGAACGTGACCGTTGAGCAGCGCGACATCCTCCTGAACATCACCGGCGCGTCCGTTGCTCGGTGCTGCATGGTCGATCCAAAGTATCTACCGGCGCGGGTCAACCAGCATGTCGCTATTGTTCGCGTTCATCCTGAGAAGGCTGATGCCCGGTTCGTGTTGTATTGCATCAACAGCCCGCAGTTTAAGAGTCGTCTGCTCGCCCTCGCACAAGGTGGAGCTACGCGTGAGGCTTTAACGAAATCAACGATTGAAGATTTTGAAGTTCCTCAACCTCCCCTTCCCGTGCAGCAGCGGATTGGCAGCATCCTCTCCGCCTACGACGACCTGATTGAGAACAACACGCGGCGGATACAACTCTTGGAGCGGATGGCGCAGGCGCTTTACCGGGAGTGGTTCGTCCACTTCCGCTTCCCCGGCCACGCCCAAGTCAAACGCGTCGCCTCCCCGCTCGGCCCCATCCCGCAGGGGTGGGAAGTGGTCAAGTTCGAGGACATTTATCGCACCGCATCAGGAGGAACGCCTAGCCGCAAAGTGCCTGATTACTACGGCGGCGATACCAATTGGGTAAAGACACAGGAGCTTCAGGACAGCTTCATCTTTGAGACGGACGAGAAGATTACCACGCTTGGACTCGAAAACTCATCCGCCAAGGTGTTTCCAACGAACACGGTTCTGATCGCCATGTATGGCGCGACCATTGGACAGTTGGGCATACTCGCCCAGCCTGCTGCCACGAACCAAGCGTGTTGCGCAGTCTTGCCGAAGATTCCCGGTTTCGGCCACGCGTTTGCCTTCCTCACATTGCTGGTGCGCAGAACGGACCTCATCAACCTGCGCCAAGGAGCCGCCCAGCAAAACGTGAGTCAGGTTGTCATCAAGAGCTTCACGGTCTTGAAGCCGCCTGTGGAAATTGTGAGCGTGTTCAACGATTTGGTGGAGCCGAAGCTGGACATGATTCGGAATTTGCAGCGGAAGAACCAGATTCTCCGCCGGACCCGCGACCTGCTCTTGCCCAAGCTAATTTCCGGCGTGTTGGACGTGTCGAAGCTGGACCTCGAAACCGGCAGCGGAGCAAAGTGAGCCGCCCATGCTGGTGTTCATTGATGAATCAGGCGACCCCGGATTGAAGCTGAACGCCGGGTCGTCGGATTATTTCATTGTGACGCTGGTGGCGTTTGAGGACAACGAGGAGGCACTGGCGGCGGATCAGCGGATTGAGGCGCTCAAGGGGGAACTGGGTCTACCCCCTGAGTTCGAGTTCAAGTTCAACAAGTTGAAGGGAGATAATCGCGAGGCGTTTCTGTCCGCCGTGGCCGGGCATGGCTGGTTTTATTTCAGCATCGTCATCAACAAGCGGAAGCTCACCGGGCCGGGCTTCCGGTTCAAGGAGTCGTTTTACAAATACACCTGCGGGCTGGTGTTCGAGAACGCCAAGCCGCATCTGGATCAGGCGACGGTGGTGATTGACGGGAGCGGCAGCCGGGAGTTCCGACGGCAGCTTGGCAGCTACCTGCGGAAGCGCGTGAACGAGCCGTCCGGCAGCCGGTTCATCCGCAAGGTGAAGGTGCAGGATTCACGGAAGAACAACCTCGTGCAACTGGCGGACATGGTGTGCGGCGCGGTGGCCCGAAGCTACACGCGGAAGGATGACGCGCAACGCTACCGCCGTCTGATTGCGCATCGGGAGATTTATGTCCAGTTCTGGCCCAAATGAAGAAGGCCCCGGCCCTATCCTTGCGGAACGCTCACCATACGGTGACAGTTTGGGCCGAGGCCGTATCCGGGGAAACTGTAATCCCGCGTGCCGGGATGTCAACGGCGCAAACCGGGCGGGCGACAGGCTTGATTGAGTGCCAAACGGCCAACTGGTGGAAGTCCATTGTTTCCAGAGGGTTCTTATTTGAGTAGAGAACGTCCCATCGAAGTGTGCCCTGCATCTCCACTATGAGCGGTGAGTTTTCAGAAGACCTGTTCGTTGAGAAACCGGTCATTGAGGTTCGCGCCCGGCTGAGATTATCCTGAGCCATGCTATTTGAACGCCAACGGCTGTTGTTGACCCTGCTGGACGCGGTGGGCGAGCCGGTGGGCCACACGGATTTTCAGAAGTTGTTGTTCCTTTACACGCAGGAGTGCGAGGCCACGCCCAGCTACGAGTTCGTGCCCTACAAGTTCGGCGCGTTCTCGTTCACGTCCTACGCGGACAAGCGGAAGCTGATTGCCGAGGGCTTGCTGGCGGACGACGACCAGAATTGGAAGCTGACGGGCGACGGGCAGGCGGCAGCCCGCAAGCAGGCGGTGGAGCCGTTGCGCGTCGCGGGGTTCTACCGTCGCCACGCGAACCTGCGCGGGAACGCCCTGCTCGCCGAGCAGTATCGGCGGCATCCCTACTACGCGACGCGGAGTGAAATCCTCGACAAACTCCGGCTGGAGCCGGAGACGCTGGCGCACATCGCGGCGGCCCGACCCAAACGGAAACCCGCCGGGTTGGTGACCATCGGCTACGAAGGCCGGACTCTGGAGGGTTACTTGAACGCTCTGCTGCGCGATGGGGTGACGGTGTTGTGTGACGTGCGGCGGAATCCGTTGAGCCGGAAGTATGGGTTCTCCAAGGGCACGCTCAGCAAGGCGTGCGAGGGTGTGGGCATCCGGTACGAACACCTGCCGGAACTGGGTATCGCGTCCGATGAACGGCGGAATCTCGAAACGCAGGCGGACTACGACGCATTGTTCGCCCATTACCGGCGGCACGATTTGCCGAAACAGGGCGCGGCGCTGTCGAAGATTCGTGGCTGGATTGAGCAAGGCGAGCGGGTGGCGTTGACGTGTTATGAGGCGCAGGTGTGCCAGTGCCACCGGCATTGTGTGGCCGAGGCGTTGGAGCACATGGGCGGCGCGAGCATGAGGGCGCATCACTTGTGAGTGGCGAAAGGAACGCATGGCCAAGGACCGCATCCTCATCACCGTCAAAACCTACCCAACGCTCTCACGGAAGTACGGGGAAACGGTCTGCACGGCAGGCGTGCGGGAGGATGGCTCATGGGTCCGAATCTATCCGGTGCCTTTCCGGCGGTTGGACGAGGCGGAGCAGTATCGCAAGTTCGACTGGCTGGAGTGTGATCTGGTCAGAAGCCGCACCGATCCGCGCCCGGAGACGCGCCATCCGGCGGACATGCGGCAGTTGGTCCCAGTGGGGCATATAGGCACGGACGCCAACTGGCGGAAGCGGCGCGAGTTGTTGTTGGGCAAGGCGACGGTGCATACGCGTTTGCAGGCGCTGATTGAGGGCGCGAAAGCGAACACGCTGTCGCTGGCGGTGTTCAAACCGGCGACGATTAAGGATTTCGTGTGGGAGGAAGACACCCGCGAATGGGACGAGGGCAAACTGGCGGAAATGCGCAACCAGTGGAATCAAGGGGAACTGTTTGCCGAGGAAGCGTGGCGCAAGACGTTTCAGGTGATTCCAAAGCTGCCGTTCAGCTTTTCATATCGGTTCACGGACGCCGACGGACGTGAGAGTGAAATGCAGGTGCTGGATTGGGAGGCGGGTGCGTTGTACTGGAATTGCCTGCGCCGCCACGGGGATGAGCCGACCGCGCTGGAGAAGGTGCGGGCAAAGTATCTGGCTGAATTCAGCCGGACGGACCTTCATTTCTTCCTCGGCACGACCCAACAGTTCCATTTTGTTGCTCCCAATCCGTGGGTCATCATCGGCGTGTTCCCGATCCCGCACGAGCGGCAGATGGATTTGCTTTAACCCATGCCACGCGCCTACTCCGAAGACACGCTGATCGAGCAGCCCGCCATTGAGCTTTTGGCCGGGCTGGGTTGGCAGACCATCGGCGCGTTCGATGAGGTCTTCGGCACCGGCGGCACTTTGGGCCGGGAGAGCGCGGGCGAGGTCGTGCTGCTGCGGCATCTGGTCCCGGCACTGAAGAAGTTAAACCCCAAAGCGCCACCGGAAGCGATTGACGCGGCGGTGACCGAGTTGATCCGCGACCGCAGCGTGATGTCGTTGGCCGCCGCCAACCGGGAGGTTTATGCGCTGCTCAAGAACGGCGTGAAGGTGGAAATCCGCAACCCGGAGGGCGAGTTGGTGCCGGAGCGGATCAGGGTCATTGACTGGGACAACCCGGCGAACAACCACTTCCTGCTGGTGTCGCAGTTGTGGGTGACGGGCGAGATGTACAAGCGCCGCCCGGACTTGGTGGGTTTCATCAACGGCCTGCCGCTGGTTGTAGCTGAGTTCAAAGCGGTGACGGAGCGGGTTGAGGCCGCGTTCAAGGACAACATCCGCGACTACCGCCAGACCATTCCCCAGTTGTTTGTTTACAACGGCCTGATCCTCGTTTCCAACGGCGTCGAGGGCAGGATGGGGAGCGTGACGGCGGCGTGGGAGCATTACTGCGACTGGAAGAAGATCAGCAGCGAAGCGGAGCCGGGCAGCGTGTCGTTGGAAACGCTGGTGAAGGGCACGTGCGAAAAGACCCGGCTGCTGGACTTGGTGGAAAACTTCACCTTGTTCGAGGAAAAGGGCGGCAAGATCAGGAAGGTCGTGGCCAAGAACCACCAGTACCTCGGCGTAAACAATGCGATCAGGGCACTGCTCGCAACCCTCACCCCGACCCTCTCCCAAAGGGAGAGAGAGATGACAAACTACCGAGGCGGATTTCAATTCGTTGGGCTGGTTGAGAGGGCGCGCGAGTTTCGGAAGAAGCAAACACCGGCGGAGGATGTCCTGTGGGAACTGCTGCGCAACCGGCGGTTTCTTGGATTGAAGTTTCGACGCCAGCACCAGTTCGGTGATTATCTCACCGATTTCTACTGTCACGAGGCGAAGCTCGTTGTGGAAACCGACGGCGCGGTTCACAACACGACCGCTGCGCAGAAAAAAGACCACAAGCGCGACGCCTATTTGAAATCGCTCGGCTTGGAAGTCGTCCGCTTTCCGAATGAACTCGTGCTTGAGCAGCCCGAAATAGTGTTGGAGCGCATCGCGGCCAAGCTCCCTTCTCCCCTTGGGAGAAGGGTTGGGGATGAGGGTAAGACGCACACTCGATTAGGCGTCTTTTGGCAGACGCAGGGCAGCGGCAAGACGTACGCGATGGTGTTCTTCGCCCAGAAGGTGCTGCGGAAGATTCCGGGCAACTGGACCTTCGTGGGCGTCACCGACCGGAACGAACTGGACGATCAGTTGTACAAGAACTTCGCCAGCGTGGGCGCGGTCACGGAGCCGGAGGATCGGGTGCGGGCCACCAGCGCGGAGCATCTGAAGCAGTTGCTCACCGAGGATCACCGTTATGTGTTTACATTGATCCAGAAGTTCAGAACCGAGAAGGGCCAGCGGTTTCCCAAGCTGTCGAACCGGGATGACATCATCGTGATGACCGACGAGGCGCACCGCACCCAGTACGACATCTTCGCCATGAACATGCGCGATGCGCTGCCCAAGGCGGCGTTTATCGGGTTCACTGGCACGCCGTTGATCGCGGGCGAGGAAAAGACCAAGGAGGTCTTCGGCGATTACGTCAGTGTTTACGATTTCAAGCAATCGGTGGACGACGGCGCGACGGTCCCGCTGTTCTACGAAAACCGCATTCCTGAGCTACAACTGACCAACGAGCAGTTGAACGACGACATCTACCGGGTGATCGAGGATGCGGAACTGGACGACGAACAGCAGCGGAAGCTGGAGCGGGTGCTGGGCAAGCAGTATCACCTCATTACCCGCGAGGAACGGCTGGACAAGATCGCGGCGGACATCGTGCGGCACTTCACCGGGCGCGGCTTCAAGGGCAAGGCGATGGTGGTCTGCATTGACAAGCTGACGGCGGTGCGGATGTACGACAAGGTGAAGGCGGCGTGGGCGGCGCACGAAGCCGAGTTGAAGAAGTCCTTGGCCAAGGCCGCGCCGGAGGAACAGGACGCCATCCTCGACACGTTGAACTGGATGAAGACCACCGACATGGCGGTGGTGTTGTCACAGGCGCAGAACGAGGTCGCCGATTTCAAGGCCAAGGGTTTGGACATCACGCCGCACCGGCAGCGGATGGTGAAGGAGGACTTGGAAACCAAGTTCAAAAACCCGGACGATCCATTCCGGCTGGTGTTCGTGTGCGCCATGTGGATGACCGGCTTCGACGTGCCCAGTTGTTCGACCATCTACCTCGATAAGCCGCTGCGGAATCACACCTTGATGCAGACCATTGCCCGCGCCAACCGGGTGTTCGGCGAAAAAGTGAATGGGTTGATCGTGGATTACGTGGGCGTGTTCCGTGATTTGCAGAAGGCGCTGGCCATTTACGCCGGTGGCGGCGCGGGTGGCGGTGGCGGGCCGACGCCGGTCGAGAAGAAGGCGGAACTGATTGCCATGCTGAAGAAGGCCATCGTCGAGGCGGTGGACTTCTGTAAACAGCGCGGGGTGGACGTGGACGCGATCCTCCAGACCAAGGCGCTGGAACGCGTGAAGGCGCTACAAGATGCGCGGGAAGCCATCTTGGTGTCCGATGATTCCAAGCGGCAGTTCCTCGCGCTGGCAGGGCGTACTACGGTCGTTTACCGGGCGATCCTGCCGGACCCGGCAGCCAGTCAGTTTGCGCCGTACTGCGCCCTGTTCATGACGCTGGCGGACATGATCCGGGCGTTGCAGCCGCCGGTGGACATTTCCGGGGGCATGCAGCAGATCGAGGGCGTGCTGGACCAGTCCATCGGCACCAGCGGCTACACGATCAAAGAAGATGCCAAGCCGCTGGACCTGAGCCGGATTGATTTCGATGCGCTGCGGAAGTTTTTCAAGAGGGCGCACAAGCGGGCGGAGATTGAGCGGTTGCGGGCGGCGATCACGGCCAAGCTACAGGCCATGCTGGCCCAGAACCGGACGCGGATTGATTTCTTGGAAAAGTTTCAGGAGTTGATTGACGAGTACAACGCCGGGTCCGCGAACGTGGAAGCCATCTTCGAGGAACTGCTGAAGTTCGCCAAGAAGTTGAACGAGGAAGAACAGCGCCATGTGCGGGAGCAGATGACCGAGGAAGAACTGGCGATCTTCGACATCCTGACCAAGCCCCGCGTGGACATCAGCGCGAAGGAGGAAAAGCAAGTCAAGAAGGTCGCCAAGGACATGCTCCAGACGTTGAAGGCAAAGGCGCTGGTGCTCGACTGGCGCAAGCGGCAGCAGACGCGGGCGGCGGTGCGGCTGTGCATCGAGGAATGGTTGGACAAGCTCCCGCCGGTGTATACATCCGCCATCTACCAGACCAAGTGCGACGCGGTGTACCAGCACGTGTATGACATGTACACGGGCGGGGTGGCGGGTTAAGCGTGGTGCCGATGAAGCGCCGGACGTTCAGACAGCTTCGCTCGAAACTGGAATCAGGCGACCATCATAATGTCTACGTTGTCCTGCTCGATCCCAACGGAGCGTCATGCCCGGCTCCGTCACAACGCCAAGATCAATGCGGCGTGATGATTAGCTCCTGCGCTGAGGCACGTCTGCGCCGGAGCGTATCGAGATGATAGCGGGCGGGGATGGCGTGCAAACGTGCCCACGCGTAGAACTGTCGAACGGCGGGATTGTCGTCCAGTGTTAAAACCCACGAGCGCCCCTTGTGAAGCAGACGTGAAAGGCGGAGATGCTCCGCCAGCGTCATCTTCTGGGAATACAGGCGGTTGCCACGTTCAAAGTAGGGAGGATCAACAAACAACGGTTGCCGGATATTCTTGGCCACGTACTCGGTGCCCGACAGACACGTCAGCACCAGCCTGCCGTGCAACAGGCGATTTCCTTCGATGATGTCCGCCACCGACTTTTCAGGACGCCACTCCGAGTCCACTTTCCATCGGCTCCGTTGAGTGTAGCCGCCCATCGGCCCGCCGCGCCAGAGGCCGGAAAAGCTGGTGCGGTTAAGGAAGTAGAACTTGAACGCTACGTCTTCCAGCTTCGTGGGCGTTGAAGCCAGCACAGCGTCGTAAAGGTCAAGGGTCGGCTTGGTGGAAAGGATTCGTTCGCAAAACGGCGCGACCGATTTGCTAGTTACGATCTTCCAGAAGGCGATCAGCCCAGCGTCAGCATCGTTGGCGCAGAGCTTCAGATCGGGGTGACGACGGGCCGTGTCCAGTAGCACCGCGCCAGAGCCGATGAAGGTGTCGTGGAACGAGTCCCGGCCATCCACCAGCTTGTCGATGTACGGCCGCAGGAACGGCAGCAGCTTGGACTTGGAACCGGGAAAGCGGAGTATCATCGCAGCTTGAAGCCCCGAAGGTGGTTCTCAAGTTGGAGCAAGTCTGACCGCAGCTTGCGCACAGCAGCCAGCACCGCATCTGTTTTGTCCGGGTGGCGGCGTGCCAACGCTTCAATCTTTTCCTGTACCCCAGACAGCAGTTCGGCCACTTTCATGAACGCTCGATTACCCAACTCACCGTCAGGGCGGCCTTGGCGCTCAACATCCTGCCGGGCGCGGGCGGGTTCGCCGTTTGTGGTTCGTCTGCTTCTGAGTTTTCCGTCTTTGCCCAGCCGGGGCGTGGAACTGAAATCCGTTATCAGTTGTTGCCGCACGTTCCCCACAAACGGCTGGCTGACACAGCACAATTCGGCCAGCAAGCGGTCGCTGAGATTTCCAAACTCTGCCAGTGCCATTCTAACCGCGTGCCGTTTGTCCGCGTTTGTCCGCCGGAGTCCATGCTTGTGGTTGGCGGCGAGCGCGAATCTGAGGGCGTCCCTGCGGGTTCCTTGCCTAATCTCAGCGTAAAGATGTTTGAGCCGTGCCCGGCTCGCCGCTCGAAAGCGGTGGAAGCCATCGGCCATGATGAGGTCGCCGTTGTTCTGTGTCATTTCGCGGGTTAAAACCACCCACTTTTCGCGGGTTCAAAACCACCCACCCCTGAGACGTTGGTTTCATAACATTTTGCTCTCTCCGATCAAGCGTTTTCGCTTCGAGGCAGGCCAGCAACC